>JAUXVI010000016.1 GCA_030680575.1 Hylemonella sp.
AACCACCACCGACTGCTTGAACCGATTGGATATATTCCCCCTGCCGAAGCTGAAGAAAACTACTATCGGCAATTAGCCAGTCAGGCGGCCATCCCGGCCTGACTTAACCCAACGGGCCTCCACGAAACCCGGGGCGATTCAAGGCTCCGGCACGCTCAATTTGAACGCGGTTGGACGCGATGAACTGTCTTCGCTTATTCGTGTAGTGAACGATAGCCTGCGTCGGCATGTTTCCGAAGTAACAGCGGCGGCCGTGAAACTTCGCGTTCTTCAGGACAAATCTCCATCCGCCAATCGGCAGAGAAATTAGAGTTCGTTCAGTTAGCGCCTGCTGCCGAGTTATCCACAAGCAATTATCTAAAGTGCTTTACAACTTTTGCTTCCGAATTCATCTGGTCCGTCATTGGTGACGAATTCGGAAGTCGTGTTCTGAATTCGCGTGTTAGCTGACCATTTAAGGATTTTTCATGAGTGCCAAAGGCCGACATCTTGCAGCGAGGCTACCCCCGCCGGTCAGAGATGGGTTGGATGCCATGTTTCGTCAAAATGCCTACGGTGATTTGGATGCCGCTGGCGCATGGCTACTGGCTCAAGGTCATTCTGTCAGTCGGTCCTCAATACACCGATACGCCCAGCGTTTGCGTGCTGTGGATGCTGAATCAGGTCGCGGTGTTGCCCCACTGCTCACGGTAACCATGAGGCCACGGCAACAAGTTGTCGAGCCTGGTCGCCGAGGTGAAATCCTCGCGGAGATCACCCGATTGCATGGCCTGCAAACGGCCTTGTTGACCGAGCTTGCTAGCCTGCCAGCTTGCTCCAATATCGTGAGCCCGGAGAAAAATAACGTGGCCCGCTCTATATTGAGATCGATAGGCCGTTTTCTCCGCAACCCGTTGATTTAACTGAAAATATCCCGACTCGGCTCGTTTAATCCCGGCTTATCCCGTTTCCCCCATGATCGTGGTCTTGCACATCAGGCGCCTATTCGACGGCGTCAAAGCGATAAATAAATGAAATTTTGGGGGAAAGAGCCACGGCCATCAGAACTGGCCTGCCCGGAGGGGATCGAACCCCCGACCCACAGCTTAGAAGGCTGTTGCTCTATCCAACTGAGCTACGGGCAGAGATCGTGAAGAGATGGTCGGGGCGGCGGGATTCGAACTCGCGACCCTCTGCTCCCAAAGCAGATGCGCTACCAGGCTGCGCTACGCCCCGACAAGCTGCGTATTCTACCGGCTCCAAGACGTGATTTCCGGCTCGGCTAAAGTTATTGGATGCATTCGCACTCACCGCCCCTGCCCTGGCTTGATCCAGGCGACGACTTTCCTCCCGTCAACCAAGCTTGGGGCACCAACTCCGAAGCCCCTGGCCTGCTGGCGGCCGGCGGACAACTTGATGTGCCAACCCTGTGCCAAGCCTATGCCGAGGGCATCTTCCCGTGGTTCAGTACGGGCCAGCCAATCCTGTGGTGGAGCCCCGACCCGCGCATGGTGCTGAATGTTGCGAAGTTTCGCCTGCACCGCTCGCTCAAAAAAACACTGCAGAAATTTCTCGCCACACCCGGCTGCGAGGTCCGCATCGACTCGGCATTCGACCAGGTGATCGAGGCCTGCGCTGGCAGCGCGCGCGAAGGCCAGTCAGGCACCTGGATCGTGCCACCCATGGTGCAGGCTTACCGCGCCCTGCACCGGGCCGGTTTTGCCCACAGCGTGGAGACCTGGATCGACGGCAAACTGGTTGGTGGCTTGTACTGCGTGGCGTTGGGTCAAGCCGTCTTTGGCGAATCGATGTTCACACGCGTCAGCGACGCCTCCAAGATCGCGCTGGCAGCCTTGGTCTGCTTTTGCCGCCAGCACGGGATTCGACAGATCGACTGCCAACAAAATACCCGGCATCTGGCGTCGCTCGGCGCACGGGAAATATCACGCGCCGATTTCCTGTCTGAAGTGCACCTGGCGCGTCGCGAGAGCTCTCCCCCTTGGCATTTTGAGCCTCTATACTGGGAACAACTCACTGTTTTGCCGCCGGAGCCCACGTGACGCACCTCAAGGATCTTCCCCTGCAGACCTTGAAGTGAGGGGGTCGAAGATCTTTAAATTTTTTCGTCTACTTTTGTGGTGTAAGGCAAACCAATTTCCAATCCATCATCTTGGATTTTGAGGTCTTCATTTCTCGGGCCGCTCTGTGCCCGTTGCCTAAAGTCGCAAGCCGTGAAAGCGGACGCTCAACATATGAGATCAGTGTCAGCTTCATCGATTCGTTAGGCGTCCGGCTTTCAGCACCTGTAAGAAATATTTGTACATCACCTCTAGAGAGCGCCGTGCATCTTGTTCCTTTATTGCATCGGGGTGGACCTGTTTCGCCAAATACCGGTTCGCCAATGTGCTGAGGTCACTTGCGTCACGTCGGTGAGCCAAAGGATTACGAAGCCCGTTAAGCTCACGCAAGTCTTTGATCATCCCTGCTGAGTAAATTTGCTTTTCTTCAGCCACATCAATTGATTGTCCTAGTGTCGGTTTACCGGCCAACTTTCCTTCTAACTCCGCAACTAGTAAGTGCTCGACGACGGAAGTTGCACACAACACGGTAGCCATGTACTGACCGTTCACAAAGCAAACCCGTGCTTCCTCCATCATGCTCATGACCTGCCCGGTTTTTCCGAGCCATTCATTCCTGTAAGACGGCCGGGTTGGGGATTGAATGATATTGCTGTTTGAACTCGTGCGGGGTCAGGTAGGCCAGGCTGCTATGGGGGCGCACGGTGTTGTAGTGGCATCGCCATGCCTCGATA
>JAUXVI010000020.1 GCA_030680575.1 Hylemonella sp.
TGAGTTATGGCGCGCACAGCAACCTGTGTGTGAACCAGATCAAGCGCAACGGCACGGACGGGCAGCGCGCGAAATACCTGCCCAAACTCATCAGCGGCGAACATGTGGGCGCACTGGCCATGAGCGAGCCGGGCGCCGGCAGCGACGTGATCAGCATGAAGCTCAAGGCAGAAGACAAGGGCGGTTACTACCTGCTCAACGGCAGCAAGATGTGGATCACCAACGGCCCCGACGCTGACACGCTGGTGGTTTACGCCAAGACCGAGCCCGAACTCGGCGCGCGCGGCGTCACCGCCTTCCTGATCGAAAATGGCTAGAAGGGCTTTTCCGTGGCGCAAAAGCTCGACAAGCTGGGCATGCGCGGCAGCCACACCGGCGAGCTGGTGTTCCAGAACGTGGAGGTGCCGGCGAGCAACGTGCTGGGCAGCCTCAACGGTGGCGCCAAGGTACTGATGAGCGGCCTGGACTACGAACGTGCGGTGCTGACCGGTGGCCCGCTGGGCATCATGCAATCGGTGATGGACAACGTGGTGCCCTACATCCACGACCGCAAGCAGTTTGGCCAGAGCATCGGCGAGTTCCAGCTGATCCAGGGCAAGGTGGCCGACATGTACACCGTGCTGCAGGCCGGCCGCTCGTTCGCCTACACCGTGGCCAAGAACCTGGACATGCTGGGCACCGAGCACGTGCGCCAGGTGCGCAAGGATTGCGCCTCGGTCATTCTGTGGTGCGCCGAGAAGGCCACCTGGATGGCCGGCGAGGGCGTGCAGATCTATGGCGGCAACGGCTACATCAACGAATACCCGCTGGGCCGCCTGTGGCGCGATGCCAAGCTGTACGAGATCGGTGCCGGCACCAGCGAAATCCGCCGCATGCTGATCGGTCGCGAGCTGTTTGCCGAAACCATGTGACCGGTTCCCTCCCTGGATACAGGGGGGGCGACGGCAGGCGGCACAATACTTCCCTGAGTGAATAAGGGAAGTTCGACAATGAAGTTTTCGCTGCGGACCTTCGGGCGGCATCTGCTGGGGGCGCTGGCCTCTGCCACCCTGCAGGCCTGGGTCATGGTGCTGTGCGTGGCCTGTGCGCTATCGCTGCTGCGCGTGGGGCAGATCGCCTGGCACTGGCCCGAAGGCCTTGAGGTCTCGCTGGCCGACCTCTGGTCCGTGGTGTTCCAGGGCGCGCGCTTCGACCTCAAGGTCTGCGCGGCGGCGGCCATTCTGCTGTGGCCGGTGCTGATCATCGTGCCGGCGCGCTGGCACAGCTGGCTGACCGGTACGGTGACCTTGTTGTTCGTCACCGCCTCGCTGGTCAACCTGCATTACTTCGGTTTTTACAAGACGCCGATCGATCCGGTGGTGTTCGGTTTCTTCGAAGACGACACCAAGGCCATCCTTCAGACCATCTGGAGCGACTTCCCGGTCACGCTGACGCTATCGGTGCTCGCCGCCGCGAGCTGGGGTGCCATGGCGGCCCGCAAGGCGGCTTATGACCGGCTGAGTCTGCGACTGAACCGTGGCATTGGCGACCGTCTCATCCCGGTCTGGCTCACCTTGCTGGGGGTGTTGTGTGCGCTGTTCCTGCTGGCGCTGACGACCAAAGGTACGCTGCGCGCCATGGCGCTGGGTCGGCAGAACGTCTCGGTCACCACCTCGCAGTTCCTCAACGACATGGTGCCCAACGGCGTGATTGCGCTCAAGTTCGCCTGGGATGGCCGCAAGGCGTCGCAGAATTTCAGCGATCCGTTGCTGGGCCTGAAGCAGCTGGGCTACGACTCGCCCATGGCGGCAGCGCGCGTGCTCGGCATCGAGGCGAGCGATAACAAGGCGTTGCGCGCCTCGCTGTTCGCTAAAGGAGGCGAGGCCCCGTCTGCCGCCGGCAAACCACACAAGAACCTGCTGTTCTTCCTGATGGAGTCCTGGAGTGCCGAGCCGTTCCGCTACCAGGCGAAGGACTTCGACGTGTTGGGCCGGCTGGCACCGACGCTGGCGCAGGCCTGCCATTTTTCCAACTTCGATTCGGCGCAGCCCGGCACGCATCCCTCGCTGGAAGCCATTTTGTTTTCCACGCCGATCACGCCGTTGACGCTCGGGCCGCAAGGCAAGCGCCCGATTCCCTGGTCGGTTCCGCTGATCCTGAAGCAGGCCGGCTATCACACCCTGTTCGTGACGTCGACGCGCTCAGGCTGGCGCGATCTCGATCGCGTGCTCAGGACGCAGGGTTTTGACGAGGTGGTGGATGCGAACAACCTCAAGGCCGCCTACCCCGAAGCCACGCTGGGCATCTGGGGGGTGTGGGACAGTTATGTGTTCCGCTACCTGTCCGAACGCCTGAAGAAAAAAGAGGACAAACCGCTGTTCGTCTTCGTATTGACCGCCACCAACCACCCGCCTTACGATCTGCCGCCGGAGTACCAGCGCATCGAGCGCAACCAAGCCAAGTGGGGCGGCGAACGCAACGCCGATACGCTGTGGCTCAACATCGATTCCTACCATTACGCCACCGACCTGCTGGGCGGTCTGGTGCAGGAGGTGCGTTCGGGCCCGCAGCATGCCAATACCGTGATGGCTGCCACCGGCGACCACAATGTGCGCAGCTTCGGCCTGTACGCCACACCGGAACGGCGCCACCTGGTCAGCCAGGTGCCGTTCGTGATCTGGGGCGATGGCATCGATTGCGGACCGCAGCGCCAGCTGCCGGCCAGCCATCGCGACATGTTCCCCACGCTGCTGCCCTTGCTGGGCATCAACAGCGGTTTTGTCAAGACGGGCCGTAACCTGCTGCTCGATCCGGCGAAGCAGGCCAACCCGGCCCTGAATGCGCCGTTCAGCATGAACTACTACGGTACGGCTCGCAACGCGCGGGGCAGCTGGACGCTGGGCGATCCGGCCAGCTTTGTCTGTTCGCCTGGGCCGGCCGGAGCCGACTGCCGTTTCGATGCGCAGCAGGATGCTTGGGCGCGCGCGCAACTCGGTTTGCTGGACTGGAATGTGCGTGCCACTCTGCGGCACTAATTCACCTGTAGGACAATCGAGCGCATGAGCAAATCCCTTGAAGACCTGTTTTTCCACAACCGTGCCTGGGCTGAGCAAATGGAGCGCGAGCGCCCCGGTTTCTTCACCGGGCTGGTCAAGCAGCAGACGCCCAAGTACATGTGGATCGGTTGCTCCGACAGCCGGGTGCCGGCCAACCAGATCACCGGCCTTGATCCAGGCGAGGTGTTTGTGCACCGCAATGTCGCCAATATCGTGGTGCATTCGGACCTGAATGCGTTGTCTGCCATTCAGTTCGCGGTCGAACGGCTCAAGGTTGAGCACATCATGGTGGTGGGTCACTACGGTTGCTCCGGCGTGCAGGCCGCGCTGGAGGGCGCGCGTATCGGTCTGGCCGACAACTGGCTGCGCCACATCCAGGATGTGCGCGACCGCCATCGCGGGCTGCTGGATGCCATGCCCGAGCGTTTTCGCCATGACGCCCTGGTGGAGCTCAACGTCATCGAGCAGGTGGTCAATGTCGGCGTCAGCACCGTCATGCTCGACGCCTGGGCCAGCGGTCAGAACGTCAGCATTCACGGTTGGTCCTTCGGGGTGAACGATGGCTTGCTGCACGATCTCAAGATGACCATCAACAGCACCGACTCGATTGAGCCCATGTACCGGGCCGCGATTCAGGGAGTGCTTGCCGCCAAGTCCTGAGGGCCCCGATGTTTCCGCAGCGGCTTGACTCCTCCATCGCCTACGACATCGCCAAGGCGATGATGGATGGTTTCAACCGCCACTACCGGCTGTTCCGTACCGAGTCCGCGCGCGCCAAGCACCGTTTCGAGACCGCCGACTGGCATGGTCAGCAGCGTGCCCAGCGCGAGCGCATCGAGTTCTATGACCTGCGTGTCAAGGAGTGCGTGACCCGGTTGGAAAAGGAATTCAAGGCCGGCACGCAGCCAATGGACATCTGGCATCAGGTCAAGCTGCACTACATCGGCCTGCTGGTGGACCACCACCAGCCCGAGCTGGCCGAGACCTTCTTCAACTCGGTCACCTGCAAGATCCTGCACCGCACGCACTTCCAGAACGACTTCATCTTCGTACGTCCGGCCGTCAGCACCGAGTACATCGAAAACGACGAGCCGGCCGCGAAGCCGACCTACCGTGCCTACTACCCGACGCGCGAGACGCTGCGCGAAGCCATCGAGCGCATCATCACCAACTTCCAGTTGCAGCGCCCGTTCGAGGACCTGGGGCGTGATGTCGACCACGTGCTGGCGGCAGTGAACGCGCAACTGGGGCAGGTGAAGCTGCGCGCCAACTTTCAGGTGCAGGTACTGTCCAGCCTGTTTTTTCGCAACAAGGGCGCCTACGCGGTGGGCAAGATCATCAACGGTTTTGTCGAGGTGCCATTCGCCCTGCCCATCCTGCACAACGAGCATGGCCAGCTGGTGATCGACGCCGCGTTGTTCGGCGAGGAGGACATGCTGATGCTGTTCTCCTTCGCGCGCGCCTATTTCATGGTCGACATGGAAGTGCCGTCGGCTTATGTGCAGTTCCTGCGCAGCATGATGCCGCGCAAGCCGCGGGCCGAACTCTACAACGCGCTGGGCCTGGCCAAGCAGGGCAAGACGCTGTTCTACCGCGACTTTCTCTACCACCTGAAACACTCAAGCGACAAGTTTCGCATCGCACCCGGCATCAAGGGCATGGTGATGCTGGTGTTCGACCTGCCGTCCTTTCCCTATGTGTTCAAGCTCATCAAGGACTGGTATCCGCCGCCGAAGGACACCACACGCGAGCAGATCAAGGGCAAGTACCTGCTGGTGAAGCAGCACGACCGCGTGGGCCGCATGGCCGATACCTTGGAGTACAGCCTGGTGGCGTTCCCGCGCGAGCGTTTTGATGACGAGCTGATCGCCGAGATTGAAAAGTTCGCGCCGAGCCAGCTGGAGATCAGCGACCGTGATGGTGACGGCCGTAGCGAGGTGATCATCCAGCACCTGTACATCGAGCGGCGCATGATCCCGCTCAACATCTACCTGCAGGAGGCGTTTGATGCCGGTGGGGCCGATCCGTCGCGCACGGACGAGGACGCCATGCGGGCGCGGGCTCAGCTGGAACGCGCCGTCATCGAGTACGGCAATGCCATCAAGGACCTGGTGGCGGCCAACATCTTCCCGGGCGACATGCTGTGGAAGAACTTCGGTGTCACGCGCCATGGCAAGGTGGTGTTCTACGACTACGACGAGATCGAGTACGTCACCGGCTGCAACTTCCGTCGCGTGCCGCAGCCCCGCACCGAGGAAGAGGAAATGTCGGGCGAGGTCTGGTACAGCGTGGGGCCGCACGATGTGTTTCCGGAGACCTTTGCGCCCTTCCTACTGGGGAATCCGGTGGTGCGCGAGGTTTTCATGCAGCACCACGCCGACCTGCTCGACGTGACCTTCTGGCAAAGCCACCAGGAACGCATCCGGCAGGGGTACGTGTACGACGTGTTTCCCTACGAGCGCAGCCGGCGCTTCTCTCAGCAGCGCACCAGCATGTAGTTTGCCGGTCGACAAAAATTGACTTCGGTCATGGCGTTGGTCATGGGCTGGCGTACACTTTGTCTTGCCCGGGGTGCGCAATGGTTGCGCTGAGATGGATTCCAAACCCGCGAACTTGATCCGGTTCATACCGGCGTAAGAAGAGCCTGACCTGCTGCCTTTCACTCATGAAGAGCATGGTCTGTCCCGCTTGCTGGCCTCGTGCCGTCTTCCGGTTCGCGTTCTGTGAACCTCCTTCGGAGCAACGTGTTTGCTGTCACAAGGAGACTTCGCATGAATGCACCCGACAAACTCGCCCAGTTCATCTCCCTCACGCGTGAGCCCTTGCCGGCCTCGCGCAAGATTTACGTACCCGGCACGCGCACCGATGTGCGCGTGCCGATGCGCGAGATCACGCAGAGCAACGGCGAGGCCATCACGGTGTACGACACCTCCGGCCCTTACACCGACCCGCAGGCGACCATTGACGTGCGCCGGGGCTTGCCGGCCTTGCGCGAGAGCTGGATTGCCGTGCGCGGCGACACCGAAGGCTACCCGGGGCGCGCACCGTACGCGCTCGATGACGGCCTGAAGAGTGGCGAGAGCGATGCGCTGGCAGCGTTGCGCACGCAGGCGGCCGGCCTGCAGCGCACGCCGCGCCGTGCCAAGGCCGGCGCCAACGTGAGCCAGATGCATTACGCCCGCCAAGGCATCATCACGCCGGAGATGGAGTACGTGGCGATCCGCGAGAACCAGCAGCGCGACTGGATGGTCCAATACCTGGGCAATGCCGAGCGTGAGAAGCGCCTGGCCGGCAACAGCTTCGGCGCTGCCATTCCGCGTGAAGTGACGCCCGAGTTCGTTCGCGACGAGGTGGCGCGCGGCCGCGCCATCATCCCGGCCAACATCAACCACCCCGAGCTGGAGCCGATGGCGATCGGGCGCAACTTCCTGGTCAAGATCAACGCCAACATCGGCAACTCGGCGGTGACGTCGAGCATTGAGGAAGAGGTGGAGAAATTGGTGTGGTCCATCCGCTGGGGCGCCGACACCGTGATGGACCTCTCCACCGGCCGCAACATCCACACCACACGCGACTGGATCCTGCGCAACGCGCCGGTGCCTATCGGCACGGTGCCGATCTATCAGGCGCTGGAGAAGGTGGGTGGCGTGGCGGAAGACCTGACCTGGGAAATCTTTCGCGACACCTTGATCGAACAGGCCGAGCAGGGCGTGGACTACTTCACCATCCATGCCGGCGTGCGTCTGCCCTTCATCCACCTCACGGCGAATCGCGTGACGGGCATCGTCTCGCGCGGCGGGTCCATCCTGGCCAAGTGGTGCATCGCCCACCACCAGGAGAACTTCCTCTACACCCACTTCGAGGACATCTGCGACATCATGAAGGCCTATGACGTCAGCTTCTCACTCGGTGACGGTCTGCGCCCGGGCTCGGGTGCGGACGCCAACGACGAGGCGCAGTTCGCCGAGTTGCGCACGCTGGGCGAGTTGACACAGATCGCCTGGAAACATGACGTGCAGACCATGATCGAAGGCCCGGGCCACGTGCCCATGCACATGGTGCAAGCCAACATGACCGAGCAGTTGAAGCACTGCGGCGAGGCGCCGTTCTACACCCTGGGCCCGTTGACCACCGACATTGCACCCGGCTACGACCACATCACCAGCGGCATTGGGGCCGCCATGATCGGCTGGTTCGGCACCGCCATGCTGTGCTACGTCACGCCCAAGGAGCACCTGGGCCTGCCGGACCGCGAGGACGTGAAGACCGGCATCATCACCTACAAGATCGCAGCGCACGCGGCCGACGTGGCCAAGGGCCATCCCGGCGCGCGGGCGCGCGACGATGCATTGTCGAAAGCGCGCTTCGAGTTCCGCTGGATGGACCAGTTCAATCTCTCGCTCGACCCGGACACAGCGCAGAAATTCCACGACGAGACGCTACCGAAGGATTCCGCCAAGGTGGCGCACTTCTGTTCCATGTGCGGGCCAAAGTTCTGCTCCATGAAGATCACGCAGGAGGTGCGTGAGTTCGCCAAAACACAGGGTGTGAGCGAAGAGCAGGCTTTGACTGCCGGCATGGAGACGATGTCGGAAGAGTTCAAACGTGTTGGCGGGGAAATCTACATTCCCATCAGCAAGGCCTGACTTGCTCTTGCGCGGAGGCGCTTGGCGGGCGTGAGTCCGGCTTGGCCGGGCGCCTCATGGTGCGAGCACAAATCGTTGCCCGACCAAGCCAGACTCACGCTGGGGCGGTGTCTTGCGGGGTGCCCCCTCCAACGTCGGGAGTGGAGGAACTTGTCTGCGAGTTCTGTGCCACTACCCGGAAACGAGCACGCTGTTCCTTGAGCGGAAGAATCGATCCTCTCGCAAGGTGAGAGCCTAAGTGTTGCCGACAGTAAGCAGACAACTCGTTCAACGTTAAGAACCCATAATGCAGCAATGCAGCGCCGGCGATTGAAAATACTAGATATGTGTGTCCGTCCGATACATGCAAGGGCGACTGGGAACCTTCTCTAGACAAGAGGAAATGGGCGACTTGATTCCGTAGATCAGTCAGCTTACCGTGAAGGTCGTTTACCTTACGAATTCCTTTGCGAGCTTCCGCGGGAAACCCCAAACCTTCAAGCAGAGCTTGATCAACTGGTAGGTCTTTAGGCAGCGGCTCGTCAATGTTGAGGTTCTCGGCGGTCTTCCGTAGCCAGGACCGAACGTGTCCCGTGCCATCGTAGAGGCGATGGGCGCAGAGTAGACGATAGTAGGGGCTCGTCGCACAGATTGCTTCTCTCGCAAGACTTTCCAATTCTGAGAACGCCGGATACTGGTGAATCCCGCCCAAAGGGCCAATTCGTAAGCCTGAGGGGAATGGAAGCAAGAGTTGGGAGGCAAGCGGATCTTCGGCCGAGTCAAAGAGATCAAGTCGTGCGATAACTAATGGCAGCCATACCCTGCGCATCAGTGTGTCCAGCAGTTGGTTGACGGCTGTGCGGGCTGCTTGAAACGCAGCTAGAGGAGCGTCCGCCTCGACCTCTACACGGATGTACGAGAGATGTTCATCGCCGTCGGAGCAAAAGTCGAAGAACACCGCTGCATCACCTCCCCTGTGAAGATACATGGTTAGGGATGGCTCGTTCAGCGCAATCGGAGAGGAGTGATGCACTTCGATCAACTCGGTAAGCGATCCCTTCAACGGAATATGGTCTGACAGGATTGCACGGACGGAATAAAGCGATTGCTTCGCGTTTCGTTCTAAGGTGAGTAAGCGCTCGGCTTGTTGAATGGTTCCAACAACCACGAGTGCGCCGGGTACGGCGTGGCGCGGCCAAAATATCTTGAACTTGTCTGAGTCCTGGGTCATGTGATTTTGAGTGAGACCCGGCGAATGGCGTTTATCTGCTGTGAGGCCGAGTTGATAAAACCAAGAGCAATTCCTGAGGCAACCAAGGCCTGTTTGAATTCAATGATCAGATCAACCGTACACCTTGTTCACGCAAATAACAAACCGCGAAAACCCGCAAAAAAGGTGAATAACATCGTGGCGCTGCCGGCATGATCATTCGCAAGAGGCTTTGTTCAAGGTGGCGGCTAGCTCCTGGCTGTGTCCGGTATTCCGAATCACCTTGGCACTTCATTGTCGTGAGTTGGGTACCTAGGGAGAACGGATTTTCCGAGGTGCCCGGCGTGCCAATCCAGCTGTGCGGCGCCAGCGCTGCGCTGAGGTTGACACCCTCGGGGCATACGTAATCGTCCGTACCGAGTTCGCACCCCCGCATCGGTGGGCTTTCGCGGCAAAATGTGCCCACTTGCATTCAGATCAAAGGAGAACACCATGTCCGATCCCATCGTCATCGTCGGCGCCGCCCGCACCCCCATGGGGGCGTTCCAGGGTGATTTTTCAACGCTTGCAGCGCATGACCTCGGTGGCGCCGCCATCAAGGCCGCGGTCGAGCGTGCCGGTATCGCGCCCGAGGCCGTGAACGAAGTGCTGTTCGGTAACTGCCTGATGGCAGGCCAGGGTCAGGCGCCGGCGCGCCAAGCCGGCTTCAAGGGCGGCCTGCCCAAGAGCGCGGGCGCGGTGACGCTGTCCAAGATGTGCGGCTCCGGCATGCGCGCGGCCATGTTCGCGCACGACATGCTGCAGGCCGGCACGGCCGACGTGATCGTTGCCGGTGGCATGGAAAGCATGACCAACGCGCCCTACCTGATGCTCAAGGGCCGTGGCGGTTACCGCATGGGCCACGACAAGATTTACGACCACATGATGCTCGATGGTCTGGAAGACGCCTACGAGGCCGGCCGCTCCATGGGCACCTTCGGCGAGGAATGCGCCGCCAAGTACAGCTTCAGCCGCACGGCGCAGGATCACTTCGCCATCACCAGCGTGCGCCGCGCGCAGGCCGCCATCCAGTCCGGCGCCTTTGCCGCCGAGATCACGCCGGTCACGGTCAAGGGCCGCGCTGGTGATACCGTGATCTCCATCGACGAAGGCCCGGGCAAGGCCAAGCTGGACAAGATCCCGGCGCTCAAGCCGGCGTTCAAGAAAGACGGCACCATCACCGCCGCCAGCAGCTCGTCGATCAACGACGGTGCCGCCGCCCTGGTGATGATGCGCGCCTCCACCGCCGCCAAGCTGGGCTGCAAGCCGCTGGCCAAGATCGTGGCGCACGCCGTGCATGCGCAGGAGCCGAACTGGTTCACCACCGCCCCGGTGGGCGCCACGCAGAAGGCGCTGGCCAAGGCCGGCTGGAGCGTCAAGGACGTGGACCTGTGGGAAGTCAACGAGGCTTTTGCCGTGGTGCCGATGGCGTTGATGGAGGAGCTCAAGGTGTCGCACGACATCGTCAACGTCAACGGCGGCGCCTGCGCGCTGGGCCACCCGATCGGCGCAAGCGGTGCGCGCATCATGGTGACGCTGATGTACGCACTGCAGGCCCGTGGCCTCAAGCGGGGTCTGGCCACGCTGTGCATTGGCGGGGGCGAAGGCACGGCGGTGGCGCTGGAACTGCTCTGATTTGTTGTTGTTTTGAAAAAGAGGGGGGCTATATGCCCCCCTTGGTATTTAGAGGCAAACATAAGTAGCCGATGATGCAGAATGTGGACTGTCACATGTCAGGGTTAACCCTATGAAATTCAGCAGCAAGCTTCTTCTGTGCGCCGTCGTTCCAGCGGTGCTGTTCATCCTCGGTCTGGCCGGCAGCATCGGCGGGCTGGTCTATACCAAGAATCAATTTCATCACTACATCGAAACCGAGCAGCGCATCAGCGCCGGCCTGACCGAGATGTATGCGCAGGGGCTGCAGATGGGGCAGGCCTTGCGCAACATTGTGCTGGACCCGGCCAACCCGCAGGCGCCGAAGAATCTGGACGTGGCGCGCGTGGCCTACGACAAGGCCTATGCCGATGCGGTCAATGTCGCCAAGGGCACGCAGTTTGAGGCCGGGCTGGGCAAGCTGCCGGCGTTGCGCACAACCCATGCCCAGGCGCAGGCGCAGGTGGTGACCCTGGCGAAGGAGCAATCGCCCGAGACGGTGAAATTCCTCAACAGCACCGAAACGCCGGCATGGCGCGTGCTGCGGGGTGAGTTGCTCAAGCAGGTCGAAGTGGCCAGCAAGGCGTCGGAGCAAGCGCAGGCCGATGTCGAGCACCAGAGCAACCGGCTGATCACCTTTGCCGTGGCGCTGGCCCTGTTGGCCGTGGCGATGTCTGCCGGCTTCACCTGGTACCTGCGCAACACGGTGTGCAACGAGCTCGGTGGTGATCCGGGCGATGCCCGCCAGGCGCTGCATGAAATCGCCGAAGGCAATCTGGCCTATCCGGTGCCGGCCACGCGCTACCAGAACAGCTTGATGCAGGAGCTGGTGCGCATGCAGGAAGCCTTGCGCCGGCTGGTGGGCGAGGTGCGGCACTCGACCGACAGCATCACCACCGCCAGCAGCGAGATCGCCGACGGCAGCCAGGACCTGAGCGCCCGCACCGAAAGCCAGGCCAGCGCGCTGGAAGAAACCGCCGCCTCCATGGAGGAGCTCAGTTCCACCGTGCGCCAGAACGCTGACAACGCCAAACAAGCCAATCAACTCGCTCAAAGCGCCTCCACCGTGGCGGTGCAGGGCGGCGAGGTGGTGGCCCAGGTGGTCGACACCATGAAGGGCATCAACGACAGCTCGCGCAAGATCAACGACATCATCAGTGTCATTGACGGCATCGCCTTCCAGACCAACATCCTGGCGCTGAATGCGGCAGTGGAAGCCGCCCGTGCCGGCGAACAAGGCCGTGGTTTTGCCGTGGTGGCCAGTGAAGTGCGTTCCCTGGCCGGCCGCAGTGCCGAAGCCGCCAAGGAAATCAAGACCCTGATCACCGACAGCGTGCAGCGCGTCGAACAAGGCACAGCCCTGGTCGACCAGGCCGGCACCACCATGAGCGAAGTGGTGAGCAGCATCCGCCGTGTCACCGACATCATGGGCGAGATCAGCGCCGCCAGTTCCGAGCAGAGCCAGGGGGTGGCGCAGGTGGGCGAGGCTGTGACGCAGATGGACCAGGCCACGCAACAGAATGCCGCACTGGTGGAAGAATCTGCCGCGGCGGCCATGAGCCTGCGCGAGCAGGCGCAGCACCTGAACCAGCTGGTCGGCACCTTCCGGCTCTAAAGGATTCCCCATGGCCACGATCCTGGTCCTTGGCGCCTCGCGCGGCATCGGCCTGGAGTTCGTGCGCCAGTATCTGGATGCGGGCGAACGCGTGATCGCCACGGCACGTGATGTAACGGGACTTGCGCGCTTGCGCGCGCTCGGCGCCACGGCGCTCAAGCTCGACGTGGCCGATCCGGCCAGCATCAGCGGCCTGGCCTGGCAGCTTGATGGCGAGGAGATCGACCTCGCGCTCTACGTGGCGGGCGTCTACAGCACCAGCGGCGCCGACACGCCGCCGACGCAACAAGAGTTCGACCGCGTGCTGCACACCAATGTGCTGGGCGCCATGCAGGCGATCCCTCAGGTGGCGCCACTGGTCGCGGCGTCGCGCCACGGCGGCAAATTCGCTTTCATCACCAGCGGCATGGGGCAGATCGGTGCCGTCGAGTCCAGCTTCGGCTGGACCTACCGCGTCAGCAAGGCGGCGCTCAACATGGCGGTGGTGGCGGCCCAGCACGATTACCCGGGTGCCATTCTGGTGGCGCTCTGTCCCGGTTGGGTGCGAACCGACATGGGCGGCACCGCTGCCCCCTTGTCGGTGGAAGACAGTGTGGCCGCCATGCGCCAAACCCTGGCCGGCCTGAAGCCTGAGCACAAGGGCGCGTTTCTGCATCACGACGGTCGGCGCTACGACTCGTTCTGACGGCCGCGCCGGCAGCAGGGGCATAATTGACGTTGACGTAAACGTCAATTGAACAAGACAAGCGAGACAAGCCCATGCTGCTGACCCAAGACCAGGAAATGATCCGCGACGCGGTGCGCGCCTTTGCCAAACAAGAGCTGTGGCCGCATGCGGCGCGCTGGGACAAGGAGCACCATTTTCCGAAAGACGTCCACCAGGGGCTGGCCGCACTGGGGGCCTACGGCATCTGCGTGCCGGAAGAGTTCGGCGGTGCCAATCTGGACTACCTGACGCTGGCGCTGGTGCTGGAGGAGATCGCCGCCGGCGACGGCGGTACCAGCACCGCGATCTCGGTCACCAACTGTCCGGTCAATGCCATCCTCATGCGCTACGGCAACGCACAGCAGAAAAAGCGCTGGCTCACGCCGCTGGCGCAGGGCCAACTGCTCGGCGCCTTCTGCCTGACCGAGCCGCACGTCGGCTCCGATGCCTCGTCGCTACGCACCACAGCGGAGAAGGTGGGAGACGAGTACGTCATCAACGGCGTCAAGCAGTTCATCACCAGTGGCCAGAACGGCGACGTGGCCATCGTGATTGCCGTCACCGACAAGGGCGCTGGCAAGAAGGGCATGAGCGCCTTTCTGGTGCCGACCGATGCGCCGGGTTATGTGGTGGCGCGCCTGGAAGACAAGCTGGGCCAGCATTCCAGCGACACGGCGCAGATCAATTTCGACAACTGCCGCATCCCGGCCGAGAACCTGATTGGTGCTGAGGGTGAGGGTTACAAGATCGCGCTCGGCGCCTTGGAAGGCGGGCGCATCGGCATTGCGGCGCAAAGCATCGGCATGGCGCGCAGCGCGTTCGAGGTGGCGCTCGACTATGCCAAGCAGCGCGAGAGCTTCGGCCAGCCGATTTTCAACCACCAGGCTGTGGGTTTTCGCCTGGCCGAGTGCGCAACAAAGATTGAAGCCGCGCGCCAGCTGGTCTGGCACGCCGCCGCGTTGCGCGATGCCGGTCGGCCCTGCCTGAAGGAAGCCGCCATGGCCAAACTGTTTGCCAGTGAGATGGCGGAAGCGGTGTGCAGCACCGCCATCCAGACCCTGGGCGGCTACGGTTACGTGAGCGACTTCCCGGTCGAGCGCATCTACCGTGACGTGCGCGTGTGCCAGATTTATGAAGGCACCAGCGACGTGCAGAAGATCCTGATCCAGCGCGCGCTGGCCTGAGCCGCTGGTCCGCTCCGGCTGCCGTCAGACGACGAAGCTGATCAGCCGGCCGGTGGGTTGGCCCATGGTGTTGAGGATGATCTGCATCTGCTCGGCCTTGGCCTGTCGTTTCGCCTGGGCATCGGCGTAGGGGTCGTAGGTCGAGACTTTGGGTGTCAGCGGCCGGCTGCTCACCAGTCCTTTGACCGCGGTGGAGGCGCCTGCTTGTCTGATGGATCCCACTTCGTTTGCCATATCACTCAATTCACGTCGGCGGCGATGATACTGCAGACGTCGGATCGTCGCGGCACGTCCGAAGCGGCGGCTTGGGGTGCTCTCCCCGCGTTCGGCCGTGCGACAATTTCAAGATGATTTCTGGGCGCTCCCCTGCGGGTTCGCACCTTCTTATTCCGGAGACACACCATGCCCATCACCAAAGGATTCCGTGCCCTCGTTGACGAGGCCATGGCCCAGGTCAAGACCTACACCGTGCCCGAGGTGCTGGCCATGCTGGACGACCCGAAGGTGCACATCGTGGACATCCGCGACGTGCGCGAACTGAAGGACGGTACCGTCACCGGCAGCAGCCACGCACCGCGCTGCATGCTGGAGTTCTGGGTCGATCCCGAGTCGCCGTACCACAAGCCGATGTGGGCCGACGAGAGCAAGCACTTCATCCTATTCTGCGGTGCCGGCTGGCGCAGTGCACTGGCCACCAAGACGCTGCAGGACATGGGTATGACCAATGTGGCGCACATCGACGGCGGTTTTGCCGAATGGGTCAAGCAGGGTGGTCCGGTCGAGACGCTGGAAGAGCGCAAGGCGAAGAAGGGCTGATGGTTTCCTCTGCCGCTGCTTGCCCTTGCGGCCGCTGCGACGCGGCCGGCCGCGGGTTGCCGTACGCGCAGTGCTGTGGTCGCTACGTCGACAATCTTGACGGCACGCCGGCGCCCGACGCCGAGGCCCTGATGCGCTCACGCTACAGCGCCTTCGTGCTGGAGCGTGCCGACTACCTGCGCGCGACCTGGCACGCCAGCAAGCGGCCGTCCCAGGTGAGTTTTGATGTCGGCGTCAAATGGCTGGGGCTGGAGGTGCGCGACCACCAGGTCATCGACGACAGCCATGCCGAGGTCGAGTTCGTCGCCCGGCTGCGCGAACCGTCCGGCCGTGCCGTGCGCCTGCACGAGCGCAGCCGTTTTGTGCGCGAAGACGGTCGCTGGTTTTATGTCGACGGCGATCGTCAATGAAATCTGTGCTTGAGCCTCGTCGATAATGCGCATGCAGCTATTAAATTTATAGCGTTCTGGTGTGATGCGATTCGACGCAATCCTGTTCGACTGCGATGGCGTACTGGTGGACTCCGAGCCCATCGTCAACCGCGTGCTGCGCGACATGCTGGCCGAGCGCGGCTGGGTGCTGACGGCCGAGGAATGCTGGTCCATATTCGTCGGCAAGGCGGTCAAGGACGAGCGCTTGCGCATCGAGCAGCACACCGGCCAGCCGCTGACCGAGGAGTGGCTGGCCGGTTTCCGTGCACGACGCAATGCGGCGCTGGAAGCTGAGCTGAGCGTCATCGCCAATGCGCAGGCGGCGGTGCATGAAGTCCACGCCCGGCATGACGCGCGCATCGCCTGCGCCTCGGGCGCCGACCGCCACAAGGTCGAGTTGCAGTTGCGCAAGGTCGGCCTGCTGGATTACTTTGCCGGCCGTATCTTCAGCGGCCACGAGATGCCGCGTTCCAAGCCGCACCCGGACGTCTACCTCGCGGCCGCCGCCGCCCTGGCGGCATCACCACAGCGTTGTGCCGTGGTGGAAGACACGTTGACCGGTGTGGCCGCCGGCGTGGCGGCTGGCGCCACGGTGTTTGCCTACGTGCCGCAGGGCGATGCTGAGGTGTTCCGCCGCGCGGGTGCCGTCGAGGTCTTCCGCGACATGGCGCAGCTGCCGGACGTGTTGCGCTAAAGAGCGTTGCCTGCTTCGAGCAGGCGGCTCAGCGCCTCCTGCGACAGGGGGCGCGACAGCAGGTAACCCTGGAATTCGTGGCAGCCCTGGTAGCGCAGGAAGTCGAACTGCGCCTGGTTCTCCACGCCCTCGGCCACCACGGTCTTGCGCAGACTCTGGCCGAGCGAGATGACGGCGCGCGCGATCATCGCCACCTCTTCCTCGTGTTCGATGCCGGTGACCAGAGAGCGGTCGATCTTGATGATGTCCAGCGGAAAGCGCCGCAGGTAGCTGAGCGAGGAATAACCGGTGCCGAAGTCGTCCATGGCCAGGTTGACACCGAGATCCTTGAAGCGGTCCAGCGTGGTGATGGCGCGATCACCATCCCCCATGAACACCGTTTCGGTGATTTCCAGCTCAACCTGGTCGGCCGGCAGTTGTGCTTCGTCCAGCAGCTCGGCCACATGGGCCACGATGTCGCCACTCAGGAACAGGCGCGGCGACAGGTTGACCGCCATGCGCAGTGGGGTGGCGCGCTGAAGGTTCCAGTGGCGCGCAGCGGCAAAGGCGCGGCGCAGGATGGCGGTGGTCAGCGGCAGGATCAGGCCGGTTTCTTCGGCGATCGGGATGAAACGGTCTGGACTGACCGCGCCGTATTCGGGGTGAAACCAGCGCGCCAGCGCCTCCATGCCGACGATACGGCGGCGGTGGTCGAACTTGGGCTGGTAGTGCACCTCGAATTCGTCATGTTCGATGGCCAGGCGCAGCGCCGTTTCCAGGTTGAGCCGCTCGTCGGCCTCGCGGTTGAGCGCACTGGTGAAAAACTGGAAATTGTTGCGGCCACGGTTCTTGGCCGCGTACATGGCGACGTCGGCGTGCTTGAGCAGGTTGGCCGAGTCTTCGCCATCGGCGGGATAGAGCGCGACACCCAGGCTGGCGCCGATGTGGAATTCACGCCCGGACAGCAGCACCGGCTGGGCAATTGCGTTCAGCACGCGCCGAAGGTGAGAGATGACGGTGCTGATGCGGAAATGGTCGTTCAGCAGCAGGACGAATTCATCGCCACCGAGCCGTGCCACCGTGTCGGAATTGCGCACGCAGTGCCGGAGGCGGTCGGCGATTTCCATCAGCAGCTTGTCGCCGGCGCCATGGCCCAGGCTGTCGTTGATGAACTTGAAGTTGTCGAGGTCGATGAACACCACCGTCAGGTAATAACCCAGCCGCGCAGCACGGGCAATGCCCTGCTCCACGCGGTCGCCCAGCAGGATGCGGTTGGGCAGGCCGGTCAGCATGTCGTGGTTGGCCTGGCGTTCGAGTTGCTCCTGGTAATGTCGCCGTTCCGAAATGTCCTGCACCGTGCCTTCGTAGTAGAGCGTCGCGCCAGCGGCGTCGCGCACGATGTGGGCGTTCTCCGAGATCCAGATGCGCGTGCCGTCCTGTCGGTAGATCTCGGATTCGAAATTGAGCACCTCGCCTTGTTGCTCCATGAGCTGGCGGAAGCGTTCACGCTGGCTCGGGCGCACGTAGAGCTGGCGCCCGATGTCGTCCAGGTTGGTCATCAGGGCTTGCGTGCTGGCATAACCGTAGAGGCGCGCCAGCGCCGGGTTGGCCGCCAGGTAACGGCCATCGGGCGTGGTCTGGAAGATGCCCTCGGAGGCGTGCTCGAAGATGTTGCGGTAGCGCAGCTCGGCCTGCTCCAATGCCTCCAGCATTTCACGCTGGTTGGTCACGTCTTCGATGAAGCCCTCGATCACGACCTCACCCTTTTCATCGGGCACGGCAACGCCGCGTTCGACCACCCATTTCATGTGCCCTGATTTCGTGACGATCCGGTACTGCACGGAAAAACGTTGCCCACCGAGCACGGCGGCGTTGATATGGGCGCGGACATGAGCGCGTTCTTCCGGGTGGGTGATGTCCTCCCAGGTAACGGCGGCGTTTTCCACCAGTTCGGTCGGCTGGTAGCCGGTCAGCATCAGGCAACCCTGGCTGACGAAAATCATGCGCCAGCTGGCGTCGTTGCAGCAGCGGTAGGCCATGCCATCCAGGTTGTTGACCAGCGTGTCGAGCACGCGTGCGCGGTCCAGTTCCCCGGCACTGAGCAAGCTGGTACGGCGTGAGCGTATGGGGGCGGGCGGCATGGTACTCACGGGTGGGCTTGTCACGCTTGTATTTAGCAAGGGCCGTGCCTGTTTGACGCACCGTCGTGGTGCTGTGTGGACATTTGCGGCGGATACGGGGCCAAATCTGCCACAATTGACGTTTACGTAAACGTCAACTCCGTCCGGCGTGCTGCCGGCGGGGGCTCAGAAAGCACAACCATGCCGATTCTGGAAACCAAGCTCAATGCCCGCTCGGCCGACTTCCAGGCCAACGCCACGGCCATGCGGTCGCTGGTGGACGATCTCAATACCCAGGTGACCCGGGTGGCCCAGGGCGGCGGCGAGGCGGCGCGCGCCAAGCACACGGCGCGCGGCAAGCTGCTGCCGCGCGAGCGCGTGCAGCGCCTGCTCGACCCCGGCACGCCCTTCCTGGAGCTCAGCCCGCTGGCCGCCTACGCCATGTACAACGACGAGGCGCCCTGTGCCGGCCTGATCGCCGGCATCGGCCGCGTCAGCGGCGTCGATTGCATGATCGTCTGCAACGACGCCACGGTGAAGGGTGGCACCTATTACCCGCTGACGGTGAAAAAGCACCTGCGGGCACAGGAAGTGGCACAGCAGAACCGCCTGCCCTGCATCTACCTGGTGGACTCGGGCGGCGCCAACCTGCCGAACCAGGATGACGTTTTCCCGGACCGTGACCACTTCGGCCGCATCTTCTACAACCAGGCCAATATGAGCGCGTTGGGCATCGCGCAGGTTGCGGTGGTCATGGGCTCATGCACCGCTGGCGGCGCCTACGTGCCGGCCATGAGCGACGAGGCCATCATCGTCAAGAACCAGGGCACCATCTTCCTTGGCGGCCCGCCGCTGGTGAAAGCGGCCACCGGCGAGGTGGTGACGGCGGAAGACCTGGGCGGTGGCGACGTGCACACCCGCCTGTCCGGCGTGGCCGACCACCTGGCGCAGAACGATCTGCACGCTCTGGCGCTGGCGCGTGCTGCGGTCAAGAATCTGAACTCAAACAAGGCCCCAAGCCTTGTCACGGCGGCGCCGGCAGCGCCTAAATTCGCCTCGGAAGAACTGTATGGCGTGATCCCGACCGACACCCGCAAACCGTTCGACGTGCGCGAGATCATCGCCCGCATCGTCGACGGCTCCGAGTTCGATGAGTTCAAGTCGCGCTACGGCACCACGCTGGTGTGCGGCTTCGCCCGCATCGAGGGCATGCCGGTGGGTATCGTCGCCAACAACGGCATCCTGTTCAGCGAGTCCGCCTTGAAAGGCGCGCACTTCATCGAACTGTGCTGCCAGCGCAAGATCCCGCTGGTGTTCCTGCAGAACATCACCGGCTTCATGGTCGGGCGCAAGTACGAGAACGAGGGCATCGCGCGCAACGGCGCCAAGATGGTGACGGCGGTCTCCACCGCGCAGGTGCCGAAGTTCACCGTCATCATCGGCGGCAGTTTCGGCGCCGGCAACTACGGCATGTGCGGCCGCGCCTTTAACCCGCGTTTCCTCTGGATGTGGCCGAACGCGCGCATCTCCGTCATGGGCGGCGAGCAGGCCGCCAGCGTGCTGGCCACCGTCAAGCGCGACGGCATCGAGGCCAAGGGCGGCCAGTGGAGCATGGAGGAGGAAGAGGCCTTCAAGGCGCCGATCCGCAACCAGTACGAAGCCCAGGGCCACCCCTACTACGCCACCGCCCGCCTGTGGGACGACGGCGTGATCGACCCGGCCGACACGCGCCGCGTGCTGGCGCTGGGTCTGAGTGCAGCGCTCAACGCGCCGATTCCGGACACGAAGTTCGGTGTGTTCCGGATGTAAGGGGCGATATATGTTCAAGAAAATTCTGATTGCCAACCGCGGTGAAATCGCTTGCCGCGTCGCGGCGACCGCCAAGCGGCTGGGCATCAAGACCGTCGCGGTTTATTCCGATGCCGATGCCAACGCCAAGCACGTCAGCGTCTGCGACGAAGCGGTGCACATCGGCGGCAGCGCGCCGGCCGAGAGCTACCTGCGCTGGGAGCGCATCATCGAGGCGGCCCAGGCTACCGGCGCGCAGGCCATCCACCCGGGCTACGGCTTCTTGAGCGAGAACGAGGCCTTTGCCCAGGCTTGTGCCGCGGCCGGCCTGGTGTTCATCGGCCCGCCGGCCTCCGCCATCCTGGCCATGGGCCTGAAAGCCGAGTCCAAGCGGCTGATGGAAAAGGCCAGTGTGCCGCTGGTGCCGGGTTACCACGGCGCCGACCAGGACGCCAAACTGCTGCAGCATGAGGCGGACCGCATCGGTTACCCGGTGCTGATCAAGGCCAGCGCCGGCGGCGGCGGCAAGGGCATGCGCGTGGTGGAGAAAAGTGAAGACTTTGCCGCCTCGCTGGCCTCCTGCCAGCGCGAAGCGATCAACAGCTTCGGCGACGCGGCGGTGCTGATCGAGAAATACGTGCTGCGCCCGCGCCATATCGAGATCCAGGTGTTCGGTGATACGCACGGCAACTACGTCTACCTGTTCGAGCGCGACTGCTCGGTGCAGCGCCGTCACCAGAAAGTGCTGGAAGAAGCGCCGGCGCCGGGCATGAGCGAGGCCATGCGCCAGCAGATGGGGCTGGCGGCGGTAGCGGCGGCGCGTGCCGTCAATTACGTTGGCGCCGGCACCGTGGAGTTCATCGTCGAGCAACGCGACACTGCGATGAATTTTTTCTTCATGGAGATGAACACCCGGCTGCAGGTGGAACACCCGGTGACGGAAGCGATCACCGGGCTGGACCTGGTGGAATGGCAGCTGCGCGTGGCCAGCGGCGAGCCGCTGCCACTGCAGCAGGATCAGCTGCGCATCCACGGCCATGCCATCGAGGCGCGCATCTGTGCCGAGAACCCGGACAACCATTTCCTGCCGGCCACCGGCACGCTGCAGGTCTACGGCCTGCCGGCCTGCAGCACGTTCGAGCGCAGTGATGTGCGCGTCGATTCTGGCGTGCGCGAGGGTGACACCATCAGCCCGTTCTACGACTCGATGGTGGCCAAACTCATCGTGCACGGTGAGACGCGCGAACAGGCGCTGGCCCGGCTCGATGCGGCGCTGGCGGCCACGCGCATTGTCGGCCTGAGCACCAATGTGCAGTTCCTGCGCCATGTGGCGCAAAGCCGCTCCTTTGCCGAGGCCGACCTCGACACCGCGCTGATCGTGCGCGAGTCGGATGTGCTGTTCGAGCAGGAGCGCGTCGGCCTGCCGCTGGCAGCCGCCAGCGTGGTGGCGCACACCCTGCTGCAGGAGCAGGCCGAGGCGGTCGCGGCAGGGAATGGCTGGGTCGACCCCTGGGCGCAGCGTGATGGCTGGCGTTCGCACGGCCTGACGCAGCGTTATTTTGATTTCCAGTTCCATGGCGAACCGCAAACCGCTGTGCTGACGTATTTGCATGACGGTGCGCTGCAACTGCAGGCGGGTGAGGTGAGCGGTCTCTTGCAGATGACGGCGCATGCGGACGGCATCGACCTGCAGTTCGCCGGCCAGCGCCAGCGCGTGCAGGTGCTGCGCAGCGGCGAGGTGGCGCACGTCTTTCTGCCGCAGGGCGCGACGCAGATCACCGTGATCGACGCGCTGGCCCATGCCGGTGAGACGCAGACGGAAGGCGGACGCCTGACCGCGCCGATGCCCGGCAAGGTGGTGTCGTTCGCCGTGCAGGCCGGCGACAAGGTGACCAAGGGCCAGGTGCTGGCGGTGATGGAAGCCATGAAGATGGAGCACACCATTGCCGCGCCGGTTGACGGCGTGGTGGCCGAGTTGCTGTACGCGCCGGGCGACCAGGTGGCCGAGGGTGCGGAACTGCTGAAGCTGTCGGCAGCGTAACGCTGGCAGTGCGCGACAGCCGCTAAGCTCGGCCTATGAAGATCTATTTCTGTTGCACCGATTTCAAGGCAGAGCCTTGGCTGGCCGCGTTGCGCGCGGCCTTGCCGCAGGCCGAGATCGAGGTCTGGGCGCCCGGGGCGCCAGCGGGCGATTACGCGGTGGTGTGGGCGCCGCCACAGGCCTTTCTGGACGAGCAGCCACGCCTCAAGGCCTTGTTCAACCTTGGGGCCGGCGTCGACGCGCTGACGCAGCTCAAGGTGCCGCCAGCGACCCAGCTGGTGCGGCTGGATGATGCCGGCATGTCGGTGCAGATGGCCGAGTACGTGGTGCATGCGCTGATCCGCCACTTTCGCGAGTTCGACGCCTATGCGGCCGACGTGGCGCAGGGCAAGTGGTCTTTCCGCAAGCCGCGCCTGCGGCAGGATTTTCCGGTTGGCATCATGGGGCTGGGCGTGCTGGGCCAGCGCGTGGCGCGTGTCGTGCAGGCTTTCGAGTTTCCGGTGCTCGGCTGGAGCCGCAACGCCAAGGACGTGCCCGGTGTGC
Organism: Hylemonella sp.; assembly: GCA_030680575.1. Lineage (GTDB taxonomy): Bacteria > Pseudomonadota > Gammaproteobacteria > Burkholderiales > Burkholderiaceae_C > Hylemonella. The sequence goes on from JAUXVI010000020.1 coordinate 22,480, forward strand.
GTTGTTATGCCGGCGCTGAACAGCTGTCCGACTTTCTGGCCGAAACCCGGGTGCTGGTGTGCCTGCTGCCGTTGACCGCCGAAACCGAGGGCATCCTGAACCGGCAGACCCTGGCGCAACTGCGGCCGGGGGGTTACCTGATCAACGTGGCGCGCGGCGCGCATCTGGTGGAAGAGGACCTGATTCCGTTGCTTGACAACAGACACTTGGCCGGCGCCACGCTCGATGTGTTCCGCCAGGAGCCGCTGCCGGCCGGCCACCCGTTCTGGCGCCATCCGAAGGTCACCGTCACACCGCACACGGCGGCGCGGACGCTGCGTGACGAGAGTGTGGCGCAGATTGTCGCCAAGATCACCCGCCTGGAGCGCGGGGAATCCATCGCGGGTATTGTTGACCCCCTGAAAGGTTACTGATATGAGTCTTCCCGCTCGCGTCCAACTGATCGACGTCGGCCCGCGCGACGGCCTGCAGAACGAGAAGCAGCCGGTGCCGGCGGCCGTCAAGATCGAGTTGGTGCACCGTCTGCAGGACGCCGGCCTGAAGGAGATTGAGGTCACCAGCTTCGTCAGCCCGAAGTGGGTGCCGCAGATGGCCGACAACGCCGAGGTCATGGCCGGCATCCAGCGCCAGAGTGGCGTGCGCTACTCGGCACTGACGCCCAACCTCAAGGGGCTGGAGGCGGCGCTGCCGAGCCGGCCGGACGAGATCGTGGTGTTTGGCGCTGCCAGCGAAGCCTTCAGCCAGCGCAACATCAACTGCTCGATTGCCGAGAGCATCGAGCGTTTTGCGCCAGTGGTGGCGGCCGCGCGCGCCGCAGGCATCCGTGTGCGTGGGGCCATGAGCTGCACCGTCGGTTGCCCCTACGAGGGTGACATCCCGCCCGAGCGGGTGGGCATGCTGGCGCGGTTGATGAAGGACATCGGCGTGCAGCGGGTGGACGTGGCCGACACCATCGGCGTCGGCACGCCGCTTAAGGTGCAGCGCGCCATCGAGGCGACGCTGGCGCACTTCAGTCTGGACGATGTTTCGGGCCACTTCCATGACACCTACGGCCAGGCGCTGGCCAACACCTACGCCGCGTTGGAGATGGGCGTCTGGAATTTCCAGTCCTCCGTGGCCGGCCTGGGCGGCTGCCCTTACGCCAAGGGCGCCACCGGCAACGTGGCGACCGAGGACGTGGTCTACCTGCTGCACGGCATGGGCATCGACACCGGCATCGACCTCGACCGGCTGGTGGATGCCGGCAAGTTCATCAGCGACTTCCTGGGACGTGCGCCCGGCTCGCGTGCTGCCACGGCGTTGCTCGCCAAGCGCGGGTAGGTGGCGATGGATGCTATGGATTCAATAGCGGTTCGCGCAATGAAGGCGAGGGCTGTGGCCAATAATGTGCCTTCGCCTTGCATATCGGTTTGCAAGATGGACGCGCATCGCGTCCTGTGCCTCGGCTGCCTGCGCACGCTGCAGGAGATCCGGGACTGGTCGACGATGAGTGATGCCGACAAACGGACGGTGTGGAGCCTGATCGAGGCGCGTTCGGTAACGCAGGGAGCTTGAGATGAAACAGATCACCTTCTACCTGGATTTCATTTCGCCTTATGCCCATCTGGCCTTCGAGCAACTGCCCGAGGCACTGATGGGCCTGAGTTATTCGGTCAGTTACAAGCCGGTGCTGTTGGGGGCCCTCCTCAAGCACCACGGCCAGCTGGGGCCGGCCGAGGTGCCGGCCAAACGCGACTGGACCTACCGCCATGTGCAGTGGCTGGGGCACCAGCATCAGGTCCAGCTCCAGATGCCATCGGTGCATCCCTTCAACCCGCTGCCGCTGCTGCGGCTGGCGATCGCCTGTGCTGGCGGCGGTGATCCCAATCGTTATGTGTGCGAAACCCTGTTGCACCACGTCTGGCATGGCGGGGCCGATGCGGTGGATGCGACGCGCCTGCAGCAACTGCGCGAACAGCTGGCGCCCCCGCTCGCACCCGACGATGACGTCGTCAAGGCCCGGCTGCGCCAGAACACCGAAGCGGCCATTGCCGCCGGCGTGTTCGGTGTGCCGGCCTGTCTGGTGGACGACAAGTTGTTCTGGGGGGCTGACAGCCTGCCCATGTTGCGTCGTTATCTGGAAGGGGATGCCTGGTTTGACGGCCCCGGCTGGCATGCCGTTACAAATGTGACTTCTGGCCTGACCCGCCAGCGCTGATTTTTGCGTGGAATCGTGGTGAGGCTCAGGGTTATCCCCTAAGGTCAATGTAAGAAAGTGGTCAGTGCTGTCTCCAAGAATGCACGCAATCCCCACATCAGGGGGGGTCAATTTGTTTAGGAGACACAACATGGCAACTTCAGCGGCCGCACGGCCAATGTCCCCCGAAGAGAAGAAGGTGATCTTCGCCTCTTCGCTGGGTACCGTTTTTGAGTGGTACGACTTCTACCTCTACGGCTCGCTCGCAGCCATCATCGCCAAGCAGTTCTTCAGCGGTCTGGATGCCGGTTCGGCCTTCATCTTCGCGCTGCTGGCTTTCGCGGCCGGTTTCATCGTGCGTCCGTTCGGCGCGCTGGTGTTCGGCCGTCTGGGCGACATGATCGGCCGCAAGTACACCTTCCTGGTGACCATCCTGATCATGGGCCTGTCCACGTTCATCGTGGGTATCCTGCCGAACTACGCCACCATCGGCGTCGCGGCTCCCGTGATCCTGATCGCCCTGCGCATGCTGCAAGGCCTGGCCCTCGGCGGTGAGTACGGTGGTGCTGCCACCTACGTGGCCGAGCATGCTCCGCACGGCAAGCGTGGCGCCTACACCTCCTGGATTCAGACTACGGCCACGCTGGGCCTGTTCCTGAGCCTGATGGTGATTCTGGGCACCCGTACCCTGATCGGTGAAGCTGCCTTCGCCGACTGGGGCTGGCGCGTTCCCTTCATCGTCTCCATCCTGCTGCTGGCCATCTCGGTCTGGATTCGTCTGTCCATGAACGAGTCGCCCGCTTTCGCCAAGATGAAGGCGGAAGGCAAGACCTCCAAGGCACCGCTGTCCGAAGCTTTCGGTCAATGGAAAAACCTGAAGATCGTGATCCTGGCCCTGGTCGGCCTGACCGCCGGCCAAGCCGTGGTCTGGTACTCCGGCCAGTTCTATGCCCTGTTCTTCCTGACGCAAGCGCTCAAGGTGGACGGTGCTGCTGCCAACATCTACGTGGCCATCTCCCTGCTGATCGGCACGCCTTTCTTCATCCTGTTCGGCGCCTGGTCTGACAAGATCGGCCGCAAGCCGATCATCATGGCGGGCTGCCTGCTGGCGGTCGTGACCTACTTCCCGGTGTTCGAAGCGCTGACCAAGGCCGCCAATCCGGACCTGTACAAGGCTCAGCAAGCGAGCAAGGTGGTTGTGACGGCCGATCCGAAAGAGTGCTCGTTCCAGTTCAACCCGACCGGCACCGCCAAATTCACCAGCTCGTGCGACATCGCCAAGCAGGTGCTGGCTGGCGCTTCGGTGAGCTACGAGAACGCTGTCGGCACCGGTCCCGCCACCATCAAGATCGGCGAAACGCTGATCACTGGCTATACCGCCAAGGGCATTCCGGCTGACGAAGCCAAGAAGCTCGACGGCGAGTTCAAGAAGGCTGTTGCTGAAGCCCTCAAGACCCACGGCTATCCTGCCAAGGCTGACATGGCCAAGGTGGACAAGGTCATGGTCATCGCCATCCTGACCTACCTGGTGATCCTGGTGACCATGGTGTACGGCCCGATTGCCGCCATGCTGGTGGAAATGTTCCCGACCCGCATCCGCTACACCTCCATGTCGCTGCCGTATCACATCGGCAACGGCTGGTTCGGCGGCCTGCTGCCCACCACGGCCTTTGCCATCGTGGCGCAAACCGGCAACATGTACAACGGTCTCTGGTACCCGATCATCGTGGCCGGTATGACCTTCGTGATTGGCATGCTGTTCGTCCGTGAAACCAAGGACGTGGACATCTACGCCAACGACTGAAGCCCTGTGCTTCAATAGCCACCCGGTCCGGCTTGCCGGACGGGGTAGGCCAACAGGCCCTCCTGAAGAGGGCCTTTTTTTTAAAGGAAGAAAATCATGTGGAAAATCATCATCGGCTTCATCATCTTCGCGGCCCTCGCCATGTTCGTCATCATGAAAGGCGGGGACAAGCTGGATATGGGTGGTGAACAGCACGGTACGGATGCAACGCATGCGCCGGAAAAGCCCGCCGCAGCGGCAGCACCGGCTGCTTCGGCACCTGCGCCGGCTGAGCCGGCTGCCAGCGCAGCCAAGTAAGATGGCGCCCCGAGGAGACAACGACGGTCAAAAGACCGCACACCATCGCCATGAAATATTCAAAAACTGAGGCCGGGCAGCAGGCGTTCAAGCAGCGTTCTGCGCTGCTGTCGGCGCGGCAACGCTCGGCTTTTATCCTGTTTGATGGGGCCAAGACCCTGGAGCAGGTGTTGGCAGCCGCGGCGGGCCTTGGCGTGACCCAGGCCGACGTGGACCACATGCTGGCGGAGGGTTTTCTGGCGGCGAACGAACTGCAGACTGCCGTTCCGGTGGCCGAAGCGGTGAGCGCGCGTACGCCACAGGTACGCTACGCCGAAGCCTGGCCGATCGCCACCCGCTTGACGGCTTCTCTCGGCCTGCGTGGTTTCAAGCTCAACTTGGCGGTTGAGGCCGCCAGTGGTTACGAAGAACTGCTGGCGCTCTTGCCCAAGATCCAGGACGCCCTTGGACCGAAGGCCAGCCAGGAACTGGAGCAGGCCCTCAAGAGCTGACGTTCTGGTCAGCGACGAAAGCGGCCATCGGACGTGATGATGGCCAGGTCAGCGAAATCCAGGCCGGTGTGGTCCTTGCTGCTGTAGCTGATCTCCAAGCCCCCCAAATCGAACTTGCTCAGGCTCTCCAGCGCCGACTGGATTTTGTCGCGGCTCGGCTTGCCACCGGTGCGCCGCAAGGCTTCCACCAGCACCTTGGCCGCTGTAAAGCCCTCCAGCATGGCCGGGCTGACTTCCGCGATGTCCTTGGCGCGTGCAAGGTCCTGCGCTTCCTTGACCAGGCCATAGCTCAGGGACTGCGGAAACACTTGCGAGACGATCACACCACGAGCGTTGTCCCCCAGGCTTTTGATGAAGCCCCCCGATGCGTTGTTGGACAAGGTCACGACCTGGCAGTTGCTGCCGGCAGCGCGAAAGGCCTTGATGCCATCCACCACGGCCGCACCCGCGGCGATGATGACGACGGCCTGTGCGCCTGACTTGGCAATCACCGGTGCGATCTTGGAGAAGTCGGGTTTGACGCGGTCGAATTTCTCCAGTGCCACGGCATTGAGCTTGGCAGCGGCCAGTCCTTTCTGCGCACCGGCCAGTCCGTCTTCGCCAAAGGCGTCCTCGACATAGACCACGGCGATCTTGCTCATGCCGATGGTGGCCAGGTGGGTGACGGCTTTTTCAGCTTCGCGCTGGTAGGTGGCCCGCACATTGAAGATGTGCTTGCGCACCGGTTGGTGCAGGGTCATGGCGCCGGTGGAGGGGGCGACCAGCGGCACGCCATGCTTGTCCAGCAGGGGCTGGATGGCCTCGGTGTGAGGGGTGCCACGGTTCAGGAACATGGCCACCACATTCTGTTCCTCGATCAGTTTGCGGGCGTTCTCGCCAGCCAGCTTGGGGTCGAACTTGTCGTCGAGCGAGATCAGCTCGATCTTCTGCCCGCCAACGCCGCCCTTGGCGTTGATGCTGTCGATGTAGAGCTTGGCACCATCGGTGATTTCCTTGACGCCTGCGGCGACCGGGCCGCTGAAACCGGCGGTCTGGCCGATCAGGATCTGGGCTTGCGCGGTGGCACTGGCAAGCACCAGCAAGGTGGCGCCCAAGGTTTTGTAATTCCACATGGTATTTCCTGCTCCTTTTTCCCCGAATTGTGAAGTTTAAGCGGCGTTTCAGGGGTATCTGGCTGTAACAGGACTGTCATGACCCCAATCCGGCCAATGCGGCCGCGACTGCCTAGAATGATTGGCCTGATAGAAAGATGCCACGCTATGACCCAGGGGACCATCCGCATCCGCGGCGCACGCCAGCACAACCTCAAGAACCTTGACCTCGATATCCGAACCGGGGAGTTGACGGTGGTCACCGGCCCCAGCGGTTCCGGCAAATCGAGCCTGGTGTTTGACACCCTGTATGCCGAAGGCCAGCGTCGTTACGTCGAGACCTTCAGCGCCTACGCGCGCCAGTTCCTTGACCGCATGGACAAGCCGGCGGTGGACAAGGTCGAGGGCGTGCCGCCGGCCATTGCCATTGACCAGACCAACCCGGTGCGCTCGTCGCGTTCCACGGTCGGCACGATGACCGAGCTCAACGACCACCTCAAGCTGTTGTTCGCCCGTGCCGGCCAGCTGTTCGACCGCGTGACCGCGTTGCCGGTGCGGCACGACTCGGCGGACAGCATCTATGCCGAGTTGCAGGCGCGTGCGCAAGCCGCGTCCGAGTCAGCTTCGCTGGAGGCCCCCGTCGATCCGCGGCTGGTCATCACGTTCCCGGTCGAGTTGCCGGGCGGCACCACCGAAGACGAAGTGACACAGTGGCTGTCGGCCAGCGGTTTCACCAAGGTGCAGGCTGAGCGCGAAGTGGCCACGCCGGCTGGCCCGCGCAAGGTGCTGGATGTGGTGGCCGACCGTTTTCGCTTGAGCCATGCCGAACGCGCGCGCGTGGTCGAGGCCATCGAGGTCGCGCTCAAGCGCGGCAGCGGCCGCCTGAACGTCTATCGGCTGCGTGACGAGGGGGAGCCCGAAATTTGGAGGTTTTCCACCGGCTTGCACTGCCCCGAGAGCGACCAGCGTTATACCGATCCGATCCCCTCGATGTTCTCGTTCAACTCGGCGGTGGGCGCCTGCGAGGTCTGCCGCGGCTTCGGCCGCGTCATCGGTGTCGATTACGGCCTGGTGATCCCGAACGACAAGTTGACCTTGCGTGCCGGTGCCATCAAGCCGATGCAGACGCCGGCCTGGGCCGAGTGCCAGGACGACCTGATGCGCCATGCCGAGGCTGCCGGCATTCCGCGCGACACCGCCTGGAACAAGCTCACGCCCGAGCAGCAGCACTGGGTGATTCACGGCTCACCCAACTGGAACGGCAAGTGGAACCAGCAGTGGTACGGCGTCAAGCGCTTCTTCGAGTACCTGGAGACAAAAGCCTACAAGATGCACATCCGGGTGCTGCTGTCCAAGTACCGCAGCTACACGCCATGCGAAACCTGCAACGGTGCGCGCCTGAAGACCGAAAGCCTGCTCTGGCGCATCGGCGCCAAGGAAGATGCGGATGCGGTGCTGGCGCCGGCCAAGCGTTTCATGCCTGCTGGTGTGCAATGGACGCGCGCGCAGCTTGAGGCGCTACCGGGCCTGTGCCTGCACGACCTGATGTTGCTGCCGATTGATCGCCTGCACCGATTTTTCGAGCGCGTGGCCCAGCTGGAGATAGCGCAGAGCACGCAGGCGCAGGGGGTCGACCGGGGCAACCACCAGGCCCTCAAGCTCCTGTTCGAGGAAATCACCACCCGTCTGAAATACCTGTGCGACGTCGGCATCGGCTACCTGACGCTCGATCGCCAGAGCCGCACACTGTCGGGTGGTGAGGTGCAGCGCATCAACCTGACCACCGCCCTGGGTACTTCACTGGTGAATACGCTGTTCGTCCTGGACGAGCCCAGCATCGGCCTGCACCCGCGCGACATGCATCGCATCATCGAGGCCATGCAGCGCCTGGTTGACGCCGGCAACACGCTGGTGGTGGTGGAGCACGACCCGGCGGTGATGCTGGCGGCCGACCGCATGATCGACATGGGCCCCGGCCCGGGCGAGCGCGGCGGCAGCATCGTGTTCGACGGCAGCACCGATGACCTGCGGAACGCCGATACCCTGACCGGCGCCTACCTGGGCGGGCGCAAGCAGGTCGGTTTCGGCTTCAAGCGCATGGTGACTGAGAGCACGCCGCGTCTCATTCTGGAAGGCGTCACCGAGCACAACCTGAAGCATGTCTCGGTCGACATTCCGCTCGGCCGGCTGGTGTGCGTCACTGGCGTCTCCGGCTCCGGCAAGTCCACCCTGATCCAGGATGTGCTGGCGCCGGCGCTGATGCGGCATTTTGGCAAGTCCACTGAGGCGCCGGGCGCGTTCGAGCGTCTGCTCGGCGCCGAGCAGCTCAGCGAGGTGGTGTTTGTCGACCAGTCCCCGATCGGCAAGACGGCGCGCTCCAACCCGGTCAGTTATGTCGGCGCCTGGGACGCGCTGCGCGAGATCTTTGCCAACGCGCCGCTGTCGCGCCAGCGCGGCTACACCGCAGCCAAGTTCAGCGCCAACAGCGGCGACGGCCGCTGCCCCACTTGCGGCGGCTCCGGCTTCGAGCACGTGGAGATGCAGTTCCTCAGCGACGTCTACCTGCGCTGCCCGGACTGCGACGGCAAACGCTTCCGTCCCGAGATCCTGGAGATCACCATCGAGCGGGGTGCCGAAGGACCCTCCGGTAGCCGCAGGTTCCTCAACGTGGCCGATGTGCTGGAGCTGACCGTCAGCGAGGCCTGCAGCCTGTTCGCCAAGGACCGCGACGTCATCCGTGCGCTGCAGCCCATCGTCGATGTCGGGCTGGAGTATGTGCGCCTGGGGCAACCGGTGCCCACGCTGTCGGGGGGCGAGGCCCAGCGCCTGAAGCTGGCCGGCTTCCTGGCCGAGGCCGCCAAAAGCGCCAGCGCCAGCCGTCAGGCCATGGCGCGCAAGGGCACGCTGTTCCTGTTTGATGAACCGACCACCGGCCTGCACTTCGACGACATTGCCAAGCTGATGCGCGCGCTGCGCAAGCTGCTCGATGCCGGCCACTCGCTGCTGGTGATCGAGCACAACCTCGACGTCATGCGCGCCAGCGACTGGCTGATCGACCTCGGCCCCGAAGGCGGCGACGCGGGTGGCGAGGTGGTGGCGGTCGGCACGCCAGAAGAAGTACGCCAGCATCCGACCTCGCATACCGGCCGCGCGTTGCGCGAGTACGCGCTGGCCATGGGCGAAGTGCATGAAGCGCAGGAAGGGGCTCCCCGCTTCATGCCGCAGGCCTTTGCCCCCACGCCGCGGCGGATTCGCCCGGCACGGGAAGCGCTGGACGCGATCCAGATCGTCAATGCCAAGGAGCACAACCTCAAGAGCTTGAGCGTCAACATCCCGCGCGGCAAGTTCAACGTCATCACCGGGGTGTCGGGTTCCGGCAAATCCACGCTGGCCTTCGACATCCTGTTCAACGAGGGCCAGCGCCGTTATCTTGAATCGCTCAATGCCTATGCGCGCAGCATCGTGCAGCCGGCCGGCCGGCCCGAGGTCGACGCGGTCTACGGCATTCCACCGACGGTGGCGATCGAGCAGCGCCTCTCGCGCGGCGGACGCAAGAGCACGGTGGGCACTACCACCGAGGTCTGGCATTTCCTGCGCCTGCTGTTCGTCAAGCTGGGCGTGCAGCATTGTGTTCACGACGATGCGGCAGTGGCGCCGCAGACGCCCGAGAGCATCTTGGCGCAGCTGATGAAGAGTTTCCGCGGCCAGCACATTGGCCTGCTGGCTCCCCTGGTGCTCAACCGCAAGGGCGTCTACACCGAGCTGGCCGACTGGGCGCGGCCGCGTGGCTACACCCACCTGCGGGTCGATGGCAACTTCCTGCCGACCACCGGCTTCCCGCGCATCGACCGTTTCAAGGAGCACACCATCGAGCTGCCGGTGGCCAGCCTCGACGTGTTGCCGGACAACGAAACCCAGCTGCGTCAGGCGCTGACGACGGCGCTGGAGCATGGCAAGGGCGTGTTGCATGTGCTGAGCGGGCTCGATGGCCTGCGGGACGCGATGAAGAACCAGGCGCCGACGGCGGGTATTGGTCGACTCGACGTGTTCTCCACCAAACGCGCCTGCCCGGTGTGTGCCACGTCCTATGCCGAGCTCGATCCGCGCCTGTTCTCCTACAACAGCAAGCATGGCTGGTGCCCGGATTGCGTCGGCACCGGCGTCAAGCTGAGCAAGGAGCAGCGCAAGCTGCTCGACGACTCGGTGCGCGATGACAAGGACAAAGGCCGTGAGCAGACCTTTGCCGAGCCGGAGGTGGAGGACGTGGCCGATGTCGCCTGTCCGAGCTGCGCGGGCACACGGCTGAACGCGACGGCGCGCGCGGTGAAGTTCAACGGTGTCGGCATCACCGAGATCGCACGCCTGAGCGTGAGCGACATCCGGACCTGGGTGCAGGCCCTGGCGCTCACGGGGCGTGATGCCGATATCGCGCGCGACCTGATCCCCGAGATCCGCAGCCGGCTGGAATTCCTGGAGCAGGTGGGGCTGGGTTACCTGACGCTGGACCGTGGCGCGCCCACGCTGTCGGGCGGCGAGGCGCAGCGCATCCGTCTGGCCGCGCAGCTCGGCAGCAACCTGCAGGGCGTGTGTTACGTGCTGGACGAGCCGACCATCGGCCTGCATGCGCGAGACAACCAGATTCTGTTGAATGCCCTGCAAACCCTGAGCGACAAGGGCAACACGCTGGTGGTGGTGGAGCACGACGAGGACACCATCCGCCGCGCTGACCACATCATCGACATCGGGCCGAGCGCCGGCAAACGTGGTGGCCGCCTGGTCGCCGAAGGCGGTGTGACCGACATCACCAACGCTGGGGACTCGCAGACCGGGCGCTATCTGCTGCACGCCATGAAGCATCCGCTGCAAGCGCGCAGGAACGTGGCCGACAGTGAGCAGCCCTGGCTCACCGTGCACGGCGCGAAGCTGCACAACCTGCAGAACATCCGTGCCAGCATTCCGCTCAAGCGTCTGGTGGCGGTCACCGGCGTCAGTGGGTCTGGCAAGTCCACGCTGGCGCGCGACGTGCTGCTGAGCAATGTGCAGGTGGCGGTGGCCAAGCGTGCCACCAAGGCCGGGCGTGATGCGCTGGCTGCAGGCGAGGCGCTGGTCTGGAGCGGCTGCGAATCGGTCAGCGGGTTCGAGACCGTCGACCGCGTGCTCGAGGTCGACCAGACGCCAATCGGCAAGACACCGCGCAGTTGTCCGGCCACCTACATCGGCTTCTGGGACACCATCCGCAAGCTGTTTGCCGAGACGCTGGAGGCCAAGGCGCGCGGTTACGCGGCAGGCCGCTTCTCTTTCAACACCGGCGAGGGCCGTTGCCCGAGTTGCGAAGGTCAGGGCGTGCGCACCATCGAGATGAGCTTCCTGCCCGATGTGAAGGTGCTGTGCGAGTCGTGTCGCGGTGCGCGCTTCGACCCCGAGACGCTGGCCGTGACCTGGCGCGGCAAGAGCGTGGGCGATGTGCTGCAGATGGAGGTGGACGAAGCGGTCGAATTTTTCGCCGCCATGCCTTCCATCGCCCATCCGCTGCAATTGCTGAAAGACGTGGGCCTGGGCTACCTGACGCTGGGGCAGCCTTCGCCCACGCTCAGTGGCGGCGAGGCGCAGCGCATCAAGCTGGTGACGGAACTCACCAAGGTCCGTGACGAGGTGGGCCGGCGCGGCCAGAAGGCGCCGCACACACTCTACGTGCTGGACGAGCCCACGGTGGGCCTGCACATGGCCGATGTGGACAAGCTGATCCGCGTGCTGCACCGGCTGGTGGACGGCGGCCACAGCGTGGTGGTGATCGAGCACGACCTCGACGTCATCGCCGAGGCCGACTGGATCATCGACCTCGGTCCCGACGGCGGCAAGGACGGTGGCCGCATCGCCGCCGCCGCGACGCCGGAAGAGGTGGTTCTGCGGGGCACCCACACCGGGACTGCGCTGCGGCCGGTGCTGGCGCGGCAATAAGACTTTTGCTATTGATTTGATAGCAGTCTGATCAATGACTTCAAGGAGGAATCAAATCCTGCTATAAATACCGGAGGGAAGGGGCCTTGAGCCGAAAAAATAACCATGCAGATGATTTCGCTGGATCAGGTGTTCCAGATACTGAAGCCGGGGGTGCCGCTGCCGTTCGGTGTGCGCGATGCCGCCGGCCGCCTGTTGCTGGCCAAGGGCTTGGTGCTGCATGAGCAGGCCAAGCTGCTGGAGCTGCTCAACCGTGGCATGTTTGTCGACGTCGAGGATGTCAAGCGGCATGTGCCGCCCGCCCGGGAGTCCGAAGCGATTGAGCGGCCGACGGAGCGCTTCTCCGTTCGCTGGGAGGCGTTGCTGCGCAGGCTGGGGCTTCTGCTGCAGGCCCCCACTGATCCCCAGTTCCTCAAGCAAGTGCGCGAGATGGTGGTACGGATTGCCGGCTGCCCGGAATCGTGTACCGATCAGATGATTTTCCTGATCGTGCGCCATGATTACAGTCAGACCCAGCGTTACCCGGAGGCGCATTCGCTGCATGTGGCCGTCCTGTGTCACCTGGTCAGTCGACGCCTGGGCTGGGCTGACAGTCGGCGCATGAGCCTGATTGGTGCCGCCCTGACCATGAACCTGGGCATGGTCAGCTTGCAGGCCAAGCTGGCGATGCAGCGGACACCCCCGACACCGCAACAGCGGCAGGACATCGAGGCCCATCCACTGGCCTCAGCGGCGCTGCTGCGCGCCAGCGGGCTGCAGGATGAGGAATGGCTGTTGGCGGTGGAGCAGCACCACGAATGCCCGGGCGGTGGCGGTTACCCGAAGCAGGTGACGGCCCCCGGCGAGCTGTCGCAACTGATCCGTTTCATCGACAACTTCACCGCCAAGTACAGCCCGCGTGCCGGGCGCGACAAACAGCCGGCGCACCAGGCGGCCAAGGACCTGTACGCCCAAAGCGGCGGCAATCCGCTGGCGGCGGCGCTGATCAAGGAATGCGGCATTTACCCACCAGGTTGTTTCGTCAAGCTGGCCAGTGGTGAATCCGCGGTGGTGACGCGACGCGGGCTCACGCTCAAGGAGCCGCTGGTGGCGGCCCTGACCAATGCCCATGGCGAACCCCTGGTGCGTCCCGTGAAGCGGGATACCTCCCAGCCCGGGCGCGCGATTGTGGGGGCGCTGGCCGACAAGGCCATCACCGTCCAGGTGTCGGCTGACCAGCTCTACGACTAGGGCCTGTTCACACTGATTTCGCAAGATGCGTTGCGGATCAAAATGGCCATGCGCAAGACGCGAAACGCAGCCGGGGTCTTCCCCCGGCAAGGCTTCGCAACGCCGCGCATGGCCTTTTTGGCCGCAACCCGAAGGGAACGCGATGAAAACCGCGCCACTCGTTGTTGCACTCCTAGCCCAGGCGGCCAGCCTGGGCGTCGTCGCGCGCCTAGATTGGCGCGGTTTTCATCGCGTTCGCACTTGCGAAATCAGTGTTAACAGGCCCTGGCGCGCAAGGCCGACGCGTTGACGTTCGGCACCGTACGACTTAGTATTTGCCTGTGATGATTTCCAACCAATCCTCCCGACGCTCCGTGAACGCCCGACGTATGTCAGGCGGGCTGTGGGCGTGCGTGGAAATGCGGTGAAGAGAAATGTAATCACCTGAACTGATCTCTTCAGTTTTCCCGACCAGGCCACGGCTCACCCCCGTGGCCTTTTTGTTTTTGCACTTCACAGAAAGAGGTTTGATATGCCCGAGACTGCCGCCCCGTTCAACCCCAGCAGCCTGATGCCGATCACCCCGCGCCCGGAGCTTGTCTTCGTGCGCGGCGAGGGCGCGTACCTGTTCGATCGGCAGGGCCGCCGTTATCTGGATTGGGTGCAGGGCTGGGCCGTCAATTGCCTGGGACACGCGCCGGCCGCCGTGGCGCAGGCGCTATGCCACCAGGCTCGCACGCTGATCAATCCGAGCCCGGCCTTCTACAACGAGCCGGCCATGGAACTGGCCACCTTGCTGACGCAGCACAGCTGCTTTGACCAGGTGTTCTTTGCCAGCTCGGGGGCCGAGGCCAACGAGGGCGCCATCAAGCTGGCACGCAAGTGGGGCCAGCTGCACAAACCGGGCGCGTTCGAGATCATCACCTTCATCAACGGCTTTCACGGCCGCACCCTGGCCACCATGTCCGCCAGCGGTAAGCCGGGCTGGGACACGATGTTTGCGCCGCAGGTGCCGGGTTTTCCCAAGGCGGTTTGGAACGATCTGGCGTCGGTGCGCGCGCTGATCAATGAGAAGACGGTAGCGGTCATGCTCGAGCCGGTGCAGGGCGAGGCCGGTGTCATGCCGGCTGATGCGGCCTTTTTCAAGGGTTTGCGTGCGCTGTGCGATGCCCATGGCCTGCTGCTGATCGCCGACGAGGTGCAGACCGGTTGCGGACGCACCGGCACGCTGTTTGCCTACGAGCAGTATGGGGTGGAGCCTGACATCATGACCTTGGGCAAAGGGCTGGGCGGCGGCGCGCCGCTTTCGGCCCTGCTGGCCAAGGCCGATGTCGCCTGCTTCGCGCCCGGCGAGCAGGGTGGCACCTTTTGCGGCAACCCGCTCATGTGTGCCGCCGGCGTGGCCGTGATGCACAGTTTGCTGGCGGAGGGTTTTCTGGACGCCTCACGCCAGGTTGGCGCGCAACTGGCAGACGGGTTGCGCAGTCTGTCCCGTGAGTTCAGCCTGGGGGAGGTACGCGGACACGGTCTGCTGCTGGCCCTGGAGTTGGGGCATGAGCGCGCCGCGCAGGTGGTGACCCTGGCGCGTGAACGCGGGCTGCTGCTCAACGCGCCGCGCGCGCACTGCCTGCGCTTCATGCCGGCGCTCAACACCCGTGAGCAGGAGGTGGCGCAGGGGCTGGCTTTGCTGCGCGGCGTCCTGGGTGATCTGCACTAGGCGGCACGAGTGGGCCGGCCCGCTGCAATTCAGCCGGCGCGCACGGCCAGCAGCGCGCGTGCCACCTCGGCAAAACCGGCGCCGCGTTCGCTTGGCGTGATGAAACGTGGCTGGTGCGTGAGCTCGGCCGCGAAGCGGCGGATGTTGGCCACGCCCACGCTGAAGGGAAAGTGCTGGAACATCAGTTGGTCGTTGGTGGAGTCGCCTACATAGACCCAGCGGGTGATTTCGGCGTCGAGTTCGCGGCCCAGCAGTTCGCGCACGATCCAGCGTGCGCCCTCCAGTTTGTTGTGCGCACCAAACCAGCCGTTGATGTGGATGCTGCTCACGGTGGCGCACATCCCCTCGCTTTGCATGATCTGCACCACCTGCGTGATCTGTTCAGGGCCTAAGTGCGTGAATTCGCTGTGGTCGACGGCAATGTCGGTTTCGCGGCCCGGCGAATCTTCGGCCAGCGTCGTGCCGGGCACTTCATGAAGGACGCGCTGGGCCACCTGCTGCATGCGGGCGAAGTTGGTGGCCCGGGTGGTGGCATCCTGTTGGTATCGTTTTGATAGCGCTTCGCGCTTATCTGGTAAGGGCTGGTGACTGTTTTTGTCAATAATTTTCACGCAAGAGCGGGGCTGGATCAGGGCCACGGCGCCGTTCTCCGCCACGATCGCATCGACCGGCCAGCTCATTGCGAACGGTTCGCTCCAGCCAACGGGGCGGCCCGTGATCGGGATCACATGCAAACCGGCGGCCCGCAGGTCGGCCAGGGCCTGCAAGGCGTCGGGCGTGATGGCGCCTTCGGTGGTCAGGGTGTCGTCGATGTCGGTCAGCACGCCGATGATCGGACGCCGATCATCCGCGGACCATTGGCTCAGAGACTGCATGGCGCGATTGAGAGAGAATTTGGACAACTTTACATGAGGCAGTTGTATGCAGGCAGACGGCCAGGCGGTGCACGGCGAGTCGCATTGGGTTGCCCAGGGGGACATCCGGCTTTTTGTCTGGGAAAAGTACCAAGGTGTGCCAAGCGGCAAGCCGGTGGTGATGCTGGCGCACGGCTCGGCCACCGCCGGCCGCGAGAGCTTTGACTTGAAGGTGCCTGGCCACCCGAGCTACAGCCTGATGGACTTTCTGGCCCGGCAGGGGTTTGACGTGTTTGCGCTCGATGTGCGGGGCTTTGGCAGCTCGACGCATCCTGAAGGGCATCTGAGCACCGAGCAGGCCAGTGCCGACCTGAATGCGGCGGTCGACTATGTGCGTGACCTGCGCGGCGTAGCGCAGGTGCATCTGCTGGCCTGGTCCTGGGGGACGCAGTACGGCGGCATGTTCGTGATGGCGCATCCGCAGAAGGTGGCCCGTTACATCAGCTACGCGCAGATGCATGCCGACAGCCCGGACCTGCTGGCGCGCCGCCCGCGGCTGGAGACTTTCAAGCGCTCGCCCTACCTCCGCATCACCGAGTCCGGCTGGAAGCTGCGCTTCGATTCGATGACCCCGACCGAGGCCAACGAAGCGGCGGTGGTGGAGGCGTTTGCGCGGTCGGCGGCGCTGGTGGAGACCCGGTCACCCACCGGGCCGCAAGTGGACCTGCTCACCAAGCTGCCGATGGTGGATGCCGCGCGTCTGCGGGTGCCGGTGATGATGATCCACGGCCAATATGACGACGTGGCCGATCTGGCGGGGCTGTGGCCCTTTTTCCGCGAGTTGCCCCATCCGTACAAGAAGTACGTGGTGATTCCCGATGCCGGCCACATGATGCACCTGCAAAAAGGGCATCGGCGGTTTCAGCACGAGGTAGCGGCGTTCTTCGCCGCCCCCTGAACGCTTTCAGCCTGCGCTTTGCAGCGACAGCCCGGCATGCTCGCGCAGCGGGTGGAAGTGGATCTTGGGGAAACGCTCCTGCGCCAGCCGCACGTCGTAGGGCGAGGTGCAGAGGTAGGCCAGCGTGTCGGCCGCATCGCGCGCCAGCCGCTGCGGGTAGGCATCGCAGAAGGCCTTGAGCTCGGCCGGCGTGTCGGCCGTGATCCAGCGCGCGCCGGTGTACTGGCAGCTTTCCAGCCGTACGTCGGCGTCGTACTCGCTCTTCAGGCGGTGCTGCACCACTTCAAACTGCAGCTGGCCGACGGCGCCCAGCAGCATGTTGCCGCCCATCTCGGGGCGGAACACCTGGATGGCGCCTTCCTCGCCCAGCTGGGCCAGGCCCTGCTGCAGCTGCTTGGTGCGCAGCGGGTTCTTCAGCACCACGGTCATGAACAGCTCGGGCGCGAAGAAAGGCAGGCCGGTGTACTGCAGGGCGATCGAGCCATCGGTGATGGTGTCGCCCAGCTGCACGCCGCCGTGGGTGGTAAAGCCGACGATGTCGCCGGCATAGGCCTCTTCCACCGCTTCGCGGCGCTGGCTCATGAAGGTCACCACGCTGGTGGGGCGCAGTTCCTTGGCGGTGCGTTGCACCTTCAGTTTCATGCCCGGTGTGTACTTGCCGGAGCAGACACGCACGAAGGCGATGCGGTCGCGGTGGTTGGCATCCATATTGGCCTGCACCTTGAACACCACGCCGGAGAAGGCGTCGTCGTCGGGCTGGATCTCCTTCACCACCGGCTGCTTGTTGACCAGCAGTGAGCTGGTGCGCGGGCCCGGCGAGGGCGCCAGGTCCACCAGCGCGTCCAGTACCTCCATCACACCGAAGTTGTTGACGCCGGAGCCGAAGAACACCGGGGTCTGCTTGCCGGCGAGGAAGGCTTCGCGGTCGAAGGTGGGCGAGGCACCAGTGGCCAGCTCCATGCTGTCCATCGCCGCCTCGAAATCGTGGCCGAAGCGTTGCAGCAGGGTGGCGCGGTCGCTCAGCGGCACCGTGTCGAAGTCCTGCGGCCGGCGCTCGCTGCCGGATTCGAACACCGTCATGGCCTGGGTGCGCAGGTTGATGATGCCGCCGAACGATTTGCCCTGGCCCACCGGCCAGGTCATGGGCACGCAGGGCATGCCGAGTTCGCGCTCTACTTCGTCCAGGATGTCCAGCGGGTCGCGCACCTCGCGGTCCATCTTGTTGACGAAGGTGATGATGGGCGTGTCGCGTTGGCGGCAGACCTCGATCAGGCGCCGTGTCTGGGCTTCCACGCCGTTGGCGGCGTCGATCACCATCAGCGCCGAGTCCACCGCGGTCAGCACGCGGTAGGTGTCTTCGGAGAAGTCCTTGTGGCCAGGGGTGTCGAGCAGGTTGATGACGTGGTCGCGGTACTGCATCTGCATCACCGAGGAGGCGACCGAGATGCCGCGCTGCTTCTCAATCTCCATCCAGTCGGAGGTGGCGTGGCGCGAGGCCTTGCGGGCCTTCACCGAGCCGGCGATCTGGATCGCGCCCGAGAACAGCAGCAGCTTTTCGGTCAGCGTGGTCTTACCCGCGTCAGGGTGCGAGATGATGGCAAAGGTACGGCGGCGCCGGGTTTCAGGGGCGTAGGACACAACAGTTCCAGAAGATGAGGGGCAGGCGCCAGGCGCGCTGCCGAGACGAGAGGGCTGCAGACCTGTCCCGCGAGCCGCGGGCCGGGCAGTGCCGATGCGGCAATTTTACCCGGCAAGTCCGCTACAGTGCTGCCAGCGTGCGGGGCTGGGAGCTGGCCCCCGATGGGCGCACTGACAGGAGTCCGACATGGGTTTATTGCAGCAAGTTCTGGGCATCGAGTTGCCCCTCATCCAGGCGCCCATGGCCGGCGTGCAAGGCAGCGCGTTGGCGGTGGCCGTGTCCAATGCCGGCGGCCTGGGCTCCTTGCCCTGTGCCATGCTCGGCGCCGAGGCGTTGCGCGCGGAGCTGGCGAGCATTCGGGCGCAGACGGCCAAGCCCTTCAATGTGAATTTTTTCTGCCATCACACCCCGGTGGCTGACCCGGCCGGGGAAGCCGCTTGGCGACAGTCACTGGCGCCCTATTACGTCGAGTTCGGTATCGATCCGTCGGCGATCCCCGCGGGTCCGGGACGTCTGCCGTTTGATGCGGCTACCGCCGACTTGCTGGCGGCGTTCAAGCCGCCGGTAGTGAGTTTCCACTTCGGTCTGCCGAGCGACGCGTTGCTCGCCCGGGTGCGGTCCTGGGGCGCCAAGGTCATCTCGTCGGCCACCACGGTGGAGGAAGCGCGCTGGCTGGAGGCCCATGGTGCAGACGTCATCGTGGCGCAAGGGCTGGAGGCCGGCGGCCACCGCGGCATGTTCCTGACGGATGAGTTGAGTACGCAGGTCGGCACCTTCGCGCTGCTGCCGCAGATCGTGCACGCCGTGCGCGTGCCGGTGGTGGCGGCCGGCGGCATCGCCGATGCGGCGGGTGTGCGGGCCGCGCTGGCGCTGGGGGCGGCGGGCGTGCAGGTGGGCACGGCCTATCTGCTGTGCCCGGAAGCGACGACCAGCGCCATTCACCGTGCCGCGCTCACGAGTGAGGCGGCCCGCCACACGGCGCTGACCAATCTGTACACCGGCCACCCGGCGCGCGGCATCATGACCCGCCTGATGCGCGAGCAAGGCCCTTTGAGCGCGGTGGCGCCGGTCTTTCCGCTGGCCACGTCGGCGGTGGCGCCGCTGCGTGCCAAGGCCGAGGGGATGGGTAGCGGCGACTTCTCGCCACTGTGGGCGGGGCAGAATGCCAGCGGCTGCCGGGCCGTGCCGGCGGCGCAGCTGACGCGTGAGCTGGCGGGCGGCTGAACGGACCAGGCAGCGCAAAAACCGCCGCTTCCGTATAATCAGCGCATTCCGAGGAGCGTTGCAGTTCACATTCCGTTGAACGAGGCTCGGACCCGTGGTGGGGCACCGCCCCCACCACCGCATCAACGGCGCTCACCCACGGACCTGTGTGGTGAGTCATTTCCCCTGATTCACCCGCGACCCGTGGTCTTTCAAATTTACTTTTGGAGTGAGCCATGAGCGTCCTGAAACCCGCTAAAAACCAAGATTACGCAATCGCCGACCTGAGCCTGGCCCCCTGGGGCCGCAAAGAGCTGAACATTGCCGAGACCGAAATGCCCGGCCTGATGGCGATCCGCGAAGAGTTCGCCAAGTCCAAGCCCTTGAAGGGCGCGCGCATCACCGGTTCGCTGCACATGACGATCCAGACCGGCGTGCTGGTCGAGACCCTGCAGGCCCTGGGCGCTGAAGTGCGCTGGGCTTCGTGCAACATCTTCTCCACCCAGGACCATGCTGCTGCCGCCCTGGTGGCCAAGGGCACGCCGGTGTTCGCCTACAAGGGCGAGAACCTGACCGACTACTGGGACTACACCCACCGCATTTTCGAATTCGGACCCAAAGGCTCCAAGACCGAAGGCCCGAACATGATTCTGGACGACGGCGGCGACGCCACGCTGCTGATGCACCTGGGCGCCAAGGCCGAGAAGAACATCAAGGTCCTGTCCAAGCCCGGCAGCGAAGAAGAGATCTGCCTGTTCAACGCCATCAAGGCCAAGCTCAAGGTGGACCCGACCTGGTACAGCCGCCGCCTGAAAAACATCATCGGCGTGACCGAAGAGACCACCACCGGTGTGCTGCGCCTGCACGAAATGGCCGCCAAGGGCGAGTTGGCCTTCCGCGCCATCAACGTCAACGACTCGGTGACCAAGAGCAAGTTCGACAACCTGTACGGCTGCCGTGAGTCGCTGGTGGACGCGATCAAGCGCGCCACCGACGTGATGATTGCCGGCAAGATCGCCGTGGTGGCCGGTTATGGCGACGTCGGCAAGGGCTCGGCCCAGGCCCTGCGCGCCCTGAGCGCCCAGGTCTGGGTGACCGAGATCGACCCGATCAACGCCCTGCAAGCCGCCATGGAAGGCTACAAGGTCGTGACCATGGAATACGCTGCCGACAAGGCCGACATCTTCGTGTCGGCCACCGGCAACAAGAACGTCATCACCTACAAGCACATGGCGGCCATGAAGGACCAGGCCATCGTCTGCAACATCGGTCACTTCGACAACGAGATCGACGTCGCTTCGCTGGAAAAATGCAAGTGGGAAGAGATCAAGCCCCAGGTGGACCACGTGATCTTCCCGGCCAAGGGTAAGAACCCGGCCAAGCGCATCATCCTGCTGGCCAAGGGCCGCCTGGTGAACCTGGGTTGCGGCACCGGCCACCCCAGCTTCGTGATGTCGTCGAGCTTTGCCAACCAGACCATCGCCCAGATCGAACTGTTCACCAAGCCCAAGGAATACAAGTCGGGCAAGGTGTACGTGCTGCCCAAGCACCTGGACGAAAAAGTGGCGCGCCTGCACCTGAAGAAGGTCGGTGCCATGCTGACCGAACTGAGCGACGAGCAGGCTGCCTACATCGGCGTGAACAAGGCCGGCCCGTACAAGAAAGACACTTACCGTTATTAACACCCCCGTGCGCCTGCGGCGCCTCCCCCTCAAGGGGGCGACACCAGCGGCCCGGCCAAGCCGGTTCCGCGGTGTCTCCCGGCTGGGGTGGGCATGCCACTCTGCTCCTCTCTTCTTTACCTATGCGCATTGACCAACTTCTCGTTCATCGGCACCTTGCCAGCACCCGCTCCCAGGCCCAGCGCCTGATTGCGGATGGGGTGGAGTGGCTGCAAGGCGAGGTGTGGAAGCGCGTCGCCAAAAATGGTGACGAGGTGCCGGACGAGGCGCAGGTTCGCCTGCTCGACGATTCGGAAGCCCGCTACGTCTCGCGTGGCGGCTTGAAGCTCGAAGCGGCGCTCAAGCAGATCGGCTTGCCGGTGCAGGGGCTGATGTGCCTCGATGTCGGCCAGTCCACCGGTGGTTTCACCGATTGTCTGCTGCAGGCGGGCGCGGCCCGTGTGGTGGGGATCGATGTCGGGTCAGCACAGTTGCACCCGAGCCTGCGCGATGACGAGCGCGTGCTGTGCATCGAGAAGGTCAATGCGCGCGACGCCGAGGCAATTGCCGATGCGCTCGAGGGCGACGAGCTGTTCGAGGCCGGTTTCGACCTGCTGGTGGGCGACCTGTCCTTCATCTCGCAGACGCTGGTGCTGCCGGCCATCGTGCCGCTGCTCAAAGACGGCGGCCACCTGCTGATGCTGGTCAAGCCGCAGTTCGAGTTACAGCCCGGCCAGGTGGGCAAGGGCGGCATCGTGCGCGACGAATCGCTCTACCCCTTCATCGAGCAGCGTCTGCGCGATGCCTGCGAAGCCCTGGACCTGACGGTGCGGGACTGGTTCGACTCGCCTATCGAGGGCGGCGACGGCAACCGCGAGTTTTTCATTCACGCGACCAAATAGCTTCAAGGAAGGCCCTCATGACCGAGCCGACCCGATTCCCCCTCAGCATTGAATTCTTTCCGCCCAAGACGCCCGAGGGCGTGGAGAAGCTGCGCACCGTGCGCCAGCAGCTCTACGCGCTGAAGCCCGAGTTCTGCTCGGTGACCTACGGCGCCGGCGGCTCGACGCAGGAAGGCACCTTCGCCGCCGTGCGCGAGATCCTGGCCGAAGGCATGGACGCGGCCTCGCATATTTCCTGCATCGGTGCCACCCGCGCGACCATGCGCGAGAACCTGGCCACGCTCAAGGCCATGGGCGTCAAGCGCCTGGTCACGCTGCGCGGCGACCTGCCCAGCGGTTACGGCATGGGTGGTGAGTTCCAGTACGCCAGCGACCTGGTGGCCTTTATCCGCGCCGAGACCGGCGACGACTTCCACATCGAGGTGGCGGCCTACCCGGAAGTGCACCCGCAGGCCAAGTCGCCAGCGGCCGACCTGCAGGCCTTTGCCACCAAGGTGAAAGCCGGCGCCGATTCGGCCATCACGCAGTATTTCTACAACGCCGACGCCTACTTCCGTTTCGTCGAAGAGGCCGATGCCTTGGGCGTGACGGTGCCGGTGGTGCCGGGCATCATGCCCATCACCAGTTCAACCCAACTGATGCGTTTTTCCGATGCCTGTGGTGCCGAGATTCCGCGCTGGATTCGCCTGCGCCTGCAAGGCTTCGGCGACGACACCGCCTCCATCAAGGCCTTCGGTCTGGACGTGGTGAGCGAGTTGTGCGAACAGCTGCGTGCCGGCGGTGCCCCGGCTCTGCACTTCTACAGCATGAACCAGAGTGCCACGACGCTGGCGATCTGCCAGCGCCTCGGGCTCTGAGGTGCTTCTTCAGCGCTCGTCGTAGCTCACCACCACCTTGGGCGTGAGCGCGCGGGCCTGGCAGGTCAGCACAAAGCCCTTGTCGATCTCCCAGGGTTCGAGCGTGAAATTCTTCTCCATCTCGACCCTGCCCTCGATCACGCGGGCGCGGCAGGTGCAGCACACCCCCCCCTTGCACGAGTAGGGCAGGTCCAGGCCGGCGGCCAGCGCCACGTCGAGCAGCTTGTCCTGCGTGCCCATGCCCAGGTGATGGGTCTTGCCGTCCACCACCACGTCGAGCGCGATCGGTGCCGCCGTGCCCGTGTTGGCCGTTGCTGCGACGCGAGTGGGGGCGGGGCTGCCCGCAGTGGCAAAACGCTCGGTGCGAAGGCGGCCCTTGTCCAGGCCGGCGGCCAGCAAGGCCTGCTCGGTGGCCTCGATCATGCCTTCAGGGCCGCAGATGAAGGCTTCGTCGATGCTGCTGACCGGAATCAGCGTACCCACCAGCTCCGTGACTTTGGGGCCGTCGATGCGGCCATTGAGCAGCGCCACATCCTGCGCCTGGCGCGACAGCAGATGGATCAGCGACAGGCGCGCCGGGTAGCGGTCCTTCAGGTCCTGCAGGCGTTCGTTGAACAGGATGCTGTCCACGCGCTGGTTGCCGTAGACCAGGGTGAAGCGCGAACCCGGTTCGTTTTCCAGCGTGCTGGCAATGAGGGAGAGCAGCGGCGTGATGCCCGAGCCGGCGGCAAAACCGACGCGGTGCACGGCTGCACCGGTGGACAGGTGCGAGGTGAAACGGCCGTCGGGCGGCATGACGTCGAGCGTGTCGCCCGTCTGCAGTTGCGTGGCGGCCCAGTTGGAGAACAGGCCACCGGCCACCGGTTTGATGCCGACCTCGATCTCCTGGCTGCGCGTGAGCTGCTGCGTGCTGCTGCAGATCGAGTAGCTGCGGCGCACGGCCTCGCCCTGGATGTTGGCGCGCAGCGTCAGGAACTGGCCGGGCTGGAAGGCGTAGGCATCGCGCAGCTCGGGCGGAATGGCCAGCGTCACGGCCACCGCACCGGCGGCTTGCGGCGTGATCTGCTTGACGAACAGTTCGTGGAAGTGGGGTGTCGACATGGTGCTCGGCTCAGTAGGGCTTGAAATAGTCGAACGGCTCGCGGCAGTCCAGGCAGCGCCACAGTGACTTGCAGGCGGTGGAGCCGAAGTGCGAACTCTCAGAGGTGTGGGTGGAGCCGCAGTGTGGGCAAATTACGGAATGATTTTGACCTTCCGGCGTCGTCAAATCTGCGCGAGCCGCTCCTTTTTTAGGAGCGGATCTGAGGGCAAAGTGAATCACCTGCTCGGTTGCGGCCGCACCCTGCGGCGGTGCAATGCCGTAGCGGCGCAGCTTCTCGCGTGCTTCCGGGCCGATCCAGTCGGTGCTCCAGGCCGGCGCCAGCTGGCGCGTGATGCGGGTGCGCACCGGATGCGCCGCCAGCGCGGCACGGATGTCGGCCTCGATCTGCTCCATCGCCGGGCAGCCGCTGTAGGTCGGTGTGATGACGATCTCGACCTCGTCGCCATTCACGCGGATGTCGCGCAGCATGCCGAGTTCGCGGATGCTGACCACCGGAATCTCCGGGTCGGGAATCCCATCCAGCAAGGCCTCGATCTGTTGCCGGTTCACCAAGTGGCTCCGGGGTGCTGGCGCGCCAGGCCCTGCATCTCGCCCAGCACGTAGTCCAGGTGTTCGGAATGGCGGCCGCACTTGCCTTGTGTCACAAAGCCGGCAACAGCCGGACGCTGCAGCGTGGCCTCCTGCAGGGCGTCGTCCACCAGCGCGTCCCAATCGGCCTGCAGGGTGGTGGGCAGCACGCCGGTGCCTTGTGCAGCGGCCGCACTTTCCGCCACCGAGGCAAACCAGAACTCCTGCGTGTAGGGCATCAGGTGGGTCAGCGCCGACTGCATGCGCTGGTGCGATTCCTCGCTGCCGTCACCCAGGCGCACCAGCCAGTCGCGGCTGTGGCGCAGGTGGTAACGTGTTTCCTTCAGCGACTTGGCGGCAATCGCCGCCAGCTCGTCGTCTTTCGAGTTCTGCAGCGCTTCCCACAGCAGCGCCATGAAAGCGCTGTAAAGGAAGTTGCGTGCGATGGTGGTGGCGAAATCGCGTTCCGCCGCGGCGCTGGGCGCCAGCAGGCCGGTGCGGCTGGGAAAGTGCGGCAGCTCCAGCAGGGTGTAGTTGCGGAACTCGGGCACGTCGCGGAAGTAGGCCAGGCTGTCTTCGGTGACGCTTTCGGCATCACCGGCGGCTGCGTTCAGCAGCGTCGCCGCATGCTGGTAGAGCAGGCGGGCCTGGCCGATCAGGTCGAGGCTGACGTTGGCCATGGCCATGTCTTCCTCCAGCACCGGCGCATGGCCGCACCATTCGGCATTGCGCTGGCCGAGGATCAGCGCGCTGTCGGCCAGTTGCAGCAGATAGTCGACGGGGGCCTTCATCACATGTGGCCCACTTCGTCGGGGATGCGGTAGAAGGTCGGGTGGCGGTAGATCTTGTCGCCCGAGGGGTCGAACAGCTCGCCCTTGTCATCCGGCGCGCTGGCCGTGATGGCGTTGGACGGTACGACCCAGATGCTCACGCCTTCCTGGCGCCGCGTGTAGACGTCGCGCGCCATCTGCAGCGCCTGCGTGGCGTCGACGGCGTGCAGGCTGCCGCAGTGCTTGTGTTCCAGGCCCTGCTTGCTGCGGATGAAGACCTCCCACAGAGGCCATTCTTTTTGTGTGGTGCTCATGCGGCCTCCTTCATGGCGCGGCGTTGTTGTTTCTCGGCGTGGGCCAGGGCGGCGTCGCGCACCCACTGGCCGTCGTTGTGGGCTTTCACCCGGGTGGCCAGACGCTCACGGTTGCACGGGCCGTTGCCGTTGACCGTAGACCAGAACTCGTCCCAGTCGATGGCGCCATAGTCGTGGTGCTGGCGTTCTTCATTCCACGTCAGGTCGGGGTCGGGCAGGCTGACGCCCAGCACCTTGGCCTGCGGCACGGTGGCGTCAACAAAGCGCTGGCGCAGGTCGTCGTTGCTGATGCGTTTGATGCCCCAGCGCATGCTCTGGCCGCTGTGCAGGCTGTCGGCATCGGGCGGGCCGAACATGGCCAGCACCGGCCACCACCAGCGGTTCACCGCGTCCTGCACCAGCGCGCGCTGTGCGGGTGTGCCCTGCATCATGGTCAGCAGGGCCTCGTAGCCCTGGCGCTGGTGGAAGCTTTCTTCCTTGCAGATGCGGATCATGGCGCGTGCATAGGGGCCGTAGGAGCAGCGGCACAGCGGAATCTGGTTCATGATGGCCGCGCCGTCGACCAGCCAACCGATGACGCCGACGTCGGCCCAGTTCAGCGTCGGGTAGTTGAAGATCGAGCTGTATTTGGCGCGCCCGGTGTGCAGGCCGTCGAGCATCTGGTCGCGCGAGGTGCCCAGTGTCTCGGCCGCGCTGTAGAGGTACAGGCCGTGGCCGCCCTCGTCCTGCACCTTGGCGATCAGGATCGCCTTGCGCTTGAGCGAGGGTGCGCGCGAGATCCAGTTGCCCTCGGGCTGCATGCCGATGATCTCGCTGTGTGCGTGCTGGCTGATCTGACGCACCAGGGTCTTGCGGTAGGCCTCGGGCATCCAGTCCTGCGGTTCGATGCGGCCGTCGGCATCGATGCAGGCCTCGAAGCGGGCCATGGGGCCGGCCTCATGGCTGGCCGGGGCGGCCGCCTTGGCGGCGGCGTTGTCGGGTAGGTCGAGCGCTTGTGTGTACATGCCGGTCTCCTGCGGCGCGCCGAGTCCTTGGGCGCCGGTTGACAGGCAGTATAGCCAATTAACCGACCGACCGGTCGGTTAATTGGCTCGGGGTTAACCCCCGGCGTCGAGCGTGAAGGCGGCGTGGCGGTCCTGCGCCAGCAGGGTCACCATTTGCGGTAGCGCCGCCTGAAGGGCGGGCTTGAGGGTGTGCGGCGGGTTGATGATGAACATGCCGCTGGCCGGCAGGCCGGGGCGTTTTGCTTCCCCCTGCACATCGGTCGTGAGCTTGCTGGACTTGACGGTCAGCGTGGCGTGGAGCCAGCTCTTGCCGGCTTTGGTGGCCAGGGTCTTGAGTTTGCGCGGCAGGTCGTGCGCTTCAGGGCGCGGGATGATGGGGTACCAGATGGCATAGGTGCCGGTGGGAAAGCGTTTGAGCGCCTCGGTCGCCATGGCCACTGCGCGTGCGTAGTCGTTCTTGAGCTCGTAGCTCGGGTCGCACAGCACCAGGGCACGGCGCGCGGGTGGCGGCAGGAATTTGCGGATGCCTTCGAAACCGTCTTCGCGCAGCACCGCCACCTGGCGGTCGGCCTCCAGCTGCGCCACATTGGCCATCAGCGTCTTGGTGTCGGTCGGGTGGAGTTCGAACAACTTGAGCTTGTCGTGCCCGCGCAGCAGGCGCTGGATGATGAAAGGGGAGCCGGGGTAGACGCGCCAGTTGCCCTTGCTGTTGAAGCTGGCCACCAGATCAAGGTAGTCCTGCAGGGCCGGTGCCAGTGTCACGCCCTCGGTTGGTTTCAGCAGACGCTGGATGCCGTCGGCGGCCTCGCCGCTGGTTTCGGTGAACTCGCTGTCGAGCCGGTACAGGCCGGCGCCGGCATGGGTGTCCAGCACCGTCAGGGCCGCCTCCTTCTGAGTGAGGTGGTGAAGCATGGCAATGAGCACGGTGTGCTTGAGCACATCGGCATGATTGCCGGCATGAAAGGCGTGGCGGTAACTGAACATAGGTGCCAATGGTAACGAGGGTGGCGGCAGAACAGCGTATTTCGCAAAATCAGCACTCAAGATTCCATGCAAAAATCCGCCGCATGACGGATACCCCTGCCTCCACCTTGTCCCCCGCTGTGACCCCGCCGGCGCATGTCGACGCCCTGCCGGCCGGTACGCGATTGGCCGAGTTCGAGGTGCAGGCGCTTCTGGGTGTGGGGGGCTTTGGCATGGTGTACCGTGCCTACGACCATTCTCTGCATCGCCCGGTGGCCATCAAGGAGTACATGCCGTCGGCGCTGGTGAACCGGCAAGACGGCCTGTCGCTGGCCTTGCGCTCCACCACGGACCAGCCGACCTACCAGTCCGGTTTGAACTCCTTCATTGCCGAGGCGCGGTTGCTGGCGCAGTTCGACCACCCGTCCTTGGTCAAGGTCTATCGCTTCTGGGAGGCCAACCACACCGCCTATATGGTGATGCCCTTGTACAGCGGTATCACCCTGAAGCAGGCGCGCAGCCAGATGGCCGGGCCACCGCCCGAAGCCTGGCTGCGCACCGTGCTGTGGTCGATTCTGCAGGCCTTGCGCGTGCTGCACGAGCACGGCACGGTGCACCGCGACGTCTCGCCCGACAACATCTTCCTGCAGGACTGCGGCCCGCCCGTGCTGCTGGACCTGGGCGCGGCGCGGCGGGCCATTAGCGACCAGACGCAGAAATACACCGCCATCCTGAAGGTGAACTACGCGCCGATCGAGCAGTACGCCTCGGCTGAGGACCTGAAGCCGGGCCCTTGGTCCGATCTGTACGCACTGGCGGCCGTGGTCCATGGTTGCGTGCGCAATGAACCGCCGCCGCCAGCTACCTTCCGGGTGGTGCGCGACAACCTGCCGACGATGGCCAGTGTGGCCGCCACCGTGCAGGCGCATTTTGGCCGGCACTACTCGGGCGAGTTCATCCAGGGGATTGACCATGCGCTGGCAATTCAGCCGTCCCAGCGGCCGCAGAGTGTGGCGCAGCTGATCGATGAAATGCGCTTGCTGCCACCGGAACATCTGGCGACCTTCGACTGGCGAGCCGCGCTGGGCAGCGACCTGACGAGCGTCCAGACGGATGTATTACCCACGTCGTCGCCGGCAGGCGCGAACGAAGACGAGTGGCCGGTCACCCAGGCCCACGACGACATCCTGCTGGATGGCGGCCGGCCGGATCTGGATTTGGGCGATGAGGATGAAACTCGCCCGGCCGCACTGAATGTGCCGGCCGCTGGAGGCGTTGCCACGCAGAGGCGCTGGTCGGGCCGAAAGACGGCCGGGCTCGTGCTGACAGCGCTGGGCTTGCTGGGGCTGGCCTACTGGGGGTGGCGAGAGGGCAGGTCGGTTCAGGCACCCCTGGTGGCCACGCCCGAACCCGCGCCCGCGGTCAGTCCGGCCCTGCCCCGGCGCGGCGAGGAGGCTGCCACCACGGCACCCGTTGCCGCGCCAGCCCGGGCAGTGACTTCCCGCAAAGGCAAAGAGGCGGCCGCGCGGGCGGACGACAAGGCGGTACCGCTCGAGAAAACGACACCGGTTCCGGTGGGCAAGTCGGCTGCCAAGACGGCGCCAGCTGCGACAGAAGTGTGCGCTGACAGCAACTTCATCACGCGCCCGATGTGCATCCACCTTGAATGCCAGAAGCCCGAGTACGCGAAGCTGCCGGTGTGCATTGAGGACCGCCAGCGCTACCCGGAGGGTGGCGCAAATCGGCCTTGAGGCCCGGATTTGGCCAAAAACGCAGATTTTTGTATAATGACGGGCTTCGCAGCGCTACCGTGACTCCGCGGCGAAGCTTGAATCACCACCTAAGAGATTCCCGTCAGAGGAACGCCGACCGTGGAAAAGAGTCCGACAAACCCTCTTTTAAGAGAAAACTCATGACCAAAACGTTCAGCGCCAAACCCGCTGACGTGACGCACGAGTGGTTTGTGATTGACGCGACCGACAAGGTCCTCGGACGAGTAGCCAGCGAAGTTGCTCTCCGTTTGCGCGGCAAACACAAGGCCATTTACACGCCTCACGTCGATACCGGTGACTTCATCGTCATCATCAACGCAGCCCAGCTGCGCGTCACCGGCGCCAAGCCGTTGGACAAGGTGTACTACCGTCACTCGGGTTACCCGGGCGGTATCACAGCCACCAATTTCCGTGACATGCAAGCCAAGCATCCCGGCCGCGCGCTGGAAAAGGCCGTCAAGGGCATGCTGCCCAAGGGCCCGCTCGGCTACGCCATGATCAAGAAGCTCAAGGTGTACGGTGGTGCTGAGCACCCGCACACCGCCCAGCAACCCAAAGTGTTGGAAATCTAAGGAGCCTTGAGATGATTGGTGAATGGAACAATGGCACCGGCCGTCGCAAATCCAGCGTCGCCCGCGTGTTTCTGAAAAAAGGCACCGGCAAGATCACGGTCAACGGTAAAGACATCGAGAATTTCTTCGGTCGTCAAACCTCGATCATGATCTGCAAGCAACCCCTGCTCTTGACCAACCATGCCGAATCGTTCGACATCATGGTCAATGTGGCTGGTGGTGGTGAGTCCGGCCAGGCCGGCGCAACCCGTCACGGCATTACCCGTGCCCTGATCGACTACGATGCATCGCTCAAGCCCGTCTTGAGCCAAGCCGGCTTCGTGACGCGTGATGCGCGTGAAGTCGAACGTAAGAAGGTCGGTCTGCACTCTGCACGCCGTCGCAAGCAGTTCAGCAAGCGTTAATTTCACACGAAGTTTCGTCTGCTGCAATTTGTTGCAGCTCAGCAGCCGCCCGAATGCAAATTCTGGCGGCTGTTGTGTTTTTCGACTGCTAGACTCCCCCTTCCATGAGATTTCGCCTGCTTCGTCGTCGCCTCACCATCAGTGCTCCGCGCATGTCCGTGCGTAGCGCCACGCCCTGGCCTCTGCGCTGGGCGCTTGTCGCCATCGTGCTGGGTTTTTGCGCCGCGATCGGCTTGTGGGCGTTCGAATTCGGCAAGGACATTGCCGGCATTGACGGCGGGCGGACTGAGGAAGTCGCACAGTTGCGCATCGAACTGGGTGTGGTACGTCAGCAGTTGTCCGCCATGAAGGACGAGCGCGACAAGGCCATGTCGGTGGCCAATACCTCCAGCACCCTGCTGACTGCCGAGAAGGCGGCGCAGGAGCGCCTGAGTGCCCAGAACAAGCAGCTGGAGAGCGAAAACCGTTCCTTGCGCGATGACCTGGGCTTCTTCGAAAAGCTGATTCCGACCGGCGGTGCTGAAAGTCTGGCCATTCGGGGTTTGCAGGCTGATCTGCAGGATGGACGTCAATTAAAATGGCAAGTCCTGGTGATCCAGCCGGTGAAGAACGCGCCTGAATTCAACGGGCGGCTTGAGTTGAGTTTTACGGGGCTGCAAGGTGGCAAACCATGGTCGGCGCCCTTGCCTGGCGGTCCTCAGTCCTTGAAGTTCCGTCAGTACGGCCGGCTCGAAGGCGTGTTTGAATTGCCGCCCCAGACTGTGGTCAAGGGGATTTCCGCCAAGGTCATGGAGGGTACGGTGACCAAGGCGATTCAGTCGATCAAGTTGTAATCCATCAAAGAGGTGCAGACATGTTCAACAAGAAAAAACAGCCCCCCATCCGCAGCCTGATTGCGGATGGCAGCCAGATTGACGGCACCCTGCGTTTTTCGGATGGCTTGCGCGTCGATGGCAAGGTGATTGGCGATGTGAATGCCAACCCCGATCAGGCCAGCATTCTGGTGATTTCGGAAACGGCAACGGTGATTGGTGAGATCCATGCCGACCATGTGATCATCAACGGCACGGTGAAGGGGCCGGTCTACGCCCGCCTGATGCTCGAATTGCAGCCCAAGGCCCACATTGAGGGCGATGTGCATTACAGCGCGCTGGAGATGCACCAGGGGGCCATCATTGCCGGCCAGATGCGCCCGGTCGACATGGCCGAAGAAAAGCCCACACTGAAATTGGCGGCAAATAACCAGTAACTGAATTCTTGAGCGAAATTGTGTAGTATTCGCTCAATCCATCTTAATTGGAGCCCTCCATGAGCGCCGTCGCCGAAAACATTCAAACTGAGATGCCTGCCCCCATTCTGTTCACCGACAGCGCTGCTGCCAAGGTGGCGGATCTGATCGCGGAAGAGGGCAACCCTGACCTCAAGCTGAGGGTCTTCGTGCAAGGCGGTGGCTGTTCCGGTTTTCAGTATGGCTTCACCTTTGATGAGGTGACCAACGAAGACGACACCACCATGACCAAAAATGGCGTGTCCTTGCTGATCGATGCCATGAGCTACCAGTACCTGGTGGGCGCCGAGATCGACTACAAGGAAGACCTGCAGGGTGCCCAGTTCGTCATCAAGAACCCGAACGCCATCACCACCTGCGGTTGCGGCTCTTCTTTCTCGACCTGAGCGTGAGCCCGGCTCTTAGGCCGGGTAAATTGCTCCGAGCACACGGGCGCCTTGAGCGCCCGTGACGCTTTTCAGACTCGCCGTCTGGCGCAGCACAGCCTTGCGCGCCAGCCAGGCAAAGGCGGCCGCTTCCACCTGCAAGGCGGGCAAGCCGGCCTGCTCTGAGGAAACCACGGTGAGGTTGGGCAGTCGCGCCTGCAAGCGCTGCATCAGGTGATTGTTGAGCGCGCCGCCGCCGCAGACGATCAGGCGCGTACTGCCGGCCCCATGACGCAGCACATCAGCGGCGCAGGCGGTGGCTGTCAGTTCCGTCAGCGTGGCTTGCACGTCCACCGGTGTCACGGACTCAAAGCCAATCAGCTTGTTGGCCAGCCAGGGCGGATTGAACAGGTCTCGCCCTGTGCTCTTGGGTGGCGGCAGAGCCAGGTAGGGCTCCTGCAGCAGGGTCTGCAGCAGCGACGCATGGACATGGCCGCTGGCGGCCCAACGTCCTTCAGCATCGAAGGGCTGGCCTGTGTGTTGCCGGCACCAGGCATCCATCAGTGCATTGCCGGGGCCGCAATCGAAGCCCAGGACGGCATCGTCGCTCAGCACCGAGAGATTGGCGATGCCGCCGACATTGAGCACGGCCACCGTCTGGCCGGGCTGGGCGAACATGGCCTGGTGGAAGGCGGGTACCAGCGGTGCGCCCTGGCCGCCGGCCGCCACATCGCGGCTGCGGAAGTCTGCCACGACATCAATACCGCTCAGTTCAGCCAGAAGTGCCGGGCTGTTGAGCTGCAGGGTGTAGCCGGTGGTATCAAACTCGCCCGGGCGATGGCGCACGGTCTGGCCGTGGGCCCCGATGGCCGTGACGGCGCCTGGGGGTAGTGCCGCACGCTGGAGTAACTCGGTCACGACCGCGGCATACAGCCGGGCCAGTGCATTGCCGGCGAGGGCGGCACGGTGCAGTTCATTCACGCCGCGGGGGCTGTTGAGTTGCAGCAGTTCGGCAGCCAAGTCTGGGGGCAAGGGCAGATAGGCGTGCTGGATGACCCGGGTATGCGCATCGGCGCATTCGGCAAGGACGCCGTCAACCCCGTCGAGCGAGGTCCCGGACATCAGGCCGATATAGAGCTCAGACATGCAGGCCACCCCAGGGCGAGGGGCTTACTGCGAAGCGCCCTGCTGCACAGAGGCTGCTGCCAGCAGTTGCTGGCGGACCGCGGAAGCAGAGCGCATGAACAGGGGCTTGGCTGCAGCCGAGACGGGGATGGTCTCGCTCTGGCGCGCAATCGTGAGCGGATCCTGGTGATTGCCGTTGACGCGGAATTCGAAATGCAGGTGCGGGCCGGTCGCCCAGCCAGTGGCGCCGACAGCGCCAATGTTCTGGCCCTGGTTGATCGACTGGCCGCGCTGAACGTTGATGCGGCTCAGGTGAGCATAGACCGTGGTGTGGTTGTTGCGGTGCTTGACGAACACCACATTGCCGAAACCATTCTGGACACCGGCAAACTCGACAACGCCGTCGCCAATGCTGCGCACGGGCGTGCCGGTGGGCGCTGCATAGTCAACACCGAGGTGGGCGCGCCATTGCTGCAAGATGGGATGAAAACGCATCTTGAAGCCACTGGTCACGCGCGAGAATTCAAGCGGCGAAGCCAGGTAGGTGCGGCGCAGGCTCTGGCCATCCAGGGTGTAGTAGCCGCCCTTGGTCAGGCTGTGGGTGGCGTGGCCCTGCTCCTGCGGGAGCGCCGCATGGGTGTCGGGTTCCTGGAACCACATGGCCTGGTAGGTTTTGTCGCCATTGACGAACTCGGCGCTCAGCACGCGGCCGGCACGCAGCGGCTCGCCATCGCCTTCGAGCGTTTCATAAACCACGGAGAAACGATCACCCTTGCGCAGCGAGCGATGGAAGTCGATATCACCCGAGAAGATCTCGGCCACCTGGATGGCAATGGCATCTGGAATGCGTGCATCGTCGGTGGCTGCAAACAGCGAGGTGCGGATGACGCCGCTGGCAAGGCGGGTCGAGGCCGTCAGCGGGGCCGTCTCGATCTTTGAGACGAAGGTCGTTCCCTGCTTTTCAACCACCAGGCGCGTGAAACGGCCATCGTCTTCCGGGCTCCAGCGTGCGCTGAGCTTGAGCAGGGCGTTTGTATCGGTGGCTTCGGCCGTGACACTGCGGCCAATGCGGCCCAGCAGTGTTTTCTGGGTATTGACATCGGCGCGCAAAAAGGCAGCCGCTGCCGGGTCGTTGATACCCAGGCGTTTCAGCAAGGTATCGGCTGTGTCGGTGGAGCGACTGAAATCGGAGCGGAACAGGCGGAAGCGGTGTAGGTCGAGCGCTTCGGACTGGGGCTCCAGGGCCATCGGAGAGACGGTTTCACGGACTTCGCGTACCGGCAGTTGCCCTGCATCCGGGCCCAGCGACACCACGGCAGAGGCCACCGCATACGCGCCGCCGCCACCGAGCAGCATGGCAGCTGCCACCGCGCCCATCACCCGCTTGGGATGATGCTCGATCCAATGACCCGCAAGAGTCAAAAAGTTGCTTCCGGCGGTGATGAAACCGTTTTTCAAAGGGCAGCCCAACAATGGTGGTGAGGCAGGGGCTTGAAGGCGCCGCAGCCAGTGAGCATTGCGCACTTAAAATCCAGCGCAATGGCAAGCGGCTAGTATAGCTGGCCCTGACCCCCTGGCATCTGGAAAAACCCTTATGAATCAAGCCTCCGCATCTAAATTTCCTGTAACCGAGCGTGTCCGGGAAGCCCTGGCCGTGACCTTGCGGGGCTGCGAGGAATTGATTCCGGAGACCGACTGGGTGCAAAAGTTGGCGCGCGCCGAGGCCACCGGCCAGCCGCTGCGCATCAAGCTCGGGCTGGATCCGACTGCCCCCGACATCCATATCGGCCATACCGTGGTGCTCAACAAGATGCGCCAGTTGCAGGATCTGGGTCATCAGGTCATCTTCCTGATTGGCGACTTCACCAGCCTGATCGGTGACCCGTCGGGCCGCAACAGCACCCGCCCGCCGTTGACGCCCGAGCAGATCAAGGCCAATGCCGAGACCTATTACAAGCAGGCCAGTCTGGTGCTGGATCCGGCGAAAACCGAGATTCGTTACAACAGCGAATGGTGTCTGCCCTTGGGCTCCATGGGCATGATCCAGCTGGCGGCCAAGTACACCGTGGCGCGCATGATGGAACGCAACGACTTCCACGACCGTTTCAAGGCCGGCACGCCGATCTCGGTGCATGAGTTCCTCTACCCGCTGATGCAGGGTTATGACTCGGTGGCCCTCAGGAGCGACCTGGAGTTGGGTGGCACCGACCAGAAGTTCAACCTGTTAATGGGCCGCCACCTGCAGGCCGAGTATGGGCAGGAGCCGCAGTGCATTCTGACCATGCCGTTGCTGGAGGGGCTGGATGGTGTGGACAAGATGTCCAAGTCCAAAAACAATTACATCGGTATCACCGAAGATGCCAACACCATGTTCGCCAAGGTGCTGTCGATTTCTGATGACCTGATGTGGCGCTGGTACACCCTGCTGAGCTTCCGCAGCCTGGGCGAGATTGGAAAGCTGCAAGAGGAAGTGCAGCAGGGGCGCAATCCGAAGGACGCCAAGGTGTTGCTGGCCAAGGAGATCACGGCGCGCTTTCATTCGGTGGCCGCGGCGGATGCGGCCGAGCAGGATTTCATCAACCGCAGCCGTGGCGGCGTGCCCGACGAGATCGAGGAACAGACGCTCAAGCTGGAAGCCGGCCCGATGGGGATCGGCGCGCTGCTCAAGCAGACCGGTCTGGCCGTGTCCAGCGGCGAGGGCAATCGCCTGATCGACGGCGGCGGCGTGCGGGTGGACTCGAATGTCGTGAGCGACAAGGGGCTCAAGCTCGGCACCGGTACTTATGTGTTGCAGGTGGGCAAGCGCAAGTTCAAGAAGGTGACACTGGTGTAAGCGCCGGGCACGCCCGGGAACCGGGCTTTTTGCGGCAAAACCAAGGGAAAACATTAACCGACCGATCGGTCGGGAGATGTTAAATTGGCCTGACCAAGCCGGCGTGGCTTTCGTCACGCCAACCCGAGGAATGCCTGATGCCTGAGCCTACCGCCGAGTTATCTGTTCTTTATGCCGAGCAAGGAGCGGTGGCCATTGCCACCCT
Source organism: Hylemonella sp. (assembly GCA_030680575.1). Classification (GTDB taxonomy): domain Bacteria; phylum Pseudomonadota; class Gammaproteobacteria; order Burkholderiales; family Burkholderiaceae_C; genus Hylemonella. The sequence continues at coordinate 58,581 of JAUXVI010000020.1, forward strand.
GAACCGCCCGCAAGCACTCAACAGTTTCACACGCCAGATGCACCGCGACCTGTGGGCCGCGCTGGACCGGGCCGAGGCCAATCCGGCCATTCGCGCCTTGATCATCACCGGTGCCGGTCGCGGCTTTTGTGCCGGCGCCGATCTGTCCGAGTTTGATTTCGGCCCCGGACCTGATCTGGTCGAGCGGGCCAACCCCGGTCCGGTGATCGAGCAGGCCTTCAATCCCACGGTGCGACGGCTGCAGCGGCTGCGCATGCCGACCATCGCTGCCGTCAATGGCGTAGCGGCTGGGGCTGGTGCCTCGCTGGCCATGACTTGCGATATTGCGATCGCCACGCCACAGACCAGTTTCATTCAGGCCTTCAGCAAGATCGGTCTCATCCCCGATGCCGGTGGCTCCTGGTTGCTGCCGCAGCGACTGGGGCTGGCGCGTGCCATGGCGCTGGCCATGACCGGTGACAAGCTCACCGCAGTGCAGGCGCGTGACTGGGGCCTGATCTGGGATGTGAGCGACGACTGCGTGGCGGCGGCGCTGACGCTGGCGCAGCGCCTGGCCGTCATGCCGACCAAGGCGCTGGTGGCCACGCGCGAGCTGTTGCAGCGTGCCGGCAGCCACACGCTGGACCAGCATCTCGACGCCGAGCGCGACATGCAGTCGGCCCTGGGACGCACGCACGACTACATCGAAGGTGTGCTGGCATTCCGCGAAAAGCGCACACCGCAGTTCAAGGGGGAGTGAGGGATGAGCGATGTGAAAAACGCCGAGACACTGGCGCGCCGTGTCGGCGAGTCGATGTTTGCCGCCGACCGCGCCTCGCGCGAATTCATGCAGATGGAACTGCTGTCGTGTGCGCCCGGCCGGGCCGTGATGCGCATGACGGTACGCAAAGACATGCTCAACGGCCATGAGATCTGCCACGGCGGCCTGATCTTCACACTGGCCGACTCGACCTTTGCCTTCGCCTGCAACAGCTACAACAAGGTGGCGGTGGCAGCCGGTTGCAGCATCGAGTTCCTCAAGCCGGCGCAGCTGGGCGACGTGCTGACCTGCGAAGGCGTGGAGCAGACGCTGCAGGGCCGGCACGGCATCTACGACATGCGCGTGAGTAACCAGCGCGGTGAGGTCATTGCCATGTTCCGTGGCAAAAGCGCCCAGATTCAGGGCAGTGTCATTCCGGAGGTCGCATGAGTCAGCGCGAGTTTGCCTGGGAGCCGATCGAGAAGGCCAGCATCGACGAGTTGCGCAGTCTGCAGCTCAAGCGGCTCCAATCCACGTTGCAGCACGCTTACCGCAATTCGCCGGTGTACCGCGCCAAGTTCGACGCCGCCGGCGTGCACCCGGATGATTGCCAGACACTGGCCGATCTGGCGCGCTTTCCGTTCACCACCAAAAAAGACCTGCGCGAGAGTTATCCCTTCGGCATGTTCGCGGTACCACGCGAACAGTGTGTGCGTATTCATGCCTCCAGCGGCACCACCGGCAAGCCGACCGTGGTGGGGTATACGCAGAAAGACATCGATACCTGGGCCTCTCTGGTAGCGCGCAGTATCCGTGCCGCTGGCGCCCGGCCCGGCGACATGGTGCATGTGAGCTACGGCTACGGCCTGTTCACCGGCGGCCTTGGTGCCCATTACGGGGCGGAAAAGCTGGGGTTGACGGTGGTGCCGTTTGGCGGCGGACAAACCGAACGGCAAGTGCAGCTGATCCAGGATTTCAAGCCCGACATCATCATGGTCACGCCCAGCTACATGCTGGCGATCGCTGAAGAGTTCGAGCGTCAGGGCATCAGGGCAACGCAATCCAGTCTTCGCATTGGCATCTTTGGTGCCGAGCCCTGGACCAATGACATGCGGCGCGCCATCGAGCTGCGCATGGGGCTCGATGCCGTGGATATCTATGGCCTGAGCGAGGTCATCGGCCCTGGCGTGGCCAGCGAATGCGTGCTGGCCAAGGACGGGCCGACCATCTGGGAGGACCATTTCTACCCCGAGATCATCGACCCCGACACCGGCGAACTGCTGCCCGATGGTGAAGTGGGCGAGCTGGTGTTCACCAGCCTCACCAAGGAGGCGTTGCCGGTCATCCGTTACCGCACCCGTGATCTCACGCGTCTGTTGCCGGGCAGCACACGTACCATGCGCCGCATGGAGAAGATCACCGGTCGCAGTGACGACATGATGATCGTGCGCGGCGTCAATGTGTTTCCGACCCAGGTTGAGGAGCTGATTCTTCGGCGCCCCGAGCTGACGCCCCATTACCAGTGCATCTTGCGGCGCAACGGGCCAATGGACGACCTGCTGGTGGTGGTGGAAACCCGGTCTGACGTCTCACCCGACAGCCTGGCGGCGCGGGCAGCGGCCAAGCAACTGCAGCACGAGATCAAGGCCTATGTCGGCACCAGCGTCGAGATCGAGCTGCGGCCCGAAGGTGGTGTTGAGCGCAGTATGGGCAAGGCCAAGCGCGTGCTGGACCAGCGGCACTGAGTATGCCAACATGGCGTGTCACAAGGGGGCGGCATGGATGCACAGGCGATTTATCGGAAGTCGGGCAAAGGGACAGAGGCCATCGCGTCACGCACGCTGGCAGGCAAGCTGCGTACCTTGCTGATCCTGGTTGACGGCAAGAAAACCATTGCGAACTTGCGCGAACTGGCAGCCGGTCTGGGAGAGCCGGACCAACTGCTGGCGCAGTTGAAGGCCGAAGGGTTCATTGAAGCCGTGCCGGGAGCGGTACCAGTACCGCCCGCTGTCCCGACGACGGCCGCCATGGCGACGATTCCACTGGCAGATGCTGGCAAGTCCCTGGGTAAGGTCAAGGCGCTGGCGACGCATTTGCTGGCAGAGGTCCTCGGCCCGCTGGCTGATGACGTGAGCCTGAAGATCGAGGCCGCGCAGGATGTGCCGCATTTCATCGCGGCGATGAAGCTGGCGTATGCCGTTGTGCGCGAGGTGCGCGGCCAGGGGGCTGCCGACCGTTTTGGACAGGAGATTGAAGACCAGATGCCGCAGGTTTGAGCTTCGACCGCTTGCCGTTCAAGCGGCAAGCCAGGCCTCGATCAGCGGCTTGTCACGCACTGACAGGCGCCAAGTCGTCACGGCACGCGGTAGCTTCAGGGGAAGTTTCAGCAAGCGTTTGTCGCGCGCTACCAGGGCGTCGACTTTGCTGTGCGGACCGGCATAAAGCGGCAGGTCGTCGAGCTTGGTGAGGCGCCAGCCGCTGCGATTCTTGCCAGCGCCCACTTCGATGCCCAGCCATTCGTCGCCGGCGGCAAAGCCAGCTTGCTCGGCCGCACCGCCACGCAGCACGGTCTTGATCTGGATGGCGGCCCCTTCGGTCACGCGCAGGCCGAGTTGCTGTGCCAGCTGCGCCGGCTCCTCCTGAATCACCACGCCGTGGCGCTCCAGCAGCTCCTTGAGCGGCAACTCTGCGGTGCTGTGCACCCAGCGCTTGATCTCGCGGGCGTAGGAGCGACCGGCAATGTCCTGCAGCACCTGCAACAGATCGCCCTCGCTCATCGGGCCGCCTTGGCAGCGCTGCCAGAGGGCGCGCATCACCTCGTCGAGCGTATGGGAGCCGTCGGCACGCAAGCTGAGATCCAGACACAAGGCCACCAGCGCCCCCTTGCTGTAGTAGCTCACGGTGGCATTGGGCGTGTTCTCGTCTTGCCGGTAGTACTTGACCCAGGCATCGAAACTGGCTTGTGCCACCGATTGCACGGCGCGCCCCGGTGTCTGCATCACCTGGTTGATGGTCTTGTTCAGCAGCTTCAGGTAGCCTGCATCGTCGAGCAGACCAGCACGGCGCAGCAGCAGGTCGTCGTAGTAGCTGGTGAAGCCTTCGAAAAACCAGAGCAGTTGCGTGTAATTTTCCTGGGTGTAGTCGTAGCGCGCGAATTCGGTGGGGCGCAGGCGTTTGACGTTCCAGGTATGGAAGTACTCGTGGCTGATCAGCCCCAGCAGCGTGGTGTAGCCGTCCGCAGGCTTGGCGCCCAGGCGCGGCAGGTCGCGGCGGGCACAGATCAGCGCCGTTGAATTGCGGTGCTCCAGGCCGCCATAGCCGTCGTCGGTGGCGTTGAGCAGGAACAGGTAGTCGCGGTGCGGCGCCTTGTGCCGACGGCCCGTACTCGGGCTATGCCAGAGGCGGATTTCCGCCTCGCAGATCTTGCGCGTGTCGGCCAGCAGTCGCTCGCCATCGAAACTCGGCGGCACGCCGGTGACCACGAAACGGTGCGGCACACCCCCGGCGGTGAAGGCACCGCTCCAGAAGTTGCCCATCTCCACCGGGCTATCCACCAGTTCGTCGTAATCGGTCGCACGGTAGTTGCCGAAGCCGCGTCGGTTGACCTTCAGGGGGCTCAGGCCGGTGGCCACGGACCAGTGGGCGACGGCCCGGCTGGCAACCAGTTCAAGCTCGTGGGCCGAGTCTTCCTGGCCCTCGACACGCAGGCACAGGCTGGTGCCATTGAAGAAGCCGCGCGTGGCATCCAGCCAGGCCGCGCGCACCGAGTTGTCGAAGGCATAGACCTCGTAGCTCAGCACCAGCAGTTCTTGTGTCGTGCAATCGACCTGCCAGCTGCATTTGTCGAGCTGCTGCAGCGCCACCGGTTTGCCGCCCTGCCGTGCCTGCAGCCGCTGCAGGTTTTTCGAAAACTCGCGCACCAGGTAGCTGCCGGGGATCCACGCCGGTAGTGAAACGCGCTGTTGCGCCTGCGGGTGTGCCACAGTGAGCGTGACGCGGAACAGGTGGGCGTTCAGGTCGGCGACTTCCACCCGGTAATGGATGGGGGCGGGCGCAAAGTCTTTGGGCATGTGGCGCTGGCTTAGCGGGATTTGCTCAGGTACTTCTCGATTTGCTGGGCGTTGATGGCGCCCGGCACGCGCGACCCATCGGCAAAGATCAGGGTTGGTGTGCCGGTGATCTTGTGTTTGCGGCCGAGTTCCAGATTGCGGGTAATGGCCGAGACGTCACAGCTGGCGGCGGGGAGCGGCTGGTCGCGCAGCATGTAGTCCTGCCAAGCCTTGGCCTTGTCCTTGGCACACCAGATGTTTTTCGACTTTTCCGCCGAATCGGGGCTGAGGATGGGGTAGAGGAAGGTGTAGACCGTGACGTTGGTCACCTTGTCCAGATCGCGTTCGAAACGCTTGCAGTAACCGCAGTTCGGATCTTCGAAAACGGCCACCTTGCGCTTGCCATCACCGCGTACCACGGTGAAGGCGTCTTTCAGCGGCAGGCTGTCAAAGTTCACCGCAGTCAGTTTGTCGATGCGCTCTTCGGTCAGGTTGCGGCGCTGGCGCGTGTCGATCAGGTTGCCCTGGATCAGGTAGTTGGCCTCGGCATCGGTGTAGAAGATGTCGGTGCCGTTGACGCGGATTTCATACACGCCATGGATGGGCGTCTTGCTGATCTCGTCGATCTTCTGCAATTGCGGGATGCGTTCGGTCAGGTTTTTGCGGATCGTGGCTTCCTGGGCCTGGGCGGTGAGAGCGGCCAGGGCGCAGGCGCTGACCAGCAGGGTTTTCAGAGCATTCATCATCATCCGTTTCATGCGACACGTCGCGTGGTTCAAAAATCCATGGCCTGTCGGGTCAACCATTGCTTGAGCAGGCCACTGCGCTCCACAGTGTTCATGCCCCAGTTGCGCAGCGTCCGCCAAGCTTCGCCTTCGCGGGCAAACAGCAATTGCAACCCGTCCATGCCGGTGTCCAGGGCCAGCATGCCGGCCTTGCGGGCGCGCACGTAGCGCCGCAGCAGCTTGGCATCGCCCACGTCGCGCCAGTAATCGCGTTCGCGCAGCGTCTTGGCCAGTTCCGCCACATCGGCCAGCCCCAGGTTCAAGCCCTGGCCGGCCAAAGGGTGCACATTGTGGGCGGCATCGCCGGCTAGCACCCAGGCGCCGCAGGCCGCCTGGCCGGTCCATTGCCGTGCCTGCGCCTTTTGCAGCGGCCAGACCCGACGCTCACTGATCAGCGACAACGGGCCCAGAGTGTGCCCATTGGCCGCTTCCAGTTCCCGGCAGAAATCATCCGGGCTGGCAGCCTGCAAGTGAGCAGCGTGCTCAGGAGAGACAGACCAGACAATCGCGACAGAGTTCCCTTGTTCGCCGCCCATGGGCAGAAACGCCAGGATGTCGCCGTTGGAAAACCACTGGCGCGCATTCTGGCCATGCGGTTTCTCGCACTGGATCCGGGCCGCCAAGGCATGTTGGGTATAGGGGGTGACCTGGAAGTCAACGCCGAACTCGGCACGCGTGCTGCTGGCTCGGCCTTCGCAGACCACGGTGAGCTTGGCCGGCGCCGGAGCAGTCAGCACTTCGATCTGCGGCTGGAAGCCGACGGCCTGCGCCAGTTGCGCCTCCAGCACCGGGACGTCGACGATCCAAGTTAAGGCGGTGGTTCCGAGTTCGCTGGCGTCGAAATTGACCTCGCCACCACGGTCGCCCCAGATCTGCATGTGGGTGACCGGGGTCGCTGCCTCCGGTGTGGGCCAGCAACGCAGGGTCTCGAGCAGTTCCTTCGAGGCGCGGTTCAGGGCGTAAGCGCGCACATCGGCGGGGGCATCGGGTTTGGGTGGGGTTTCCACCAAGCCGACACGCAGGCGCTCGCGCGCCAGCAGCAGGGCCAGCGTGCGTCCCACAATGCCGCTGCCACGAATACAAACATCCAGGGGAAGAGCCATGTGAGCATTGTAGAAGGCAGGGCAGAATCGACCCTGTCGGATGTCAATTCCATTCCAATAACCATGGGGATCTTGCCAAGTGAGTGAATCGACTGTCAGCCCGGGCGATGTCCAGGCCTGCATTGCCCAGCTGTTTGTGTATCCGGTGAAATCCTGCGCAGGCATCGAGCTGCAGGAAGCGGTGTTGACTGAAACCGGACTGGATCTTGACCGCGCCTGGATGGTGGTGGATGCGCAGGGCGAGTTCGTGTCGCAACGCGAACAGCCGCGCCTGGCGCTGGTGCAGCCGCAATTCAAGCGCGGCGGCACCGAGCTGGCCTTGCGCGCACCCGGCATGCTGGCGCTGCATCTGGCCGTTGATGCCGTGGAGCTGCCGGCGCGGGTGCGTATTTGGGACGACGAGGTGCCGGCCTATGACATGGGTGATGTCGCTGCCCAGTGGTTCACCGACTTTCTGTCGCTGTCCGACCAGGGCCTGCCCACGGCCCAGGCCGCCAGGTACCGCTTGGTGCGTTTCGATCCGGAACACCGGCGCGTGTCCAGTCTGAAGTGGACCGGTGGTGTGGAAGCGCTCAACCAGTTCAGCGACGGCTTTCCGTTGCTGGTGCTGGGCCAGGCTTCGCTCGACGAGTTCAATGCCCGCCTGCAGGCCACCGGCCATACGCCGGTGGAGGTGGCGCGCTTTCGGCCCAATATCGTGCTGGCTGGGCCGGAGGCGCATGACGAGGACCGGCTCGACACCTTGCGCATCGCCACCGGCGAGGGCGAGGTGGTCCTGAAGCCGGTCAAACCCTGCCCGCGCTGCCCGATTCCCAACATCGACCCGGCCACGGCACTGAGCAGCCCGGAGGTCAGCGACACACTGCAGGCCTACCGGCGGGATGCGCGGCTGAACGGCGCGGTGACCTTTGGCATGAACGCCATCGTGTTGGCGGGTGTGGATGCGGTGCTGCGCGTCGGGCAGACGGTGGCGGCGGACTTTCGCTTCGACTGACGCGCTGCCCAGCCGAGCGTTGCCAGTCCTATTCCGCCTTGTTGATATGGGCGTCGCGGATGATGCGCGCCATGCTGGCGGATTCGGCGGCGATCAGCCCGGCGAATTCGGTGGGGCTGGTCGGCTCTCCTACACATTCCGCGGCCAACAAGCGCTCGCGCATGGCGGGCGTAGACAAAATCGCGTTGATCTCGCCATTCAGTCGGGTGACGATGGAGGCGGGTGTGCCCGCCGGCGCCAGGATGCCAAAGTGAGAACTCAGGTTGGCGGCTGGATAACCCAGTTCGGCCAGTGTCGGAGCCGTGGGCAGGTTATTCAACCTGGCGGGAGCCCCCACGGCCAATGGGCGCAGCTTGCCCGTCTTGATGTGCTGCAGGACGGCCGAAGAAGTGTTGACTGACAGCACTTCAAACTGACCGCTCAGCGCATCGGTGATCTGCTGGCCACCGCCCTTGTAAGGGACGTGGGTGATGTCCACCTGGGCTGCAGCACGAATCTGCTCCAGCACGACATGGCCCAGCGAGGCCGGCCCGGAGGTCGCCCAGCGCATGGCGCCAGGTCGGGCGCGGGCTGTGGCCAACAAGCTCTTGAGGTCGCCTTCTTTCAGTGCCGAGGTGGCGGCAATCAGAACGGGTGAGTACATCACGCTGGCAACGGGCGCAATGTCCTTGACCGGGTCGAACGCTGATTTGCCAAGGTGGGGGCTGAGCGTCAGCGGGGAGATGGCCGAGAACGCCAAGGTGTAGCCGTCGGGTGCCGACTTGGCAACCAGACCGACTCCCAATGAGCCGCTGGCGCCGGCTTTGTTGTCCACCAAAACGGGAACCCCGAGCCGGGTCGCCAGTTGTTCGGCCAGGGCCCGGGCGACGACATCGCTGACCCCGCCAGGCGGGTAGGCCACGACGATTTTGAGAGGCTTGGTGGGCCAGATGGGAACCGGTTGGGCTTGTGCAGAGGAAAGGGTGAAGAGGCTACCCGTTAGCGTCAAGAGTCGGCGGCGAGTGAGGGGCATAGAAGGGCTTTGTTGGTGGTTCGGGTGGGGCGTCATGCAATATCTGCCCATAGTCTATTGCGGCGGCACAACCGGGAGGCCGGCCCGGCGGTCGCGCTCGGGTGGCGAAGCAAGGATTCGCCGATTAGTACAATTGGCCTAGTTTTTCGGGCCAATCGAGTGCAAACGTTGCAGAAATGCCTTGTCCTGGCCTGGGTTGATCGAGCCGGGGCATCGCGCCCCATGCGCGGATCGGGCACCTCGATCACGCACCCTCGGGTTCGATCGTTTAATGATTTCTAAGGAATTTCCATGAGCCTGAAGTGCGGCATCGTCGGCCTGCCCAACGTCGGTAAATCCACCCTGTTCAATGCCCTGACCAAGGCGGGCATTGCGGCGGAGAACTATCCCTTTTGCACCATCGAACCCAATGTGGGTGTGGTCGAGGTGCCCGATCCGCGCCTGCAGCAATTGGCGGAAATCATCCACCCCGAGCGCATCGTGCCGGCCATCGTCGAGTTTGTCGACATCGCCGGCCTGGTGGCCGGTGCCAGTACGGGCGAGGGCCTGGGCAACAAGTTCCTGGCCCACATCCGCGAGACCGATGCCATCGTCAATGTGGTGCGCTGCTTTGAAGACGACAACGTGATCCACGTGGCCGGCAAGGTGGATCCGATCTCGGACATCGAGGTGATCCAGACCGAGTTGTGTCTGGCCGATCTGGGCGCGGTTGAAAAGGCCTTGCACCGCGTGACCAAGACGGCCCGCTCGGGGGACAAGGAGTCGATCAAGCTGGTGGCGATTCTGGAGAAGTGCCAGGCCGCGCTCAACGAAGGCAAGCCGGTGCGCACGCTGGAATTCAGCAAGGAAGATCAGCCCTTGTTGAAGCAGTTTTTCCTGATCACGGCCAAGCCGGCCATGTTTGTGGCCAACGTGAGCGAGAACGGTTTTGAAAACAACCCTTTCCTGGACCGCCTGAAGGCCTACGCCGCGACCCAGAATGCCCCGGTGGTGGCGATCTGCGCCAAGCTGGAAGCCGAAATGGCGGAGATGAGCGACGACGACCGCCAGATGTTCCTGGAAGAGCTGGGACAGACCGAGCCCGGTCTGAACCGCCTGATTCGTGCGGCCTACAAACTGCTGGGTCTGCAGACCTACTTCACCGCGGGGGTCAAGGAGGTCCGAGCCTGGACCATCCACGTGGGCGATACCGGACCCCAGGCGGCGGGCGTGATCCACACCGATTTCGAGAAGGGCTACATCCGGGCCCAGACCATCGCCTTCGAAGACTTCATCACTTGCAAGGGCGAGCAAGGTGCCAAGGATGCGGGCAAGATGCGCGCCGAAGGCAAGGACTACGTGGTCAAGGATGGCGATGTGATGAACTTCCTGTTCAGCGCCTGATGGAGATAACGCTGTGCCAGTGTTCCTGGACGCAGTTGCCGCAACGGCCAGCCATGCTGGCCGTTGTCGTTTCTGGCGCCGGTCGCGCCGCGCTTAGAATTTTTCCATCCATTTTTCGTTCAAACCATGAATCTGCCAGCCGTTTTGCCTGAGCCCGCTGTTGCCGAGATCGCCGCCCGGATGCAGGCCGAGCCTTTGTTTGCCAGGCTGTCCGGCCGCGCCTTGGCGCGCCTGCTGGGGGCGGCCGAGCTCCGGCATGTGGCAGCTGGCCAGCGCGTCATGCAGGCCGGTGCGCCGGCGTCCGAGTTGCTGCTGGTGTTGCAGGGTGCGCTGGCGGTGCCGCCGTCTCCCGATGAGATGCGCGGCTCGGTCACGATGGTTGGCGAGGAGGTGCTGGCGGGGGCGCCGGTTTATGTGCGCAGTGCCAGCGCTGTTGGCGACACCCGGCTGATCGTGTTGTCAAAGCGCGCCCTGCTCGATGTGCTGGCCGAGATGCCGGCATTGGCCCAGGCGGCCCAGAACGCGCTGTTGTCCCGTGTCAGTGGCACGGCCATGCCGGCGCCGTCGGCCGTTGCCACCGGTCAGGTGGTTCGCACGTCGCGGCGTGAAGTGTGGGGCTGGGGCTGTACGTTGTTCCTGCCGCTGTTGCTCTTGGGCCTGGGCCTGCGGCAGGGCTGGGCTTTGCCGAACATGCTGTTCCTGGCCATCCTGGCGGCGACGGTGAGCATGTGGATGTTTTCGCTGGTGGATGAGTTCGTGCCGCCCTTGTTCGCCATGGCGGCCATGCTGCTGGTGGATCTGGCACCGGCCTCTGTGGTGCTGTCCGGTTTTGCTTCCAGTGGGCTGATTCTGTTCGTTGCGGTGTATGTGCTGGGCGGGGTGCTGGTGGCTTCCGGGCTGTCGTACCGCCTGATCCTGTGGATGCGCCTGCTATTGCCGGATACGCCGTTCTGGCACGGTTTTGCCCTGGTGGCATCCGGTTATGCCTTGTCGCCCATCATGCCGTCCAGCAATTCGCGCATGACGCTGGTGCTGCCGCTGTACCGTGATTTCTGCAGCGCTGGCGGGGTTCAGCCGGGCAGCCGGGCGCATACCCGGCTGGCAGCCGCCACCTATGCGGGCTCGATGAACATGTCGCCCATGTTCCTGACCAGCAAGAGCTCCAACCTGATCGTGTTTGCCATGCTGCCGACGCAGCTCCAGGACGAATTCCAGGGGCTGTTCTGGTTCGTGGCCGCCTTGGTCTGCGCACTGGTGGTTACGGGCGGGCATTTTGTGCTTGATCGCCTGTTCTTCGGCCCCGGCCAAGCCATGCCGGCCGCCAAGGACCAGGTTCGACAGCAACTGGCCCTGTTGGGGCCTTTGGGCGCAGAGGAGCGCTTCACCCTCATGGGGCTGGCCCTGCTGGTGCTGGGGGCCGCGGGCGTGTCCTGGCACCACATTCCGCTGCCCTGGGTGGGTGGCTTCATCCTGGTGGCCTTGCTGCTGTATGGCCTGGTCAGCAAGAAGAATTTCCAGAACTATGTGGATTGGCCGATGGTGTTCTTCCTGCTGTCGCTGCAGGGCCTGACGGGCGTGATGGAGCATCTGCATCTGGTGGATCAGATCAAGCCTTGGATCGACGGCATGGCAGGCCTGCTGCAGCAGGACATCACCCGGCTGGTCCTGCTCGAGCTGGTGGTGGTGCTGGTGGTGCGCCTGGCCTTGCCCATCACGGCCGGCATGGTGGTGTCGGCCATCCTGCTCATGCCGCTGGCCGCCGCGACGGGCATCAACCCCTGGCTCATCGGTTTCCTGGCGGCGATGTTTTCCGATCTCTGGTTTTTCCCGTACCAGAGCAGTACCTACACGCAGCTGCGGGTGGTGGATGGCAAGGGCCGCATGTTTGATGAGCCGCTGTTCCTGCGGTTCAATCTGGCGTCATGTGCCTTGCGCGTGCTGGCCGTTGGGGTGTCCATACCCTACTGGGATGCACTGGATCTGGTATGAAAAAAAGCACTGCTGCCCTGCTCGTTAGCGTCTTCCTGCTGTTGTCGTTGCTGCTGGTCCTGTATTTCAATGTCACCAGCCCGCGGGTACTGGTCCTGCACAGCTATGAGGAGGACTTCGGCTGGGTGCAGGCACTGGAACGCAGTTACCGGAAAGAGTTGAAGAACTATCCCCGTTCCGTGCTGACGCGTTGGCATTACATGGGGTTGAGCGGGGCGCCCAGCGCCCAGCACATCGAAACTGCGGCCGCATCGGTACATCGTGCGGTGGAAGCCTTTGAGCCCGATGTCCTGGTGGTGTTCGACGACATTGCCGCCCAGGTCGTGACGCCGACATGGTTGAACCGGGCAGATGTGCGCATCGTGTTTGCGGGGATTGATGCCGAGCTGGCGACGCATGGTTTCGAAAGTGCCACCAACACCACCGGCATACTGGAGCGGCTGCCCCTGGCGGCGCTGCACGAAGCCTTGACCCACCTCGGGCGCGGCAAGCCGTTGACGATTGCCTGCTTGGGCGATGCGCTTGAACTGGCGCAGGCCGAGTCACGGCAATTGGCCGCCTATGACTGGTCACCGCACCGCTTGTTGCCGTGTGAGCAGGCGGACAGCTTTCCCGGCTGGCAGGCCCACGTCCACCAACTGGGTGCGCGTGCCGATGTGCTGTTTGTCACGGGTTACCGAGGTTTGCACCGGGAGGGCGGCAGCGGCAAGGTGGTGCCGGCGGCTGAAGTGGTGACCTGGACCGAGACTGAGAGCAAAGCCCTGCCGCTGTCGGCCAAGAACGGGTTTGTGCCTGACGGCGGTGGTCTGGCTATTTCCTCTTCACCCCAGGAGCATGGCCAGACGGCAGGCCGGTTGACGGCCGCTTTGCTGCAGGGACGTGCGCCTGCCGATTTGCCTGTGACGGAAGGGCGTGCTTTCGTCGTGTCGATCCATGCCGAACGGCTGGCGCGGCGCGGCTACCGCTTACCCGCCGTGTACGAAGCCGCTGCGCGTGCGGCGGGGACGTTCAACTAGGGAAGAGCCAAAGCAGTGCGACCGTCATCGTGATGTAGCGTCCGAACTTGCCGATGGCCATGTAGAGCAGGCAGGGCCAGAAGGGCAGTTTGAGCCAGCCGGCCACGGCGCACAGCGGGTCGCCGATGATGGGCAGCCAGCTCAAGAGGCAGGCCTTGGGGCCGATGCGCTCCAGCCAGTCCAGGGCGCGCAGGTGGGTTGCTGAATGCCGGTACTTGTCCACCAGGCGGTGCGAGCCCAGGCCCATGGCCCAGCTCACCGCGCCGCCCAGCGTGTTGCCGGCGGTGGCCACCAGGATCGCCGGCCAGAACAGTTCCGGGTTGAGCTTGAGCAGGCCGAACAGCGCCGGTTCCGAGCCCATGGGCAGTAGCGTGGCAGAGACAAAGGCGATGACAAACAGCGTACTCAGGCCGTAGTTGGGCAGGGCCAGCAGTGCGAGCAGGTGATCGATCCAGAGGGCCATAACGCAGCCCAGTATATGCAGGCGGCTCGCGTCATGGTGGCGCATTTCAATTGCTGAAATTTTGAGCAGCTAGAATACGCGACCCGGCTGCTGCCTGATTTTTCAGCAGCGTTTTTTTATTCCAGTCCCTCCACCCGACCCTCCTGCATGAACATCGGTCCTTTCGAATTGCCGAACACGCTGTTCGCGGCCCCGATGGCCGGGGTGACGGACCGGCCGTTCCGCCAGCTCTGCAAGGCGCTGGGGGCCGGTTATGCGGTGAGCGAGATGGTGACGTCGCGCAAGGATTTGTGGAACAGCCTCAAGACCTCGCGCCGCGCCAACCACGAGGGCGAGGCCGGGCCGATCGCGGTGCAGATTGCGGGCACGGACGCCCCCATGATGGCCGAAGCCGCCGCCTACAACATCGACCGCGGCGCGCAGATCATCGACATCAACATGGGCTGCCCGGCCAAGAAGGTCTGCAACAAATGGGCGGGTTCGGCCCTGATGCAGGACGAGGCCCTGGCGCTGCAGATCGTGGAGGCCGTGGTCGCTGCCTGTGCGCCGCACAACGTGCCGGTCACGCTCAAGATGCGCACCGGCTGGTGCCAGTCCCACAAGAACGCGGTGGCGCTGGCCCGCGCGGCCGAGAGCGCCGGCGTGCAGATGGTCACGGTGCATGGCCGCACGCGCGAGCAGGGTTATGGTGGCTCAGCCGAGTACGACACCATTGCCGCGGTGAAGGCCGCGCTGCGGGTGCCGGTGGTGGCCAATGGTGACATCACCTCGCCCGAGAAAGCCCGCGACGTGCTGGCCTACACCCGGGCTGATGCCTTGATGATCGGCCGCGCGGCGCAGGGCCGGCCCTGGATCTTTCGCGAGATCGGCCACTTCCTGGCCACCGGCACGCATCTGGCGCCGCCGCTGGTGGCCGAGGTCAAGCGTCTGCTGCTGGAACACCTGCAGGACCATTACGCGCTGTACGGCGAGTACACCGGCGTGCGCAGTGCGCGCAAGCACATCGGCTGGTACGTCAAGACGCTGCCGGGGGGCGAAGCCTTCCGCACCCGTATGAACGCGCTGGAGGACTGCCGGGCACAGGTGCAGGCCGTGGCGGATTATTTTGATGAACTGGGTGTCCACATGGACCGCATGCCGGCGGCCGTGGCGGATGCTCGCAAGGACAGGGACGAAGAACAACAGATGGAGTTGTCCGCATGAGTAAAAAAAATATCGAAGAATGCGTGCGCACAAGCCTGGAAGGTTATTTCAAGGATTTGCGCGGTACCGAGCCGGACGGCATGTACGACATGATGGTCCGCATCGTCGAAAAACCGATGCTGGAAGTCGTGATGCAGCAGGCCGAGCACAACCAGTCGCGCGCCGCGCAGTGGCTGGGCCTGAACCGCAACACCTTGCGCAAGAAACTGGTCGAACACAAATTAATCAAGTAAGCACTGAACCATGAACGCACTCATTTCCGTATCCGACAAGACCGGCATCGTCGACTTTGCCAAGGCACTGCACGCGCTGGGTGTCAAGCTCATTTCCACTGGTGGCACCGCCAAGCTGCTGGCTGAACAAGGCCTGCCCGTGACCGAGGTGGCCGAAGTCACGGCTTTCCCCGAAATGCTGGACGGCCGCGTCAAGACCCTGCACCCCAAGGTGCACGGCGGCCTGCTGGCGCGCCGCGACGTGCCCGAACACATGGCGGCGCTCAAAGCGCACGGCATCGACACCATCGACCTGCTGGTGGTCAACCTCTACCCGTTTGAAGCCACGGTGGCCAAGGCTGGGTGCACGCTGGAAGACGCGATCGAGAACATCGACATCGGCGGCCCAGCCATGGTGCGCAGCGCGGCCAAGAACTGGCAGGACGTTGGCGTGCTGACCGACGCCTCGCAGTACCCGGCCGTGTTGGCTGAGCTCAAAGCCAGTGGCAAGCTGTCCGACAAGCTGCGTTTTGCACTGTCGGTGGCCGCGTTCAACCGCATCGCCAACTACGATGCGGCCATCAGCAACTACCTGTCCGCCATCGACTTCGAGGCGAGCATTCAAGCCGGCGCGCCGGTGAGCCTGCCGTTCTCGGCCCAGGCCAACAGCAACCTGGTCAAACTGCAGGACCTGCGCTACGGCGAGAACCCGCACCAGCAGGCCGCTTTCTACCGTGACCTGTACCCGGCTCCTGGTTCGCTGGTGACAGCCAAGCAGCTGCAGGGCAAGGAGCTCTCCTACAACAACATTGCCGATGCCGATGCCGCCTGGGAGTGCGTCAAGAGCTTTGATGTGCCGGCTTGCGTCATCGTCAAGCACGCCAACCCCTGCGGCGTGGCGGTGGGCAAGGACGCGCTGGAGTCCTACAGCAAGGCCTTCCAGACCGACCCGACCTCCGCTTTCGGCGGCATCATCGCCTTCAACCGCCCGGTCGATGCAGCTGCCGCCCAGGCGGTGAGCAAGCAGTTCGTCGAGGTGCTGATGGCGCCGGCCTACACGCCGGAAGCGCTGGAAATCTTCAAGGCCAAGGCCAATGTGCGCGTGCTCGAAATTTCTCTCGATGGTATTAAGCGCGACGGCAAGACCGCCTGGGAGCGCGGCCTCAATTCGCACGACGTCAAGCGCGTCGGTTCCGGTTTGCTGATCCAGACCGCCGATAACTACGAACTGCAGCGCAGCGAGCTCAAGGTCGTGACCAAGCTGGCGCCGACGCCGCAGCAGCTTGATGACCTGCTGTTCGCCTGGAAGGTGGCCAAATTCGTCAAGAGCAATGCCATCGTCTTCTGCAAGGACGGCATGACCATGGGTGTCGGTGCCGGCCAGATGAGCCGCCTCGATTCGGCGCGCATCGCCAGCATCAAGGCGCAGCATGCCAACCTGACGTTGCAGGGCACGGCGGTGGCGAGCGACGCCTTCTTCCCGTTCCGCGACGGCCTGGACGTGGTGGTGGATGCGGGTGCGACCTGTGTCATCCAACCCGGCGGCTCGATGCGTGACCAGGAAGTGATCGACGCCGCCAACGAGCGCGGTGTGGCCATGGTGTTCAGTGGCGTGCGCCACTTCCGCCACTGAGCGGCACCTGGGGTTTCTAAGCCAAATCGGCCTCCCGCCCTTGTGAAATGGGCGGGAGTAGCTATCGATTCAGTAGCAAACCAAGGTGGTCAGCCCTTGTGCGGGCCCTCCCGGCCGGCGGACGCGGGCCGCTTGTCGATGAAGGCCTGCACACCGTCGAGTGCGCAGTCGTCCATCATGTTGCAGGCCATGGTCTGGCTGGCGGCCTGGTAGGCGGCCTCGATGCCGCACTCCAGCTGCCTGTAGAACAGCTCCTTGCCCATCGCCAGCGCCACGCGCGGCTTGCTGACGATGCTGGTCACCAGCCGCTCCACTTCGGCGTCGAGCTGGTCGGGCGCGGCCACCCGGTTCACCAGTCCTTTCTCGCGTGCCTGCTCGGCACTGATGAACTCGCCCGTGACCAGCATCTCGAACGCCGCCTTGCGACCCAGGTTGCGCGACAGCGCCACGCTGGGCGTGGCGCAGAACAGGCCCAGGTTGACGCCGCTGACCGCAAAGCGCGCATCGCTGGCGGCCACCGCCAGGTCGCACATGGCGACCAACTGGCAGCCGGCGGCGGTGGCAATGCCGTGCACGCGCGCGATCACCGGCACGCGCAAGCGCTGCAGGGCCAGCATCACCTTGCTGCACTGTGCGAACAAGTCCTGGTAATAGGCCAGCGAAGGTTCGGCGCGCATTTCCTTCAGGTCATGGCCGGCGCAAAAGGCCCGGCCGGCGGCGGCGAGCACCAGCACGCGAGCACTGTCGTCCTGCGCAACGGCTTCAAGGGCCTGCTGCAGGGCATTCAGCATGTCCTCAGACAAGGCGTTGAAGGCCTGTGGTCGGTTCAGCGTCAGGGTGACGACACCACGCGCATCGCGTGTGGAGAGGATCAGCGGTTCGGTGGTGGACATGGCGGCAGCACTCCTGGGCGTGGTGAATGCCCGGATTGTGCCGCCACACCACTGGCTTGAGAGCAGGCCACGGCCCGTTTGGCGCGAGGTGCGATAACGAACCGGGCTGGAGATTTCGAAAGAAATTGGCCTCTAGCCCTTGCTGTTGATGCGCAAGCAGCTACTATTTTTGTAGCAATTTGAACGCTTCGCGCGCCGCTGCCATCGTCTGCGCGATGTCGTCCGCGCTGTGCGCCGCGCTGACGAAACCGGCCTCGTACAGCGCCGGGGCGATGTAGACGCCGCGCTCCAGCAGGCCGTGGAACAAAGTGTTGAACTTCGCCCCTTCGGTCTTCATGACCTGGCCGTAGTTCTGCGGCAGTTGGGGCAGCAGGAAGAAGCCGAACATGCCGCCTTCGCAATCGGCGCTGAAGGGCACGCCTTCGGCCGCGGCGGCGGCCTTGAGGCCATCCACCAGCGAACGGGTCTTGCCGGCCAGCGTCTCGAAGAAGCCTGGTTTGCGAATTTCGCGCAGCGTGGCCAAGCCGCAGGCGGTGGCCACCGGGTTGCCCGACAGCGTGCCGGCCTGGTAGACCGGGCCCAGCGGCGCCATCTGTTCCATGAGCGCGCGCGGGCCGCCGAAGGCCGCCAGCGGCATGCCGCCGCCAATGACCTTGCCCAGCACCGTGATGTCCGGCTTGAAACCCGGGATGGCTTGGGCATAAACGCTTTGCGCGCTGCCCAGTGCCACGCGGAAACCGGTCATCACCTCGTCGAACACCAGCAGGGCGCCGTGCTGGCTGCACAGTTCGCGGCAGCGCTGCATGAAGGGCACCGAGGCGCGCACGAAGTTCATGTTGCCGGCGATCGGCTCGATCATCAGGCAGGCGACTTCCTTGCCGTGCAGGGCAAAGGCTTCTTCGAGTTGCTGCACATTGTTGTACTCGAGCACCAGCGTGTGCTGCACCACCTCGGCCGGCACGCCAGCGCTGGTGGGGTTGCCGAAGGTGGCCAGGCCCGAGCCGGCTTTCACCAGCAGCGCATCGGCATGGCCGTGGTAGCAGCCTTCGAATTTGATGATCTTGCTGCGGCCGGTGGCGCCACGCGCCAGGCGGATGGCGCTCATGCCAGCTTCGGTGCCGGAACTCACCAGGCGCACCATCTCCATCGACGGCACTTCCTTCAGGATTTCTTCCGCCAGCTCGATCTCGCGCTCGGTCGGGGCGCCGAAGGAGAAGCCCTCCAGCACCGCCTTTTGTACCGCTTCGACCACCGCCGGGTGGCCGTGGCCCAGGATCATCGGGCCCCAGGAGCCGATGTAGTCGATGTAACGCTGGTCGTTGGCGTCCCAGAAATAGGCGCCTTGGGCGCGCTTGACGAAGCGCGGCGTGCCGCCAACGGCGCGGAAGGCGCGCACGGGCGAATTCACGCCGCCGGGAATGACGCGCTTGGCGCGCTCGAACAGGGAATCGTTGAGGTCAATGCTGTGTGTCATGGGGCGGGAATTGAAAACTGGAGGCGGGGTCCGACGAGCCCTCGTCGGTTTCGTCTGTGTCATCGGCGGGCAGGGCCCAGAACAGCCGGTCGGGGATCACGTGCCCCATGCCGGGGCGAAAGCCGCTGTCCAGACACTGGTCGAGGTAGCCCAAGGCTTCGGTGAAGGCTTCGCTCAGGTCGCAGCCGCTGGCAATCAGGGCCGCCAGCGCGGCCGACAGGGTATCGCCGGCACCCGAGAACACGGCTTCGAAGCGTTCGAACTTGGCGCTGCCAAGCACGGTCTGCGGCGAGGCCAGCACGTTGTCGATGAACTGGTCAGGCGCCGGGATGCCGGTGACCAAGGTGTAGGACACGCCGAATTCGGCCGCCGCGCGGGCAATGTCGCGTGCGCTGGGGGCGCGCTCGGCACTCCAGTCCGGCAGCAGCCAGCGTGACAGGGTGCTGTGGTTGCCCACCAGCACGGCGGTCTGCGGCAGCACCAGCTCCTGGAAAGCGTCCAGGTAAAGGTCGATCTGGACTTCGCTCCACCACGACAGGTTGGGCATGTAGGCGATCAGCGGAATGTCCGGGTAGTCGGAGGCCGCTTCGGCAATGGCCGTCAGGTTTTCCGGCGTGCCGGCGAAGCCGACCTTGATGACCTGCACCGTCACGTCTTCCAGCAGGGTGCGGGCCTGCTCGGCAACCACCTCTTCGTCGAAGGCGAAGTGCTCGAAGATCTCGGCTGTGTCGCGGGCGTAGGTGCCGGTGATCACCGGCAGCGCATGGGCGCCCACCGAGGCGATGGCCGTCACGTCGCTGGACAGGCCGCCGGCACCGCAGGGGTCGTTGGCATTGAACACCAGCACACACGCGGGGCGGGTGTCCTCGTGTTCTGTTTCAGTTTGGGGAGGGGTTTGCATAGGCCGGCCTGCAGTTGTCATCAGGCAGAATATCGCATGTCATGGTGCATCGGCCCTGATCTGGGCATATTGCCTCTATACAATGTTTGCATTCTATTCGAAGGCTCCGTAAGCTGTGAGTGATACCAATACGTGGATGTGTCTGATTTGTGGCTGGATTTATGACGAGGCGGCCGGTGATCCGGAGCACGGCATCGCCCCTGGTACGAAGTGGGCCGATGTGCCCATGAACTGGACTTGCCCTGAGTGCGGGGCCCGCAAAGAAGACTTTGAGATGGTTCAGATCTGAAACATCTGTATCAAGATGTTTGCCTTTGACCCCGCCCATTCCTGATCAGGAGCACTGTCTGTGAGCACCCAAGAACCTGTCCTCAAGGTCCTCGTTGTCGATGACAGCAACACGATTCGGCGCAGTGCCGAGATCTTCCTCAAGCAGGGCGGGCACGAAGTGCTGCTGGCTGAAGATGGCTTCGATGCCCTGGCCAAGGTGAACGACTACGAACCGCATCTGATCTTCTGCGACATCCTGATGCCTCGTCTCGATGGCTACCAGACCTGTGCCATCATCAAGCGCAACCCGAAGTTTGCTGCCGTGCCGGTGGTCATGCTGTCATCCAAGGATGGCGTGTTCGACAAGGCACGCGGCCGCATGGTCGGGGCGCAGGATTACCTGACCAAGCCGTTCACCAAAGACCAGTTGTTGCAGGCTGTGCAGCAGTTTGGCATAGTCACGCAAGGAGTAAATTGATGCCGGTAAAAAAAGTTCTGATCGTTGACGATTCCAAAACCGAGCTGATGTTTCTGACGGATCTGCTGCAGAAAAACGGCATGACGGTGAAAACCGCCCAGGATGCCGACGAGGCGTTCCGCCGGCTGACCGAAGAAAAGCCGGACCTGATCCTGATGGATGTGGTCATGCCGGGTCAAAATGGATTTCAGCTCACGCGTGCCATCAATCGCACCCCTGAATACACCGACATTCCGATCATCATCTGCTCCAGCAAGAATCTGGAAACCGACCGGGTTTGGGGCCTGCGCCAGGGCGCGCGTGACTATGTGACCAAGCCGGTCGATGCAGCTGAGCTGATGGGCAAAATCAAGGCCTTGGGCTGAATCGCTGACCCATGGCCAATCGCGAAGCACTCAGGGAGCTCCAGACACGTCTAGCCAGCCGCCTGCAAACGGCCAAGATGGAAGGTCTGTCCATCTCCTGGCTGGCTGTTCGGGCGGGGGGGCGCAATTACCTGTTTCCGTTGGCGCAGTCGGGAGAGATTTTCCCGTTGGCCGATATCCAAGTCGTGCCCTATGTGCGCCCCTGGTTTCTGGGGGTCGTGAATCTGCGTGGTGGTTTGTACGGGGTGGTCGATTTGGCGGCATTCATTGGCCACGAGGGCGGTGTGCCGCGTGCCGAGTCATTGCCGGGCGAGGCCAGTGTCGTCACTTTTAATGCGGCGCTGGAAGTCAACAGCGCTTTGCTGGTGGATGGGCTGGCGGGTCTGCGTCATGTGGAGACGTTTTCAGGGGCAGAGCCGCCTGCCGCGTCGGCGCCGCCGTATTTTGGAAATCGGTATGTGGATGCCAGTGGGGAGCACTGGCAGGAGATCAATCTCCAACTGTTGTCGCAGTTGCCTGAATTCTTGAGCATCAGTGCTTAACGCTTAAGTTAAAACTTGGGGTTTCACCATGTCTGTTGTCGATCAACTAAAAAATCTGTTTGCCCAAAAGAAGGCACCTGATTCCGAGCAGGCTTCGAACCTGAGTCTGGCTACGCCCGACGAGACCGTTGCCGGTGTCGTCCACACCGAACCGATGATGGCCAGCGTGCAAACCGAGGCGGTGGAGCGCGGTGCTGTGCCCGCGCCGGAGGCGGACCTGAGCGACCTTATTTCGGTGCCTGTGCTGGGACGGCGTACCGTAGTGCAGCATCAGCGCTTGCTGGCTTCGTTGCTGGGTGTCTCGTTGGTGGCCTTGGCCTCTGTGGCGTTTGTGGGTTTGAACGGCGCCGACAAGGTGGCTCAGCAGGTGAGCGCCACCGGTCAGTCACTGATGCAGTCGCAGCGTCTGGCCAAATCGGTGTCGCAGGCGCTGGTGGGTGTGCCGCAGGCATTCCCCGAAGTCGCCGAGAGTTCGAGTTTCCTGGCCAAAACCATCAAGGGCCTGAAAGATGGTGACGACGAGCTCAGGCTGCAGGCGCTGGACAACGAGTTGCAGCCGCAGCTCGACAAGATTCTGCCCCTGATACTGAAAGCCGAAAAGAGCGCTGGCGTCATCATGGGGCAGCAAAAGATCCTGACCCAGGTCGGGTCGGCGCTGCGGCTGATCAACCGCCAGTCATCGGACCTGCTGGAGATTGCCGAGACGGTGTCTTCGCTCAAGCTGCAGCAGAACGCACCGGCCACCGAGATCTCGGCGGCGGGTCAGCTGGTGATGCTGACCCAGCGCATCGGCAAATCTTCCAACGAATTTCTGACGGCCGAAGGCGTGAGCCCGGAAGCCGTGTTCCTGCTGGGCAAGGACCTGAACTCCTTCAAGGAAATTGCGCAAGGTCTGCTGGATGGCAGCCCGGAGTTGCGTCTGAGTGCAACCAAGGATGCGCAAACCCGGGAGCAGCTCGACGCGCTGATCAAGCTGTATGAGCAGACGCGAACCCAGGCCGGTGCCATTCTGGGCAATCTGCAGGGGCTGGTGTCGGCACGTGAGGCGCAGGTCACCATCATTGCAGACAGCGAGCCGATCCGGCGTGACCTGGAGGAGTTGCAGGCCCGTCTGGCGGCCAATACCGGCCTGGGGCCGGTGGCGTTGTTGTCATTGGGTGGCGCGGCCTTGTTCTCTTTGCTGTGCGCGGGCGGTCTGGCTTATGTTCAGCTGCAGGACAGCCGCAAGCGCCAGGTGGTGGCCGAGGCACAGCGTCTGGAAGCTGAGCGCCAGGAGAAGGAAGCCAAGCGCGTGAACGACGCCAACCAGGCCGCCATTTTGCGATTGATGAACGAGTTGCAGACAGTGGCCGAGGGCGACCTGACACAGGAAGCCACCGTGACGGAAGACATCACGGGTGCCATTGCCGACTCCGTGAACTACACGGTGGAGGAGTTGCGCTTGCTGGTGGGCAACGTGCAGAACACGGCGACCAAGGTGGCGCAGACGACGGCGGAAGTAGATCAGACCTCGACCGAGCTGCTGGCCGCGTCCAATGAGCAACTGCACGAAATTCGTGAAACCGGCCGTTCGGTGGTGGACATGGCGACCCGAATCAACGAGGTGTCGGTGCAGGCGCAGGAGTCGGCTGCGGTGGCCCGCCAGTCGCTGCAGGCCGCTGAATCCGGCCTGCAGGCCGTGCAGGATGCCATCGGCGGTATGAATTCGATCCGCGACCAGATCCAGGAAACTTCGAAGCGCATCAAGCGTCTGGGTGAATCGTCGCAGGAGATCGGTGAAATCACCGAGCTGATTTCCGACATTACCGAACAGACGAACGTGCTGGCCCTGAACGCTGCCATCCAGGCGGCCTCTGCCGGTGAAGCCGGTCGCGGCTTCTCGGTGGTGGCGGACGAAGTGCAGCGACTGGCCGAACGATCGGCCGATGCGACGCGCCAGATCTCGGCGCTGGTGAAGGCCATTCAAACCGACACGCAGGATGCGGTGGCCGCCATGGAGCGCTCCACGCAAGGTGTGGTCGAAGGGGCCAAGCTGTCGGACAACGCCGGTACCGCGCTGTCCGAAATCGATCGCGTGTCGCGCCGTCTGGCAGACCTGATTGAACAGATTTCCAACGCCACGTCGCGCGAAGCCGATTCGGCCAACGAAGTGGCCGGCAACATCCAGCACATTTTTGCCGTGACCGATCAGACCGGTGAGGGCACGCGTTCCACGGCCCAGCAGGTGCGCGAACTCTCGGCCATGGCCGAAGAACTGCGCCAGTCGGTGGCCCGATTCAAGATCGCCTGAGTCCAGCCCGCTCCCAA
>JAUXVI010000030.1 GCA_030680575.1 Hylemonella sp.
GCGATGCCACTACAACACCGTGCGCCCCCATAGCAGCCTGGCCTACCTGACCCCGCACGAGTTCAAACAGCAATATCATTCAATCCCCAACCCGGCCGTCTTACAGGAATGAATGGCTCGGAAAAACCGGGCAGGTCACCACCCAAAACCACCTTCGTATTTCAATATCAGCCATGTTTCTTACCATGGTGCGACGAAACGCCGTCAGTCGACAAAGACTTCCTGACTTGCCGGGGCAACGGAAACGTAGCAAGAAGATATTGAGTTAAATGAGACAAACAACAGCAAATGCAGAGTTAAGTGAAACACGGCTGCAGAGGTGGGTGCAATGAATTCGCTAACTCCTTGATTTATTTAAGTTTGGCTGATCGACTTAGGTGAAATTCAACATTACACTCCCGCGGGTTAAGGAAATGACAGCCCCCTGTTACCCACCTGCCTGATCCGTGCCTGAGTCTCTGAACCCCCTCTCTAGTCGTTCCTTCGGCATGCGGCTGGCCTGCGTGTTGTGCGTGTGCGCGGCGCTGGTGGGGCTGGATCTGTGGCAACGTTCCCCGCAACCGGACGAGCCTCGTGGCGTGTGGCCGGTGCCGGCGGACCACATGCCGACGACGGCCCTGGTGCCGCGGGCCGGTGGCCAGATTCCGATGCCGGCCAACACGCCGGCTGCCCATGCGAGCACGCTGCTGCCGCTGCCGGCAGACAACACGGCGTCACTGCTGGCTTTCTGGTTTGCCGGTTCCCGCGAAAGCGGGCCTGATGTGCAGATTGCTGCCTCGGCGTTCGACCGCAGCCGTCAGCAGTGGAGCGCCGCACGCTTTGTGGTGAACCGCCATGAGGCAGGCGTGCAGCTGGGTTTTGGCTTGCGCCGCCTGGGCAATCCGGTGGCCTGGCGCGATGCGGACGGACGCATTCACCTGTTTGTCGTGGCCACCGGTCTGGGCGGCTGGGCGGCCGGGCGCATCCTGCATCTGCGCCAGGTCGATGGCGGACAGAACTTCGAACAATTGACTTTCGCGCCGGTGCGCGTGCTGCCGCTGTCCTGGTTGTGGAACACCAGCCATCTGGTGCGAGCCATGCCGCTGTCGCTGGCCGATGGTGGCATGGTGCTACCCGTCTATTTCGAGCTGAGCAAAAAATACCCTGTGGCCTTGCGCTTTGACGCCCATGGCGGATTTCGCGGCATGGTGCGCATGTCGCAACGTGGCTACCTGCTGCAGCCCACGCTGCTGATGCGCAACGAGACCGACTGGCTGGCCCTGCTGCGCGACAACAGCGCGGAGAAGAAGCTGCGAGCCGTGCAGACGCTGGACGGTGGTTTGCACTGGCAGGATGCACCAGACCCGGGTCTGCACAATCCGGATGCTGCCATTGCCGCATTGGCGCTGGAGCCGGGGTTGATGTTGCTGGCGCACAACCCGCGCCCTGATTCGCGCGCCGTACTGGATCTCAGCATCTCCAGTGATGGCCGGCAATGGCGCCGCCTGCTGACCCTGGCGCAGGGTGAGGGGCCGAGCGAATATTCCTACCCGTCCTTGGCCTGGGCCGATGGCAGCCTGTGGGTGAGCTACACCGATCAGCGTCGCACCATCGCCTGGCAGCGGCTGGACCCCGCAGACAAACGCTGAAATCGCGCACCATGGACTGGACTACTTCCCTCCACACCCTGCTATCGACGCAAGCCCCGGCCTTGCCGTCGCCCGGCATGGTGCGTCTGTACCTGGTGTTGAGCTGGGCCCTGGTGCTGGCTGCACTTGGGCTGTGGCTGCTGCAGCGCTGGATGCCGCAGGGCAAGCCAGTCTGGCGTTCGGCCGTGCCGGCAGCGCTGGTACTCTGGGCCGTGTGGCCGGGAGGGCTGTCGCCCACTTATTGGCTGGGGCTGGCATTCCAGGCACCGAGTCTGCTGAGCGCGGTGCTATGCGGCCTGTTCCTGCTGCGGCAGTTCAAGCCGGCGGTGCTGCCGGCAGAGCGCTGCGCGGTGCCGTGGTATTTCGGCACGTTTGGCATCGTGCTGGGCTGGCTGCTGTTGCTGGATACCTTCGCAGTGTGGCCCGTGTCGCTGTATGCGCTCGGTTTCAGCCCGGTTGCGTTGGCCGTGGTGGCACTGGTCGCCGTCCTGCCTTGGCTGTTGGCGGGGCCGCGTCAGTTGGCACACAACATATCGCTGTTGCTCGTCGCCGTGCTTCTGCTGCAGGTGCTGTTGCGGTTGCCGACAGGCAACCTGTGGGATGCCTTGATCGATCCCTGCCTGTGGGTCGCGCTGCAAATCGGCTGGCTGCCGAGCCAACTGCATCGTTTTCGCGGCAGTTTGTCCTGATGCCCGGTGACACGTCTCAACGTGTCAACAACCATTCACGCTTGAACAACCACTGCTGCGGCTGCCATAGGTTGGTCAGCGTGACTTCGCCTGGCATATGCCGGCTTGTGAGCAGCCAGCGCGCCCCCAGTACTTGGCATTGAGGCAGACACGTCGGTGCGGTTTCCGCGGTGTCGGACTGGATCCACACCACACCGTCATGGGTGGCGAGCAACTGCTGGAGTTGCTGGGCCGGCGTCGGCAAGGTGGCGCCCGGCGCGACCCGGGCCAAGGCGCGGCCCCCGGTGTTGTAGGGGATGAACTGATGCTGGCCCGGCAGCAGGAACTGAAAACGCTCAAACTGGCTGTTGAAACCATTGGGGACGGCAATGCGTCCGGCGGGTACCGCTGTGGCGGCCTCATAGCGCCCGACCGGGCCATCCATGGGGCGCACCGTCAAGTCGAACGTGGCATAAACCAGCAAGCCCGCCAGCACGGCGCCGGTACGCGCCCAAGTGGCGCGCCACAAGCCGATGACGATGGCGCAGGCGCCCAGGCCGGCGGCCAGCAACGCGAGGCCGATCTCCGTCGGCGACGACAGACCCAGTATGTGGCCGACCCAGGCGATGCGTCCCAGCACCAGCAAGGCCAGGCCTGACAGCAACAAGGTCGGGACAAACCAGAGGCGGCCAATGTCGCGCCAGTGGAGCGCCAGCAACATGGCCACCGCCGGCATGGCCGGAATGACATAACGCGCCGAACGTTGGCTCGGGAACAGGAACACCAGCAGCCAGACCGCAGCCCATGCCAGAAGAATGGTTTGGTGTGGCGGCAAGGGCAATCTGGTGCGCAGCCGCGGCAGCTGTTTCAAACCCAGCCAGGTCAGACCGATGACGGCGAAGGCCAACAGACCGGCATTGACCGCATAGGCCAGCAGTTGCGACCAGAGGCTGGAGCCGCTGAACGACAGCGCCTCCTGCCAGTAGCCACGGGCATCGGAAAATTTGGCGGCGTTCTCGCCGACGATGAACTCACGCCAGACCGCGGCCGGATCGGGGTCCAGCACGAACCAGAGCGCGAACACGCCCAGTGCCAGCAGCGCGCTGAACGCTGTGCGCAGGGTGTGGCGCATCAGCCTGCGCCAGCTGAGATGGGATTCGCTCAATACCAGGGCCAGCCACCAGGCGGCGGCGGCTGGCGCGATGAGGGCAAACGACTTGTAGGCCAGGCCCAGGCCCAGGCCCAGGCCGAACAGGGCATGCAGGCGCCAGCCGGGGCCATCTGCAGGCTGGCGCAGCCGCTGCCACAGCAGACTGAAGAGCGGCAGGCTGAACCAGAAGGTTTCGGGCGCACTGGTGAGGTAGGGGCGGCCGTAGCGGAACGTGCTGAGAAAGAGCAGATAGACGCAAGCGGCGATCAGGCCATCGCGTGTACGGCGTGTGATGCCGCGCACGCTCCAGGCGATGGCGGCCGCGATCAGCAGCGTGTAGATCAGGCTGGGCGCACGCAGGGCGGTCAGGTTCCAGTGCTGGCCCCAATCACCCGCCACCATGGCCTGCCAGAACAACAGTGGCGGCTTGGTGTTGCGCGTGTCGACCAGTTCTGAGGCCAGCGGCAGCCAGTGGCTGGTCTCCGCCGTCTTGCGCGCTATATGAGCGTAGACCATCTCGTCGCCATTGCTCGGGATGTACTGTCCGCCCAGGCCGCAGGCATAGACCGCGATCGCCAGCAGCAACAGGGTCAGCCAGGTGAAGGTATGGTCAGCCGCAGAGGCCGGGGTCGAGTAGCCGGAAGAGCGCATGGAGGTCCCGATGCCGGGCTGCCCCGGCGTTGCCCGGCATTATGGCTTGCGGCGGTGGCGGAAAGTCCAGCGGTCGTTGGCAATGAAATTGCTGACGCTGGCGATCACGATGGCGATCACATTGGCCAGCAGGTAGTGCATGAAGTGCGCCAGCCAGAGCGTGAGCGCGTACTGCAGCAGGATGCCCAGCCAGGACGCGGTGGCGTACTGGCCCAGCTGCGCCAGCAGGCTGCGTTTAGAGTAACCGTCTTCCTGTTGTACCGAGGTGGCGTGCTGGCGGTCGGACCAGGTCCACAGGCGGTTCCAGGTGAAGTTGTTGACCGTCGCGATCGCAATGGCCAGCGCCAGTGAGAAATAGGGTTTGGTGCCTGCCGGCTCGATGGCGTTGAACAGGAATTCGTGTGCGGTGTAGAGCACCGCCAGATTCACCACCGTGCCGCTGGCGCCCACCAGACCGAAGCGCACATAGCGGAAGCTGTGCAGCCAATCGATCAGGCGCCAGATGCGCTCGAGCAAGGAAGGCGTGCTCATGCCGCAACGGGCTCCGGCAATTCACGCAGGGCCTGCAGGGCATCGGCCAGCACCGGGTCGGGCGCGATGCGCTTGAGGCATTGGTTGTCGCCGTCGCAGAAGGTCAGGCGGTGGTTGTAGGCCGAAAGGCAGGGTGAGCAGGCGATGCCGGATTCGTACACGCTGGCCTGGGGGCCCAGATGTGCGGGGCGCAGGCCGGGCAGCGGGCCGTAAAGCCGGCCAGTTTCAGGGCCGAAGAACATCAGGACGCGAATCGGTGTGAGGCTGGCGAAATGGCCCGGACCGCCATCGTTGGTCAGCAGCAGGTCGCTGGCGTTGAACAACATCAGCAGCTCGCGCAGGCTGCGTGTGTAGCCGGTGAGGGCCACGCACAGCTCGCTGCCGACTTGGGCCCGGATCTCGTTGGCCAGGGTCGTGTCATCCTTCAGGCCAATGAAGGCCACGGCATGGCCCTGCTCGCACAGGCCGCGGGCGACGCGGGCATAGTGCGCCGCCGGCCAGGCACGCTCGGGCAGGATGCCACCGCCGGGGTACATGAGCACGAGCTTGCGGCCGGCCAGTACCGGGTGGTCTGCCAGTACCTGGGCCCGGTAGGCCTGCAACTCCTCCACCGTGAAGGGCACGGCCAGGCCGGTCTCGGTGGGCAGTTCGCGAATCGGCGCTGCCTTGTTGCGTGGCGCGCCATCGCTTTCCAGCGCGTCGACCAGCGAGAGGAACTGCTTGCTGATGTGCTGGTAGGGGTTGTAGGGAATGGCGCAGTTGATATAGCTGCCGCGGTACAGGCCTTCCTGCGTGTGCGGCGTGAAGCCGGCGCGCCGGGGGGCACCGGTCAAGTAAGACAACAGGCTGCTGACGCGCGAGAACAACTCGCAGTCGATCACGGCATCAAGCGGCAGGCGGCGCATGGCCAGCGTGACGCGCAGGATGTCGCGCAGCAGCGAGAAGCCCGAACTGTCGTCGATCGCGTGCAGGTGCTCGGGTGCAGCCAGCCCGAGCATGCGCGCGACTTCCTGGTTCTTCTTCAGCTGCAGCACATGCACGGTGGCACCGGGGTAACGCTGGCGCAGCGCCGCGAACATCGGGCCGGCCAGCACGACGCTGCCCATCTCGGACAGCAGGATGACCAAGATGTGGCGCGGCGCGCGGCTGCGGTCGACCTTGGGTGCGCGCGTGCCGATCAGCCGTGCCCACAGCGACACAGCGCCACACAGGAGCTGGCCAACCCAGCGATCTATCCAGCGTTGTGTCTGCAGCTTCATGCCTGGCTGTCTCCGCCTTTACTTCAGGCCGGCAGCGGCACGCAGCGTCTGGGCTTTGTCGGTGCGCTCCCAGGTGAACTCGGGCTCTTCGCGGCCGAAGTGGCCGTAGGCGGCGGTCTTCTCGTAGATCGGGCGCAGCAGGTCCAGCATCTGGATGATGCCCTTCGGGCGCAGGTCGAAAAGCACGGCCACCAAGGCGGCGATCTTGTCATCGGCAATGACGCCAGTGCCGTGGGTGTTGACCGTGATGTTCATGGGCTTGGCCACGCCGATGGCGTAGGCCACCTGCACCTGGCATTTCTTGGCCAGACCGGCTGCCACGATGTTCTTGGCCACATAACGCGTGGCATAGGCGGCCGAACGGTCCACCTTGGACGGGTCCTTGCCGGAGAAGGCGCCGCCACCGTGCGGGCAGGCGCCGCCATAGGTGTCGACGATGATCTTGCGCCCGGTCAGGCCGCAGTCACCCTGCGGGCCGCCGATGACGAAACGGCCGGTCGGGTTGATCAGGTAGCGCGTCTCTTTGAGCCACTCCTTGGGCAGCACCGGCTTGATGATCTCTTCAATGATGGCTTCGGTGAACGAGGCCTTCATCTTGGTCTGGGTTTCGCTCTGGTCGGGGCTGTGCTGGGTGGACAGCACCACGGTGTCGATCGAGTGCGGCTTGCCATCGACATAGCGCATGGTCACCTGGCTCTTGGCGTCCGGGCGCAGGAAGGGCAGACGGCCGTCTTTGCGCAACTGGGCCTGACGCTCCACCAGGCGGTGCGCGTAGTGAATCGGTGCCGGCATCAGCTCGGGCGTTTCGTCGCAGGCGTAGCCGAACATCAGGCCCTGGTCACCAGCGCCGATGTTGAGGTGGTCGTCGGATGCGTGGTCCACACCCTGGGCGATATCGTTGCTCTGCTTGTCGTAGGCCACCAGCACGGCGCAGCCCTTGTAGTCGATGCCGTACTCGGTGTTGTCGTAACCGATGCGCTTGACGGTGTCGCGCGCGACCTGGATGTAGTCGACGTGCGCATTGGTGGTGATCTCGCCGGCCAGCACCACCAGACCGGTGTTGGTCAGGGTTTCGGCGGCCACGCGCGAGCGCGGGTCCTGCTTGAAGATCGCATCAAGAATTGCATCGGAGATCTGATCCGCGACCTTGTCGGGATGACCTTCGGAAACGGACTCGGATGTGAACAGATAATCGTTCGCCATGAGAATAAACTCCATCGGTTAGTTTCAGGCGCGTTGCCTGGGCTCCGGAGCTTCGGCGAACGCTTTAGCAGATTCGTCACGATGGACGAGGCACAATTGCCACACCTTTTGGTGCGACGCCTGCGGTGTCGCCCTGCAAGTAGTTCTATAACTCAGCGACCTGCGTAGTTTATCCGAGTCATGACCACCCTGTTTCGTTTTCTGTCCATTCTGCCGCTGGGGTTGATGCAGGGTGTCGGCTGGCTGCTGGGCTGGGTGGTGTTCCTGTTGTCCGGGGTGTACCGTCGCCGCTTCCTGGCCAATGCGCATCAAGCCGGTTATGGCGGGCGTCAGTGGCGGGGTGCCGTTGGGCCGGCCGGCCAACTGGTGGCCGAACTGCCGCGCCTGTGGCTGGGGCGGCCGGTGGCCATCCAGTGGGATGGCGCCTCCCACATCGAAACTGCGCTGGCGCAAGGACGCGGTATCGTGTTTCTGACACCGCATCTGGGTTGTTTCGAAATCACGGCGCAGGCCTATGCGCAGCGGTTTGGCCAGCAACAGCCCATGACGGTGCTGTTCCGGCCGGCACGGCAAGCCTGGTTGCGCACGCTGGTGGCCACGGCGCGCTCCCGCCCCGGGCTGCACACCGTGCCCACCACCCTGGCGGGCGTCAAGCAAATGCTGAAGGCGCTGCGCCAAGGCCAATCGGTCGGGTTGCTGCCGGATCAGGTGCCGCCGCTGGGTTTGGGGGTCTGGGCACCGTTTTTCGGCCAACCCGCCTACACCATGACACTGTCGGCCCGGCTGGCTCAGCAAACCGGGGCGGCGGTGCTGGTGGCCTGGGGGGAGCGCCTGTCGTGGGGGCGAGGCTTTCGCATTCACGTGCGCCCCCTCGGGGTCAAGTTGCCGGCCGAGATGACGGCCGCCGCCGCCGTCATCAACCGGGCGATGGAGCAATTGATTGCTGAATGCCCGCAGCAGTACCTGTGGGGTTATGCGCGCTACAAGCAGCCGCGGGAAGAACAGGGTTGAAGTTGGGACATGTTTTGAGTCATGCCGGCGTCGGTTTCATGCGGTTGCTGGCCTTTTTGCCGCTGTCGTGGTTGCGGGCGCTGGGCTGGGCCTTGGGTTGGGTGCTGTACCTGCTGGTCCGGCCGCGACGCCATGTGGTGCGTACCAATCTGCGGCTGTGTTTCCCGCAATGGGACGAGCGCCGCATCCGGACGCTCTCGATAGAGGTCTTCATCCGTTTTGCCCAGGCCTGGCTGGATCGCAGCTGGCTCTGGCATGGAGCGCCCGCGGTGACGCGCCGGCGCCTGAGGTTGAAGGGCGCCGTCGCCGAGCTGCAGGGTGAGGCGCCGACCGTCATCTTCGCGCCGCACTTCATGGGGCTGGATGCCGGCTGGACCGCGTTGACCCAGCAGCTGCCGCGCCGCTTCACCACCATCTACACCAACCAAGCCAACCCGGTGGTGGACGCCTGGATTCTGGCCGGGCGTCGGCGCTTCGGCCAGGGGCGGCTGTTCGGCCGTATTGACGGTGTCAAAGCCATCGTGGCGGCACTGAGGGTGGGCGAGCCGCTGTACCTGTTGCCCGACATGAATTTCGGCCCCGAAGATTCGGTGTTCGTGCCGTTCTACGGCGTGCCAGCGGCGACCGTGCCGTCGCTGTCGCGCTTTGCCAAACTGGGCCGTGCCAAGGTGGTGCCGGTGGTGACGCGCATGACGAAAACGGGGTACGAGGTTCAGGTGATGCCGGCTTGGGATGATTTTCCGACCGACGATGCCGAGGCCGATACCGCGCGCATGAACCGGTGCCTACAGGACTGGATCGATACCATGCCCGGCCAGTACTACTGGGTGCACAAGCGCTTCAAGGATCGGCCAGCCGGCCAGGCGTCGGTCTACTGAGATGGTTTGAGGTAAAAATGGCCTCAAGCCCTTGATCTAATTGCGCTATAAGCTATTATTTTTGTAGCAAAAAGGATTGCAATGCCGCGATGACCCGCTGCGGCTGTTCGTGCACGATCCAGTGCGTGGCATCGGGCACACGCTGTAGCGTCAGCTGCGGGATGTAGTCGTCCAGGCCTTCAATCAATTCCGGCGGCAGGGCGGTGTCGCCCAGGCCCCACAGCACCAAGGTTGGCAAGGCGATGGTCAGCATCTCGCGCGGCAGCTCGATGTTGGTCGCTGCCGGGTCGTCCGCGCGCGGCGGGCGCAGCGGGGAAGCGCGGTAGTAATTCAGACTGCCGGTGAGTCCTCGGTCCCAGACCGCACGGTACCGCGCCTTGACCTCCTCGGTAAGCCAGCCGTCACCGGTGCCATCCGCGTTCCGGCCCGCGCCCATGTTGAGGAAAAAGTCCCACAGCCGGCGGTAGTCATCTTCCTTCAGCAGGGTTTCGGCATCAGGCCGGATGAGGAAGTTCATGTAGGCGCTGGCGGCCTGCTGCTTCGGGTTGCTTTTGAGTTCGCGCAGAAAGGTGCCGGGGTGCGGCGAGTTGATGATGGCCAACTGGTGCATGAGCTGCGGCAGCTGGTTGGCCAAGTTCCAGGCCACGGCGCCGCCCCAGTCGTGGGCGACCAGGCAGGCAAGCGGCTTGCCTTGCGCCTCGATGGCAATCAGGGCCGCAATGTCCTGCACCAGGTGCTTGGCACGGTAGGCCGCCACATCGGACGGGGCACTCGACTGCTCGTAGCCGCGCAGGTTCGGCGCGACACAGCGGTAGCCGCCGCTCTCGGGGCGGGCAAAGTGCTCCAGCAGCGGGTCCCAGACGAAGGCGGCTTCCGGAAAGCCGTGCAGAAACATCAGCACCGGCCGGCCACGTTCACCGGTGGCACGGCAGCTCAGGGTGATGCCGTGTGGCAGCGGCTGCAGCCAGGTCTCGATCATGTTGCCTCTGCTGCGGTTTCCGCTGGCTCGGGATGCGCCCATTGCCACAACAGGCGGGCGACGTCCTCGATGCCGGTGCGCTTGGTGGCGGAGAACAGCCGTACCTCGCCGCCGCCGGCCTGCAGCTTCATGATCGAGACGGCCTTGGCACCTTCGCTGCGCGTGAGCTTGTCGGCTTTGGTCAGGATGACCAGGAATTTCAGGCCTTCCTCCACCCGCGGCCGGATCACCTCCAACAGCACCTCGTCCAGCTCGGTCAGGCCGTGGCGCGGGTCGCACAGCAGGACGATACCCTTGAGGTTTTCGCGCGTGACGAGGTAATTGGCCATGACCTGTTGCCAGCGGATCTTGTCCTGCTTGGGCACGGCTGCATAGCCATAGCCCGGCAGGTCGGCCAGCACGGCGTCGGTGATGCCCTGCTTGCCCAGGGCGAACAGGTTGATGTGCTGCGTGCGCCCTGGTTTTTTGGAGGCGAAGGCCAGCTGCTTCTGCTGCGTCAGCGTATTGATGCAGGTGGATTTGCCGGCGTTGGAGCGGCCGACGAAGGCGATTTCAGGCACGTCCAGCGCTGGCAGGAACTGCAATTGCGGGGCCGTGGTGAGGAAGCGGGCCGTGTGCAGCCAGCCCAATTCCTGGACGGCTTCCGTCTTGGCAGGCTTGTCCTGTGTGTGGGCAGGACGGGAGGAGACGGAGGATTTGGAGGGGGTGGTCATTGAAGTGCGCAGGGAAACCCGGATACGCATTGTAGAATCAGGCAGTTTTGCTCCAACCACACCAGACAATCACCATGAAGTTGCTTGCTCACCTGTTGATGGCTGCCGCGCTGGCAGCGCCTGCTTTTTCTTACGCAGCACAAGAATCCAAGGCGCCGGCCAAGCCGGATCTGGCCAAGGGCGAAGCCAAGTATGCGGCGGTTTGTGCTGCTTGTCACGGTGCTGATGGCAATTCGGGCACGCCGGCCAACCCCAAGCTGGCCCAGCAGCATCCCGCCTACTTGGTCAAGCAACTGCAGGAGTTCAAGTCCGGCAAGCGCGCCAGCGCCGTGATGGCGGGGTTTGCCTCGACCCTGACTGATGGTGATATGAAGGACATCGCCGCCTGGCTGGCATCGCAGAAGGCCAAGACCGGCTTCGCCAAGGACAAGGATCTGGTGGCCTTGGGTGAGCGCATCTACCGCGGTGGCATCGCCGACCGCCAGGTTGCCGCTTGTGCCGGCTGCCATAGCCCCAACGGCGCCGGCATTCCTGCGCAGTACCCGCGCCTGAGTGGCCAGCACGCCGACTATTCCACGACTCAGCTGGTGGCCTTCCGTGACGGCGCACGCAAGAACAGCGTCCAGATGACGCAGGTCGCTGCCAAGATGAACGACCGCGAAATCAAGGCTGTGTCCGACTACATCGCCGGCCTGCGTTGATCGAATACACCGGCGCCGTGCCGGGGCAATGCCGATATCGATAAGTTGCGGATGATGTTTGGGGGAGAATGGCGGCTTCGCACCCGCTGACGGAACCCGGCAGCTTTCGAACACTCCATACCAAGGCGGGTCTTTTTGTGAAGACCTGCCTTTTTTATTGCAGCCCAGCACAATTCACGCATGACAGTTTCCACCCAGGGTCTTGAACTCCAGTCATCTTCCCGCTTTCTGCGCGCGGCGGTGGAACTGCTGTCGTCGATGCGCTTTGCCATCTCGTTGCTGACGGTCATCTGCATCGCCTCGGTCATCGGTACCGTCCTCAAGCAGCATGAACCACTGAACAACTACATCAACCAGTTCGGCCCGTTCTGGGCCGAGGTGTTCGGCAAGCTGGACCTCTATGCGGTCTACAGCGCCTGGTGGTTTCTGCTGATCCTGGCCTTTCTGGTGACCAGCACGACCTTGTGCATCGCACGCAACACGCCCAAGATCATCGCCGACCTCAAGGCCTACAAGGAAAATATCCGCGAGCAGAGCTTGCAGGCGTTTCACCATCGTGCGCAGGCGGAGCTGAGTGAGGCGCCCGAAACGGCGGCACAACGTATCGGCCAGATGCTGGCTGGCAGTGGCTGGAAAGTGAAGCTGCAGCAGCGCGAGACGCCGGCTGGCGCCGGCTGGATGGTGGCTGCCAAGGCGGGCGCTGCCAACAAGCTGGGTTATATCGCCGCGCACAGTGCCATTGTGCTGGTGTGCCTGGGCGGTCTGCTCGATGGCGACCTGATTGTCCGAGCCCAGATGTGGGCGGGCGGCAAGACGCCCTACGCGGGTGGCGGCCTGATTGCCGATGTCGCCCCCGAGCACCGCCTGAGCGAGCGCAACCCGACCTTCCGCGGCAACCTGCTGGTGGCTGAAGGCACGCAATCGAGCACCGCCATCCTGAGCCAGTCCGACGGCATCCTGCTGCAGGAACTGCCGTTTGCCATCGAACTCAAGAAGTTCATCGTCGAGCATTACTCCACCGGCATGCCCAAGCTGTTTGCCAGCGAGATCGTGATCCACGACAAGGCGACCGGCGAGAAGAGGCAAGCGCGCGTCGAAGTCAACCATCCGGCCAGTTACAAGGGCATCGAGATCTACCAGTCAAGTTTCGATGACGGCGGCTCCACTGTGCGTTTGCAGGCCCAGCCGATGAACGCGGCCACCAAGCCGTTCCAGATCGAGGGGGTGATCGGCAGTGCTTCGCAACTCACCAATGGCAGCGAGAAGTTGACGCTCGAGTACACCGGCCTGCGGGTGATCAACGTGGAAAATTTTGCCGGCAGCGGCCCTTCGGGCGTGGATGTGCGCAAGGTTGACCTGCGCGAATCGCTTGACCAGCGTCTCGGCGCGGCCAACAAAGCCGACGCCAAGAAAACCCAGCGCAACGTCGGCCCCAGCATCACCTACAAGCTGCGTGATGCCGCCGGCCAGGCGCGCGAATTCCACAACTACATGCTGCCGATGGATCTGGGCGATGGTGTGCCGGTGTTCTTGTTGGGCATGCGCGAAACGCCGGCCGAACCCTTCCGCTACCTACGCGTGCCAGCCGATGCGCAGGGTTCGAGCGACGAATTTTTCCGCCTGCGCGCGGCCTTGGCCAACCCTGTGATGCGTGAGCAGGCGGTGCGTCGTTATGCGGCCAAGGTGGTGGATGCTTCACGCCCCGATCTGTTGCCGCAGCTGACGGCGTCTGCGGCGCGGGCATTGGGATTGTTTGCCGGCATGGAAAAGGTCAAAGACAGCTCGGCGCCGGGCGGTCTGCAGGCTGTGGCCGATTTCATGGAGGCCAATGTGCCGGAGAGCGAGCGCAACCGTGCCGGCGAGATGCTGATCCGCATCCTCAACGGCACGCTGTTCGAGTTGGCCCAGGTGGCGCGTGAGCGCGCCGGTCTCAAGGCCCTGGTGCCGGATGAGGCCTCGCAGGCGTTCATGACGCAGGCTGTGCTGGCCTTGAGCGACGCCTATCTGTACCCGGCACCCATGGTGCTGCAACTGGTCGATTTCAAGCAGGTGCAGGCCAGTGTGTTTCAGGTGGCGCGTGCCCCGGGCAAGAACATTGTTTACCTGGGCTGTGCCCTGCTGATCCTCGGGGTGTTTGCCATGTTGTATGTGCGGGAACGCCGCCTGTGGGTGTGGCTGACGCCGCAAGACGCCGGTGCACACGCCACCATGGCGCTGTCGGCCAACCGCAAGACGATGGACGGTGACCGCGAATTTGCACAGCTCCGCGACAAGTTGATCGGGGCCAAGGAGTAAGAGATGAATACTGCAACCACGACACTGACTCTGAACGAAGGCTACTTTGCCAAGCGCAATGTCTTCGACTGGCTGTTTGCCGCCCTCGTGCTGGCGGGTGGGCTGTTTGCCTTCTCGACCTACAGCCACGCCATGGACGTCTATGAGAAAGGCATCTTGGTGGCGGCTGTGCCGGCGGCCATTGCCTTGGGATGGTTCTGGCGTCCGCTGCGTGCCCTGATGTTGCTGGTGGCGGTCTTTTCCCTGCTGGGCATCGTGTCCTACCAGGGGCCCGACGGTGGCACTTTGGCGCGCGCCGAGAGCGTGTTCTGGCTCAAGTACTTCCTCTCCAGCCAGTCGGCCATTCTGTGGATGAGCATGGTGTTCTTCATGAGTACGCTGTTCTACTGGCTCGGTATGTTCGCCAAGGGGCAGGGCGCCACGATGGAGCTGATCGGTTCGCGTCTGGCCTGGCTGGCCGTGGCCATGGCCCTGATCGGCACCATGGTGCGCTGGTACGAGAGTTACCTGCTCGGACCCGACATCGGCCACATTCCGGTGAGCAACCTGTATGAAGTCTTCGTGTTGTTCTGCTGGATGACAGCATTGTTTTATCTTTACTTCGAAGAGCAATACGAGACGCGCGCCATGGGCGCCTTCGTCATGTTGGTGGTCAGTGCGGCGGTCGGTTTTCTGCTCTGGTACACGGCGGTGCGCGAAGCGCATGAAATCCAGCCGCTGGTGCCGGCGCTCAAGAGCTGGTGGATGAAGCTGCATGTGCCGGCCAACTTCATCGGTTACGGTACCTTCGCTCTTTCCGCGATGGTGGCATTTGCCTATCTGATCAAGAGCCAGACGCAGGAAACGCGCTGGTTCCGGTTGGCGCCGTTGTGGATCTTCGGCATCGTGCTGTGCTTCGTTCCGCTGGCCTTCCGCAAAAGCACGGCCGAGGCGGGCGGCAGCTATTGGCTGGTCTATTTCATCATTGCCACCCTGATCGTGGGCGGCATCCTGCTGGGGCGCAAACGGATTGCCGAGCGCCTGCCGGCGCTCGAAGTGCTGGACGACGTGATGTACAAGTCCATTGCCGTCGGTTTTGCCTTCTTCACCATTGCCACGGTGCTCGGTGCCTTGTGGGCGGCCGAAGCCTGGGGCGGCTACTGGAGCTGGGACCCGAAGGAGACCTGGGCCTTGATCGTCTGGCTCAACTACGCGGCCTGGTTGCACATGCGGCTGATGAAGGGCCTGCGCGGCACGGTGGCCTCCTGGTGGGCGCTGGCCGGCCTGGGCGTGACCACCTTCGCCTTCATCGGCGTCAACATGTTCCTCAGCGGCTTGCACAGCTACGGCGCCTTGTAGGAACTTTGTAAGAACAGATGCTGTCCTACGACTCATGTTGAAACAAGGACCGCATCATGCTGATCAAATCGCGCAACGACGGCTTCATTCATCCGGTCGCCAGTGAGATCACCCCACAGGGTATCTACACACGGCGTCGTGAACTGATCCGGCTCATGGCCACGGGCGCCGCCGGTGCTGCGCTGGCAACGTGGGCCATGCGCGATGCCAAGGCGCAGATGTCCGCCGCGCGGCCAGGCAAGCTGGCAGCGTTGACGGGTGCCAAGTCTGCGGTGAGCGGCGCCACGACGGTGGAGAAGATCACCGAGTACAAGGACGCCGCCGGCTACAACAACTTCTACGAATTCGGGACGGACAAGAGCGATCCGGCCCGCAACGCGCACACGTTGCAGACCTCGCCCTGGACGGTGGCAGTCGAGGGGCTGGTGAAGAAGCCGGGCAACTACACGCTCGAAGACCTGATCAAGCTCAGTGCACAGGAAGAGCGCATCTACCGCTTGCGCTGCGTCGAAGGCTGGTCGATGGTGATTCCCTGGGTGGGTTACTCGCTGTCGGAACTGATCAAAAAAGTTGAGCCCTTGAGCAGCGCCAAGTATGTCGAGTTCGTTACCCTGGCCGACCGCAAAACCATGCCGTATGTCAGCACCAAGGTGCTGGACTGGCCCTACGTCGAGGGCTTGCGGATGGATGAGGCCATGCATCCGCTGACCCTGCTGACTTTCGGCATGTATGGCGAGATACTGCCCAAGCAGAACGGCGCGCCCTTGCGTCTGGTGGTGCCTTGGAAATACGGTTTCAAGAGCGGCAAGAGCCTGGTGAAGATCCGCTTTACCGACAAGGAACCGATGACGGCCTGGCGCCAAGCCGCGCCGCAGGAATACGGTTTCTATTCCAATGTGAATCCGAACGTGGATCATCCTCGCTGGAGCCAGGCGCGGGAGCGGCGCATCGGCGAAGACGGCTTGTTTTCTCAGAAGCGCAAGACGCTGATGTTCAATGGCTACGAGGCCCAGGTCGGCCAGTTGTATGCCGGTATGGATCTCAAGAAACACTACTGAAGCTGTTGCAGCCTGCCAGTGGATGAACCGTTTCCTGCTCAGTCCTGTTGCCAAACCACTCCTGCTGGCGGTATGCCTGTTGCCATGTGTCTGGCTGATTTATGCGACGGTGGCTGATCAGCTCGGGGCCAATCCGGCAGAAGCCCTGGTGCGCTCGACAGGCGATTGGACTTTGCGCTTCCTGTGCTTGGTGTTGGCGGTGACGCCCCTGCGCGTGCAGGCAGGCTTGCCCTCGCTGGCGCGCTTTCGTCGCATGCTGGGCTTGTTTGTGTATTTCTACGTGTTGCTGCACCTGCTGTGCTACAGCTGGTTCGACATGGGGTTCGAGCTGCAGGATATGGCGCTCGATATAAGCAAGCGGCCTTTCATCCTGGTGGGCTTTGCCGGTTTTGTTCTGCTCACGCCCTTGGCAGCCACCTCTTTTAACCGTGCCATCCGTTGGCTGGGGGCTTCACGCTGGCGGGTCCTGCATCGGCTGGTCTATGGCGTGGCGGTCTTGGGCGTGCTGCACTTCTTCTGGATGCGTGCCTCTAAAAACAACTTGGCCGAGGTGATGGTTTACGCCGGCATTGTCTGTGTCCTGCTGATCTGGCGTTTGTGGCGTAGATGGGTCTTACGCCGTACTACGCTTGGCGACGCCCGGCCGTGATGCTGGGGTCGATGACATTTTGGGGCAGACGGTAGGCCGAGCTGTCGAACAGGTCGATGCCGCATTGCAGGGTTTCGATCCAGGCCAGGAAGTCGTTGATGGCCTTCGTGCCGGCGATCGGCGCGCCATGCTGCGGCACGATCATGGAAATATCCAGTTCCCGCGCCATGCGAACCCACAGGCGCAGGATCTTGTTGGAGACCATGTAGCGGCGGTGGAAGCCCTCCATGTTCGGAAGGTGCGGTTTCAGTTCGGTCACGGGCTCGCGCGCCTGCTTGCCGCTGACGAGCGAGGCGCCCAAATCACCGGTGAAGAGGATGCGGCTGACCGGGTCGTAAAAATGGAAGTTGCCTTCCGAATGCATGAAATGGGCCGGCAGCAGCCATAGCTCGTGCTGGCCCAGAGGCAGGCGTCCGCCGGCATCGGGTACACCCACCACACGGTCATCGGTTTTCCCCACCTTGGTGAAGTGCGGGGCGAAGCGCTCCCAGATGCGGGAGATGACCAGCGTCGCCCGGGTACTGGTCATCCAGCGGTCCAGCGAGGCGATGATGTCCGGGTCGGCATGCGACGCGATCAGGTAGGCCAGCTTGCTGGGCGGGAAATGCTTCGACATGTTGAGGAACAACTCGTTGAAGGCCAGGTTGCCGCCTGGGTCGATGATGGCGCCCGTATCGCCATCGCAGATCAGGAACTGGTTGGCTTGCACCGCCTGACCATCTTCCTCAATCAGGTCGGTGAACATCAGGACCTCATGGGTCTTGTCTTTGTAGAGCTCAACAGGTGACATGGCAGTGCAAAGTAAGGACGCCCCTGAGGCAGGGGCGTCAATCCGGTCGGGAGAGGTCGATCGCAGATGCGTTGACCGCAGCCATGAGCGTTTGCCTAGACAGGCAAGCGTTCGTGGCTGAACGTGTCTGCAGGATTTTCGCGCACGCGGATCAAATGAACTTGATTCAAGTCAACCAGGACCTCCGCAGCCCGGCCGCGTGTGTTGTAGTTGCTGGCCATGCTCATGCAGTAGGCACCGGCGGATAGCACGGCCAGCAGATCGCCGGGCGTGACAGACAGATTGCGATCGCGTCCGATCCAGTCGCCGCTTTCACAGATGGGGCCGACCACGTCGTAAAGCGTGGGCGTCGCCGGGCGCGACGTCAAGGGAACAATGCGATGGAATGCCTGGTACATGGCGGGGCGGGGCAAATCGTTCATGGCCGCGTCGACGATGCAGAAGTTCTTTTGTTCGCCTGGTTTGAGGTACATCACCTCGGTCAGGCAGACGCCGGCATTGCCCACCAGAGAGCGACCCGGTTCGATCATGAGCTGGCGCGCGCCGAAGCCTCGTGTATCAAGTTTGGCCAGCAGCTTGGCCCATAGTGCATCGGCCGCTGGCGGAGTATCGTCGTTGTAGTCAATGCCGAGACCACCGCCGAAATCAATGTGGTGCAGAGGGATGCCTGCGGCTTCAATGGTCTCGACCAGATCGAGCACACGGTCCATGGCATCAAGGTACGGTTCTTCCTGCGTGATCTGCGAGCCGATGTGGCAGTCGATGCCCACCACCTGCAGCCCGGGCAGCGAAGCGGCGCGTTGGTAGGTGGCCAGGGTGCGTTCGTGCGCGATGCCGAACTTGTTGCCCTTCAGACCGGTCGAGATGTAGGGGTGGGTTTTCGGGTCGACATTGGGATTGACGCGAATGCTCACGGGAGCACGTTGGTGCATGGCCAGGGCCACTTCGTTGAGCACTTCGAGCTCGGCTTCGCTCTCGACATTGAAGCAGCCGATGCCGGCCTCCAGCGCACGGCGCATTTCGGCGCGCGTTTTGCCGACCCCGGAGAAGATCACTTTTTTGGCTTCGCCGCCTGCGGCCAGCACGCGCTCCAGTTCCCCTCCGGAAACGATGTCGAAGCCACAGCCGGCCTGGGCAAAGACCTGCAGGACGCCGAGCGAGGAATTGGCTTTCATGGCGTAGCAGATTTGCACCTGACGGCCGGCAAAACCACGCTGGTAGGCCGCCAGGGCCGAGAGCATGGCGGCCTTGGAGTAGACAAACAAGGGGGTGCCATACTGGCGTGCCAAGTCGCTCAGACGTACGTCTTCTATGAAGAGTTCATCACCTTGGTAGGCGATATGAGGGTGGCCGGGGAGTTTGTGAGCGGTCATTTGGATGCGGGGGCAGAGGCGGGTGCGGCAGGTCGGGGCGCGGCGCTGTCCTGGCGCGAGCCGGGGATGAGGGTTTCAGGCAAAGTGGCACGACGTGCGGCGGCCGGTTCGGTCGGCAAGTACAGCACGCCCGGCTGGCCGCAGCCGCTGAGGGCGGTGCTCAAGCTGCCTGCAATGGCAGCAAGACCGACAAGGGTTAGCGCCCTGACTAGAATTTGGTTTGTTTGCAACATCACGAAATTGTAATGACCGACATCGAATTCATGGACTGCGCCGAATTGGTGCTGCGTGCCATCGAGGCCAGCTGCGACCGCATCAACGACGAGAGCGACGCCGACATCGATAACCAGCGTGTCGGTGGCATGATCACGCTGGTGTTTCAAAACCGCAGCCAGATCGTCGTGAACCTGCAGAAACCCCTGCATGAGATCTGGCTGGCGGCCAAGGCTGGTGGTTTCCACTACAAGTTTGATGGCCACCAGTGGGTTGACACCAAAGGCCATGGTGAATTTTTTGCCAACCTGTCAGCCCATGCCTCCGAGCAGGCGGCTTGTTCCCTGACCTTTGTCGCCTGATCAATTCTTGAACAGGTCGAGAATTCTTTTCTTTTCATCGGCTGGCGGCAACGCCTGGACAGTACCTTCCGGCTCTCCGGCCGGTTTGTCTTCCAATCCCAAGTTGCTGACGCCGGCGCCTTTGGCGTACTCATCATAGGCCCAGTCACCGCCGGCATTGGTCACGCCTTCAGGGGCACTGATTTCAGTGATGGGAACGCCTTTGAGTGCGTGCTCCATGAAGCTGATCCATACCGGCAGGCTCAGGCCACCACCGGTCTCGCGGTCACCCAGCTTGCGGGGAGTGTCGTAGCCGATCCAGGTCACGGCCGTGAGTGTGGGTTGGTAGCCGGCAAACCAGGCATCCATGGAGTCATTGGTGGTGCCGGTCTTGCCATACAGGTCGGGACGCTTGAGGGTGGCTTGCGCGCGGGCGGCAGTACCTGAGCGGGTGACTTCTTGCAGCAGGCTGGACATGATGAAGGCATTGCGGGCATCGATGACACGCATGGCGTCGTCAAGTACGGGGGGCGGTGTGGCGATCAGCACTTTTC
This sequence comes from Hylemonella sp., assembly GCA_030680575.1. Lineage (GTDB taxonomy): Bacteria > Pseudomonadota > Gammaproteobacteria > Burkholderiales > Burkholderiaceae_C > Hylemonella. Next base: position 19,984 of record JAUXVI010000030.1, read on the forward strand.
CGCCTTTTTGTTCCGACACCTTGGTAATGAGCCAGGGGTTGACGCGGTAGCCGCCATTGGCGAACACTGAATAGGCCGTTGCCATCTGCATCGGCGTGACCGAACCGGCGCCAAGCGCCATGGTCAGGTAGGGCGGGTGCTTGTCGGCTTCGAAGCCAAAGTGCGTGATCCAGTTCTGCGCGTTCTGCGGCCCCACGGCCTGCAACACACGGATCGAGATCATGTTCTTCGACTTGGCGAGGCCTCGGCGCAACGTCATCGGGCCCTCAAACTTGCCGTCGTAGTTTTTCGGTTCCCAGGGCTGGCCGCCAGTGACGCCAGAGTCGAAAAACAGCGGCGCGTCGTTGACCACGGTGGTTGGCGTGAAGCCTTTCTCCAGGGCGGCCGAGTAAATGAAGGGCTTGAAGCTGGAGCCGGGTTGGCGCCATGCTTGAGTAACGTGGTTGAACTTGTTCTTGACGAAATCGAAACCGCCCACCAAGGCCTTGATGGAGCCGTCACGCGGGTCCAGCGCAATGAAGGCGCCTTCAACTTCGGGCAGTTGCGTGATCTCCCAAGTGGCCTTGAGGGTCTTGGCAACCCGGATGATCGCGCCACGACGAATCTTGATGTGCGGCGGCGCTTTGGCCGACAAGCCAGACTGTGCCGGGCGCAGGCCTTCTCCGGTGATCTCAACCGGCTCGCCGTTCTGTCGCACGGCCACGATCTTTTTCGGGTCGGCCTCCAGCACCACCGCTGACATCAGGTCACCGTTGTCCGGGAAGTCATCCAGGGCATCGTCGATGGCATCTTCGAGTTCCTGCGGCTTGCTCGGCAGATTGACGAACTTTTCAGGGCCGCGGTAGATCTGGCGCCGTTCGTAGTCCATGATGCCGCGACGCAGCGCCTTGTAGGCCGTATCCTGGTCAGAAGCACGGATGGTGGTGTAGACGTTCAGGCCGCGGGTATAGGTTTCGTCGCCGTATTGGGCATACATGAGTTGGCGCACCGTTTCGGCCACGAACTCGGCATGAATGCGCCCATTTTGGTGGGCAGGCTTGACCTTCAACTCCTGTTTCTTGGCTGCAATGGCCTGCTCTTCTGTGATGAAGCCGTTCTCTTGCATGCGCTCGATGATGTAGAGCTGGCGTGAACGTGCACGCTTCGGGTTGTTGATCGGGTTGTAGGCGGATGGTGCTTTGGGCAGGCCGGCCAGCATGGCGGCCTCAGCGATGGTGATGTCCTTGAGCGGTTTGCCAAAATAAGCTTCCGAGGCTGCGGCAAAACCATAGGCTCGATTCCCCAGGAAGATCTGGTTCATGTAGATCTCGAGAATCTGGTCCTTGGTGAGCAGATGCTCCAGCTTGAAGGTCAGCAGGATCTCGTAGAGCTTGCGGGTGAAGGTCTTCTCCGACGACAGGTAGACATTGCGGGCCACCTGCATGGTGATTGTCGAGGCGCCCTGGCTCTTGACGCGGCCCACATTGGCCAGGCCGGCACGAATCACTCCCAGGTAGTCCACACCACCATGCTGGTAGAAGCGGGCATCTTCGATGGCCAGCACGGCATCGGTCATGACTTTGGGAATGTCCTTGATCGGGGTGAGGTTGCGCCGCTCTTCACCAAATTCGCCGATCAGCTCACCTTCCGTCGAGAACACGCGCAGCGGCAGCTTGGGCCGGTAATCCGAGAGGTCCGAGATGTCCGGCAAGTTGGGGAAGGCCACAGCCAAGGCAATCGCAACGACCATCAGGATCGAGAGCAGTCCGGCCAAGGCCAGGCCACCAGCCCACAAGCCTAATCGGGTCAGCCAGTGCATGGCCGGTTTGTAGGAATTCATGCCTGCATGGTCAGCGGAAGAAGCAGGCGGCTTGGGTTTTGCGGGCATAAAAGAGTGGTTGGGTGCGCGTCGTGCATTATAAAAATCTGCGCCCGACCTGAGGGATCAGGGTCTCAGGCTGCATTGTGAACGCCGGGCGACCGGACTCAGATTGGGCTTGGCAGCCTTGTTTCAATTGCATACAAAGCGTCAACTTTTGACAACGCACAAGGGGTGATGAATGGGGAAAAACCTTTGCTGGACAAGGATCTTACTGCTAGCATTCAAGTGAATTCTTAAGTTTTTCCGGTTTTTGGCCGGCACATTTCAGGGGATACGCTTGATCTCTTTGGGGTCGCTTTTCAGTCGTCAACCGGAGCCCATGCTGGGTCTGGATGTCAGTTCATCCAGTGTGAAACTGGTTGAGTTGGGCCGGAACAAGGCCGGCCAGCTTGTGCTTGAACGCTGCGCCATCGAGCCGTTGGAGCGCGGGTGGGTGAGTGACGGCAATATCGAAAAATTCGATGAAGTTGCGGATGCCGTTCGCCGGGTTGTCAAAAAAAGCGGGGCCAAGACCCGCCAAGTGGCCATGGCCCTGCCGCCTTCGGCCGTGATTACCAAGAAAATTGTATTGCCCGGCGGTCTGAACGACGTCGAGTTGGAGATGCAGGTCGAGGCTGAGGCCAATCAGTACATTCCCTTTCCTTTGGATGAGGTCAGTCTTGATTTTTGTGTGGTCGGTCCCAGCGCGGCATCTGCGGGGGATGTCGATGTGCTCATCGCTGCGGCACGTCGAGAGAAGGTCCAAGACATTCAGGGGCTGGCTGAGGCGGCGGGGCTCAAGCCCGTCATTGTGGATGTGGAGTCCTATGCATCTCGCCTGGCGGCAGGACGCCTGATCGACAACCTGCCCGAAAAGGGGGCTGGAACCATTGTGGCCCTGTTCGAGGTGGGCGCCTTGACCACCAGCATGCAGGTGATTCGCGATGATGAAGTGCTTTATGAGCGTGACCAGGCCTTTGGTGGTGCTCAACTCACCCAACTGATCGTGCGTCAGTATGGCTTCTCTCTTGAAGAGGCTGAGAGCAAGAAGCGCAGCGGCGAACTTCCAGAAGATTACGAGTCCAGTGTCTTGCGTCCTTTTGTTGAGAGCATGGTGCAGGAAATCGGTCGTGCCTTGCAGTTCTTTTTTACCAGTACACCGCACAACAAGGTGGACTATGTGATGCTGGCGGGTGGTTCGGCGGCGTTGCCGGGGCTGACGCAAGCCGTGACGCAGCAAACGGGATTCCCTTGCAGTTTGGTGAACCCTTTCGACGGCATGGAAATCGGTGATGGGGTGCGCCTCAAAAGAATGACGCGTGAGGCCTCTTCGTATTTGACCTCCTGTGGCTTGGCGTTGCGGAGGTTCCTGCTGTGATTCTGATCAATTTGCTGCCGCATCGCGAGGCGGCGCGTAAAAGACGGCGGGATGTTTTCAATCTGTCCCTGGTTGCCTCGGCGTTGGCTGGCGCAGTGATCGCCAGCGTGATTTACCTGTGGCTTCAAGGGCAGATTTCTGCGCAGCAGGAGCAGAACATGATTCTGCAGAAGGAAATCGGGACGCTGGAGGGGCAGATCAAGGAAATTGCCGGACTGGAGGCGGAGATTGCCGCTTTGCGCGCGCGGCAGCAGGCTGTAGAAGACTTGCAGTCAGACCGCAATCTGCCGGTGCATCTGTTGTCTGAATTGGTCAAGCAATTGCCTGACGGTGTCTACATCACCAATATGCGGCAGGAGAACCAGTTGGTCAGCCTGCAAGGTGTGGCGCAGTCCAACGAGCGGGTGTCTGAACTCTTGCGCAACCTGGCGAACAACACGCCGTGGTTTTCGAAACCGGAACTGGTGGAGATCGTCGCCGGCAATATCACCTTGGGTGCACGCGATCAGCGTCGGGTTTCCAATTTCTCCATCAGGGTTCGGTTGGTGAGGGCCAGCGAAGCCCAGAAAGCCGTGCCTGCGATGACAGCGGCGTCCGCACCGACCTCGGCGGCATCAGTGCCTGTCGGCAAATAACTGGATTGAGTCATGGTGTCCCGACTTTCCCCTCTTGATCTCGCCACGCTGAAAGAGCAGGTGCAGAGTCAGTTTCGCAATCTGGATCCTCAGAATCCGGCCGTATGGCCGGCGATTCCGCGCTACGCCCTGATGTTGGCTGTGGCCGCCATGGTGGTCGTGGTCTTGTGGTTTGTCTGGCTCAGCAGTTCCGATGAGGAACTGGAGATCGAGCGGACCAAGGAAACGCAGCTGCGCGAGGACTACAAAAGCAAACTGGTCAAGGCCGTCAACCTGGAAGAGCTCAAGAAGCAGCGTGAGCAGGTCCAGCAATATGTGAATCAGCTGGAGAAGCAGTTGCCGAGCAAGGCTGAAATGGATGCGTTGCTGTCAGACATCAACCAGGCTGGTCTGGGGCGCAGCCTGCAGTTTGAACTGTTCAGACCCGGGCAGGTACTCGTGAAAGATTACTACGCAGAATTGCCGATTGCCGTACGGGTGACAGGCCGTTACCACGACATCGGCGCCTTTGCTTCGGATATCGCCCATCTCTCGCGCATTGTGACTCTCAACAACATGACCATCGTGCCAGGTCGAGAGGGTAACCTGGCCCTGGATGCGACAGCGAAGACGTTCCGTTATCTCGATGCTGACGAAGTCGCGGCGCAGCGCAAGGCAAGCGGTGGCGCCAAAGGGGGGAAGAAATGAAAGCCCTTGGCTACGGCGTATGGCTTGCAGTGTCCGCGGTGACGCTAACGGGTTGTGGTGCATCAAGCGAGGATGAGTTGCGGCAGTGGATGGCGGAACAGAGGAGCCAGACACGTCCGCGCGTGACGCCCATCCCTGAGCCGAAGCAGTTCAAGCCTGAACCTTATGGGCTGGCGAATGCGGTGGAGCCGTTCAGCAAGGAGAAGTTGGCGCGGGCGCTCAAGCGCGAATCAACGCAGTCGGCGGCCAGTGGCGCATTGATTGACCCGGAACTGGCGCGACGCAAGGAGCCGCTTGAAGCATTCCCGCTCGACAGCATGACCATGGTTGGCAGTCTGCTCAAAGAAGGTAAGCCGGTCGCATTAATCAAGGTTGACAATTTGCTTTATCAAGTGCGGCCGGGAAATTACCTTGGACAGAACTACGGGCGCATCAGCAAAATTACTGAAACGCAAGTCACGCTGCGTGAAGTAGCACAAGACGCGGTGGGCGAGTGGGTAGAGCGCCCTGCCACACTGCAGTTGCAGGAGAGGTTGAAATGAACAGTCAAAAATGTTGGGCCGCACAACGTGCGGGGCGAAAAGTTCTGGTGGCGCTGGCGCTGGCCGTGACAGCTGTGTCCGCCCTGGCACAAACGACGATCGAGTCCGTGTCGGGTGCGTTGCAGGGCGGGGCGGAGGTGGTCAGAATTGATTTGTCGCAAGCCCTGACGGCTGCGCCCACGGGTTTTGCCATTCAGTCTCCGGCCAGAATTGCTTTGGACTTCCCCGGTGTGACGAATGCCATGGGGCGCTCGACCATCGATATCAACCAAGGTAACTTGCGCTCGGTCAGCGTGCTGCAGGCGGGTGAGCGCAGCCGGGTGGTGCTCAATCTCAAGCAGGCCACCAGCTACAAAACTCAGTTGCAAGGCAAGTCGCTGCTGGTGGTGCTTGACCCGGTGGCGGCGCCGGTGCCGGATGCCGCTGCTGTGCCGGCTTTTTCGGAAAACCGTAGCCGTGACGTACTGCCCTTGAAAGATGTCGATTTTCGACGTGGCGCCAACGGTGCCGGCCGCGTTGTCGTTGCGTTGCCGAGCAGCCAGGTGGGTGTGGATATCCGTCAACGCGGGCAGACCCTGGTGGTGGAATTCATGAAGACGAGTTTGCCCGAGGGACTCAAGCGTCGTCTGGATGTGGCCGATTTTGGTACACCGGTCCAGACGGTGACCACCTTCCAGACCGGGGACCGGGTGCGCATGGTGATCGAACCCAAGGGAGCCTGGGAGCACAGCGCCTACCAAAGCGATGACCAGTTCGTGGTGGAGGTCAAGCCGCAGCGGGTCGACCCCTCGAAACTGACGCAGGGGCCAGGCTACAACGGTCAGAAGCTGTCACTCAATTTCCAGAACATTGAAGTGCGCTCCTTGTTGCAAGTGATCGCTGATTTCACCAATTTCAATATCGTGACGTCGGACTCAGTTGCCGGGGCGGTGACGCTGCGCTTGCAGGATGTGCCATGGGATCAGGCGCTCGACATCATCTTGCAGGCCAAGGGCTTGGGGATGCGCAAGGCGGGCAATGTGCTGTGGATCGCCCCCAAGGATGAAATCGTTGCCAAGGAGAAGCTTGAACGCGAAGCCAATGTGGCGCTGGAGGGGCTGGAGGCGGTGCGGACCGAGTCGTTCCAGTTGAACTACGCCAAGGCCGCGGATGTGGCGCGCCAGTTGATGGGTGGGGCTGTTGGGGGGGCTCCGATGGGGGCGGCGGCGGGCGCCGCGAATGCTCGCCTGCTGAGTGTGCGTGGCAGTGCCATTGCCGAGCCGCGGACCAACCAATTGTTTGTGACCGACATCTCCAGCAAGATCGAACAGGTTCGCAGCCTGATCACCAAGCTCGACATCGCGGTGCGTCAAGTGCTGATCGAAGCGCGGATCGTTGAAGCTTCCGATACCTTCGGCAAGTCGCTTGGGGTGAAGCTGGGGGGCGGTACCGGCAATGTTCCGGCCGCCTCAGGCGGTATGGGCGGCTCGGTCGGCTCCAGCTATGTGGATGGCACGGCCGCCACGACATCCGGCACCTTCGTCAGTCTGCCGGCCATTGGTCAAGGGGGCTACAACCCGGCGACTTTTGCGGTGTCCATCTTTGGCGAAAACGCAGCCCGTTTCCTGAACCTTGAGATTTCTGCCCTGGAGGCCGATGGCAAGGGCAAGGTGGTGTCGAGTCCGCGCGTGGTAACGGCCGACAAGATCAAGGCGGTGATTGAGCAAGGGACGGAACTGCCCTACCAGGTGGCTACGGCCAGCGGTGCCACCTCGATCGCTTTCCGCAAGGCCAATCTGAAACTGGAAGTGACGCCGCAGATCACGCCTGAAGGCAACATCATTCTTGAGCTGGACATTGCTAAAGATACGGTGGGCCAATCGACTGCAGCGGGCTTCGCCATCAACACCAAACACATTCAAACGCAGGTGTTGGTGGAAAATGGCGGTACGGTGGTGATCGGCGGCATTTTCGAGTTGACCGAGTCGACCAATGAGACCAAGGTGCCTTTCTTCGGCGACCTGCCGGGGGTGGGCAATCTGTTCAAGAGCCGGGGCAAGGTGTCCAACAAGCAGGAAATGCTGGTGTTCATCACCCCCAAGATGATCAGCGACAAGGCTGCTGTGCGCTAAGGCAGCCGACCGATTTGAATTCTTGGACAAGTTGATAGTCAGTCTGATTGGCCTGCCCGGTTCGGGGAAATCCACCGTCGGGCGGCAGCTTGCGCGGCGCCTGCACCTGCCCTTTGTCGATTCCGATCACGTGTTGGAAAATCGCCTGGGCTGTTCGATCCGGACCTACTTTGAGCGTGAAGGTGAGGAGCGTTTCCGCGACATGGAGCAGGCGGTGCTGGATGAGTTGACACAGCAACCATCCTGCATTCTCTCCACCGGCGGCGGGGCGGTGTTGCGGCCGATCAATCGGGGGTGCCTGAAGTCGCGTACCCACGTGGTCTATCTGAAGTCCTCGCCGGATGAGTTGTTCCGCCGCTTGCGGCACGACACCAACCGTCCGCTGCTGCAGGTGACCGATCCGCTGGGGCGCTTGCGTGAACTCTATGCGACGCGTGACCCGCTGTATCGGGAAACCGCGCATTTCGTCATCGAGACCGGACGTCCGTCGGTCGGTACCCTGGTCAACATGATCGTGATGCAATTGGAGCTGGCCGGACTGCTGCCGTCGGCCCCGTGATTGCCGTGAAAACGGCCAGTCTGTAGCGCGTGCCCTAAACTTGGGGTTATGCAGTCTTCTCCTGACATTTCGTCTCGCCTGGCAGCTCAGGTTCAAATCAGTCTGGCTGATCGCAGCTACCCGATCATGATCGGCAGCGCTTTGTTGGACAATCCCGCCACCTTCGCGGGCTTGCCGCGCTCTGCCCAGGCGCTCATCGTCACCAATACCATGGTGGCGCCGCTGTATGCGGCGACGCTCAAGGCGTCGTTGCAGCCCCATTTCGCGACGATCCATATCGTCGAGCTCCCTGATGGAGAGGCCTTCAAGACCTGGGAAACCCTGAACCAGATTTTTGATGCCTTGCTGGGCCACGCCTGCGATCGCAAAACCGTGCTGTTTGCCTTGGGTGGGGGCGTGATCGGTGACATGACTGGTTTTGCCGCCGCCAGCTACATGCGAGGCGTGCCTTTTGTTCAGGTGCCCACCACGTTGTTGGCGCAGGTTGACTCGTCGGTCGGCGGTAAGACGGCGATCAACCATCCGTTGGGCAAGAACATGATTGGCGCGTTCTACCAGCCCTTGCGCGTGGTGTGCGATTTGGAAACGCTCAAGACCTTGCCCGAGCGGGAGCTCAGTGCCGGCCTGGCCGAGGTCATCAAGTACGGCCCCATTGCCGACATGGTGTTCCTGGACTGGATCGAGGCGAACATTGATGCCCTGATGGCGCGCGATGCGGTGGCCTTGAGCCAGGCCATCCAGCGCAGTTGCGAGATCAAGGCCGAGGTGGTGGGGCAGGACGAACGCGAATCGGGACTGCGCGCCATCCTCAATTTCGGCCACACCTTTGGCCATGCCATCGAAGCCGGGCTGGGCTACGGTGCGTGGCTGCATGGCGAAGCGGTCGGTTGCGGCATGGTCATGGCTGCTGAACTGTCGTACCGGCTCGGTCTGGTGGATGCAGCATTTGTGGCGCGGCTGAAAAAGCTGATCGGCAGGGCCGGTTTGCCGGTGGTCGGGCCGAAGTTGTCGACACAGGACAACGCTGGACGCTATCTGGAACTCATGCGTGTGGACAAGAAAGCTGAGGCGGGCGAGATCCGTTTTGTTGTCATCGACGGACCGGGTCGAGCCGCCGTACAGGGCGCCCCCGATGCCTTGGTGCGCGAGGTGATCGATTCTTGTTGTGTCTGATTTTGCTATATATTTGATAGCTGCTTGCGCATTGCTGGTAAGGGTTGGGTGCCAATTTTGCTTGAAAACATGACGCTTGCAGTCTACGCTTGCGATCCCGCCTATTCGCGCGGGCGCCGCCACCCCGAAGCGGCGGCACCCACGCGCACTGAATACCAGCGTGACCGCGACCGCATTGTCCATTCCACGGCCTTTCGCCGTCTGGTCTACAAGACGCAGGTGTTCCTGAACCACGAGGGTGATCTGTTCCGCACGCGTTTGACGCATTCGCTCGAAGTGGCGCAGCTTGGGCGCTCCATTGCGCGGGCTCTGGGGCTCAACGAAGATCTGGTGGAGGCCATTGCGCTGGCGCACGATCTGGGGCACACCCCCTTTGGGCATGCTGGGCAGGATGCGCTCAACGAATGCATGGCGGGGCACGGCGGCTTCGAGCACAACCTGCAAAGCCTGCGCGTGGTCGATCAGCTGGAAGAGCGTTATCCCGCTTTCGATGGCCTGAATCTCACATTCGAAACCCGCGAGGGCATTCTCAAGCACTGTTCGCGCAAGAATGCCGAGCTGCTGGAGGCGGCAGAGCCGGGTGGGGTGGCGCAACGCTTTCTGGCGCGCACGCAGCCCAGTCTGGAAGCGCAGTTGTGCAATCTGGCCGATGAGATCGCCTACAACGCGCATGACATCGACGATGGGGTGCGCTCGGGTCTGATCACGCTGGAGCAGCTTGAGGCGGTGCCACTGTTCGACGATTTTCGCCGCCAGACGCTGCAGGATCATCCCCTGTTGGGGGCCGCAGCGCAGGGGCGGCGCTTGTTGTACGAAACGATACGCCGCATGCTCAGTGCGCAGGTGTATGACGTCATTGAGGCCACGCAAGAGGCGTTGCGTTCGACAATGCCCGTGAGTGCCGATGCTGCGCGCCAGTTACCGGCACTGCTGCGTTTCAGTGACGAGATGCGGTCGCGCTCGACGGCGCTGAAGAAATTCCTGTTTCAGAACCTCTATCGGCACCCGCAAGTGGTTCACACCACCGGGCAGGCGCGCCAGGCGATTCACGAATTGTTCGAAGCCTATCGCCAGTCGCCGCAGGAAATGCAGGCCGGTTTTGCCGCGCGGGCCCAGGCGGCCCACGGACTTGGAGACGAAGAAAGCACGGTGCTGCGCGTGGTGGCTGACTACATTGCCGGCATGACGGACCGTTTCGCCTGGCGCGAGCACGAACGCCTCACCGGGCAGAGGTTGCTGGCATGAGTGCTGTCTGGCGTCGCTCCATTCGCGCGGTCGATCCGGCGCTGGTGGTGATCCTCGGCGGCGTCAGCGCGGCGCTGCACGTCGGCAAGCTGTCGCCGGCATTGCCGGTGTTGCGTGAGGCGCTTGGGGTGACGCTGTTGCAGGCCGGGTTTCTGCTGTCCTTGGTGCAGCTCGCCGGCATGACACTCGGGCTGGCGGTCGGGCTGGCAGCAGACGGTCTGGGTCTCAAGCGCAGCATGCTGGGCGGATTGCTGGTGCTGTTCGCCGCCTCGTTGCTGGGCGGTTGGGCGCAAGATGCCCAGAGCCTGCTGCTATTGCGGGCGGTTGAGGGTTTTGGCTTTTTGTTGGTGTCCATGCCGGCGCCGAGCCTGATTCGTCATCTGGTGGCTCCGCATCGCATGAGTGCCATGCTCGGGCTGTGGGGCGCCTACATGCCGCTGGGGACGGCCAGCGCCCTGTTGTTCGGGCCGCTGGTGATCGCGCTGGCGAGTTGGCAGGTTTGGTGGTGTGGGCTTGCCGCCCTGACGCTCTTGATGGCGCTGTGGTTATGGCAGGTGGTGCCGCCGGACCAAGTCCGGGCGGCGGGGCATGCTGCGCAAGCGGCAAAAGCTGGAGCGACAGCCCAGGCGCACGCCTGGCCGCAGCGGCTACGTCAAACGCTTACAGCGCCCGGCCCGTGGCTGGTGGCGCTCTGCTTTGCCATGTACTCGGGTCAATGGCTGGCCGTGATCGGTTTTCTGCCGACGATCTATGCGCAAGCGGGTTTTGCAGCGGGTGTCACCGCCGTGCTGACGGCACTGGTCGCTGCCGTCAACATGGTCGGTAATATCGTCTCGGGGCGTCTGTTGACGCGTGGCGTGCGGCCGCAGACCCTGCTTTATCTGGGCTTTGGTGCCATGGGACTGGGCACGCTGCTGGCCTTCGTGACTTTTCCGCTGGCGCCCGGTGCATCGGGCCTGCCGCCGGTGTTCCGTTTCATGGCCGTGTTGCTGTTCTCCATGGTCGGCGGCATGATCCCCGGCACGCTGTTCTCCTTGGCGGTTCGATTGGCACCCAACGAACGCACGGTATCCACCACCGTAGGCTGGATGCAGCAATGGTCGTCACTGGGTCAGTTTGCCGGGCCGCCGCTGGTGGCCTGGGTGGCTGCGAGCGTAGGTGGCTGGCACTGGACCTGGAGCGTGACGGTGGCCTGCTCGGTGGCCGGTCTGCTGCTGGCACGGCAACTTGGGGTGAGGAGCCCACGATGACTACATTTTCCGAGCAGGCGCTGGTCGCCCGTGTGGTGCAGGACATGAGGGCCTGGCTGGAGCGGGCCGTCATCGGTCTCAACCTTTGCCCGTTCGCCAAGAGCGTGCATGTGAAAGGCCAGGTCCACTATGTCGTGAGCCTGGCCACCGAGCCTCGTGCCCTGCGCGAGGAACTGGTGCGCGAATTGACGGCCTTGCACGCTACCGACCCCGAGTTGCGCGACACCACCTTGCTGATGGCGCCGTTGTGCCTGCAGGACTTTCTCGACTTCAACGATTTCCTTGGCGAGGCCGATGCAGCGTTGAATGAGCTTGGCCTGGAGGGTGATTTGCAGATCGCCAGTTTTCATCCGCAGTTTCAGTTTGCCGGCACCTCGCCGGACGACATCACCAACTACACCAACCGCGCGCCCTACCCGACATTGCACCTGTTGCGCGAGGCCAGCATCGACCGTGCAGTCCAGGTGTTCCCCGAGGCCGAAATGATTTTCGAAAAAAACATGCAAACGCTGGAGCAACTCGGGCATGCGGGCTGGGCGGCTTTGAAGGTGGGCGCTGGCCAGCCAGAATCCGAAGCCTCGCCCACCCCAGGTGCTGACAAAGAGAAGGATGCGTCATCATGACTTCAGGCAAGAAGCGCAAGCAGGCTGTCGCAGAGGGTAACGGCGTGTCGGCAGGGCTGTTGGCACCCGAGATCCGGCCCGAGCAGTCGATCGAGCTGCTCAAGGAGCTGCACATCCTGACGCGCGACGGCAAGCTCAATCAGGACTCGCGCCGCAAGCTCAAACAGGTCTATCACCTGTTTCAGTTCATCGAGAAGCTGCTGCTGGAGTTGCAGGCCGAACGTACCGGTGCAGATGCGACCGGCATCACGCTGGCTGATCATGGTGCGGGCAAGTCCTACCTCGGTTTCATCATCTACGACCTGTTCTTCAAGCAGCATCAGCTTGGCCGCATCTACGGCATTGAAACAAGGCCTGAGCTGGTGCAGAAGTCGCGTGAATTGGCCGCCCGGCTGGGCTTCGCGCGCATGTCGTTCCTCAACCTGAGTGTGGCCGAGTCGGCCCATTCGGAAGAACTGCCCAGCCGCATCGACATCGTGACAGCATTGCATGCCTGTGATACTGCGACCGACGATGCGATTGCCTTTGGCCTGCAAAAGCAGGCACGTTTCATGGTGCTGGTGCCTTGCTGCCAGGCCGAAGTGGCGCGCGTACTGAATTCGGGCAAAGCGTTGTCGCTGTCGCGCACGCCTTTGGCTGAACTCTGGCGCCATCCCCTGCATACCCGTGAGTTGGGTAGCCAGATCACCAATGTGTTGCGCTGCCTTTACCTGGAGGCCTGGGGCTACCAAGTCACGGTAACCGAACTGGTGGGCTGGGAGCACAGCATGAAAAATGAACTGATCATCGCCCGCTACACCGGTCAGAAAAAGCGGGCTGCAGCCCAACGGTTGAAATCGATTCTGGAAGAGTTTGGGCTCACATCGTTGCTGCAGTCGCGTTATGGCCTGCCTGAGGGTCAACCAGCACCAGAGCCAGACGTTGGGAACTGATGGATGAAGCAGCGTGTCTGATCAACGACGCAGCTTGTGTTGTGCCTCTTTCTAGGAAGTGTGAAATATGAATAAATTATTGGTGGTGGCCCTGGTCTTGGTGTTGTCCGCTTGCGCCAGCAGCAGCCCCGATGTGATTCAGCGTGGCGATGCGCAACGCCTGTCGGTGGTGGAGGATGGCGCGGTGCTGTCGGTTCGCAATGTCACAGTAGAGGGCAGCCAATCGGGAGTCGGCGCGGCCACGGGCGGTGTGGTGGGTGGCTTGGCCGGTTATGGTGCAGGCGGCAACCAGCGTGATGGCCAGATCATCGGCGTGCTTGGCGCTGTGGCCGGCGTGGTGGCTGGCAATGCCATCGAGCGCATGGGAACGCGCGAAGAAGCCTATGAAATCCTGGTCCAGCTCAAGAACGGCGACCGCCGTGCCGTGGTGCAGGCCAAAGGCGCGGAGGTTTTTGCCCCAGGAGGTGCGGTTGTGCTGGTGACAACGGGTGGCAAGGTCCGTGTTGCCAAGGCGCCAAACAATCCCGTTCAGAAATAATCGGGGTCAGATTCCAACTATGATGATGCGACGCACTTCATCGCATCATCATGGCACGCCTCCCTCGCCTGACGGTTCCTGGTTATCCGCACCATGTGATTCAGCGGGGCAACAACCGGCAACCGATCTTCACCTCGCAGGCTGACGACGAGTTCTTTCTCGACTTGCTGGATGAAAATGCCCGTAAGTTCGGCGTCGCCATCCATGCCTACGTGTTGATGGGCAATCATTTCCATCTGCTGGCCACGCCGCAGACGGATACGGCGTTGCCGCAGATGATGCAGGCGATCGGCCGGCGCTATGTACGGTACTTCAACGATGCGCAGCAACGCAGCGGCACGTTGTGGGAGGGGCGTTACAAGGCGACCCTGATCCAGGCGGATCGTTATTTGCTGGCTTGCATGGCCTACATCGACCTCAACCCGGTGCGTGCCGGTTTGGTGGGGCAGGCGCGTGACTACCCTTGGTCGAGCCACGCGCATTACATTGGCTTGCGCATGGACAAGTTGGTTACCCCCCATCCTCTGTACTGGGCGCTCGGTAATACCCCTTTCGCTCGCGAGGCGGCTTATGCCGGACTGGTGCAGGCGGGGGTGAGCGCCACCCAGCAAGTGGACTTGACGCAATCGACCCTGCACGGGTGGGCCTTGGGGGAGGCTGGCTTTGTGGATGAACTGCAGAAGCGGACGAGTCGCCGACTCAGCAAGACATCCGCAGGACGACCGTTGTCGTCCTCCAAAAGCGTGCCATAAGTCATTTCCGGTAGGCGTTGTCGCTGTTGCTGTCGATTTAATATGTCCCCAATTATTTGTTGAAAAAAAAATCAACAAATAATTAGAATCTGACCCCAATTATTTTTCTTGGCATTGTTGCTGCGGTGCACTATGCTTGCATCCCTTGTGAAATATTTAGGAGTGCGCCATGACAACGGCTGCCGAGATCCAGCATCTCCAACAAAACGGTTTGTATTCCGGTGCCAGCGAGCATGACGCTTGCGGCGTCGGTTTTGTGGCGCATATCAAGGGCATCAAGTCCCATGACATCGTGCAAGGCGCGCTCAAGATCCTGGAGAACCTGGATCACCGGGGTGCCGTGGGCGCTGACAAGCTGATGGGCGATGGCGCCGGTATCCTGATTCAGTTGCCGGATGCTTTGTACCGCGAGGAAATGGCCAAGCAGGGCGTGGAGCTGCCGCCTCCCGGCGAGTACGGCGTCGGCATGATCTTCCTGCCGAAAGAGCACGCCTCGCGTCTGGCCTGCGAGCAAGAGATGGAGCGCGCGATCAAGGCCGAGGGCCAGGTGCTGCTGGGCTGGCGCGATGTGCCGGTCAACCGCGAGATGCCGATGTCGCCCACCGTGCGCGAGAAGGAACCCATCTTGCGTCAGGTGTTCATCGGCCGTGGTAGTGACGTCATCGTGCAGGATGCCCTGGAGCGCAAGCTGTACGTGATCCGCAAGACCGCCAGCGCTGCCATCCAGGCCCTGCAGCTTAAGCACAGCAAGGAATACTATGTGCCGAGCATGTCCAGCCGCACGGTGGTCTACAAAGGGCTGCTGCTGGCCGATCAAGTGGGTACCTACTACCTGGATCTTCAGGACAAGCGTTGCGTTTCGGCCCTGGGTCTGGTGCACCAGCGTTTCTCGACCAACACCTTCCCGGAGTGGCCGCTGGCCCACCCGTATCGTTATGTGGCGCACAACGGTGAGATCAACACCGTCAAGGGCAACTATAACTGGATGAAGGCACGCGAAGGCGTGATGTCCTCGCCCGTGCTGGGTGAGGATCTGCAGAAGCTGTACCCGATCAGCTTTGCCGGCCAGTCCGACACCGCCACCTTCGACAACTGCCTGGAACTGCTGACCATGGCAGGCTACCCGATCAGCCAGGCTGTGATGATGATGATTCCCGAGCCGTGGGAGCAGCACACCACCATGGACGCGCGTCGCAAAGCCTTTTATGAGTACCACGCGGCCATGCTGGAGCCGTGGGACGGTCCGGCGTCGATCGTGTTCACTGACGGTCGCCAGATTGGCGCCACGCTGGACCGCAACGGCCTGCGTCCCGCGCGCTACTGCGTCACCGATGATGATCTTGTCATCATGGGCTCCGAGTCCGGCGTGCTGCCAGTACCGGAGAACAAGATTGTGCGCAAGTGGCGTCTGCAGCCCGGCAAGATGTTCCTGATCGATCTGGAGCAGGGCCGCATGATCGACGACGAGGAGCTCAAGGCCAACCTCGCCAACAGCAAGCCCTACAAGCAGTGGATCGAGAACCTGCGCATCAAGCTCGATGACGTCGAGACCGGTGCTGCCGACCACGTGGCGGAAGGCGGCGTCAGCCTGCTGGACCGCCAGCAGGCCTTCGGCTTCACGCAGGAAGACCTGAAGTTCCTGATCGCGCCCATGGCTGCGGCTGGTGAGGAAGCCATCGGCTCCATGGGCAACGACAGCCCGCTGGCCGTGCTGTCCGACAAGAACAAGCCGCTGTACAACTACTTCAAGCAGCTGTTCGCGCAGGTGACCAATCCGCCGATCGACCCGATCCGCGAAGCGATTGTGATGTCGCTGGTGTCCTTCATCGGCCCGAAGCCCAACCTGCTGGACATCAACCAGATCAACCCGCCGATGCGCCTGGAAGTGAGCCAGCCGATCCTGGACTTCTCGGACATGGTCAAGCTGCGCAATATCGAAGCCACCACCAAGGGTAAGTTCCGTAGCGCCACGCTGGACATCACCTACCCGCTGGCCTGGGGTCGCGCCGGCGTGGAAGCCAAGCTGGCTTCGCTGTGTGCCGAGGCGGTCGATGCTATTAAGGGTGGCAAGAACATCCTGATCATCAGCGATCGTGGTGTCAGCCCGACGCAGGTGGCCATTCCCGCGCTGCTGGCGCTGTCAGCCATCCACCAGCATCTGGTGCGTGAGGGGCTGCGCACGTCGGCCGGCCTGGTGGTGGAAACCGGTACGGCACGCGAAGTTCACCATTTCGGTGTGCTGGCCGGCTATGGCGCTGAAGCCGTACACCCGTACCTGGCGATGGAAACCCTGGTGGCCATCCATAAGGATCTGCCGGGTGACCTGAGCGCCGACAAGGCAATCTACAACTACATCAAGGCGATCGGCAAGGGTCTGTCCAAGATCATGTCGAAGATGGGTGTCTCCACCTACATGAGCTACTGCGGTGCCCAGCTGTTCGAGGCCATCGGCCTGAACACCGAGACCATCGACAAGTATTTCACCGGCACCCCCAGCCGGGTCGAGGGCATCGGCGTGTTCGAGATTGCGGAGGAAGCGATCCGCATGCACAAGGCGGCTTTCGGCCACGATCCGCTGCTGGCCAGCATGCTGGATGCCGGCGGTGAATACGCCTGGCGCACCCGTGGTGAAGAGCACATGTGGACGCCGGATGCGATTGCCAAGCTGCAGCACAGCACGCGCGCCAACAACTTCAACACCTACAAGGAATACGCACAGATCATCAATGATCAGAACAAGCGTCACATGAACCTGCGCGGCTTGTTCGAGTTCAAGATCGATCCGGCCAAGGCGATTCCCGTCGACGAGGTGGAGCCGGCGAGTGAGATCGTCAAGCGCTTTGCGACCGGCGCCATGTCGCTCGGTTCGATCTCCACCGAGGCCCACGCTACCTTGGCTGTGGCCATGAACCGCATCGGCGGCAAGAGCAACACCGGTGAGGGTGGTGAAGATCCGGCGCGTTACCGCAACGAACTCAAGGGCATTCCGATCAAGAAGGGCGAGACCCTCAAGAGCGTGATCGGCGATGCGCAGGTGGAAGTCGACCTGCCGCTGCAGGATGGCGATTCGCTGCGCTCGAAGATCAAGCAGGTGGCTTCCGGCCGTTTCGGTGTCACGGCCGAATACCTGTCCAGCTCGGACCAGATCCAGATCACGATGGCGCAGGGCGCCAAGCCAGGCGAGGGTGGTCAGCTGCCCGGCGGCAAGGTGTCCGACTACATCGGCAAACTGCGTTATTCGGTGCCGGGTGTGGGCCTGATCTCCCCGCCGCCGCATCACGACATCTACTCGATTGAAGATCTGGCGCAGCTGATCCACGACCTGAAGAACGTGGCACCGCATGCCAGCGTCAGCGTCAAGCTGGTGAGCGAGATCGGTGTCGGCACGATTGCCGCCGGCGTGGCCAAGTGCAAGAGCGACCACGTGGTGATCGCCGGCCATGATGGTGGCACCGGTGCCTCGCCCTGGTCGTCCATCAAGCACGCCGGTAGCCCGTGGGAAATCGGTCTGGCCGAAACCCAGCAGACCCTGGTGCTGAACCGCCTGCGCGGTCGCATCCGTGTGCAGGCCGACGGCCAGATGAAGACCGGCCGCGATGTCGCCATCGGCGCGTTGCTGGGTGCCGATGAGTTCGGCTTCGCCACGGCACCGCTGGTGGTCGAGGGCTGCATCATGATGCGCAAGTGCCACCTCAACACCTGTCCGGTGGGCGTGGCGACGCAGGACCCGGTGCTGCGCAAGAAGTTCTCGGGCAAGCCCGAGCATGTGGTGAACTTCTTCTTCTTCATCGCCGAGGAAGTGCGCCAGATCATGGCGCAACTGGGCATCCGCAAGTTCGACGACCTGATCGGTCGCGCCGACCTGCTCGATACGCGCAAGGGGCTTGAGCACTGGAAGGCCCGCGGCCTGGACTTCTCGCGCCTGTTTGCACAACCGCAGGCGCCGGCCGAGGTGCCGCGCAGGCATGTTGCCGAGCAGGATCATGGCTTGGAGAAGTCGCTTGACAATGTGCTGATCGCCAAGTCGCGTGCCGCCATCGACAAGGGCGAAAAGGTCCAGTTCATGGAAGTGGCGCGCAACGTCAACCGCTCGGTCGGCGCCATGCTGTCCGGAGCGCTGACCAAGGTGCATCCGGAAGGCTTGCCGGATGACACCATCCGCATCCAGCTCGAAGGCACGGGCGGCCAGTCGTTCGGCGCCTTCGTGGCACGCGGCATCACGCTCTACCTGATCGGCGAAGCCAATGACTACACCGGCAAGGGCCTGTCGGGTGGCCGCATCGTGGTACGTCCGAGCCTGGACTTCCGCGGCGAAGCCATCCGCAACATCATCGTCGGCAATACCGTGATGTACGGTGCCACCAGCGGCGAGGCCTTCTTCAGCGGCGTGGCCGGCGAGCGTTTTGCCGTGCGTCTGTCTGGCGCCACGGCCGTGGTGGAGGGGACGGGTGACCACGGTTGCGAGTACATGACCGGCGGTACGGTCGCGGTGTTGGGCAAAACCGGTCGCAACTTCGCGGCTGGCATGAGCGGTGGATTGGCCTATGTCTATGACGAGGATGGCCAGTTCGCGACCCGTTGCAATACCGCCATGGTGTCCATGGAGAAGGTGCTGCCGGCGGCTGAGCAGGAAGCCACGATCAACCGCGCCATCTGGCACCGTGACCAGACCGATGAGGCGCAGCTCAAGAAGCTGCTGGAAGACCACCACCGCTGGACCGGTAGCAAGCGCGCGCGCGAACTGCTGGACAACTGGGCCGAGGCTCGCGTCAAGTTTGTCAAGGTGTTCCCGAACGAGTACAAGCGCGCCTTGGGCGAGATCAATGCCAAGAAGGCTGCGCCCGCGCCCGCCAAGGTCGCGGCTAAGAAAGAAGCCGCTCCGGCCAAGTAAGAAGAAGGACGAAGGAAAGCATCATGGGAAAAGTCACCGGCTTCATGGAGTATGAGCGTCTCGAAGAGGGCTACCAGCCCGTTGCCGAGCGCGTCAAGAACTACAAGGAATTCGTGATCGGCCTGACCGACGAGCAGGCCAAGATCCAGGGCGCCCGTTGCATGGATTGCGGCACGCCGTTTTGCAACAGCGGCTGCCCGGTCAACAACATCATTCCGGATTTCAACGATCTGGTCTACCAGGGCGACTGGAAAAACGCCATCGAGGTGCTGCACTCGACCAACAACTTCCCGGACTTCACCGGCCGCGTCTGCCCGGCGCCCTGCGAGGCGGCTTGCACGCTCAACATCAACAATGATGCGGTGGGTATCAAGTCGATCGAGCACGCCATCATCGACAAGGCCTGGGAGCAGGGCTGGGTCAAGCCGCAACCGGCTGCTGTCAAGACCGGCAAGAAGGTGGCCGTGGTCGGCTCTGGCCCCGCCGGCATGGCCGCAGCCCAGCAGCTGGCGCGTGCCGGCCACGCCGTGACGGTGTTCGAGAAGAACGACACCATCGGTGGCCTGCTGCGTTTCGGCATCCCGGACTTCAAGTTCGACAAGTCGCACATCGACCGTCGCGTCAAACAGATGGAAGCCGAAGGCGTGGTGTTCAAGACCAACACCCTGGTCGGTGAACTGCCCAAGGGTTCCAAGGTGACCAACTGGGCCAAGGACACGGTCAGCGCCGAACAGCTGAAGAAGGAGTTCGACGCCGTACTGTTGACCGGTGGTGCCGAGCAGTCGCGTGATCTGCCGGTTCCGGGCCGCGACCTCGACGGTATCCACTTTGCCATGGAGTTTTTGCCGCAGCAGAACCGCATCAATGCCGGTGGCAAGGTCAAGGACCAGCTCCGTGCCGACGGCAAACACGTCATCGTGATCGGCGGTGGTGACACCGGTTCGGACTGCGTGGGCACCAGCAACCGCCACGGCGCCGCCAGCGTGACCCAGTTCGAAGTCATGCCCATGCCGCCCGAGCAGGAGAACAAGCCCCTGGTCTGGCCCTATTGGCCGCTGAAGCTGCGTACCAGCTCCAGCCACGAGGAAGGCTGCCAGCGCGAGTTCGCCATCTCGACCAAGGAATTCATTGGCAAGAACGGCAAGGTCACGGGCCTGAAGACCGTGCACGTCGAGTTCAAGGACGGCAAGTTCGTCGAGATCCCCGGTACCGAAAAGGAAT
Source organism: Hylemonella sp. (assembly GCA_030680575.1). Taxonomy (GTDB): domain Bacteria; phylum Pseudomonadota; class Gammaproteobacteria; order Burkholderiales; family Burkholderiaceae_C; genus Hylemonella. The sequence continues at coordinate 40,361 of JAUXVI010000030.1, forward strand.
ACAAGGCCGACCTCGTGCTGTTGGCCATGGGTTTTGTCAGCCCGGTGGCGACCGTGCTGGATGCCTTCGGGGTCGAGAAAGATGCGCGCGGCAATGCTAAAGCGAGCACTGACTTTTCCGGTGGCTACTTCACCAGTGTGCCCAAGGTATTCGCTGCCGGTGATATCCGGCGTGGCCAGAGCTTGGTGGTGTGGGCCATCCGCGAGGGGCGGCAAGCCGCGCGGGCGGTGGACGAGTTCCTCATGGGCGCGAGCGATCTGCCACGCTAAGAGGTTTAATCCCTTATGATTCAGAAGCCGGATTGCCCCGGCTTTTGTTTTTTATGCCCTCATCCCCAGCAAGCCCTCTTGTCGAATTACGAAACCTGACCTTCGGGTACGGGGAACGTGCCATTCTGGATGACGTTTCTCTCAGCATCCCGCGCGGCAAGGTGACGGCCCTGATGGGAGCCTCCGGCGGCGGTAAGACGACCGTTCTGCGCTTGATTGGCGGGCAGAACCGTGCGCAGCAAGGCGAGCTGTTGTTTGATGGCCAGGACGTCACCCGCATGGATCAGACGCAGCTTTATGCGGCACGGCGTCGCATGGGCATGTTGTTCCAGTTCGGTGCTCTGTTTGCGGATCTGGACGTCTTCGAGAATGTGGCCTTCCCCCTGCGTGAGCACACCGACCTGTCCGAGGCGCTGATTCGTGATGTCGTTTTGATGAAGCTGAATGCTGTTGGCCTGCGTGGTGCCCGCGGCTTGATGCCGAGTGAGGTGTCCGGGGGCATGGCGCGACGTGTGGCGCTGGCCCGTGCGATCGTGCTCGATCCCGAATTGGTGATGTACGACGAGCCCTTTGCCGGGCTTGACCCAATCTCTCTTGGGACCGCGGCCCAGCTGATCCGCCGCCTCAACGATGCGATGGGCCTGACCAGCATCGTGGTGTCACATGATCTGGAAGAAACCTTCCGGATCGCCGATCAGGTTGTGATCCTGGCCAATGGCCGTATCGCCGCTCAAGGAACACCAGAGGAGGTCAAGCGCTCGACCGATCCCCTGGTGCAGCAGTTCGTCCAGGCTGAGGCTGAAGGGCCGGTGCATTTTCATTACCCCGGCCCCAGCGTGGAGCAGGATTTCGGCGTGGAGCAGGTATGAGCTGGTGGCGTCCTTCTGATGTGGGCTACGCGGTGCGCCAAAAACTGGCTGACATGGGTTATGGTGCGCGCCTCTTCATGCGGCTGGTGCAGTTGGCCGGCCCCAGTTTCAAGCGCTTCAGCCTGATCCGCGACCAGATCCATTTGCTGGGCAACCACTCGTTGGCCATCATTGTGGTCTCCGGTCTTTTCGTCGGTTTTGTGCTGGGCTTGCAGGGTTATTACATTCTGGTGGACTACGGTTCGACGGAGGCGTTGGGTCAGATGGTGACGCTGAGTCTGGTGCGCGAACTCGGACCCGTGGTGGCTGCTTTGCTGTTTGCCGGCCGGGCCGGCACGTCGCTCACCGCCGAGATTGGCCTGATGAAAGCCGGTGAGCAGCTCAGCGCGATGGAGATGATGGCGGTGGATCCGATCCGTCGCATCCTGGCACCGCGCTTCTGGGGTGGTGTGATCACCCTGCCTTTGCTGGTGGCAGTGTTTAATGCGGTCGGTGTCATGGGCGGCTGGCTGGTCGGCGTGCTCATGATTGGTGTCGACCCCGGCGCCTTCTGGAGTCGGATGCAAGGGGGCGTCGATGTCTGGGCGGACGTGGGCAATGGTGTCGTCAAGAGCGTCGTGTTTGGTTTCACGGTGAGCTTTGTGGCGTTGTTGCAGGGGTACAGGTCACAGGCAACGCCTGAAGGGGTTTCAAGAGCGACCACACGGACGGTGGTGATGGCTTCGCTGGCAGTTCTGGGTCTGGATTTCATCCTGACCGCCATGATGTTTTCGATTTGAGGAGAGTGTGGTGCAACGCTCAAAAAATGATGTGTGGGTCGGCCTGTTTGTCCTGATCGGGGCATTGGCCATTTTGTTTCTGGCCTTGCAGGCCGCCAATCTGCTGAATCTGAGCTTTCAGTCGACCTACCCGGTCGAGGCGCGCTTTGACAACATCGGCGGTTTGAAGCCCAAGTCGCCGGTACGCAGCGGTGGCGTGGTGGTCGGTCGCGTCGAGTCCATCACGTTTGATGACAAGACCTTCCAGGCCAAGGTGGCGCTGGCGCTGGAGAGCCGCTACAGTTTTCCCAAAGACAGTTCGATGAAGATCCTCACCAGTGGCCTGCTGGGTGATCAGTACATCGGTATCGAGGCCGGAGCGGAAGAAAAATCACTGGCGGGCGGTGATGTGGTGACCAGCACCCAATCGGCGGTGGTGCTGGAAAACCTGATCGGTCAGTTCCTCTACAGCAAGACTGCTGAGGGCAATACATCGAGCGCAGGTAAGAAATGATGTTTTACTGCAATGCAGACCGGTTGATGGCCGGTGGGTGGCGGCGTCTGACGTGCGGCGCCGTGTTGTTGTGCAGCACGGTGCTGGCGGGTTGCGCCACAGGACCGAATGCCAACCCGAAGGATCCGCTGGAGCCGTTCAATCGCAGCATGTTCGAGTTCAATGATGCGCTAGATCATGCCGTGCTCAAGCCGGTGGCGACCGCCTACAAGGAGGTGACGCCGGATCTGCTGCGCCGCGGGGTGGGCAACTTCTTCAACAATATCGAGGACATCTGGTCCTTCGTCAACAATGTGCTGCAGCTCAAGGGCGAGGGCGCGGCTAACAGCATCATGCGTGTCAGCTTCAATACCGTCTTCGGTTTGGGTGGCATTCTGGATGTGGCCAGCGAGATGCGGATCGAGCGTCATACCGAGGACTTCGGCCAGACGCTGGGACGCTGGGGTGTCGGTGCGGGCCCTTATGTGGTGCTGCCCTTCTTCGGGCCCTCGACCTTGCGTGATACCGTGGCATTGCCGGTGGACAAGACCGTGGGCGATCCGGTCACCAAGATTGAGGACATCCCGGTGCGCAACACGCTCTGGGCCTTGCGCCTGGTGGACAACCGGGCCCAGGTGCTCAAGGCCGGAGACTTGCTGGATGAGGTGGCGCTTGACAAGTACACTTTCTTCCGGGATTCCCATCTGCAGCGGCGGCGTAATGCTGTGTTTGACGGCAATCCGCCTGAGGAAGAGCCGGAACCCGAACCTGAACAATAACCGGGGACCGGGTCGAGCGCCGGGTCAGCCATCAGCGTGGCTGGGTCGTTGAAGACATCAGGATCATCACGAATGAATGGAAAAGCAAGCATGAAGCGTCGTTCTTTGAATCGTTGTCTGGCGATATTGGCCTGCAGCCTGGGGCTTGTGGCTCATATGCAGGCGCATGCCGCCGACGAAGCCCCTGATCTCATGATCAAGCGTTTGTCGACCGAGGTACTCGACAGCATCCGCACCGACAAGGCCATTCAGGCTGGCGACATGAACCGCATCATCTCGCTGGTGGATGCCAAGATCATGCCCAACGTGAACTTCCAACGCATGACAGCATCGGCCATCGGTCCCGGCTGGCGCCAGGCGACGCCGGAGCAGAAGAAACGTTTGCAAGAAGAGTTCAAGATCTTGCTGGTCCGTACCTACGCCGGTGCGCTGTCGCAGGTGACGGACCAGACCATCGCCCTCAAGCCGATGCGCGCCGCGCCGGAAGACAAGGAGGTCGTGGTCCGTTCAGAAGTGCATGGACGTGGCGACCCGATCCAGCTGGACTATCGCCTTGAAAAGACACCTGGCGAAGGTCTGGGCTGGAAGATCTACAACCTCAATGTGCTCGGTGTCTGGCTGGTGGAAACTTATCGTAGCCAGTTTGCGCAGGAAATCAGCACCAAAGGGCTGGATGGCCTGATTGCCACGCTGACTGAGCGCAACAAGGCCAACGCCAAGAAGGGCTGACGTGCTGGTGTTGCCCTCGGAACTGACCCACGTCCAGGCCCAGGCCTGCCTGCAGATGCTGGTGCAGGGCCTGCGTGCCCACAGCGGGGCGTCCGTGGTGGTGGACGCCGGTGCCCTGCAGCACTTTGACTCCGCCGCCTTGGCGGTGCTGCTGGAGTTTCGACGTGAATGCCTGACGGCGGGCAAGCATTTTTCGATCCGAGGCCTGTCGCCGCGGCTGGCCGATCTGGCCGCCCTGTACGGAATTGACGAGCTGCTGCCTGCGGCTTGACCCAGCGTGAGCAGGCCTTCGGGCCGTCCGCTTAAAATAGTGGACTCCCATGCCAGCCATTTCCTTCCAGTCTGTCTCCAAGGCCTATGTGGCCCCGCGGGGACCCAAGGGCGCTACCTTCCTGGCGCTTGATGACGTCAGCTTCGATATCGAAGAGGGCGAATTTTTTGGCCTGCTCGGCCCCAATGGTGCCGGCAAGACCACACTCATCAGCATTCTGGCAGGCTTGACGCGCGCCAGCCAGGGCGGCGTCTCGGTGCTGGGCCATGACGTGCAGGCCGATTACACCCAGGCCCGACGCCTGCTCGGCGTGGTGCCGCAGGAACTGGTGTTTGATCCGTTTTTCAATGTGCGCGAAGCGCTGCGCATCCAGTCCGGCTACTTCGGCGTGAAAAACAACGACGCCTGGATTGACGAACTGCTGGAAAGCCTGGGTCTGACCGACAAGGCCAATGCCAACATGCGTCAGCTGTCTGGCGGCATGAAGCGGCGCGTGCTGGTGGCGCAGGCTTTGGTGCACAAGCCGCCAGTCATCGTGCTCGACGAGCCGACCGCTGGTGTGGATGTCGAGTTGCGCCAGACGCTGTGGCAGTTCATCGCGCGCCTTAACCGCGAGGGCCACACCGTGCTGCTGACCACCCATTACCTGGAGGAAGCCGAAGCCCTGTGCGGCCGCATCGCCATGCTCAAAACCGGCAAGGTGGTGGCGCTGGAGCGTACCAGCGAGCTGCTGAAAGCCGCATCCAGCCATGTACTGCGGCTGAAGATCGACGGCGAACTGCCGCCTGATCTGGCCGCGCAGGCGCGTGTCACGGGGCGCATCGTCCAGTTCCCGGCGCACGATGCGCGTGAGATCGAGGGTTATCTGGCTGCCGTGCGCGAAGCCGGCGTGCAGGTGGACGATGTCGAGATCAGCAAGGCCGATCTGGAAGACGTCTTCCTTGCGGTGATGGGCGCCTCAACCAGTGTGGCCAAGACCACGGAGCAAGCATGAGCGAAACCAAGCAAACCGAGGGACACCGCGGAACCGGCTCGGCCGGGCCGCTGGTGTCGCCCCCCTTGAGGGGGCAGGCGGCCGCAGGCGGCATCGGGGGGGGCGCTCTGTCCGGCTGGCAAATCCTGTTCTACAAGGAAGTGCTGCGTTTCTGGAAGGTCAGCTTCCAGACCGTGGCCGCACCGGTGCTGACAGCCGTGCTCTACCTGCTGATCTTCGGCCATGTGCTGGAGAACCATGTCAAGGTGTACGACCAGATCAGCTACACCGCCTTCCTGATTCCGGGCCTGGTGATGATGAGCCTGCTGCAAAACGCCTTTGCCAACAGCTCTTCCTCGCTGATCCAGAGCAAGATCATGGGCAACCTGGTCTTTCTCTTGCTCACCCCCCTCTCGCACTGGAGCTGGTTTTTTGCCTATGTCGGCTCCTCGGTGGTGCGCGGTCTGGTGGTGGGCACAGGCGTGTTTCTGGTGACGTTCTGGTTCACTGACCTGAGCGTGGTGGCACCGCTCTGGGTCATCGTTTTTGCCGTCATGGGGGCGGCCCTGCTGGGCGCGCTCGGGCTGATTGCCGGTCTGTGGGCCGAAAAGTTCGATCAATTGGCCGCCTTCCAGAACTTCATCATCATGCCCATGACCTTTCTCAGTGGCGTGTTCTATTCCATCCACTCGCTGCCGAGTTTCTGGCAGGGCGTGAGCCACCTCAATCCGTTCTTCTACATGATCGACGGCTTCCGTTATGGCTTCTTCGGCCAGAGTGATGTCTCGCCCTGGCTGAGCTTGAGCATTCTGGGTGTGGCGCTGTTGGTAGTGGGTGGCCTGGCTGTGCACCTGCTGCGCACTGGCTACAAGATCCGTGGCTGAAGCAACCAAGCGAACGAGCATGACTGCAGACGAACTCCAATCCTTCATCGCCGCCGGCCTGCCGTGCGAGCACATCGAACTCACGGGCGACGGCCGCCACTGGTACGCCACCATCGTGTCCAGCGAGTTCGAGGGCAAGCGCCCGATCCAGCGCCACCAGCGCGTCTATGCCACGCTGGGGCAGAAGATGCACACCGACGAGGTGCATGCCCTGTCCATGAAAACCTACACGCCGGCCGAATGGGCTGCGCTGGCACATTGATTGAACTGAACCATGGATAAATTGCTGATTCGCGGCGGGCGTGAGCTGCGCGGCGAGGTGCTGATCTCCGGCGCCAAGAACGCGGCCCTGCCTGAGCTGTGTGCTGCCCTGTTGACGGCGCAGCCCGTGACGCTGCGCAACGTGCCGCGCCTGCAGGACGTGGCCACCATGCTCAAGCTCATCCGCAACATGGGGGTGAGTGCTGAAGTGGGCGATGACGGCACGGTGCGTCTTGATGCCGGTCCGCTCAATGCGCCGGAAGCGCCGTATGAACTGGTGAAAACCATGCGTGCTTCGGTGCTGGCGCTGGGCCCGCTGCTGGCGCGCTTCGGCCGGGCCCGGGTCTCGCTGCCGGGTGGCTGCGCCATCGGTTCGCGCCCCGTCGACCAGCACATCAAGGGGTTGGAGGCCATGGGCGCCGAGATTGCGGTGGAGCATGGCTACATGATTGCCTCCTTGGCCAAGGGACGTACGCGGCTGAAGGGGGCACGCATCACCACCGACATGGTGACCGTGACCGGCACCGAAAATTTCCTGATGGCGGCTGCGCTTGCCGAGGGAGAAACGATTCTGGAGAACGCGGCGCAGGAGCCCGAGATCCCCGATCTGGCCGAGATGCTGATCAAGATGGGTGCCAAGATCGAAGGCCACGGCACCAGCCGCATCCGTATTCAGGGTGTGGAGGCGCTGCGCGGTTGCGACCACCAGGTGGTGGCCGACCGCATCGAGGCCGGCACCTTCCTGTGCGCCGTGGCGGCGGCGGGCGGTGATGTGGTGTTGAAGAATGGCCGCGCCGATCACCTGGATGCCGTGATCGAAAAATTGCGCGCTGCCGGTGCGACGGTAACAGCACTTGCCGACGGCATCCGCGTGCAGTCGCACGGGCGCCTGCAGGCCCAGAGTTTCCGCACCACCGAGTACCCGGGTTTTCCCACCGACATGCAGGCCCAGTTCATGGCGCTCAACTGCGTCGCGCAGGGCACGGCCAAGGTGACCGAGACCATTTTCGAGAACCGCTTCATGCACGTCAACGAGCTGGTGCGCCTGGGCGCGAAGATCCAGATCGACGGCAAGGTGGCGGTGATCGAGGGCGTCGAGCGCCTGTCGGGCGCCACCGTCATGGCCACCGACCTGCGCGCCTCGGCCAGCCTGGTGATCGCTGGCCTGGTGGCCGAGGGCGAAACCGTGGTGGACCGCATCTACCACCTTGACCGTGGTTATGACCGCATGGAGGCCAAGCTGGCCGGCCTCGGCGCCGACATCGCGCGCATCAAATAATGGTCTTCCAAGGGGCCTTCGCGCCTTGGGACGGCCCGGTGCACTCACGCATGAGAAAATGACCCCATGATCACGCTCGCACTCTCCAAAGGCCGCATCTTCGACGAGACCCTGCCGCTGCTCAAGGCGGCCGGCATCGAGGTGCTGGACGATCCGGACAAGACCCGCAAACTCATCCTGGCCACCAACCAGCCGGATGTGCGGGTGGTGCTGGTGCGTGCCACCGATGTGCCGACCTATGTGCAGTACGGCGGCGCAGACCTCGGCATCACCGGCCTGGACACGTTGCTGGAGCATGGCATGGAATGGGGAGGTGCTGCGAGCAACGCGGGCCTGTACCAGCCGCTGGACCTGCAAATCGCCAAATGCCGCATCAGCGTGGCAGTGCGCGAGGGTTTCGACTACGCCGCCGCCGTGCGCCAGGGCGCGCGCCTGACCGTGGCCACCAAGTACGTGGCGATCGCGCGTGAGTTCTTCGCCGCCAAGGGCGTGCACGTGGATCTGATCAAGCTCTACGGCAGCATGGAGCTGGCGCCGCTCACTGGTCTGGCCGATGCCATCGTCGATCTGGTGTCGACCGGCAACACGCTCAAGGCCAACCACCTGGTCGAGGTCGAGCACATCATGGATATCAGCTCGCGTCTGGTGGTGAACCAGGCCGCGCTCAAGCTCAAACAGGAACCGATCCGCCGCATCATCGACGCGTTTGCCAGTGTCGTTGAATCCAAGTGATTGCTATGAATTTAATAGCTACTCCCGCCCGTTTATCAACGTCTGAGGCCGATTTTGAGGCTCAATTCCAGGCGCGGCTGCACTGGTCGGGCGAGACCGATGCCGCCATCGAGCAGCGTGTGACCGAGATCCTGGCCGATGTGCAAAAGCGCGGCGATGCGGCCGTGCTCGAATACACCGCCCGTTTCGACGGCGTGCAGGCAGCTTCGCTCAAAGACCTGGAGTTGACCCAGGCCGAACTGAAGGCGGCCTTCGAGTCCCTGCCAGCGGCGCAGCGCGAGGCCTTGCAGGCCGCCGCACAGCGCGTGCGCAGCTACCACGAGGCGCAAAAACGCGCCTGCGGCGAGAGCTGGAGTTACCGCGATGCCGATGGCACGCTGCTGGGCCAGAAGGTCACGCCGCTGGACCGCGTCGGCATCTACGTACCCGGCGGCAAGGCCGCCTACCCTTCGTCGGTGCTGATGAACGCCATCCCCGCGCACGTGGCCGGTGTCGGCGAAATCATCATGGTGGTGCCCACGCCGCTGCGGCGCAGCGGCCCGCCCGTTGTCGAGAGTGCGCCGCATCACCATGACCGGGCGCCCGGTCACAGCGCGCCGGACGACGCCCTGCATGCGCCGGGCCCCAATGCACGGCATGGCGAACGCAACCCGCTGGTGCTGGCGGCCGCTTACGTGGCGGGCGTCACCCGTGTCTTCACCATCGGCGGTGCCCAGGCTGTGGCGGCGCTGGCCTACGGTACGGCCACTGTGCCGGGTGTGGACAAGATCACCGGCCCCGGCAATGCCTACGTCGCCAGCGCCAAGCGCCGCGTCTTTGGCCAGGTCGGCATCGACATGATTGCCGGCCCGAGCGAGATCCTGGTGCTGGCCGACGGCACGACGCCGGCCGACTGGGTGGCGATGGATCTGTTCAGCCAGGCCGAGCACGACGAACTGGCGCAAAGCATCCTGCTGTGCCCGGATGCCGCCTACATTGAGGCCGTGCAGCGTGAGATCGACCGCCTGCTGCCGACCATGCCGCGTGCCGAGATCATCGCCAAATCGCTCAGCGGCCGCGGTGCACTGATCCACACTCGCAGCATGGAAGAGGCCTGTGCCATCTCCAACCGCATTGCACCGGAGCACCTGGAAGTGTCGAGCCGTGAGCCGCATCGCTGGGAGCCGCTGCTGAAACACGCCGGCGCGATTTTTCTTGGTGCCTACACCAGCGAGTCGCTCGGCGACTACTGCGCCGGCCCGAACCACGTGCTGCCGACCAGTGGCACCGCACGTTTCAGTTCGCCGCTGGGGGTGTATGACTTCCAGAAGCGCAGCAGCCTGATCGAGGTCAGTGAGGCTGGCGCCCAGACCCTGGGGCAGATTGCCTCCGTGCTGGCGCATGGCGAGGGGCTGCAAGCGCACGCGCGCGCGGCCGAGATGCGTTTGAAAGACGCCAAGAAATGACAGCACTCGATCCCAAATTGCAGCGCCTGATTCGTCAGGACATCCAGTCCATGCACGCCTATGCCATCCAGGACTCGGTGGGCATGGTCAAGCTCGACGCCATGGAGAACCCCTACGGCCTGCCGCCCGCGCTGCAGGCCGAACTGGGCCAGCGTTTGGGCAAGCTGGCGCTCAACCGCTACCCGGACGGCCGCGTCAACGACCTGCGTGCCGCCCTGGCGCGTTATGTCGATTTGCCGGCCGGCTACGACCTGATGCTGGGCAATGGTTCTGATGAGCTGATCTCGCTGCTGGCCCTGGCCTGCGATGTGCCGGGCGCTTCCATCTTGGCACCGCTGCCCGGTTTCGTGATGTACGCCATGAGCGCGCAGCTGCAGGGCCTGGCCTTCCATGGCGTGCCGCTGACCGCCGACTTTGAGCTCGACGAGGCCGCCATGCTGGCCGCCATCCGCGAGCACAAGCCGACGATCACCTACATCGCCTACCCGAACAACCCGACCGCCAACCTGTGGGACGAGGGGGTGATCGCCAGGATCATCGCCGCCGTGGGCGAGCAGGGTGGCCTGGTGGTGATGGACGAAGCTTATCAGCCCTTCTCCTCGCGCAGTTGGCTGGAGCGCATCCGCGCCAACCCGGCGGCGCACGGCCATGTGCTGCTGATGCGCACGCTCTCCAAGTTCGGCCTGGCCGGTGTGCGGCTGGGCTACATGATCGGCCCGAAGGCCCTGGTGGCCGAGATCGACAAGGTGCGACCGCCCTACAACATCAGCGTGCTGAACTACGAGTGCGCCTTGTTCGCGCTCGAGCATGCTGATGTATTTGCGGCACAAGCCCTTGAGATCAAAGCACAGCGTGCTACTATTTTGGAAGCGCTGTCGGCTTGGCCGCAGGTGCGGGCCTGGAACAGCGATGCCAACATGATCCTGGTGCGCGTGCCGGATGCAGCCAAGGCCTTCGAGGGCATGAAGGCGCGCAAAGTGCTGGTGAAGAATGTCTCCAAGCTGCACCCCCTGCTGGCCAACTGCCTGCGTTTGACGGTCGGATCGCCGGACGAGAACCGGCAGATGCTGGCGGCGCTGAAAGAATCACTATGAGCACACCACGTATTGCCGAAGTTTCCCGCAACACCGCGGAGACCCAGATCACCGTCAAGGTCAACCTCGACGGTACCGGCCAGGCACGCCTAGCCACCGGTATCGGCTTTTTTGACCACATGCTGGACCAGATCGCACGCCATGGCCTGATCGATCTGGACATCCAGGCCAAGGGTGACCTGCACATTGACGGCCACCACACGGTGGAAGACGTCGGCATTACCCTGGGCCAGGCGGTGGCCAAGGCGGTGGGCGACAAGAAGGGCATCCGTCGTTACGGCCACGCCTACGTGCCGCTGGACGAAGCGCTGTCGCGTGTCGTGGTCGACTTCTCCGGCCGTCCGGGGCTGGTCATGCACGTGCCGTTCAAGAGCGGCATGATCGGTACCTTCGACAGCCAGCTGGCCTACGAGTTCTTCCAGGGTTTCGTCAACCACGCCTTCGTCACGCTGCACATTGACAACCTGCGCGGCGAGAACGCCCACCACCAGGCCGAGACCGTGTTCAAGGCCTTTGCCCGCGCCTTGCGCGCCGCGTTGGAGCTCGATCCGCGCGCCGCCGGCACCATCCCGTCCACCAAGGGTTCGCTCTAGTCATGTGTCAAAAAGGCCTCTGGCCCTTGTCAATTCTGCGCGATAAGCTATGAATTCAGTAGCAAATGGGGTGTCTGCCAAGACCGTGGCGGTGGTCGACTACGGCATGGGCAACCTGCGCTCGGTGTCGCAGGCGGTGCAGGCCGCTGCGGCAGGCAGCGGCTGGCACGTGCTTATCACCTCCCGGCCCGACGACGTGCGCGCCGCCGAGCGTGTGGTGCTGCCCGGCCAGGGCGCCATGCCCGATTGCATGCGCGAGCTGCGCGACTCCGGCCTGCGCGACGCGGTGCTGGAAGCGGCTGCGAACAAGCCGTTGTTCGGCGTCTGCGTCGGCATGCAGATGATGCTGGACCACAGCGCCGAAGGCGACACGCCCGGCCTGGGCCTGATCCACGGCGAAGTCGTCAAGTTCGACTTGGCGAACCAGCGCCAGCCTGACGGCAGTCGCTACAAGGTGCCGCAGATGGGCTGGAATCAGGTCTACCAGATGGACCACGGCCAGGGGCGTCACCCGGTCTGGGGCGATGTGCCGGACGGCAGCTACTTCTACTTCGTGCACAGCTTCTACGCCCGACCGTCGGATGCACGCCACAGCGCAGGCGAGGCCGACTACGGTAGCCGCTTTGCGGCGGCGATTGCGCGCGATAATATTTTTGCGACCCAATTCCACCCTGAGAAAAGTGCAGCCCACGGCCTCGCCCTTTACCGCAACTTCCTCTCCTGGAAGCCCTGACCCATTTCCCTTTGTCCCGGCTGAATCCCTAGCCCTATTCTTTTTTGAAGCACCATGCTTTTAATTCCTGCCATCGATTTGAAAGACGGTCATTGCGTGCGCCTCAAGCAGGGCGACATGGATCAATCCACCACCTTTGGTGAAAATCCGGCCCTCATGGCGCGCAGCTGGGTGAACAAGGGCGCACGCCGCCTGCACCTGGTGGACCTCAATGGCGCCTTTGCTGGCCAACCCAAGAACGAATTGGCCATCCGCAGCATCCTCAAGGAAGTCGGCAGCGAAATCGACGTGCAGCTCGGCGGTGGCATCCGCGACCTCGACACCATCGAGCGTTACCTGGATGCCGGCCTGCGCTACGTCATCATCGGCACCGCCGCGGTCAAGAACCCGGGTTTCCTGCAGGACGCCTGCACCGCCTTCGGCGGCCACATCATCGTCGGCCTGGATGCCAAGGACGGCAAGGTGGCGACCGACGGCTGGAGCAAGCTGACGCGTCACGAAGTGGTGGACCTGGGCAAGAAGTTCGAGGACTACGGCGTCGAATCCATCATCTACACCGACATCGGCCGCGACGGCATGCTCTCGGGCATCAACATCGAGGCCACGGTCCGTCTGGCGCAGGCGCTGACCATTCCCGTCATCGCCTCCGGCGGTCTGAGCAACATGGCCGACATCGAAGCGCTGTGCGCGGTGGAGGACGAGGGCATCGAGGGCGTGATCTGCGGCCGCGCCATCTACACCGGCGATCTCGACTTCCAGGCGGCCCAGGTCCGGGCCGACGAACTCAGCGCCTGAAAGTAGTCTGCGTGCTGGCCAAGAGAATCATCCCCTGCCTGGACGTGACCGGTGGTCGCGTCGTCAAAGGCGTCAACTTTGTTGAATTGCGCGATGCCGGCGATCCGGTGGAGATCGCTGCCCGCTACAACGACCAGGGCGCCGACGAGTTGACCTTCCTCGACATCACCGCCACCAGTGACGGGCGCGACCTGATCCTGCACATCATCGAAGCGGTGGCCTCCAAGGTCTTCATTCCGCTGACGGTGGGCGGTGGTGTGCGCACGGTCGAGGACGTGCGCCGTCTGCTCAATGCCGGCGCCGACAAGACCAGCTTCAACTCGGCGGCCATCGCCAACCCGCAGGTGATTCGCGACGCTTCGCACAAGTACGGCGCCCAGTGCATCGTGGTGGCCATCGATGCCAAACGCCGCCATGGTGACGAGGTGTTGGCACGCGGTGAGGGCTGGGACGTCTACAGCCACGGTGGCCGCAAGAACACCGGGCTGGATGCCGTGGCCTGGGCGCGCCAGATGGCTGAGCATGGCGCCGGCGAGATCCTGCTCACCAGCATGGACCGCGACGGCACCAAATCCGGCTTCGACCTGGAACTCACGCGTGCCGTCAGCGATGCAGTCAGCGTGCCGGTGATCGCCTCGGGTGGCGTCGGCAACCTCGATCACCTGGTCGACGGTATCAAGGTCGGCGGTGCCGACGCGGTGCTGGCTGCCAGCATCTTCCACTACGGCGAGTACACCATTGCCCAGGCCAAGGCGCGCATGGCCGCGGCCGGTATTCCGGTGCGCATCGAAGCCAAGGCCTAGTGCCCCCACGCTTGCCCACTTCGTGTGGCCGCTGCCCCCCCGAGGGGGCCGGAGTCGCCTTGGGGCGGCCCGGCGGCGACTCGAACCTCAAATCCGGTGACAATAACGCCATGAACTGGTTGGACGAAGTGAAATGGGATGCGCAGGGCCTGGTGCCGGTGATCGCGCAGGAGCAGGGCAGCAACGATGTCCTGATGTTTGCCTGGATGAACCGCGAGGCGCTGCAGAAGACGGCCGAGCTCGGCCGCGCCGTCTATTTCAGTCGCTCGCGCGGCAAGTTGTGGTTCAAGGGCGAGGAGTCCGGCCACGTGCAGACGGTGCATGAGATTCGCCTGGACTGCGACAACGACGTGGTACTGCTCAAGGTGAGCCAGCTCGGCCATGAACCTGGTATTGCCTGCCACACCGGGCGCCACAGCTGCTTTTTCAGTGTCTACAAAAATGGCGCCTGGCAGGCCGTTGACCCGGTCTTGAAAGACCCCGAAACCATCTACAAATAACGACCATGCCCGATACGCGTACGAATTCCGTCGATGCCCTGGCCCGCCTGGCGGCCGTGGTCGAGAGCCGCCTGCCTGCCAACGGCGGTGATCCCGAGAAAAGCTATGTGGCCCGCCTGCTGCACAAGGGGCCGGATGCTTTCTTGAAGAAGATCGGCGAGGAGGCCACGGAAGTCGTGATGGCGGCCAAGGATGCCGACCACGGCGGCGATCGCAGCAAGATCCTCTACGAGGTGGCCGACCTCTGGTTTCATTCCATGATTGCCTTGGCGCATTACGGCCTGAAGCCGGCGGACGTGATCGCCGAACTGGAGCGCCGCGAGGGCACCAGCGGCATCGAGGAAAAGGCGCTGCGCAAGGTGCTGGCGCGCGAGGGTGGCGAGCAGTGAGCCAGAACCCGGATCGGAGCGAAGCGGAGCGGCTGCAGTCCCTCACCACGCTGGGGACGGTCAGCTATGTGCTGCACCTGATCGTGGCTGTCAGTGCCCTGGTGCCCGGCGCGCAGATCAGCACGGTGCTGCTGATCGTGGCGTTGGTGCTCGACCTGGTCAAGCGCCCGGATGCAGAAGGCACTTGGCATGCCTCGCATTTCCGCTGGCGCATTCGTACCGTGCTGATCGCGGCCGCACTGTATGTGCTGACGGCGCCGCTGTGGTTCTTTTTTGTCGTGCCGGGCTGGATGGCCTGGCTCGCCATCTCGGTCTGGTTTCTCTACCGCATCGTCAGCGGCATGATGAACATGAACAAGGGTCTTCCGATGGAGTTTTCTGCATGACAGCCGTGCACCACAGCGATCCGAACTGCATTTTCTGCAAGATCATTGCAGGCCAGATTCCTTCGAAAAAGGTCTACGAGGACGAGGACATCTTCGTCTTCCACGACATCCATCCCTGGGCGCCGGTGCATTTCCTCATGGTGCCCAAGCTGCACATTCCATCCCTGGCGCAGACAGGCACGGAACATGCTGCACTGCTCGGGCGCATGATGGTGCTGGCGCCGAAGCTGGCCATGCAGGAGGGCTGCCGCCCCTATCCGGAAGGTGGCTTTCGCATCGTCTGCAACACGGGTGACGATGGTGGGCAGGAGGTTCATCACCTGCACGTGCATGTCATCGGCGGGCCGCGCCCCTGGCTCAAGGGCTAATTCGGGTTCGGCCGTGCGGTCGTCCGCCGTGAAGATTAGAATCAGTTAATTCCTGAGGAGTGATATATGGGTTCGTTTTCTATTTGGCACTGGCTGATCGTGCTGCTGATCGTGGTCATGGTGTTCGGCACCAAGAAGCTCAAAAATCTGGGCAGTGACCTCGGTGGCGCCGTCAAGGGTTTCAAGGACGGCATGAAGGACGGCACTTCCGCTGAGGAAAAGCCGGCTGCACCTGCCGCCCAAGTGGCTGCTCCGGCTGCGGACAAGACCACCATCGACGTCGAAGCCAAGACCAAGTCCTGATTGCCGCCTAGGCAGACATGATCGATCTCGGTATTTCCAAAATGGCGCTGATCGGCGCGGTGGCACTCATTGTCATCGGGCCGGAGAAGCTGCCGCGCGTGGCCCGTACCGTTGGCACCTTGCTGGGCAAGGCGCAGCGTTATGTCGCCGATGTCAAGGCCGAGGTCAACCGGTCCATGGAGCTCGACGAGCTCAAGAAGATGAAGGACACGGTCGAAGGGGCGGCACGCGATGTCGAGAGCTCGATCCAGACCACCAGCAGCGATTTCGAAAAGAGCTGGAGCGAAGCCACTTCGGGCCTGGATGCAACGGGTCTGGACGTGCCACCGTTGAGCGACACCCCCGAGTACAAGCATCCCGGCAAGAACTGGCGTCTCAAGCGTGGCGCCACGCCGGTCTGGTACAAGGCGCGCCATGGCGTCCGTACCCGGGCCCTGTCCGGTGCGGCGCGGGTCGCCCGCTACCGGCCGCAGAGGCTGAGCTGACCTAGGCCAGGCATTCAAAATTCATAAGGGCTGAGGCCGGTCGTGGACCGGTTGTCCTCCGCGTACCGAACAAGCACTCCCATGGCAGACGATCAATCCAAAGACGACGAATTGGCAGGGACCGAGCAGCCCTTTGTGCAGCACCTGATGGAGCTGCGCGACCGTCTCGTCAAGTCCATGATCGCGATGGCGATCGTCACGGCCGTGCTGTCGCTTTATCCGGGCCCGGCGGCGCTGTACGACATCCTGGCCGCGCCGCTGGTGGCGCATCTGCCCAAGGGGGCTACGCTGATCGCCACCTCGGTGATCTCGCCCTTCATGGTGCCGCTCAAGATCATGCTGATGGCGGCCTTCCTGGTGGCCTTGCCGGTCATCCTGTACCAGGCCTGGGCCTTTGTGGCGCCCGGCCTTTATACCCATGAGAAAAAGCTGGTGTTGCCGCTGGTGATTTCCAGCTCCATCTTGTTCTTCATTGGCGTGGCCTTTTGCTACTTCTTCGTCTTCGGCCAGGTGTTCGCCTTCATCCAGAGTTTTGCGCCCAAGAGCATCACCGCCGCGCCGGATATCGAGGCGTATCTGAGTTTCGTGATGACCATGTTCCTGGCCTTCGGTCTGGCGTTCGAGGTGCCGATCGTGGTGATCGTGCTGGCGCGCATGGGCATTGTCAGCGTGCAGAAACTCAAGGAATTCCGCGGCTACTTCGTGGTGCTGGCTTTCATCATTGCCGCCATCGTGACGCCGCCGGACGTGGTGTCACAACTGGCACTGGCCATCCCGATGGTCCTGCTGTACGAGTTGGGCCTGTGGGCGGCCCAGATCTTCATCAAGCACACCAAGGCGCCCGAGGCCGAAGACGCCGAGGCGCCGCAGGCCTGATCGCCTGAGGGCCCGCTTCCGGCGACGGGTTTTTCGGTCTACTGCTGAATCCGGCGCGGTTTCGGCCGCACCCCCGGTACCACGTCGAGTTCCAGTGGGTTGTTCTGGCGTTGCAGGCTGAATTTGGCGGGACTGCCCGGCTTGAGGGCGGCCACGCTGGAGAGCAATTCCGAGACGTTGTGCACCGGCTTGCCGGCTACGCCGGTGATCACATCGCCGGGGCGGATGCCAGACTGCGCCGCCGGACCGTTCTGCAACACACCGGTGATGATCACGCCCTGATTGGCCTTGATGCCGAAGGTCTCGGCCAGCTCGGGGGACAGTTCACTCGGCTCGACCCCGATCCAGCCGCGTGTCACCTGGCCCTCCTTGACGATGCTTTCCAGCACCTGCTTGGCTGTCGAGACCGGAATGGCGAAGCCAATGCCCATGTTGCCACCCGAACGCGAGTAGATGGCCGTGTTGATGCCCAGCAGGTTGCCATTGGTATCGACGAGTGCACCACCAGAGTTGCCGGGGTTGATGGCGGCATCGGTCTGGATGAAGTTCTCAAAGGTGTTGATGCCGAGCTGGTTGCGCCCCAGCGCGCTGACGATGCCGCTGGTCACGGTCTGACCGACTCCGAAGGGGTTGCCGATGGCCAGCACCTGGTCGCCCACCTGGACGTTGTCGGCGTTGCCGAGCACGATCACGGGCAGTCGGTCGAGTTCGATCTTGAGCACGGCGAGGTCGCTGTCGGGGTCGGTGCCGATCACCTTGGCGCGGGCTTGGCGGTTGTCGTTGAGGATGATCTCAATCTCATCGGCACCGTCCACCACGTGGTTGTTGGTCAGCACATAACCGTTGGGGCTGACGATGACGCCGCTGCCCAGGCCGACCTGCGGTTCATTGTCCTGGTCACCGAAGAAGAAGCGGAACCAGGGGTCGTTGCTGTTCGGGTGGTTCTTCGGTGCCTTGCTGGTACTGATGCTCACCACGGCCGCCGAGGCTTTTTGCGCCGCACCGCGGAAGCTGCCGGCCGGTACCGCGCCCGGCGGGCTGGCTGGCGCTTCCAGCAGGGCAACACCTGCCGAAAGCGAGACGGCTTTGCCCAGCCAGTCCGGCTTGAGGGTCAGCACCACGAAGTAGACGGCCAGCAGGACGGTGACCGCCTGGGAAAACAGCAACCAGAATCGTTTCATGAGGAAATTGTAGAGTGCTGCCTGTGAAGACGTCGCAGATCATTCATATTCAGCCCGAAGCTGCCGCCAAGCCTGAGCGCGGGGCGCCCTGCAACGGTTGCGGTATCTGTTGCCTGAGCGAGCCCTGCCCGCTGGGGATGCTGCTGTCGCACCGGCGGGTGGGGGCCTGCGCGGCCGTGCGCTGGGATGGGACGATGAACCAATACCGCTGCGGCGCCATGATGGACGGGATGGCCGTGTCACGCCAGGCACTGCCGTCGGGCCTGCGCTGGCTGGCGCCGGCCATGGCGCTGCTGCTGAGCCGCCTGGCTCGCCGCTGGATCGCCGCCGGTCAGGGCTGCGACAGCGATCTGGAGGTGCAAAAACCCGGCCAGCCATCAATCTGACCGACAATCACCGCCATGACAGACCGCCATCAGCTCCTCCAGGCCTTCGATGCCTTGCTGCAGCCCGAGCGCTTTCGCGATTACGGTCCCAATGGCCTGCAAGTCGAGGGGCGCTCCGAGATCCGAAAGATCGTCTCGGGCGTCACCGCCAGCCGCGCCTTGATCGAGGCCGCCATTGCCGCGCAGGCTGATGCCATCTTCGTGCACCACGGCCTGTTCTGGCGCGGCCAGGATGGTCGGGTGACCGGCTGGATGAAACAGCGTCTGTCCCTGCTGCTGGCGCACGACATCAATCTGTTCGCCTACCATCTGCCGCTTGATGCGCACCCCGAACTTGGCAACAACGCCCAGCTCGGGCTGAAGCTGGGGCTGCGGGCCGATACGCGCTTTGGCGAACAGGAGCTCGGTTTCCTGGGCGAACGCGCGCAAGGTGGCGGTTTTGCGACCGCCGACGAGTTGGCGTCTCATGTGGGTCAGGCATTAAATCGGCAGGTAACCCTTGTCAATGCTGCGCCATCCGCTATTAAAAACATAGCGTGGTGCACGGGTGGGGCGCAGGGTTATTTCGAGGCGGCGATTGCCGCCGGGGCCGATGCCTTCATCACCGGCGAGATTTCCGAGCCGCAGGCGCACTATGCGCGTGAGTGCGGCGTGGCTTATCTGGCCTGCGGCCACCATGCGAGCGAGCGCTATGGCGCACCGGCGGTCGCTGCGCATGTGGCGGCGCAGTTGGGGTTGACCCATGAATTCATCGAGATCGACAACCCCGCCTGATCTCATGCGCAAACCCCTTGCCATCACCATGGGCGATGCTGCCGGCATCGGCCCGGAAATCATTGCCAAGGCCTTTCGTGATGCACCGGAGGTGACGCGTGGCTGTTTCGTGGTCGGCGATGTCGCCACGCTACGGCGCGCTACCCAGTTGATCCGGCGCGAGGGTGAGCTTGCCCAGCCGCTGGTGTTGCTGGACAGCGCCACCGAGACGCTGGTGGCACCGCCCGGGAGTCTGCCGGTGCTGCAAGTCGAGGCGCTGGCGGCACCGGTGCCCTTTGGCCACATCAGCGCCGAGGCCGGGCGGCTGGCTGGCCGCTGTGTGGTGTGGGCGGCGCAGGCAGCCTTGCGCGGCGAGATTGCCGGCCTGGTGACGGCGCCGCTGCACAAGGAGGCGCTGTCGGCAGCCGGGGCACCTTTTGATGCCTTTCCCGGCCACACCGAGCTGTTGCAGGCCGAAGCAGCAGCGTACCAGGGCAAGACCGCAGCTGAGCTGCCGGTGCGCATGATGCTGGCCAATGACGAGCTGCGCACGGTGCTGGTCAGCATCCATGTGTCGCTGCGCCAGGCGATCAATGCCGTCACCCATGACAATGTGTTGCAGACGGTGCGCATCACGCATGCCGCGCTGCGGCCGGTGCTGGGGCGTGCGCCGCGTATCGGCGTGGCGGGCCTGAACCCGCATGCCGGCGAAGGGGGGCTGTTCGGCCGCGAGGAGATCGAGATCATCGCGCCAGCCCTGGCACAGGCACGTGCCGAGGGGCTGGATGTGCATGGCCCGCTGGCGCCGGACACGGTGTTCATGCGTGCCCGGGCCCAGGGCGGGCAACCGGGCGAGTTCGATGTGGTGGTGGCCATGTACCACGACCAGGGCCTGATTCCGGTGAAGTACCTCGGGGTGGACAAGGGTGTCAACGTGACGCTGGGGCTGCCGTTGGTACGCACCAGTCCGGACCATGGCACCGCGTTCGACATTGCCGGCACGGGCCGGGCCGATGCCGCCAGTCTGATCGAGGCCATCCAGATGGCGCGCCATTTGCTTGCCGGGCGGGACGGCAGCGCGTAAATTGGCGCTGGAGGCTCGGCTACAATCGCCAGTTGATCTCAGAACGGTCACATAAACAAATCCCGTTGTTTCATTGAGGATTCCCATGAGCGACACGCTTGCCGATAAAAGTCAGATGGACCCCAGCAAACGGACTTGGCTGATTGCCACCGGTTGTGCTGGTACTGTGGGTGGCGTTGCAGCCGCCATTCCTTTCGTCAGCACCTTCCAGCCGTCGGAAAAGGCCAAGGCGGCCGGCGCGGCCGTCGAGGTGGATATTTCTGCTCTCAAGCCGGGCGAAAAGGTCACGGTGGAGTGGCGCGGCAAGCCGGTGTGGATCGTCAAGCGCACGCCCGAGCAGTTGGCTGCCCTCGAGAAGACCGAGAACCAGCTGGCTGATCCGAACTCGGATCGCAAGGCCTATCCGACGCCCGAATACGCCAAGAACCGTCACCGCTCGATCAAGCCGGAGTTGTTCGTGGGTGTGGGAATTTGCTCACACCTCGGTTGTTCGCCGAGTGACAAGTTTCAACCCGGCCCCCAGCCCTCCTTGCCCGATGACTGGCAAGGAGGCTTCCTCTGCCCCTGCCACGGCTCCACTTTCGACATGGCGGGTCGCGTGTTCAAGAACAAACCGGCACCGGACAACCTCGAAGTGCCGCCCCACATGTACCTGTCCGACAGCAAGCTGCTGATCGGTGAAGACAAGAAGGCTTGAGGAAGACGAACATGGCTGAATTCAAGGAAATCTCGCCCAACGCCTCCGCGGGCGCCAAGCTTACGAACTGGTTCGAGAACCGGTTCCCGACGATGTTCTCGGCTTACCGGGTTCACATGTCGGAGTACTACGCACCGAAAAATTTCAATTTCTGGTACATCTTCGGCTCGCTGGCCATGCTGGTGCTGGTGATCCAGATCGTGACCGGCATCTTTCTGGTCATGCACTACAAGCCGGATGCAGCCCTGGCCTTCGGCTCGGTCGAGTACATCATGCGTGATGTGCCCTGGGGCTGGCTGATCCGCTACATGCACTCCACGGGTGCTTCCGCCTTCTTTGTCGTGGTTTACCTGCACATGTTCCGCGGCCTGATCTACGGCAGCTACCGCAAGCCGCGCGAACTGGTCTGGATCTTCGGCTGCGCGATCTTCCTGTGTCTGATGGCCGAGGCCTTCATGGGTTACCTGCTGCCCTGGGGTCAGATGAGCTATTGGGGCGCCCAGGTGATCGTGAACCTGTTTGCCGCCATTCCCTTCGTCGGTCCCGATCTGGCCCTGCTGATCCGTGGCGATTTTGTGGTGGGTGACGCAACGCTGAACCGCTTCTTCAGTTTCCACGTGATCGCCGTGCCGCTGGTGCTGCTGGGCTTGGTGGTGGCGCACCTGTTCGCGCTGCATGATGTCGGCTCCAACAACCCGGATGGCATCGAGATCAAAGGCCCGAACGCCCCGAAGGATGCCCAAGGCCACCCGCTGGACGGCGTGCCTTTCCACCCCTACTACACGGTGCATGACATCTTTGGTGTCAGCGTGTTCCTGATGGTGTTCACTGCCATCATCTTCTTCGCGCCCGAGTTCGGTGGTTACTTCCTTGAGTACAACAACTTCATTCCGGCCGATCCGCTGCAGACGCCTGCGCACATCGCCCCGGTCTGGTACTTCACGCCGTTCTATTCCATGCTGCGTGCCATCACCAGCGAGATGATGTATGCGCTGATTGCCTGCGTGCTGCTCGCCGCCGTTCTGGCTGCGGTCAAGCTCAAGCTGTCCTCGCTGTTCAAGGCAGTGGTGCTGGGTGGTGCCGTGGTGGCAACGGCTCTGATGCTGGCGATCGATGCCAAGTTCTGGGGCGTGGTGGTGATGGGCGGTGCTGTTGTCATCCTGTTCTTCCTGCCCTGGCTGGACAACAGCCCGGTCAAGTCGATCCGCTACCGTCCGGACTGGCACAAGTACATGTACGGTGTCTTTGTGTTCATGTTCATGATCCTGGGTTATTTGGGTATCCAGGCTCCCGGCGTCTGGGGTAACTTGTGGGGACAGGACATTGCCCAACGTGTTTCTCAGTTGTTCACCCTTGGCTACTTTGCCTTCTTCCTCCTGATGCCGTGGTGGAGCCGTATCGGCCAACCCAAGCCCGTGCCTGACCGCGTCATCTTTGCTGCCCACTGAGCTGGAGATAACAAAAAATGAAGAAACTCATTCTCGGCCTGATCACGGCACTTGGTCTGCTCAGCGGTGCCCACGCTGCCAGTGGCGGTGGTATCTCCTGGGACAAGGCGCCCGTCAACACCAGCGACACGGCGTCGCTGCAAAACGGCGCCAAGCTGTTCGTCAACTATTGCCTGAGCTGCCATTCGGCCGCCTTCATGCGCTACAACCGCCTGCAGGACATCGGTTTCACCAATGAACAGATCAAGGACAACCTGCTGTTCACGACCGACAAGGTTGGCGAGACCATGAAGTCGGCCATCGATCCGAAGCAGGCCAAGGAGTGGTTTGGCGCCAACCCGCCTGATCTGACTGTGATTGCACGTTCGCGTGCCGGTCATGGCGGCACGGGTGCTGACTACCTCTACACCTTCTTGCGTACTTTCTATGTGGACGAGACCAAAGCCACCGGCTGGAACAATCTGGTCTTCCCGAGCGTTGGCATGCCGCATGCACTGTGGGAGTTGCAGGGCAAGCGCCGCCCGGTCTACGAGACTAAGCAAGAACACGGCCACGATGTGCAGGTCTTCAAGGGTTGGGAGCAGGTCACGCCGGGCACCATGACGCCGCTCCAGTATGATCAAGCCATTGGCGATCTGGTGAACTTCCTGCAATGGATGGGCGAACCGGCCCAGAACACCCGTGTTCGCGTGGGCGTCTGGGTCTTGCTGTTCCTGCTGATGTTTACCGTGATCGCTTGGCGCCTTAATGCCGCGTACTGGAAAGACGTCAAGTAAGCCGCCATCCTTAACTTGTTTTGCACCAGAGTGGTGCAAAACTTGCTATTTATAGAGTGGGTTTGCGACAATGCAGCCCACTCTTTTAGTTTCGACCTGACTTGAATGCAAGTTAGTCTCCGCTGAAACTAGGTTTTGATTTTTAGGAGCCTCCCACCATGATGGTGCTGTATTCGGGCACGACCTGCCCTTTCTCCCACCGCTGCCGTTTCGTCCTGTTCGAAAAAGGGATGGATTTCGAGATCCGCGATGTCGATCTATACAACAAGCCGGAAGACATCAACGTCATGAACCCCTACGGCCAGGTGCCGATCCTGGTGGAGCGTGACCTGATCCTGTACGAGTCGAACATCATCAACGAGTACATCGACGAGCGCTTCCCGCATCCGCAGCTGATGCCTGGCGACCCGGTGGACCGCGCGCGCGTGCGTCTGTTCCTGCTCAATTTCGAGAAGGAACTGTTCGTCCACGTCTCGACACTGGAGTCCCGTGCTTCCAAAGGCAATGAAAAGGCCCTGGAAAAAGCGCGCTCCCACATCCGTGACCGTCTGACGCAACTGGCCCCGGTGTTCCTGAAGAACAAGTACATGCTGGGCGAAAACTTCTCCATGCTCGATGTGGCCATTGCCCCGCTGCTGTGGCGCCTCGACTACTACGGCATCGAACTGAGCAAGAACGCCGCGCCGCTGCTCAAGTACGCAGAGCGCATCTTCTCGCGCCCGGCCTATATTGAAGCGCTGACGCCGTCTGAAAAAGTGATGCGCAAGTAAGACACCTGGTCGCTGTTCCATGATGAATGCTCCGAGCGCAACGTCGACCCGTCCTTACCTGATCCGTGCCCTTTACGAATGGTGCACCGACAATGGCTTCACGCCTTATGTGGCGGTGCGGGTCGACGAGACCGTGCAGGTGCCGCGTGAGTATGTGAAGAACGGCGAGATTGTGCTCAATGTCAGCATGGATGCGACCAGTTCGCTCAAGCTGGGCAATGAGTTCATCGAGTTCAAGGCCCGTTTCGCCGGGACGGCGCGCGACATCATGGTGCCGGTCGGGCGTGTGATTGCCATCTACGCGCGTGAGAACGGTCAAGGCATGGCGTTCCCGCTGGAAGAGACCGGTGCCGACGTGGCGCAGGCGACCGAGGTTGGGGCAGAATTGCCGGCCAAACCTGAGCCTGAAGCCAAGCCGGTTCAGCTGACGCGCGTCGACTCGGAGCGCAGCAGCGATGCCCCCGAGCCTCCTCGGCCGCCGAGTGGAACTCGGCCGGCGCTCAAGCGGGTCAAGTAGCGCTTTTGGACTCGTCGCGTGGCGAGACCGCGGTAGAATAAAACCCGTGCCGATTTAGCTCAGTTGGTAGAGCACCCGCCTTGTAAGCGGTAGGTCGTCAGTTCGAATCCGACAATCGGCACCATCTTTTTTTCCTCGCCTGCTCCCTTCACGCATCCGCATTCAGCGATCGCGGGAAATTTGGACCTTGAGCCGAATTGAGGTAATCTCCCAACCTTTGGCACGCAACTGGGCTTCCAGTGCGGGCAGGAACTGCCGGATCTTGGCGGCAACCGCGTTGCTGCTGACGATCAGGCACCAGACCGACCCATCGATCGGCCCGGCCTGAATGGCCGAACGCAAAGGGCCGGGGATCAATGGCTCAATGGCCTTGAGCCGTGCCGACGAATCCCGGGTCAGCTCGGTCAGTCTGGCCAGGGTGGGGGAATCCTGTGTGGCCTGTAGCAGGGTCACAGGATGGTGGCGTCGGTTCATGGCGTTGGGTTGAGCGGAGAGACGAATGCATTTGATTATCACGGATGCCTGGCTGGCCAAGAGTCGCGCCATTTATCTGAGCGGAACCAAGCTCCTTGCCACGGTGCTGGCGTTGTCCTTCACCTTGATGCTGGTCGCAGCCGGTCTGTACCACTGGGTTTTTCTCAAGGGTGCGCGTGAAGGCTGGCCGGTGGTTGGAACCCTGGTCAGATTGGTGATCAAGGATGAATTTGCGCAGCGCGACCGTTTCATGCGCGAAAACCTGGATGTGATGGCCAAACGTCTCGGTGAGATGCAGGCCAAGATGATGCAGCTCGAATCCCTGGGTGAGCGCGTTTCGGGTCTGGCAGGTATCAATCCCAATGACATCAAGATCAAGCCGGGCCAAGGCGGCGCACTGGTGTCGGGGCGGCCTCTGACCATGGAAGAACTGAACACGACCTTGGCTGATCTGGACCGACTGACCGATCAGCGTGCCGATCTGATGGCCGTCGTGGAGTCCCGTCTGTTTGAGCAGAAAGTTCGGACCATGATGGTGCCCACGCAGCAGCCGGTAACAGGGAGCCTTGGCTCCAGTTTCGGCTGGCGCATTGATCCGTTCACGGGACGCTCAGCGCTGCATACCGGCCTCGACTTTCAAGCCAATACGGGCACACCTATTCTGGCGGCAGCTGGCGGCGTGGTGGTGACCCAGGAGTTTCACCCCGAATACGGCAACATGATCGAAGTCGATCATGGCAAGGACCTCATGACTCGTTATGCTCACACATCAAGAGCCTATGTCAAGAAGGGCGACCTGATCAAGCGTGGACAGCGGATTGCCGATGTCGGTAGCACCGGGCGTTCGACCGGGCCGCACTTGCATTTCGAAGTACTGGTACGTGGCGTGCCGCAGGACCCGCAAAAATTCCTGACGGCCGGCCGTAATCTGCCGGTCCAGCAGCTGGCAATGGCGCCGGCTACCGTAGCGGCGCCTGCACCGCAGCCGGCGGCCGCCGTCACGCCGGCGCAGCCTACAGTGGCGCGCCCGGCGCCTGTTGCTCCGGTCGCAGCCGCACCAGCGCCGACGACTGCCCCGGCTCCCCAGCCGGGCGCGGTGCAAAGGTAGAATCAAGGACTTGGTCTTTCCATTGCTTGGCGGGCCGCGAAAGCGGCTGGCCGGTAGGGAGCGACTCGTTTTATCTTGATTGAAAAGGATTGCACTGTCCTGCTGACGCATCCAGGCTAGCAGGCCGGTAGGGCATTCATGGTCACCAACATCCTCACCAAAATTTTTGGCAGCCGCAACGACCGGCTGCTCAAGCAGTACCGCACCGTCGTGGCCCGCATCAATGCGCTGGAGCCGCAGTTTGAAAAACTGAACGATGACGAACTGCGCGGCAAGACCCAGGAGTTCCGCGACCGGGTTGCCAAGGGGGAAGCGCTCGATGCCTTGCTGCCGGAGGCATTTGCCGTGGTGCGCGAGGGCTCCAAGCGTGTCATGAAGATGCGGCATTTCGATGCCCAGCTGATCGGCGGCATTGCCTTGCACCAGGGCAAGATTGCGGAAATGCGAACGGGCGAAGGCAAGACGCTGACGGCCACGCTGCCGGTCTATCTCAACGCGCTGGGCGGGCAGGGCGTGCATGTGGTGACGGTCAACGATTACCTGGCCAACCGCGATGCGCAGTGGATGGGCAAGCTCTACAACTTCCTGGGCTTGTCAGTCGGCATCAACCTGCCGCAGATGCCGCGTGAAGACAAGCAGGCTGCCTACCAGGCCGACATCACGTACGGCACCAATAACGAATACGGCTTCGACTACCTGCGTGACAACATGGTGTACGAGGTGGCAGACCGGGTGCAGCGCGGCCTGAACTACGCCATCGTCGATGAGGTCGACTCCATCCTGATCGACGAGGCGCGCACGCCGCTCATCATCAGTGGCCAGGCCGAGGATCACACGGCGCTGTATGTCGCCATCAACAAGGTGGTGCCCGCGCTCACACGTCAGGAAGGTGAAGCGGACCCGCGCACCGGCGAAGGCGTGACCAAACCAGGTGACTTCACGCTGGACGAGAAAAGTCATCAGGTCTTTCTGACCGAGCAGGGCCATGAGAATGCCGAGCGCATTCTCAGTCAGGCGGGCTTGCTGCCCGAGGGCGCCAGCCTCTACGATCCGGCCAACATCTCGCTGATGCATCACCTGTATGCTGCCTTGCGAGCCAACAATCTGTACCACCGCGACCAGCATTACGTGGTGCAGAACGGCGAGATTGTCATCGTTGATGAATTTACCGGTCGTCTGATGACGGGCCGACGCTGGAGCGATGGCTTGCACCAGGCGGTGGAAGCCAAGGAAGGCGTGGCCATCCAGGCCGAGAACCAGACACTGGCCTCCATCACCTTCCAGAACTACTTCCGCCTGTACAACAAGCTGGCCGGCATGACGGGCACGGCCGATACCGAAGCCTACGAGTTCCAGGAGATCTACGGTCTGGAAACCGTGATCATCCCGCCGAACCGCCCGAGCCGGCGTGACGACCAGCTCGACCGTGTCTACAAGACCACGCGCGAAAAGTACGAGGCGGCGATCAAGGATATCCGGGAGTGCCATGAGCGCGGCCAGCCGGTGCTGGTGGGCACGACCTCGATCGAGAATTCAGAGTACATCGCCGAACTGCTGCAGAAGGAAAAACTGCCGCACCAGGTGCTCAATGCCAAGCAGCATGCGCGAGAAGCCGACATCATTGCGCAGGCTGGCCGGCCCGGTGTGATCACGATTGCTACCAACATGGCCGGACGCGGTACCGATATCGTGCTGGGCGGCAACATCGAGAAGTCGATCGAGGCGATTGAAACCGACGCCGCTCTGGATGATTCGGCCAAGGCAAAGCAGGTGGCGGCACTGCGTGCACAGTGGAACGAGGACCATGAGAAGGTCAAGGCACTGGGCGGTTTGCGCATCATCGCCACCGAACGCCATGAGTCGCGCCGCATTGACAACCAGCTGCGCGGCCGCTCCGGTCGGCAGGGTGATCCGGGTTCTTCACGCTTCTACCTGAGTCTGGACGATGCGCTGATGCGTATCTTCGCTGGCGATCGGGTGCGCGCCATCATGGACCGGCTCAAGATGCCCGACGGCGAGGCCATCGAAGCCGGTATCGTGACGCGCAGCATCGAAAGCGCGCAGCGCAAGGTCGAGGCACGCAACTTCGATATCCGCAAGCAGCTGCTTGAATACGACGATGTATCCAACGACCAGCGCAAGGTGATCTACCAACAGCGCAATGCCATTCTGGATGCCGCCGACCTGTCGGCACAGATCGCCTCACTGCGTGAAGGCTGTTTCACCGACCTCGTGCACCAGCATGTGCCGCCGGAATCGGTGGAAGAGCAGTGGGATATTGCCGGGCTGGAAAAGGTGCTGCACGACGAGTGGCAGATCGAGTTGCCCTTGCGCCAACTGGTGCAGGATGCCAGTGCCATTACCGACGAAGACATCCTTGAGAAAGTATTGGCCGCCGGCAACGTCGCATTTGACGCCAAGCTGGCCCAGATCGGGGCCGAGAACTTCACCCAGTTCGAGCGCGTCGTCTTGCTGCAAAGCATCGATACCCATTGGCGTGAGCACCTGAGCGCCTTGGATTACCTGCGTCAGGGTATCCATCTGCGCGGTTATGCGCAGAAGCAGCCCAAACAGGAATACAAGCGCGAGGCGTTCGAGTTGTTTGGTCAGTTGCTGGATTCGGTGAAGAATGAGGTCACCCGAGTCCTGATGACGGTGCGTGTGCAGTCGGGCGAGCAGCTTGAAGAAGCCGCGGACGAACTGGAAAGCCGTGCCGAGCATATTACCAACGTGACCTATACCGCGCCGACCGAAACGGGTGATGTGGAAACCACGGTTGATGCTGCAACGCAGGTGGCTGCCATGCCGCGCGTCGGTCGCAACGATCCCTGCCCTTGCGGTAGCGGCAAGAAATACAAGCATTGCCACGGCAAGCTGAGTTGAACCTATTGAATTCCGAGTTGCACCATGCCCGTCAACCTGTCCGCTCCCAACGCTTCTGAACTTCTGCCCATCGCCGGTGTGCGCATCGGCGTGACCGAAGCCGGTGTACGCAAGGCCAACCGCAAGGATCTGACGGTGGTGCTGCTGGACGAAGGCACCTCGGTGGCCGGTGTCTTCACGCAGAACCGTTTCTGTGCCGCACCGGTTCAGATCTGCCGCGAGCACCTGGCGCAGCAGTCCGCCGGACGCGGCATTCGAGCCATGGTCATCAACACCGGCAATGCCAATGCCGGTACCGGACAAGACGGTCTGGCGCGGGCGCGTAGCACCTGTGCCGCATTGGCCCAGCATTTGAATCTGCGCGCTGAACAAGTGTTGCCGTTTTCCACCGGCGTGATCATGGAGCCGCTGCCGCATGAGCGTATCGAAGCCGGTCTGCCGGCGGCGCTGGCCGATGCCCGCGAGGACAACTGGTTGCGTGCTGCCGAAGGCATCATGACAACCGACACCGTGCCCAAGGCCTTTGGCGCGCAGGTCGTGATCGGTGGCGTCACGGTGAGCGTGACTGGCATCAGCAAGGGCGCCGGCATGATCCGGCCCAATATGGCGACCATGCTCGGTTTCATGGCCACCGATGCGCGTGTCAGCCAGGCAGTCATGCAGCAGCTGGCGCGCGAGTTGGCTGAAGGGTCGTTCAACCGCGTCACGGTCGATGGCGATACCTCCACCAACGATTCCTTCGTCGTCATTGCCAGCAACAAGGCCGCGCATGCGCCGATCGAGTCGCTGGCCAGCCCCGAAGGCCAGGCCCTCAAGGCGGCCCTGCTGGGGGTGGCGCGCCAACTGGCGCAAGCCATCGTGCGCGACGGTGAAGGCGCAACCAAATTCATCGCTATCCAGGTGCGAGGCGGCAAGACCGCTGATGAATGCCGACAGGTGGCCTATGCCATTGCACACTCACCGCTGGTGAAGACGGCGTTTTATGCCAGCGACCCGAATCTTGGCCGCATCTTGGCGGCGGTCGGTTATGCCGGCATCGCTGACCTGGACCAAAGTCGTATCGATCTGTTTCTGGACGATGTGCACGTGGCCGTGCAGGGGGGGCGCAACCCGTCTTACCGCGAGGAGGATGGCCAGCGCGTGATGAAGCAAAGCGAGATCACGGTGCGGGTGGTGCTGGGCCGCGGTCAGGCCGAGGATACGGTCTGGACCTGCGACCTCAGCCACGACTATGTGTCCATCAACGCCGATTACAGATCGTGAAACACCCCCAGGCTGCGCACACTGCGTGTCGCTCCGCCACCCCCCTCCAGGGGGCGACACCAGTGGCCCGGCAAAGCCGGTTCCACGGTGTCCACCGATGAACTTCCCCTTTGATCTCACATGAATGAGCAGTTTTTACGTCTGATCGAACGCGCCGAACAACTGATGGCGCGCATCGAGTCGATCTTGCCGCAACCGCTGGCCCAACCCGACTGGACGGCCTCCATCGCCTTTCGCTACCGCAAGCGCAGTTCGGGCCACGGTGTCATCGAGCCGGTGCGCCATGTGGGTGCGATGCATCTGGATCAGCTGAAGGAAATTGAGCAGCAGAAAGAGAAGATCCAGCGCAACACCGAGCAGTTCGTGCGCGGCTTGCCGGCCAATAACGTGCTTCTGACCGGTGCCCGCGGTACCGGCAAGTCATCCCTGATCCGTGCTTGCCTGCACACCTATGCCGCGCAGGGGTTGCGTCTGATCGAGGTCGACAAGGTCGATATGGTCGATCTGCCGGATCTCGTGGAGGTGGTATCGCAACGACCCGAGAAGTTCATCGTATTCTGTGATGACCTGAGTTTCGAAGAGGGCGAGCCGGGCTACAAGGCGCTCAAGTCCATCCTCGACGGTTCGGTGGCCGCCACCACGCCCAATGTGCTGATTTACGTCACCAGCAACCGGCGTCATCTGTTGCCGGAGTACATGAAGGACAACCTCAGCTATGCGCCCAGTGACGATGGCGAAATCCATCCGGGCGAGGTGGTAGAGGAGAAGATCTCCCTCTCCGAGCGCTTTGGTCTGTGGGTGAGCTTCTACCCGTTCAGCCAGGACGAGTACCTGACCATCGTGGCGCAATGGCTGTCGTCCTTCAATGTTGATGCCGCCGCCATCGAGGCCGCCAAACCCGAGGCCCTGGTATGGGCGCTGGAGCACGGCTCGCGCAGCGGCCGGGTGGCCTTCCAGTTCGCCCGCGACTACGCGGGCAAGCACGCTTCGGCATGACAAAACAGCCGTTGATGGCTGATGCCGACCGCCCTCGCGAAGGGGGCGCAGATCGGCCGGTGACAGAAGTCGCTGTTGGCGTGCTGATCCAGCCCGACGGCAGTTTTCTTCTGACGTCGCGACCCCAGGGCAAGGTCTATGAGGGCTACTGGGAGTTCCCGGGCGGCAAACTGGAAGCTGGTGAAACGGTGGACCAGGCCTTGCGGCGTGAACTGGAGGAAGAGCTCGGCATTCACATCGGCGCAGTGCACCCTTGGAAGTCGGAAGTCGTTGACTATCCTCATGCCTTGGTGCGGTTGAACTTCTGCAAGGTGTTCGACTGGCAAGGTGAACTGCAGATGCGCGAGAACCAGTCGTTCGCCTGGCAGCAGTTGCCGGTGCAGGTGGTACCCGTACTACCCGGGACGGTGCCGCTGTTGCAATGGCTGGCCGAGGAACGAGGTTTCCAGGGCGCTACACATTCGATAGCGGGTGGCGCAGATAAATAAAGGTCTCAGCGTGTTGTTGCAGTAGGTGGTTTATCCGCGTCGGAATTGGGGCTTGCCTTCCTGCAAGATCAGATACAGGAGTTGGTCCCTCAACTGGCGTTTGTGCAGCGTGTGTCCAATCCGCCCGTATTTGCTGGCGTATCCGCTGAGCGTTCGCTCAAGGTACTGGTTTACAAAGCGCCTGATTGACACGACAGTTGCAGTCACCCGTCCATGCCGCATGCAAGTTTTCCCAGGGGAGACGGAGGCTTGGCTCCGAGCCAGGATGCCAGCCACCAAGCGATGTTCTCTGTGACACGCTGAATCCATTGCGCCGACGAGGAAGATAATCTCCATAAGGAATGGAAGTATGAACACCCCCAAACGCATCACCATCATTGGCGCCGGCTTCGGTGCCCTGTCCACCGTACGCGAGATCCGACAGCGCGACAAGACCGTTGACATCACCCTGATCGCGCCACGCGCTGAATTGCACTACCTGCCGGGCATCATCTGGATTCCGTGCGGTCTGCGCACGCGCGAGCAGTTGGTGGTGCCACTCGCCAATTTCTTCACGCGCATGAAGGTGCGCCATCTTGCCGCCGAGGTGACCGGTCTGCGCGAAGGCGGCCGCGTGGTGGACACCACGGCGGGCGAGGTGCAGAACGACGCGCTGGTGATTGCCAGCGGTGGGCGTTTCATCAAGAAGCTGCCGGGCATCGAGCACGCGATCACGCCGTGTGAGGGCATCGCTGCGGCGGAACAGATTCGCGACCGCCTGCGATCCATGCAGGGCGGCACCATTGCCGTTGGCTTTGCGGGCAATCCGAACGAGCCCAGTGCTGTGCGCGGCGGGCCGATGTTCGAGTTCCTGTTCGGCATTGACGAACAACTCAAACGCGAGGGGCGCCGTGACAAGTTCGAGCTGGTGTTCTTCAACCCCTCGAAGGAGCCGGGCAACCGCCTCGGCCCCAAGGCTGTGCAGCACCTGCTGGACGAGATGGCCCGACGCAACATCCGCACCCACCTGGGCCACAAGATGGTGCGCTTCGAGGCGGACAAGGTGGTCACCGAAGGCGGCGAGTTTGCTGCCAACCTGATCCTCTTCATGCCCGGCATGACCGGCAACCTGTGGTTTGACCAGACTGAGCTGACGCGCTCGCCCGGCGGCCTGCTCAAGGCGGACGCGTTATGCCGCGTCGAAGATGCACAGCACGTCTATGTGGTGGGCGACTCCGGCAGCTTCCCCGGCCCCGACTGGATGCCCAAGCAAGCGCACATGGCCGACCTGCAGGCCGCTGCTGCGGCGCAAAACGTGCTGGCAGGGTTGCGGGGCCAGACGCCAGATGCCACCTTCAAGGTGGAACTCATCTGCATCATCGACGCCATCAGCCAAGGTACGCTGGTGTGGCGTACGCCGGTGCGCAACTTCATTCTGCCGCCCAGTCGTCTGTTCCACTGGGCCAAGCGCTGGTTTGAAGGCGTCTATCTGAAGCAGTACCGCTGAGCGTTGCCTCTTGTGCAGAGTCACTTCTGCCACAGGGCCGGCCATCCGTCGGGCTTCAATACAACCAGACGATGCGCTGAATCGGCGTGGTGAGTGGGCCGGGGCTTGCGAGAGGTTTTCCCGCTAAGACCGGAGCACAATCCTCGGATGAAAAACAGTTTCCTGCGAGGCGCGCTCATCCTCGGTCTGCTCTCGGCCATCGGCCCGTTCGCCATCGACATGTACCTGCCGGCGTTGCCTTCGATTGGGCAAAGTCTGGGGGCTTCCATCGGCGCTGTGCAGGCCAGTCTGATGGCCTTTTTCATCGCGCTGGGTGTCGGACAGATCATCTATGGCCCGCTGTCTGACATGGTCGGCCGCAAACCGCCGCTGTATGCCGGTCTGGCTTTGTTCGCGATCGGCAGCGTTGGTTGTGCCCTGTCGCCCGATGTGCATGCGTTGGTGGCGATGCGTTTTGTGCAAGGCTTGGGCGCCTGCGCCTGTTCGGTGGTGCCGCGCGCGGTAGTGCGCGATCTGCATACCGGGCATGACGCGGTACGTCTGATGTCGCTGCTCATGCTGGTGTTCAGCGTGTCGCCTATCCTGGCACCGTTGGCCGGCAGCCTGCTGATCGAGTGGAGCGGCTGGCGCAGTGCCTTCTGGGTGATGACCGCGTCTGCCCTTATGGGCTTGGCCCTGGTGGCGTGGGGCATGACGGAAACACGTCCACGCGAACAGCGCATCCACAGCAACTGGCGGCAGGCGCTGGCCGGTTACGCTACGCTGTTGCGTGATCGCCATTTCATGGGGCTGGTGTTCATTGGCGCTTTCGGCATTTCCAGTTTCTTTGTTTACCTCGCGAACTCCTCCTTTGTACTGATCGACCATTACGGTCTGTCGCCCCGTCAGTACAGCATCGCTTTTGCGGCCAATGCGGCCTCCTTCATTGGCATGTCGCAGCTGACCGGTCGGCTGGGGCGACGCTTCGGCTTGCTGCCCGTGGTCAAGGTGGCCGCAACGGGCTATGCGCTCTTGATGTTGCTGCTGCTGGCGTGCTATGGGCTGGGTGTTGACCGGCTGGAACTCTTGCTGGCCCTGCTGTTTGGCGGCTATGGATTCCTTGGCTTGGTGATGCCCACCACGGCTGTTCTGGCATTGGAGGAGCACGGCCCCATTGCCGGCACGGCCTCGGCCTTGATGGGCACACTGCAGTTCCTCACCGGGGCCGTGGTGATGGCACTCGTCGGTCTGTTTGTTGATGGCAGCGCGTTGCCGATGGTGACAGGCATCGCCATCTCTGCACTGCTGGCGTTTGTGCTGGTGCGCGTGACACTGGGAGCTTCTCGCCCCAGCTTCTAGAGACGGTCTAGAGAAACGCAAACTTCAAAACGAACACCACCGCAATCACCGCCACCGTCGGTGGCAGCTCCTTCACGCGGCCGGCCAGCAGCTTAATGGCGGCGTAGGAGATGAAGCCAAACGCAATGCCGTGGGCAATGGAGAACGTGAAGGGCATGGTGATGGCGGTGATGGCGGCAGGGGCGGCTTCGGTCAGATCGTCCCATTCGATTTCGGCCAGGCCACGCAACATCAGCACGGCCACGTAGCACAGGGCCGGTGCGGTGGCGAAGGCGGGCACGGTACCAGCCAGTGGTGCGAACACCAGTGCGACGAGGAACAACACCGCCACGGTGACGGCCGTCAGCCCGGTGCGGCCACCGGCTGCCGTGCCGGCAGCAGACTCGATGTAGGCCGTGGTGGACGAGGTGCCGAGCGCAGCACCAGCGGTAATGGCGGTGGAATCGGCCAGCAGCGCCTTCTTAAGGTTCGGCAGCTTGCCATCTTTGTCGAGCAGGCCGGCGCGGTGGGCCACGCCGATGAGCGTGCCGGACGCGTCGAACAATTCGACCAGGAAGAAGGTCATGATGACGGTCAACAAGCCGGCGTTGAGGGCGCCCGCAATGTCCATCTGCAGGAAGGTCGGCGCGATCGAGGGTGGCGCAGCAACGATGCCGTTGAAGGGCGTCAGCCCCATCGCGATGGAAGTCACAGTCACGGCCAGGATGCTGATGATGATGGCGCCAGGCACTTTGCGCCACGCCAGTGCCACGATCAGCAGAAAACCGAGCGCCGCCAGCACCGGGGCCGGCTGGTGCAGGTTGCCCAGGGTGACGAGGGTGGAGGGATGCGCGACGATCAGCCCGGCGTTCTTCAGTCCGATGATGGCCAGGAAGAGGCCGATGCCGGCCGAGATGGCGAACTTGAGCGAACGCGGAATGGCGTTGACGATCGCCTCGCGGACCCTGAACAGGCTCACCAGGATGAACAGCAGGCCCGAGATGAACACGGCGCCGAGCGCGGCCTGCCAGGTGAAGCCCATGCCCTTGACCACGGCAAACGCGAAGTAGGCATTCAGGCCCATGCCGGGGGCCAAGGCGATCGGGTAGTTGGCGTACAGGCCCATGATGGCCGAGCCGATGGCGGCGGCCAGACAGGTGGCCACGAACACGGAGTCTTTCGGCATGCCAGCGGCGGACAGGATGTCCGGGTTGACGAAGATGATGTAGGCCATCGTCAAAAAGGTGGTCAATCCGGCCAGCAGTTCGGTCTTGACGGTCGTGCCGTGTGCCGAGAGCTGGAAGTAGCGTTCCAACATG
Organism: Hylemonella sp.; assembly: GCA_030680575.1. Taxonomy (GTDB): domain Bacteria; phylum Pseudomonadota; class Gammaproteobacteria; order Burkholderiales; family Burkholderiaceae_C; genus Hylemonella. Next base: position 76,374 of record JAUXVI010000030.1, read on the forward strand.
CGGTTCTCCTTGGTAGGGCGCTGCGGATTCTACGTGCCGCACCAGAGGCCGGCGCTTGACCGCCGGCGCGCTGATCTGGAGGGCGCTTATTCGTGCCGCAGCGCGTCGATCGGGTCCAGCCGTGCGGCGCGCCGCGCCGGAAAGTAACCGAACAGCACACCGATGCCGGCGGAAAACACGAAGGACAACAGGTTCACCCCCGGGTTGAAGACGAAGGGCACCTCCATCAGGCTGGCGAGTCCGATCGACGCGACGGTTGCCAGCACGATGCCGATGAGCCCGCCCAGGGCCGCCAGCACCACGGCTTCAATCAGGAACTGCAGCAGCACTTCGCGCTCCAGCGCGCCAATGGCCAGGCGCAGGCCGATTTCACGGGTGCGTTCCGTCACGCTGACCAGCATGATGTTCATGATGCCGATGCCACCGACCAGCAGGCTCACCGCCGCCACGGCGCCTAGCAGCATGGTCAGCACCTTGGTGGTGCCGGACATGGTGTCGGCCAGTTGCTTGGTGTCGAGCACATTGAAGTTGTCTTCTTCGGCCTGGGCCAGCTTGCGCCGTTCGCGCAGCAGCTGCGTGATGCTGGCCTTGACCCGGGTGGCATCGCTGCCGTCGCTCATCGAGACCAGCAGGGTGTTGACGCGGGTGTTGCCGGTCACGCGGCGTTGCAGGGTCTTGATGGGCAGCAGCACCATGTCGTCCTGGTCGTTGCCGAAAGCGCCCTGACCCTTGGAGGCCAGCAGGCCGACCACTTCACACGACATCTGCTTCACGCGCAACTGGCTGCCGATGGGATTGCTGCTGCCATAGAGCTGGCGCCGCACGGTGGCGCCGATCAGACAGACGGCCGAGCCGGCGCGCAGTTCGTCGGCGCTGAACACGCGTCCTTCGCCGACCTGCCAGTTGCCGACGTCCAGCCAGGCGTTGCTGCTGCCGACAATGTTGCTGGTCCAGTTGCGTCCGTTGGCCACCACCGTGGTGCTGGTGCGCGCTTCAGGCGCCACAGCGGCCACGCCGCCAATTTGTGAGGCAATGGCATCGGCATCGCTTTCCTTGAACGCTGGCGCGGAGGCTGCGCCACTGCCGGGGCCCAGGCGCTGTCCGGGGCGCACCTGCAGCAGGTTGGTGCCCAGGCTGGAAATCTGGTTTTGCACCGCCAGGGTGGCGCCGTTGCCAAGCGTCACCATGGTGATCACCGCCGCCACGCCGATCACGATGCCCAGGATGGTCAGGAAGGAGCGCAGCAGGTTGCGCCGAATCGAGCGCAGGGCCAGCATCAGGGTATTGAGCAGCATCAGTGAGGCTCCATGACAGGCGTGCCCTGCTGATTCAGACGGTCGCTGGCCACCATGCCATCGACAAAGCGCACGATGCGCTTGGCGAAGGCGGCCATGTCGGCCTCATGCGTGACCATCAACACCGTTATGCCGCGCTCCTGGTTCAGACCTGTCAGCAGTTCCATGATTTCGCGGCTGCGTGCGGTGTCGAGGTTGCCGGTCGGTTCGTCAGCCAGCAGCACGGCGGGTTCGGTCACGATGGCGCGGGCAATCGCCACGCGTTGCTGCTGCCCGCCGGACAGTTCGGCCGGAGTGTGGTGTTCCCAGCCTTGGAGGCCAACCGATGCCAGCGCTTGTCGTGCGGCAGCGGCGCGCGCGGCGGCCGGTTCGCCGCGGTAGATCAGCGGCAGTTCCACATTTTCCTGGGCCGAGGTGCGTGCCAGCAGGTTGAAGCCCTGAAAGACGAAGCCGAAGTAGCGCCGCCGCAGTCGGGCCCGCTGGTCGCGCGTGAGCGACTCCACCGGCATCCCCTGGAACAGGTACTGTCCAGCACTCGGCGTATCAAGGCAGCCCAGGATGTTCATGGCGGTGGACTTGCCGGAGCCACTGGGGCCCATGATGGCGACGAACTCGCCCTGGTGGATGTTCAGGTCCACGCCCTTGAGGGCCTGGAGGGCGGTGGCGCCTTCGCCATAGACCCTGGTGATGCCACGCAGCTGGATCAGCGGCGAGGCGTCGTCGTGTGCTTCGCTCATGGGGCGGCTCCGGCGGCGCGCTGGTCGGTGATGACGGCCATGCCCTCCTGCAGGCTGCTGCTCTCGACTTCGGTTACGCGGCCATCGCTGATGCCGGTGGTGACGGTCATCGGAACGGCCTGCCCCTCCTGCAGTACCCAGATTTGCTTGGGCCCTTGGCTGACCTGGTTGCCGCCCGCCTTGCGGGTGCCGCTGGCCGGCGGGCGCGGCATGAGTTTGGACACCAGGCTACCTCCGCTGGCGGCGGCTGGCGAATTGCCGTTGGTGGGTGCAAAGCGCAAGGCCGTATTGGGTACCAGCAGCACGTTGCTGCGCTCGGTGGCCACGATGGTGGCGGCGGCCGTCATGCCCGGTCGCAGGCTGAGGTCTTCATTGTTGACGTCGAGGTAGGTCACGTAGGTCACCACGTTGTCGGTCTTGGTGGAGCCGTAGGCCACGCGAACGATCTGGGCCGGGTAGGGCCGCGAGGGGTAGCTGCTGACGGTGAAGCTGGCCTTCTGACCGGCCTTGACGGCGCCGACGTCGGCTTCATCCACATTGACCTCAAGGCGCAACTTTTGCAAATCTTCGGCAATGGTGAACAGCGTGACGGCCTGCAGCGATGCCGCCACGGCGTTGCCCGGTTCGACCGAGCGTGACAGCACCATGCCGTCGATGGGCGAACGGATCGACGCTTTGGACAGGTTGGTCTCGTCAGTGGACAGGGCGGCACGTGCTTCGGCCACATTGGCGCGGGCGCTGGTCTCACCGGCCAGGGCACGGTCCACATTGGCGCGAGCGGTGTCGAGTTCTGAGGCCGATGGCACTTTGCCGCCGGACAGGCGCGACACTTCTTCCAGCCGGATCAGGTTGGCCTGCGCTTCCTTGGCGGTCGCGCTGCTCTGCGCCAGCTGTGCCTGCACCGCCGCCAGGCCGGCGCGCGAACGCAGCACCTGGTCTGACAGTTTGGCCGTGTCCAGCACCACCAGCACCTGCCCCTTCTTGACGCGGTCATTCACATCGACCAAGACCTGCTTGACCGTGCCGGACAACTCGCTGCCGATGTTGACCGAACGGGTCGGCTGCAGCGTGCCATTGGCTGCCACCGTGAGTGTGAGGTTGCCCTTGCGTACCGCTTCGGTGACGTAGATCTGGCCTGTACGCTGCGTTGTGCTGCGTTGCCAGAAATAGATGCCGCCAGCCAGCACAAGCAGTGCCAACAGACCGAGCCAGAGCACCGGCCGTTGCCACCAGAGGCGCGTCGAGTCATCACCCAGCAAGGTTTTCAGATCGAAGGTGGGACGGGAGGAGGCATCGGAGGTTTTCATGGCGGCAGTGGAAATCTTGAGGACGGGTGCGGGTGGGCGATGTGTCAAGGCTGAGCGCTTAGGTTGTCGGGTGTCCAGCCGCCTCCCAGCGCTTTGTAGAGTCGCACATGGTCGGCGCTCAAGGTCGTGCGGGTGCTTGCCAGGTTGTCCTGGGTGGTCAGCAGGGTGCGCTGGGTTTCGAGCACGGAGCGGAAATCGATCAGGCCGCTGGCGTAGCGATGTCGTGCCAGCAATTCGGCATTGGTCGCGGCATCGGCGGCCGCTTGCAGTCGGGCCACGCGTTCGCGGTTGCCCTGGAGCGCGACCAGGGCGTTCTCCACATCCTGCAGGGCTGACAGCACAGTGGCTTCGTAGCTGACACGCGCCTGTTCCAGCGCCGCCGTTTGTGCGCGCACCTGCGCTTTGGCGGCGCCGGCATCGAACAACGGCCCGGTGACGCTGGCCAGCAGCGTGCGCACGAGTCCGGTGGGGCCAGTGAGGTCTTCCAGGCGTGCCGCGCTCAGACCCAGTGAACCGCTGAGCTTGAAGCTGGGGTAGCGTGCCGCGTCTGCCTGCGCCACGCGTGCCAGGGCGGCGCTAATGCGCTGCTCGGCCGTGCGCACGTCCGGACGCTGACGCAGGGTGTCTGCGGGGAAAGCCACCGCCAGGTTCTGCGCGGCCTGCGGGACGGCGGCTGCGGTATCGAGTGTGCGTTGCAGCGTGCCGGGTGCCTGGCCGGTCAAGACGGCCAGCAGGTTCATGTTCTGGCGGATGCTGATATCCAGCGTCGGAATCTGGGCACGGGTTTGTTCCGCCGCCGTGATGGCCTGCTCCAGATCCAGTGATGAGGCCAGGCCGGCCTGATGGCGCCAGGTGGTGATTTGCAGCGTTTCGTTCTGGGTGGCAAGGTTGTTGCGCGCAATGGCCAGGCGCGACTGCAGTCCGCGCAACTCGATATAGCTGACAGCCACTTCGGCCGCCATCGACACGCGGATCTGGGCCAGGTTGGCGGCGGCGGCTTCGGCATCGGCTTCGGTGGCGGTCAGGGCGCTGCGCCGGGCACCAAACACATCGGGCTCCCAGCTGGCGTCAAAGCCGGCTTTGTAGGTGTCGCTGGTGGTATTGGTGTTGACCGTGTTGCTGCCCTGGGCCGAGGCGGAGGCGCTGACGGTCGGCAGGCGGTTGGCCGCCGCCACGTCACGCAATGCACGAGCCTGCTGTAGCGCAAATTGGGCGTTGCGGATGTTGGTGTTGGCCTGCAGGGCCAGGGTGACCAGTTCGGTTAGTTGCGGGTCGTTGAAGTTGTTCCACCACATGGCCAGGGTGCCTGCGGGTTGCCCCGGCAGCGCCGCGTCGGTGGGGATAGACCAGTCACTCGGGGTTGGCGTGGCCGGCAGTCGGCCTGCGGGTTGGATCCCGCTGGCGCAACCGGCTACCAGCAGGACAGCCGTGAGGAGGGTGACCGAGGTCAAGCGTGGCGTAAGCAAATGATGATTCATGAAACCGGTTCACTCCCTGGAGACAAGAGAGTCCTGTACTGATTCTGTGCTTATTGTGTGCAAGCCAGTTGGCTCAACAGCAACGCTTGGATGAAGTTTAGGTAAAGCCGGCTTAGCCGGCGTGGCTTTCTGGCGCGGTGGCTTTTCTGGGCTTGCCGGCGCGCAGCCGTTGGGGCAGTTGTGTGGGTGGGCTGTTTTGCGCGGCGGTGATGGCGGATGGGTACAGGTTCTGCAGCCATTCGCTGCGTTCCAGCGCCAGGGTGACGCCCGCCAAGGTGCGCAAGGTGGCGCCGCTGCCGGCTTCCAGACGCTTGAGCGCGCCCAAGGCGATGCCGGCCTGACGCGCCAGTTCACTTTGTGACTGGTTGCGTGCCAGCCGGAGGGCGCGCACCTGCAAGCCGATACCGGTCTGCAGTTGCCTTACAAGGTCGGACGTGTTCATAACAGTCTTAATTTTGTCCGAAGTTGATGGTCCTGCGTTTTATGGCCAAAAATAGGGCTGTTGAGCGTCAAATATTTGTCAAAAAATGAAAAATAGGCCTAAATAACCCGCTAAATCTGCCGTTAACACTGATACGTAACCGGATAAAAGCCTCCGCCGTCGGGCGAAAACGATTGACCAAAATGCAATTACCTACTGTTGAGCGAACTCCAAATCTGCGGCCCGCCGGCGCAGAAATGGCTGTGCCTGCCGCAGCCAAGGTGATCCCCGTGGCACCGGTCAACCCGTCTGCACAGGTGCAGGCAACGGCCAGCGTGGTGAACGACATCAATCCGGAAGTCTTGGCCAAGGCTTCGGCTGAGTCGGTCACGCAGCCGAGCGCTTCTGATCCGCTGCAAGGCGGCTCCAAGGCCGACAACAGCAGCAAGGACTGGACCCAAGCGGCCGCCAAGCCGAAAGAGGTGGAGGAAGAGCCCAAGGAGCCGATCTCCAAGATGCTGATCGAGCATGTGCAGACGCTGTGGATGATGAGTGCCAAAGCGGTCGAGCTTTGGTACACCGCCCAGCAGGCGAAGAACCAGGATGCCAATCATCTGCAGAACATGGCGCAGACCCGCAATCAGAATCCCAGTGCCATACCCGGCGTGCTTGCCAAGGAAGTGCTGACTTACTCGCCCAGCAAGATCAACAAGACCGGAAAAGCGGAGTGAGCCGCCAGGGCTGATGGCAAGGGCAGGGCTGACATGCCCTAACATTGGGTATGCATAAGACAGCCCTCGTTTTGTTTTCCGGTGGACAGGATTCCACCACCTGCCTGGCGCATGCCCTCAAGGCCTACGAACGCGTCGAAACCATTGCCTTCGATTACCGCCAGCGGCACCACATCGAGCTCGAATCACGCATCAAGGTCCTGAGCGAAATCCGCCGCCAGTTTCCGCACTGGGCGGACAAGTTGGGCGAGGACCACTTGCTCGACCTGGAAGTGCTCGGGCATGTGAGCGAGACCTCATTGACGCGCGAAACCGCTTTCAAGATGGAGGCCAGCGGTCTGCCCAATACCTTCGTGCCGGGGCGCAATCTCCTGTTTCTGACGCTGGCGGCGGCCGTGGCCTACCGGCGTGGGCTGGAGGTGATCGTCACCGGCGTGTGCGAGACCGATTTCTCGGGCTACCCGGACTGCCGCGATGACACCATGAAGGCGATGCAGCTGGCGCTGTCGCTTGGTATGGACAAACGCTTCCTGATCGAGACGCCACTGATGTGGATCGACAAGGCCGACACCTGGCGCCTGGCGGAATCACTGGGCGGCTCCGCGCTGGTGGACCTGATCATCGAGCACACCCACACCTGCTATCTGGGCGACCGTGAGCACCGCCACGCCTGGGGTTATGGCTGCGGCAGCTGCCCGGCCTGCGAGTTGCGTGCGCGCGGTTGGGAACGCTACAGAGCCGAAGTGCCAAATTAACGCCAGAGCCCTGGCGATAGAAGGCCTCAGACCGCGGAACGCCGCGGAGCCTGGGGGCGCTACGTCTGTGTCAACTGGAACAGCGCCACGTCCTCGTCGACGCGCTTCTCCAGTTGCCAGGTGCGGCTGTGGTAGGTTGCCACCGTGTGCCGGTGTGCTATCGAAATAAGAGCGCCTTTCCCTTCCTTGACAAGGTCTAGCAGCCGTTTGTACAAGGCTTTTTCGGCCTCTTCGTCCAGTGCGCTGGTGGCTTCGTCGGCAAAGATCCAGGACGGTTTCTTGAGGAACACGCGCGCCAGTGCCAGGCGTTGCTGCTCACCGCCCGAGAGTTTCTGGCCCCAGGCATCCACCACATCGAGCTGGTCCACCAGGTGCGGCAGCAGCGCATCACACAAGGCCTGCTTGAGCGTTGCTTCATCGTAGCTCTCGGCCGGTTCCGGGTAGGCCAGCGCATCGCGCAAGCTGGCGTTCGGAAAGTAGGGCCGCTGTGGAATGAACATGCTTGATTCCGGCAGTTGAACCCGGCCCGAGGCCAGTGGCCAGATGCCGGCCAGGGCACGGAACAGGGTGGACTTGCCGCTGCCGGAGGGCCCGCTGAGCAGCACGCTGTCGCCAGGCTGGGCATTCAATTCCGTGTGGGCCAGCAGACGGCTGCCGGTGGGCAGGTCGAGCGACAGGTCGTTTGCGGTCACGCCGGAACTGCTCGTGGCGCCGGTGCGTTGGAGTTGCAGATCGGCTTTCTGGTTGGCCACCTGAATGGCCGCTTCGAAATGGGTCAGGCGGTCGGTGGTGGCGCGCCAGGCGGCCAGGCCGTCGTAGTTGTCGATGAACCAGGAAAGCGCGTCCTGCACACGACCGAAGGCAGAGGCGATCTGAATCATGGTGCCGAGCTGGATGGCACCACTGAAGAAGCGCGGTGCCGCCACAATGAAGGGGAACACGGTGGAGGCCTGGCTGAAGGTGGCCGTGAACATGGTCAGGCGCTTTTGCGCGTCGATCAACTGCAGGTAGTTGGCCAGCACATGGCCAAAGCGCAGGTCGAGCTGTTTCAGTTCGACCTTCTCGCCGCGGTCCAGTGCGATGGCTTCGCTGTATTCGCGCACGCGCACCAGGTTGTGGCGGAAGTCGGCTTCGCGCCGCTGCTGCTGATAGTTCAGCGGAATCAGTGGCCGGCCGACGTAGTGAGTGATCACGCTGCCGACGATGCAGTAGAGGATGGCCACCCACAGCATGAAGCCGGGGATGTCGAATTCGGTGCCACCGAATGAGAAGCTGAAGGCGCCGCTGAGGGACCAGAGGATGCTGACAAAGCTCAGCAGCGTGACCAGTGCGTTGAGCAGGCCCATGCTCAAGCCCACGGTACTGGTGGTGAAGAGCTTGAGGTCTTCCTGGATGCGCTGGTCCGGGTTGTCGGGCGACTGGTCGGCCGCCAGCGCGGCGTAGCGTGTGAGCTCCAGGTGGTAGTAGACCTGGTTGTCCAGCCAGCGTTGCAGGTAGTGGCGCGTCATCCAGGCGCGCCAGCGCATTTCCAGCTGCTGCGTCAGGTAGAAACGGTAGACCGCAATCACGATGTAGATGAAGGCCAGGATGGTGTAGCGCAGCAACTGCTCCAGGAAGACCGGGTAGTTCTTCTCCTGCAGCGCGTCGTAGAAGAAGCGGTTCCACTCGTTGAACAGCACCAGGGTGTAGACGAAGCCGAGGTTGAGCGCAATGATGGCCGCGAGCAGCGCACGTGCTTTCCACTTTTCTTCCGACTGGAAGTAGGGCACGGCCAGGGCCCAGGCGCTGCGGATGAAGGCCTTGAAGTCGGCCAGTTTGGTGATCAGGGACATGATGAACTTGCGGACCTGTTAAGGGTTGGAGACACCGCTGGCGACATGGCCCGAAGGCACGTGTTGCGCTGCGGACTCGATGTGGCCGGTCTGGTCGTCGAAGAAGAAATCGGGTTCGAACTCACGCAGGAATTCGCCCTTGGGCAAGCCACCGAGGAACATGGCTTCATCAATCTCTATGTTCCACTCCATCAACGTGCGGATGGCGCGTTCGTGCGCCGGCGCGCTGCGCGCCGTGACCAGGGCGGTGCGGATGCGCATGCTGGGCGTGCCTTCCTGCTGCAGCCGGTGCAGTGCGGCCAGCAGCGGCTTGAAGGGGCCGGCCGACAACGGCTGCAGCGCCTTGTCGCGTTCGTGTTTCTGGAAAGCGCTCAGGCCCTGGGCCTGAAAGACGCGTTCAGCCTCGTCGGAAAACAGCACGGCGTCGCCGTCGAAGGCAATCCGCACTTCATGCGGGTGCGCATCGCTGGCCAGCGCCGACTGCGGGTAGACCTGCGCGGCCGGCACGCCGGCATCGAGCGCGGCGCGCACATCGCTCAGGTGGGTGGAGAGAAACAGGTTGGCGTGCAGTGGCTTGAGGTAGCGCCAGGGTGACTGGCCGCGCGTGAAGCTGCCACGCTCGATCGGCAGGCCGTAGTGCTGGGCCGAGCGGAACACGCGCATGCCCGAGACCGGGTCGTTGCGCGAGAGGATTACCACCTCGACGCGCTGGGCGGTGACATCGTTGAAGGCCAGCAGCTTCTTGATCATGGAAAAAGCGACACCCGGCTTGGCGGGCTCCTCCAGCTTGTCGAGCTGCAGTTTCATGTAGGCGCGGTCCTTGTGCGGACCTTGCCCGTGTTCAAACACCTTGTTCTCTTCCTCGAAGTCGAACAAGGCGCGTGATGAAATCGCGACGACGAGTTTGCCGTCCAATGATGCGCCCATGGTGTCTGCCTCTTGTCTCTCTTGTTGTTTGTCCTGTGCCGGTGGTCAGCCGAGCCAGCGCCCCAGCAGTTCTACATCCTCCGGGAACAGCTGGCCTTTTTCAGCCTGCAGCAGTCTGCCGTCGCGTCCGCGCACCAGGGTGATGGGCAAGCCTTTCGGTTTGGGCAGCACGCGCTGGATGGCCGGTGTGACGAAACCGGCCGGGAAGGTATAGCCCTTTTTCTGCAGGTAGGCCAGCGCGTCCTCGCGCTTGCGGTCGATCGATAGCGTCAGCATCTGAAGGCCGCGCTGGCGCTGGCTGAGCCAGAGTTTCTGCATCTCAGGGCTTTGCAGCGCACAGAACGGGCAGTCGCTGGCCCACCAGTAGATCACCAACACCTGGCCTTCGGCCTGGGACGGACGGAATAGCGTGCCGTCGAACAGCGGCACTTCCGGCAAGGGCAGCGGGGTGCCGAGGGCGGGCATGGCCGGTGCCTTGGCCTCCAGGGCAGCAGGTGATGGTACGGGGGACTGCGCCAGCGCGGTGCTTGACTGGCCCAGAGCGACGGCGCCGGTCAGCACCGAGGCACTGCTCAGAAAGTGTCTGCGGTCAAGGTTCATGGCTTTGATCTTAGCGCCTGCACATCAGGGTCGTATGGCGGGTGTGTGACGCGCCAGCACCTCGCCGGCTGCCACGGCCACGGTCTCGCCTTCGGCTAGCGGCTGCCAGGCCTCTTCACTCAGCGGCACACTGGCCAGTAGCACGACCTGCTGGAAGCCGCCGTCGACGCACACGCCGTGCGCCTGCAACGGCTGGTTTTCAGCATGGCATGTGCGTGCCAGCAGGTATAGGCCCGGCGGCTCGACGCGGTGACCGGCCTGGATGCGCCGGTGGCCGTGCGCGAACAGCGCATCGCCATCGGCATAGAGGAAGTTGGCTGGCCCGAGCTTCCGCAGTTCGGCGGCAAAGTTCGCCACCACGGCCAGCTGGGTTTGCACCGATGGCGGCGGCGCGGCGGGTTGCCAGAGTGCCTGCAGCCGCGCCAGCAGGGCGCAAAAGGCATGCTCGGAATCGGTTTCGCCCACGGGGTGGTAGGGGCCGAGCGCGAAGTGCGGTGATTGCGCAATGTCCGAGAGCGTGCCGTTGTGGGCGAACACGTGGCTGCGGCCGGCCAGTTCACGCAGGAAGGGCTGGGTGTTGGCCAGCGTGATGGCGCCCTGCGTGGCATGGCGGATGTGCGAGATGGCCAGGGTGGTGGGCGGCCCTTGCGTTTCGAGCAGCTGCACCAGCGGGTTGTTGCTGGCGGGGAGCGGTTCGCGGTACAGGGCCACATCGCGTCCCTGGTAGAAGGCGACGCCCCAGCCGTCGCGCGCGCTGTGGCCGGGGCTGCTGCGTTCGGCCAACGCCTGCAGCGAGAAGTTCAACCGGGTAGCGTGCCGGCTGGAGATGGCAAGAAGTTCGCACATGGTCCCCCCATGACTGGCTCTGGCACGGATGTCCGGGTATGGCGCTGGATTATTCAGCCCACTATACACTGCGGGGTATATCCCGCAGGGCACGACGATTGAAGCAGCCATGATCCCGATCAAGACAGACTCCGCCTGGCGCGGCACCTCGGACTGCCGCAATTGCGGCATCCGTGACATGGTGCTGTTTGCCGATCTCAATGAACAGGATTTCGGCATGATCCATGCGCCGATCGACGACCTGGAATTCCGTCCGGGGGCCACCCTCTACGCCGAAGGCAATCGTGCCGCAGGCATCTTCACGCTACGCACCGGCATGATCAAGCTGGTGCGGGTGACGGCCGATGGGCGCCAGCGCATTGTGCGCGTGCTGCGTCCCGGCGATGTAGCCGGTCTGGAGGCGCTGGGCAGTCCGCACTATGACTGCGAAGCGGTGGCGCTGACCGACGTGTCGGTGTGCCGTATTCCGTTGGAGGTGATCCATACCCTGGGCGCCAGCAGTCCGCGCTTGCACCTGCGCCTGATGCAGAAGTGGCAGCAAGCCCTGAAGGACGCCGACGACTGGCTGGCCGACCTCAACTTCGGCACGGCGCGGCAGCGGGTGTCGAACTTCATTCTGAAAATGCGCAGCCCGGCGGATGGGCGCACGGTGACGCTGTTTGCGCGCGATGACATGGGAGCGATGCTCGACCTCCAACTCGAGACCGTGAGCCGTGAGGTCAGCCGTCTGGTGCGCGAGGAAGTGATCGAGCCACTGGACAAGCTGGGCCGCATTTACCACCTGCGCGAGCCGGAGCGCCTGCTGGAAGCCGCCTGAACCTTGGTCTCTTCGCTTCGCGCGTTCAGGCGACCTGTGACGCATGAAGCGATCAACCGGGGAACGCCGTGGAACCGGCTTTGCCGGTCCACTGGCATTGCCCCCTCAAGGGGGTGGCGTAGCGACACGGAGTGCGCGAAGCCTGGGGGTGTTTCATTTCACCGCGTCAGCGCCATGAACAGCCGGGGCAGTTGCTCCGGCAGGCGCTCGATGCGGTCGATCACGGTGTACTGGCGGCCGAAGATGTCGCGCACATAGCTGTCGGCCTGCGGGTCGAGGCTGATGCAGTAGCTGAACAGGCCTTGCTGGTCGAGCTCCTGCACCGCCTGGCGCGCATCCTCGATCAGCAACCGCTCATCCGTCACATCCACATCGGCCGGTTGGCCGTCGGTCAGCACCAGCAGCAGCTTCTTGTCCGCCTGCTGGGCGCCGAGGTAGTGGGCGGCGTGGCGCATGGCCGCACCCATGCGGGTGGACCAGCCGGCCTGCATGGCGGCCAGCCGTGCCTTGACCGTTTCATCCCAGTGTTCCTCGAAACCCTTGATGTGCAGGTAGCGCACCTCGTGTCGGCTGTTGGAATGAAAGCCGGCAATGGCAAAGCGGTCCCCCAGTTCTTCGATGGCCCAGCCCAGCAGCGAGACCGCTTGTCGGCTCAGCTGCAGAACCGTCTGGTCGGAGCCGGCAACCGGTTCATTGAGCGATTCCGACAGGTCGAGCAGCAGCGTGACGGCGATGCTACGGCCGTCGCTGCGATGGCTCATGTTGATGCGCGTATCCGGCGTCTGGCCGGCACGCCAGTCGATCAGCGAGCGCAGCGCAACGTCGAGGTCGAGCTCGCTGCCTTCTTCCTGGTAGCGCACGCGCACCTTGTCCTGCGGCTTGAGCAGGTCCAGCAGGCGCTTGAGCTGCTTGGCCAGCGCGCTGTGCTGCAGCAGCAACTGGTCAATGTCGGCCGGGTTGCCGGCCGGGTGCAGCCGCTCGTACAGGCTGACCCAGTCCGGCCGGTAGGTCTGGCTCTGGTAATCCCACTCCGGGTAATGGCGCGGCGGCAGTGCCTGCACCTCGTCGGTGGACGAGCTGGGCGGCGGCTCGAACTGCTCTTCGTCGTCGCTGAGTTCGTGGAAGCGCCACAGGTGCCGGTTGTCGTCGCGGTAGCTGACCTCGGTGTTGTCGAAATAGGTCTTGGCCAGCTGGTCGCTCTGGCGCCGGGTGCGTGCCACCCAGGCCAGGGCCAGCTGCGCCATGTCCGCCGTGCTGCTTTCGTTTTGCGCCAGCAACGCATGGAAGCGTTGCACGAAGTCGTTGAGGGGGCCGTCCGTGTAGCCATGCGCCGGATCGAGCACGGCGCGTGAGAACAGGGCCAGGCGATGACGCAGGCAGGCCTGCGTGGCCGGATCGCATTCGCCTTCCTCTGGCCTGGGGTGCAAGGCGAGAAACAGGCGGCGCAGGCCGGGGTACAGGCGCAGCGCCAGCGTCTCGACGCGGGCATCCTCGAAGCACTCGATCGCCAGGCGTTGCAGCGGGCTGTAGTTGTCAGCGAACTGCGGCGTACTCCAGCGCCGGTGCGCCGCCATGTGCGCCAGCGCGGCGCGGTAGCGGTCGATGCCGGCGACGCCATGCAGCGTGTCATACACATCGGGCAGGCGGATGCCCTGCGCGTCGTAATAGGGCATGGGTCGGCGCTGCGTGTCCAAGACCGTGCTGTAGGGCACCAGCAGATCGTCGTCCTGCCACAGGGCGCGCAGGTACAGCTCAAGCTGGCGCGTGTGATCCAGCAGCAGCGTGCCATGGCGCTCGCGCTGCAGCACGGCACGGCTGTCGGGCGACTGCAGGCTGAAGTACTCGATCTGGCGCGGCGGGTGATGGCCGTGGTTGCGCACGCCGTAGTCGGTCCAATGGCGTAGGCCGCCGAGCGACAGCTGGGCCAACAGTTGCGGCGCCTGCTGAAAGAACACCGGCAGGCCGGGGCTGGCATAGGTCTTGTGGATGCCATGGATCGAGCCCGAGGTGCGCTCCATCAGGTCCAGGCTGAGGTCGAGGTAGTGCTGCAGCTGGTCTTGCGTGGGCAGGCGGCGCGCGACGGCGGCCAGCGACTGCAGGAAGGGCGTGATGGCCTTGCCGTTGGGTGACTTCCACAGCGCGCGCACCGTGGCCATGACGGGCGCCAGGGCGCCTTCGCCGAGCAGGCGCGCGATCTGCGGCCACTCCTGCAGAAAGATCAGCAGCGGTTCCGGACCGCGCCCCATCTTGCCCAGGAAGCGTCCCTGTTCCAGGTAGGCCTGCAAGCCGGCCGGGCTGAGGGACGCCTGCGCTTCGGCCAGGCAGTCGGGCAGGACGTCATCCACCTGGGCAAAACCGCAGTCGAGCAGTGCGCGCCAGGCGGGCAGAGCATCGGCTGGCGACGCGGCATCAGGCGCAGACACAGGAGGCCTCAGGCGAAGACGGCCTCGATGGCGTGATCGAGCGTGGCGCGGATGTCGGCGTCGTCGGTCAAGGGGCGCACCAGCGCCATGCGGCAAGCCGACACCGGGGCCACGCCGCCCTGGATCAAGGTGGCGGCATAGACCAGCAACCGGGTCGAGATGCCTTCCAGCAGGCCGTGGCCCTTGAGCTGGCGCGCGGCCGTCGCGACTTGCACCAGCCGCTGTGCCGTGACCGCATCGACGCCGGTCTCGGCGGCCACGATGCTCGCTTCCAAACCGGCTTCGGGGTAGTCGAAGTCGAAGCCGACGAAGCGCTGCCGCGTCGAGGGCTTGAGGTCTTTCATCAGGCTCTGGTAACCCGGGTTGTAGGAGATCACCAACTGGAAGTCCGGGTGCGCGGAGATCAGCTCGCCCTTCTTGTCCAGCGGCAACTGGCGGCGGTGGTCGGTCAGCGGGTGGATCACCACCGTGGTGTCCTGGCGTGCCTCTACCACCTCGTCGAGGTAGCAGATGGCGCCGATGCGAGCTGCCGTGGTCAGCGGGCCGTCGAGCCAGCGCGTGCCGTTGGCATCGAGCAGGTAGCGCCCGACCAAGTCGGAGGCCGTCATGTCCTCGTTGCAGGCCACGGTGATGAGCGGCTTGCCCAGTTTCCAGGCCATGTACTCGATGAAGCGCGACTTGCCGCAGCCGGTCGGCCCCTTGACCATGACCGGCAGCCGGGCCCGGTAGGCCGCTTCGTACAGGGCGACTTCGTCACCCTGGGACTGGTAATAGGGCTCCTGCAGGACCCGGTAGGCGGCAAGGTCGCTCATGGCTCGGCCGGCTTATTTGTGCACGCCGAGCTTTTCGCGCCAGCCCGGGTAGAGCTTGTCGGCGTCGCCCGGGAAGGAGGCAAAGGCGCGCGCGAATTCGGGGTGTTCACGGGCGTAGGCGATCGGGTCGGCGCCGCTCTTCCAGCACTCGTAGGCCTGGCGCAGCGACTTGGCACCGGCAGCCGGCGAGTCGATGTGGCCGTAGGCGCCGCCGCCGGCGGTGTTGATGACGTTGCCGTGGCCCAGGTTCTCGAAGAAACCGGGCAGGCGCAGCGCGTTCATGCCGCCGGAGATGATGGGCGTGGTCGGCTTCATGCCGTACCACTCCTGGTGGTAGGCCGGGCCGGTGTAGCTGTCGCGCTCGATGATGTAGGCGATGGCGCGGTCGTCCTTCTCGCCTTCCATCTTGCCGTAGCCCATGGTGCCGACGTGGATGCCGGAGGCACCCTGCAGGCGGCTCATCTTGGCCAGTACATAGGCGGTGTAGCCGCGCTTGGATTGCGGGCTGGTGACGGCGCCGTGGCCGGCACGGTGGTAGTGCAGGTACTGGTTGGCGAAGTGACGCCGTGCCGTGGTGATCATGCCAGGGCCGCCGACGTAGCCGTCCACCAGGAAGGCCACCTTGTCGGCATCGGGGCCGAAGGTTTCCAGGATGTACTCGCCGCGCGCGATCATCTCGTAATGGTCGTCGGCTGTGATGTTGGCGGAAAAGATCTTGGCTTCGCCGGTCTCGTCCATGGCGCGTTTCATGGCGTCATAGACCAGCGGCATGACCTTCTTCATCGGTGCGAACACCTGGTTGCCCTGCGGCTCGTCGTTCTTGATGAAGTCACCGCCGAGCCAGAACTCATAGGCCGCCTGGGCAAAGGGCTCCGGGCGCAGGCCCAACTTGGGCTTGATGATGGTGCCGGCAATGTAGCCGCCGTTCTGGAGAGGGCGGCCGAGGATGCGCCACAGGTCGCTGATGTCCTTGGCCGGGCCGTCGAACAGCTCGATGGCACGTTTCGGAACATAGAAGTCGTACATCTTGGCGTACTCGATGTCGCCCATGCCCTGGTTGTTGCCGATGGCCAGCGTCAGGAAGGAGACGATCATCATGCGGCCGTCGGTGATGTTGCGGTCGAACAGCTCCAGCGGGTAGGCGATGCGCATGTCCTCCTTGGCTTCGTCGATCAGGTAGACCAGCGCGTCGACGCCGCGTGTGAAGTCGTCGGTGGTGCTGACCTCGACGTTGGTGCCGGTAGAGGATTCGGCCGCAAAGTGGGCGGCGGCTTCCAGGTAGCCATGGCCCGACTTGGGCTTCATCTTGTAGGCCACCAGGATGTGCCGGCCGCCTTCGATCAGGGCGGCTTCCTGCAGGCTGAGGTCGGCGTAGCGGTTGGACTGGTCCATCTCGGGTTCTCCTGTTGAAGGTTGTCACCCGCCAGCCAGCGCATCTGCGATCAGCCCATCGGGTAATGGGCCTGACTGTACCGAGAGCTAGTCATAAGTAATATTCATTTTTTATCTGATTAAAATCAGAATATTCTTATGAATAAGGATCAAGCCCAGGAGTCGATCAGCGGGCCGCCCTGTTCGATCAGGAATTCCTTGAAGGATTTGGCCGCCGGTGAGAGCTTTTTCTGCGTCAGGTGGGTGACGTACCACTTGCCCATGATGGGCATGCCGCCGATGTCGACCAGCGCGATGTGGCCGCCGGCCAGTTCGTGGCGCACGGTGCGCAACGACAGGAAACTCAGGCCCATGCCGGCCATCACCGCCTGCTTGATGGTCTCATTGCTGGGCATTTCCATCGCCACTTTCAACGGCAGGTCGTGCTGGGCAAAGAGCCGCTCCATGGCGGCGCGCGTGCCCGAGCCCTGCTCGCGCACCACGAACTCGTAGTCCTTGACGGCGTCGATGGCCAGGCGCTTGCGGCGCGCCAGCGGGTGGTCGGGGGCGCAGACGATGCCCAGCGGGTTGGTGGCAAAGGGGGTGGCTTCGCAATCGAGCGTGTTGGGCGCGCGGCCCATGATGACCAGGTCGATCTCGCTGCGCGAGAGCATGCCCAGGATGTTCTCCCGGTTGTCGATGCGCAACTTGACCTCGATGCCCGGCAACAGCTGGGCGAAGCGCACCAGCAGCATGGGTACGAAGTACTTGGCGGTGCTGACCACGGCCAGGTCGATGCGGCCCTTTTTCATGCCGACGTGCTCAGCCATGCTGGCTTCCAGGTCCTTGAGCCGGGAGACGGCGGCAATGGCATGGCTGAGGAATTCGTGGCCGGCGTGGGTGAGCTGGATGTTGCGCCCGACCGGCTCGATCAACGACAGGCCGAAGGCTTCCTCAAGCTGGCGGATCTGCATCGAAACCGCCGGCTGCGTGACGAACAGGCGCTCCGCGGCCTTGGAAACCGATTTCTCGCGCGCGACCTCGATGAAGGTCTGCAGCTGCTTGAGGGTGTAATTACGCATGGCAATTATTTCAATCAGATTAAACTGATGATTATTCTAACAAATGTGATTTGAGATTATGTGTCAGGCGGGTTACAGTAATTTCGTCCTCACTTATTTAAGTGAAGCAAATGCTCTCAATCCCTTCCCTCAGCAAGGAGTCGTCTATGTTGCGCGCCCTGATTTTTGATGTGGATGGCACCTTGGCCGACACCGAGAGCGCCCATTGTGCGGCGTTCAACCATGCTTTTGGCGAATTGGGCCTGGGCTGGCACTGGGACGAGACGCTCTACACCGAACTGCTGGAGATCTCTGGCGGCAAGGAACGTATCCTGCACTACTGGAAACGCGTCAACCCGGACATGACGGCGCTGAATGGTCACGCCGTGCAGGACACGGTGGCCCGCATCCACGAACTCAAGACGGCGCATTACGAGGCGGCCGTGTCCAGCGGTGAGGTGGCCTTGCGCCCGGGTGTGCTGGCGCTGATCGACGAGGCCCTGGCCGGGGGCTTGCAGCTGGCGATTGCCACCACCACGTCGCCGGTCAACATTGCTGCCCTGCTGCGCCAGGCCATGGGCCCGGCTTGGCGCCACAACTTCTCGGCCATCGGCGACGCGTCCAGTGCGCCGATCAAGAAGCCGCATCCGCAGGTCTACCTGCAGATGCTGGAGGCCCTCAAGCTCGATGCGCGCGATTTCCTGGCCTTTGAAGACTCGGGCAATGGCCTGAAGGCGGCCACGCTGGCCGGCCTGGCCACCATCATCACGCCCACGCAGTACACCCGGCACCATGACTTCAGCCGTGCGTTGCACGTGCTGCCGGATCTGGGCGAAACCCGGCTGGCCGATCTGGCGCTGTGGCACACCACCCACTGGGCCGGCGAGCGGCTGCTGGCCGGGGAGCAGTGATGGGGTCTTTTGTTAAAACAGTATGAATCGATCTTGACCATGCCCTTGTCCAAACGCTCCACCCTGACGCAGTTCCTGATCGAGGAACGGCGCCGTTTTCCTGAAGCCCGCGGTGACTTCAACGCGCTGATCCTCGACGTCGCCATGGCCTGCAAGGCCATTGCCCGCGCCGTGGCCTTCGGCGAGCTCGGCGGCATGCTGGGCAACCATGACGAGGCGGCCGGCGGTGCCGTGAACGTGCAGGGCGAGACACAGAAAAAGCTCGATGTGCACAGCAATGACGTGTTCATCCGCATGAACGAGCAGGGCGGCTATCTGGCGGGCATGGCCTCCGAAGAGATGGAGCTGCCGTACCAGATTCCAGCCCCGAACCCGCGCGGCAAGTACCTGCTGGTGTTCGATCCGCTCGACGGCTCCAGCAACATCGACGTCAACGTCTCGGTCGGCAGCATCTTCTCCATCCTGCGTGCGCCGAAGGCGGTGGTGGACTCGGGGCGCGACGTGACCGAGGCCGATTTCCTGCAGCCCGGCACCCAGCAGGTGGCGGCCGGTTATGCGCTCTACGGCCCGACCACCATGCTGGTGCTGACGGTCGGCAACGGTGTCAGCGCCTTCACGCTCGATCCGAACCTGGGCGAGTTCATGCTGACGCACGCGAAGATGCAGATCCCGGCCGACACGCACGAGTTCGCCATCAACGCCTCCAACAGCCGCTTCTGGGAGCCGCCGATCAAGCGTTACGTGGACGAGTGCCTGGCCGGCCGTCCCGGCCCGCGAGGTAAGGATTTCAACATGCGCTGGATTGCCTCCATGGTGGCCGAGGCGCACCGCATTCTGATGCGCGGCGGCGTCTTCATGTACCCGCGCGACACCAAGGATCTGGCCAAGCACGGGCGCCTGCGCCTGCTGTACGAAGCCAATCCGGTGGCCATGATCATGGAGCAGGCCGGCGGCCGTGCCAGCACCGGGCGCCAGCCTATGCTGGGTGTGCAGCCGAGCTCGCTGCACCAGCGCATCGGCCTGGTGTTCGGTTCGAAAAACGAGGTCGAGCGCATCGAGCGCTACCACACCGAACCGGTGACAAGCGAGCCTGACAACCCGCTGTTTGCGCAGCGCGGCCTGTTCCGCTTCTGAGGCGCTCGGCGCGAGCGCGGCGACAAGATTTTCAATTCCTAGGAGACCTCCGTGTCTGAACGTCATCCCATCATCGCGATCACCGGCTCGTCCGGTGCCGGCACGTCCACCGTGACGCGCACCTTTGCCAATATCTTCCGGCGCGAAGGCGTCACGGCCGCCATCATCGAGGGCGACAGCTTCCACCGCTACGACCGCCAGGAGATGAAGCGCAAGGCGGCCGAGGCCGAGAAGACCGGCAACAAGCACTTCAGCCACTTCGGCTCCGACAACAACCTGTTCGGCGAGCTCGAGAACCTGTTCGCCACCTACGCCAAGTCCGGCACTGGCCGCGCCCGCAAGTACCTGCACAACGACGAGGAGGCGGCGCCTTACAAACAGGAGCCGGGCACCTTCACGCCCTGGGAAGATCTGCCGGCCGATACCGACATGCTGTTCTACGAAGGCCTGCACGGTGCTGTGGTCACGCCTGAGCACAACATTGCGCAGCACCCGGACCTGCGCATCGGCGTGGTGCCGGTGATCAACCTGGAGTGGATCCAGAAACTCTGGCGCGACAAGCACCAGCGCGGCTACAGCACCGAGGCGGTGACCGACACCATCCTGCGCCGCATGCCCGACTACGTGAACTACATCGTGCCGCAGTTTGCCCACACCCATGTGAATTTCCAGCGCGTGCCGATGGTGGATACCTCCAACCCCTTCATCTCGCGAGACATCCCGTCGGCCGACGAAAGCATGGTGGTGATCCGCTTTGCCCAGCCCAAGGGCATCGACTTCCAGTACCTGCTCAACATGGTCCACGACAGTTTCATGTCGCGCGCCAACACCATCGTGGTGCCGGGCGGCAAGATGGAACTGGCCATGCAGCTGATCTTCACGCCCTTTGTCTGGCGCATGATGGAACGGCGCAAGCGGGCGCTGGGGAGCTTGTGAAACACCCCCGTGGCGGCTCCTGCCGCCTCCCCCCTCAAGGGGGCAACGCCAGTGGCCCGGCGGAGCCGGTTCCACGGCATTTCCCGAACAGACATTGCATGCGTCAGGTGTTCGGCTTGACGCCAGGAGCCCTTGAATGAGTACCAGCGTGAATACACCGTCTCCCGAACTCGCCCGCCGCATGGCCAATGCCATCCGCATGCTGGCGGTGGATGCCGTGGAGCAGGCCAAGTCCGGCCATCCCGGCGCGCCCATGGGCATGGCCGACATCGCCGAGGTGCTGTGGAACCGGCACCTCAAGCACAACCCGGTCAACCCGCAGTGGCCCGATCGCGACCGCTTCGTGCTCTCCAACGGCCATGGTTCCATGCTGCTGTATGCGTTGCTGCACTTGACCGGCTACGACCTGCCGATGGCCGAGATCAAGCGCTTCCGTCAGCTGCACAGCAAGACGGCCGGTCACCCGGAGGTGGGTATCACGCCCGGCGTGGAAACCACCACCGGCCCGCTGGGCCAGGGCATTGCCAATGCCGTGGGCATGGCGCTGGCGGAGAAGCTGCTGGCGGCGGAGTTCAACCGCGACGACGAGGACGTCAGCTATACCATCGTCGACCACCACACCTATGCCTTCCTCGGCGATGGTTGCATGATGGAAGGCATCAGCCACGAGGCCTGTGCCCTGGCCGGCACGCTGCGCCTGTCCAAACTGATCGCCTGCTACGACGACAACGGCATCTCGATCGACGGCCATGTCGAGGGCTGGTTCACCGACGACACGCCGGCACGTTTTGCCGCTTATGGCTGGCATGTGATTCCCAACGTCGATGGTCACAACCCGGCCGCGCTGGACGCGGCCTTGCGGGAGGCCCGTTTGCAAGGCGCGCTGCCGCATGGCAAGCCCACGCTGATCTGCTGCAAGACCGTGATCGGCCAGGGTTCGCCCAACAAGGCCGGCACACACGACGTGCATGGTGCCTCGCTGGGCGCGGCCGAGGTGCAGGCCACGCGCGAGGAGCTGGGCTGGACGGCGCCGCCGTTCGAGATCCCGGCCGACATCGCCCAGGCCTGGGATGCCAAGGCGCGCGGTGCCGCCGCCGAGCGGGCCTGGCGCCAGCGTTTCGAGGCCTACCGTACGCAGTACCCGCTGGAGGCGGCCGAGTTCGAGCGCCGCATGGCTGGTGATCTGCTGCCCGACTATGCCGCCCGGCTGCCCGCTTTGTTCGCGGCCGTCGCTGCCCGCGCCGACGCCGTGGCCACCCGCAAGGCGAGCCAGAACGCGCTCGACGGGCTGGCGCCGCTGGTACCCGAGTTCTTCGGCGGCAGTGCCGACCTGACCGGCTCCAACCTGACCAATTTCAAGGACTGCGTGCGGGCCGGGCGCGATGCCTGGGGCAACCACCTGTCCTACGGCGTGCGCGAGTTCGGCATGGCGGCCATCATGAACGGCTTGGCGCTGCATGGCGGCTTCATTCCTTACGGCGGTACCTTCCTGACCTTCAGCGACTACAGCCGCAATGCCATCCGCATGGCCGCACTGATGAAGCTGCGCGTGATCCACGTCTTCACGCACGACTCCATCGGCCTGGGTGAAGACGGCCCGACGCACCAGTCGGTCGAGCACGTGCCCTCGCTGCGCATCATCCCGGGGCTCGATGTCTGGCGCCCGGCCGACGGCCTGGAGACGGCCGTGGCCTGGGCCTGTGCCATCGAGCGCCGCGACGGCCCGACAGCGTTGGCGTTGTCGCGCCAGAATCTGCCACGCCTGGCCGACCGGCCCGAGCTGGCCGAGCGCATCCGCCGCGGCGGCTACATCCTGGCCGAGCTGGACGCACCCGAGGCCGTGATTCTGGCCACCGGTTCCGAAACCATGCTGGCGATGCAGGCGCACGAACTGCTGGCGTCCGAGGGTATCGCCACGCGCGTCGTCTCCATGCCCTGCACCAACGTGTTCGACCGCCAGCCCATGGCCTACCAAGAGGCGGTGCTGCCACTGGCCTTGCCGGCGGTGGCGGTGGAAGCTGCGCACCCCGACTTCTGGCGCAAGTACGTCGGCCGCACCGGCCGCGTGATCGGCATCGCCAGCTTCGGCGAGTCGGCACCGGCCAAGGACCTGTATGCGCACTTCGGTATCACGGCCGAGCAGGTCGCGCAGGCGGTGCGCGAGCTCGTGCAGACGACAGCGGCTGTGTAAGCTCGCCGGTTTTCTTTTTCGCCAACCTTATGAAATCAAGCTCCCCGACGGCCTTCGATCTGGTCATGTTCGACCTCGACGGCACGCTGATCGAAACTGCGCCCGAAATCTGCGATGCGGTCAATGACACGCTGACGCACTTTGGCCTGCCGGAAGTGGCGCAGGATCAGGTGGACCGCTGGATTGGCCATGGCACACGCGAACTGCTGATCCAGGCGCTGGCCTTTGTGCGCCAGCTGCCGGTCGATGCCATTCGCACTTCCGACACGCTGCCGATGATCGCGGCCGAGTTCGACCGCCATTACCAGCGCCGCTGCGGCACACGCAGCCAGCTCTACCCGCAGGTGCGTGAAGCGCTGCAGCAGCTGCGCCAGCAGGGCGTGCGGCTGGCGGTGGTGACCAACAAGGAAGGGCGCTACACCCAGACCGTGCTGGCGGCGCATGACCTGGTGCCGCTGTTTGACCGCGTGGTCAGCGGCGACAGCCTGCCAACCAAAAAACCCGATCCGGCCGGCATCCACAGCTGCCTGACGCAGTTCGAGGTGCGGCCTGAGCGCGCCCTGTTCGTCGGCGATTCGTCGATCGACGTCGCCACCGCGCGCAATGCCGGTGTGCCGGTCTGGGCCTTGCCCTATGGCTACAACATGGGCCAGCCGATCGAGGCCTGTGCACCGGACCGGGTGATTGCCGACTTTTCAATGCTATTGAATTGATAGCTTTCGGCGCAATGAATAAAAGGGCGAAGACCCGTTTTTCTTAAAAATTTGAGGAGACAAGTGTGACGATCAAAGTAGGTATCAACGGTTTTGGCCGCATCGGCCGCAACGTGCTGCGCTCTGCGGTGCAGAACTTCAAAGACATCGAGATCGTTGGCATCAACGACCTGCTGGAGCCCGAGTACCTGGCCTACATGCTCCAGTACGACAGCGTCCATGGCCGTTTTGGCGGCCATTCCGATTCCAGCCGCTTCAAGGGCGAAGTCAGCGTCGACGGCAACACCCTGATCGTCAACGGCAAAAAGATCCGCCTGACGCAAGAACGCGACCCCGCCAACCTCAAGTGGTCGGAAGTCGGTGCCGACATCGTCATCGAATCCACCGGCCTCTTCCTGGACAAGGACGGTGCCGGCAAGCACCTGGCCGCTGGCGCCAAGAAAGTGATCATCTCCGCCCCCTCCAAGGACGACACCCCCATGTTCGTCTTCGGCGTGAACGACAAGACCTACGCCGGCCAGGCCATCATCTCCAACGCATCCTGCACCACTAACTGCCTGGCCCCTGTGGCCAAGGTACTCAACGACAAATGGGGCATCAAGCGCGGCCTCATGACCACCGTGCACGCTGCCACCGCTACGCAAAAGACCGTGGACGGCCCCAGCAACAAAGACTGGCGCGGCGGCCGCGGCATCCTGGAAAACATCATCCCCAGCTCCACCGGTGCCGCCAAGGCTGTCGGCGTGGTCATTCCTGAGCTCAACAAGAAACTCACCGGCATGAGCTTCCGCGTGCCGACCTCCGACGTCTCGGTGGTCGACCTGACGGTCGAGCTCAACAAGGAAGCCAGCTACGAGGAAATCTGTGCCGAGATGAAAGCCCAGAGCCAGGGCGCCTTGAAAGGCATCCTGGGTTACACCGAAGACAAGGTCGTGGCCACCGACTTCCGCGGCGAGACCTGTACCTCGGTGTTCGATGCCGATGCCGGCATTGCGCTGGACAAGACCTTCATCAAGGTGGTGAGCTGGTACGACAACGAGTGGGGCTACTCCAACAAGTGCCTGGAGATGGTGCGCGTGGTAGCTAAATAAGGTACACCCCCGTGGCGGCTTTGCCGCCCTCCCCCTTGCAGGGGGCGCAGGCAGCAGCCCGGCCGAGCCGGTTCTGCGCCTGCCCACGAACGAAAAACGCGCCTTTGGGCGCGTTTTTTATTTAGGTGCGGCGAGGAAGGTGGCGGCCGACAACCGGCACGTATGGCCGATGGCACCAGGCAAGGTGTAGAGCCGTGGCGCTTGCCGGAACGCGAACAAGCGGTAGAGCTGGTACTGCGAGGCATGACGCTCCGAGGTCGCGACTTCGTTGCGGGTCACGAAGAAAGGCGTGTCGACGCCGTACTTCGTCGTCTTCACTTCAATCAGGCGCTCGGCGCCCGAAGCCTCAAACGAAAGAATGTCATAGCCCGCATGGTCGCCGCGCACCTTGGCCGTGTGTTCGATCTTCGCGGCCAGGGGTTCCTTGCCGGCATGGATCAGCCGGGCGCGCTCGAAATTCAATACAAACAGTTCGCCGGCATCGCCCAAGGAGCGGTTCCGGGCTTCGCGTTCGATGTAGTTGGTGGGTAGGCGAATCGCCGGGATGGATGGTTCGGCGACCTCGTTTGTGTCTGTGCGAGGCCTGGGGCGTTCGGTCAGGACGGCAAGAATGTCTTCGACCTCCGGCACCACGATGGGACGGTCTGCATCTGAGGCTGCCAATGTGAACAAGTCCGGTGTTTTCCCGAGCCGCTCAGCCACAACCTCGGCCAAGAGCGACTGGTAGTTGAACCGAGGTTTGTAGCCGTTGATATAGGGGAAGCCGGAATCCAGCAAAGCCGCGCTGATGTTGGCGTGCTTGAACTCAATTGACGCGTCGGAGCGGCCTTGCAACAGTGGCAGGAGCGCTTGACGATGTGCCGTCTTGTTGTACGGCGTTCCAGCGAGTTCTGAGGCCAGCATCGACAGGTAGTCATCAACGATGGCTTCAACCTCGACCCGGCTCCAGTCAGTGTTGCTCATGACCGCCGGGGCCTGGGTTCAGTGGTGATGCCCGTGCGCCCCGTGCGCATGGCCATGGGTCACTTCCTCGGCGCTGGCGGCACGCACCTCCAGCACCTTGATCGCGAAGCGCAGCACCTTGCCGGCGTGCGGGTGGTTGCCGTCGAGCAGTACCTGCGGTCCCTTGATCTTCACCACGTTGAACACCTGTTCCCGGCCGTCGTCGGTCATGCCGCGCAGCTGGCCGCCAACTTTCACGCCCGGCGGGAACTCGCTCTTGGGGATGGTGCGCACCAGGCCTTCGTCGCGCACGCCGAAGGCTTCTTCGGGTTGCAGCACGAGGTTGGTGCTGTAGCCGGCGGCTTGGCCTTCGAGCGCGGCTTCGAGTTTGGGGAAGGTGTTGCCATAGCCGCCGTGCAGGTAGGCCTGCTCACCCGATTCGAGCGGCTTGCCTTGTGCGTCGGCGACGCTGTAGCGGATGGTGACGACGGTGTCTTTGCTGATCTGCATAAGAATATGAATCAAATTGGGCTGTAGCCCTTGTTAATAAAGCGCCAGTAGCTATGCTTTTGATAGCTATCCAAGATGCTTGCCGACGATGCCAGCCAGCTCGAACATCGTGACCTGCGGCTTGCCGAACACCGGCAGCAGCTTGGCGTCGGCGTTGATGGCGCGCTTGTTGGTCGCGTCCTGCAGGCCGTTGGCCTTGATGTAATCCCACAGCTTCTTGACCACCTCGGTGCGTGCCACTGGTTCGTTGCCGATGACGGCCGCCAGCGCCGCGCTGGGCACCTTGCCGGCTGCCGGCTTGCGCGGCGCCTTCGGGGTGGCGCTCTTGGCCGGTGCTTTCTTCGCGGCAGCTTTTTTCGCCGGCACCTTCTTGGCGGCTGGGGCAGCTTTGGCCGTCGTCTTGGCCGAGGGCTTGCGTGGCGGGAATTTGCTGGGTGCGAACTCGAAGTTCACCTTGCCGGCTTCGGCGTCCCAGGCCAGCATGGCCTTGAAGGGGCGGCGCGTGCGCATGGAGACGAACTTGTCGAGCAGGTCGGTTTTGCCGGTGGCCAGCAGCTTTGTCATCTGCTCACGCTCGACCGGCTGTTGCAGGATGATCTGGCCGCTCTTGAAGTCACAGCTCGGCGTGGCCTGCGCCATCGTTGGCACCGATTTTTCGCAAACGTAGTTCTTGCCGTGTTCGTACACCGCGCCG
This sequence comes from Hylemonella sp., assembly GCA_030680575.1. GTDB lineage: Bacteria > Pseudomonadota > Gammaproteobacteria > Burkholderiales > Burkholderiaceae_C > Hylemonella. Next base: position 102,909 of record JAUXVI010000030.1, read on the forward strand.
CCGCACTTGGGGCAGGCGCCGAGCGATTCCTTGGCCGAGAAGTCCACCAGCTCGCCGGTTTCCTCTGCCTTGTCGTCACCGAAGTCGAATTCGAGTTTGTAGTTCTTTGCCTCTTCGTCGAACTTGATCACCATCTCGGCCGTGAACGGCCAGCCGGCCTTGGAGCGGAAGCCGTCCAGCGGGCCGATGCGTTTGTCGCGCAGGAACTGCTCCACCTCGGCCACCTCAAAGGTGCGGCCGGCCGGCGTCTTGCCGAAGGAGAAGCCGCAGCCTTCGCTGTTGCCGTCCTTGCCGGTGCAGGCGTAACGGCGGTAGTTTTCCTTCACCACGCCGCCGCAGTTCGGGCACGGCGTGGTGAGGGTGGCGTAGTCGCCCGGCACGGTGTCGCGGTCGTATTCCTTGGCCTTCTTGACGATGTGCTCGGTCATCTCGGCGATCTCGCGCATGAATTCGTCACGCGAGAGGCGGCCGTGTTCCATCTCGGCCAGCTTGTATTCCCATTCGCCGGTCAGCTCGGGCTTGGAGAGTTCTTCCACGCCCAGGCCGCGCAACAGTGTCATGAGCTGGAAGGCCTTGGCAGTGGGGATCAGCTCGCGCCCTTCGCGCAGCATGTACTTCTCGGCGATCAGGCCTTCGATGATGCTGGAGCGGGTGGCTGGTGTGCCCAGGCCTTTTTCCTGCATGGCTTCGCGCAGCTCATCGTCTTCCACCATCTTGCCGGCGCCTTCCATGGCGCCCAGCAGCGTGGCTTCGGAGTAGCGGGCCGGCGGCCGGGTCTTCAAGGCCTTGGGGTCGACCTGTTCGGTCTGCACGCGTTCGCCCGGCTGCACCGGCACCAGCATCTTGCTGCTGCCCTCGCCCGGGGCCAGTTCGTCTTCGGCTTCCTTGCCGTAAATCGCCAGCCAGCCCGGCTTGACCAGCACCTTGCCTTCGCTCTTGAAGGCGTGGTTGGCGGCGGTCGTGATGCGCGTGGTCACCTGGTATTCGGCGCTGGGGAAAAACACCGCCATGAAGCGGCGCACCACCAGGTCGTACAGCTTCTGCTCGGCGTCACTCAGGCCGCTGGGGGCCTGCAGCGTCGGGATGATGGCAAAGTGGTCGCTGACCTTGGCGTTGTCGAAGATACGCTTGCTGGGCTTGATGTAGTTGTTGTTCAGCGCCGTGAGCGCGTGCGGCGCCAGGTGTTTCATGCCGGAGTCGGCCAGCATGCCGAAGGTGTCCTTCACCACCGGCAGGTAGTCCTCGGGCAGGTGGCGTGAATCGGTACGCGGGTAGGTCAGGGCCTTGTGGCGCTCGTACAGGCTTTGCGCCAGCGACAGCGTGGTCTTGGCAGAGAAACCGAACTTGCCGTTGGCCTCGCGCTGCAGGCTGGTCAGGTCGAACAGGGCCGGCGAGGCCTGGGTGGTGGGTTTGCTTTCCTCGGTGACGGTGGCGCTCTGGCCGCGCACGGCGTCGGCGATGGCCTGCGCTTCCCGTGCGGACCAGACGCGGTCGGCCTTCTGTTCCGGGTCGGGCTCCACGCCCTCGCTGGCCGGCGCCTTTTTCCATTTCGGGTCGAACCACTTGCCGGCGTATTCGCCGGCTTGCGCGCCGAAGCTGGCGTGCACCTCCCAGTAGTCGCGGCTGACGAACTTGCGGATTTTTTCTTCGCGTTCCACCACCACGGCCAGTGTCGGTGTCTGTACCCGGCCAACGGTGGTGAGGAAAAAGCCGCCGTCGCGCGAGTTGAAGGCGGTCATGGCACGCGTGCCGTTGATGCCCACCAGCCAGTCGGCCTCGGAGCGGCTGCGCGCGGCGTCGGCCAGCGGCTGCATCTGCTTGTCCGTGCGCAGCGCATTGAAACCGTCGCGGATGGCCTGCGGCGTCATGCTCTGCAGCCACAGGCGGCTGACCGGCTTGCCCAGCGGCTTGGCGCCACCGGCGTACTGCTCGATCAGGCGGAAGATCAGTTCCCCCTCGCGGCCCGCGTCGCAGGCGTTGACGATCTTGTCGACGTCCTTGCGCTTGGCCAGTTTGACCACGGCGTTCAGGCGCGTCTTGGTCTTGTCCACCGGCTTGAGGTCGAAGTGCGGCGGGATCACGGGCAGGTGGGCAAAGCTCCACTTGCCGCGCTTGACGTCGTACTGCTCCGGCGCCTGGATCTCCACCAGGTGGCCGACCGCGCTGGAGACGACGTAGGTGTCGCTCTCGAAGTATTCGTCATGCTTCTCGAACTTGCCAGCAATCGGCGTGAGGGCGCGCACGATGTCCTGGGCGACCGAAGGTTTTTCGGCAATGACCAGTGTTTTGCTCATAACGGCGTTTTTCATCTGACTACAATCCAGTTCTCGCGTGCGCGCATGCGCATGCACGTGAGCGCGCACACGCGCGCGCCCATACGGATTCACCTTACCAAATTTTTCAGCCGTGTCCAAACAAGCCCCCGCAAATCCCAGCCGCCGCATTCAGACCCGTCGCTCCGGCGTCCATGGCAAGGGGGTGTTCGCCGTGCAGGACCTCGCCGAAGGCGAGACCATCATCGAGTACGTGGGGGAGGTGATTTCCTGGGAGGAGGCGCAGCGTCGCCATCCGCACGACCCGAAGGACCCGAACCACACCTTCTACTTCCACGTCGACGAAGACCATGTGATCGACGCCAAGCACGGCGGCAACTCCTCGCGCTGGATCAACCACTCGTGCGCCCCGAACTGCGAGGCTGACGAGGTGGAGGGCCGCGTCTTCATCAAGGCCTTGCGCAACATCAAGGCCGGCGAGGAACTGAACTACGACTACGGCCTGATCATCGACGAGCCCTACACCAAGAAGCTCAAGGCCGAGTACCCGTGCTGGTGCGGCGCCAAGAGCTGCCGCGGCACCCTGCTGGCCCCGAAGGACGACGAGCCGAAGAAGTCCAAGAAAAAAGACAAGAAAAAGAAGGACAAGGCAAAGAAAGACAAAGTGAGCAAAGCCAAGGCAGAAAAAGGCCAGGCCAAGAAATCCAAAGCCAAGGGCGACAAGCGCTGAAGGACGCAGCCATCGTGACAAAGCCGGTGCCATGAAACCCAGCGGACGCGTCTTGAAATGGCCGGCCGAGGCGATCTGGGAGGCCGTGGCACCCACCCTGCCCGGTTTCACGGTCGAGGTGCTGCCGCAAATTGATTCCACCAACACCGAGCTGATGCGCCGCGCCCGCGCCGGGCAGGCCGAACCGGTGCTGCTGGTGGCCGAAACCCAGAGCGCCGGCCGGGGTCGGCTGGGCCGGCAGTGGGACAGCGGCACGGCTGAGCAGGTTGGCGCGGCCCTGACCTTTTCCCTCGGCCTGCCGCTGCAGATGGCGGACTGGTCCGGCCTGTCGCTGGCGGTGGGTGTGAGTGTGGTGCAGAGCCTGCACCCCGACCTGCAACTCAAATGGCCCAACGACATCTGGCTGCACGACCGCAAGTTGGCCGGCATTCTGATCGAGACCGCAAACAACGCCCCCACGCTGGCCACTGCTGCCGCTGGCACCTTGGGGCAGCCCGGTGCTGCCGGTAGCGGCGCCATGCGTTACGCCGTCATCGGCGTGGGTATCAACATTGCACCGCGCACGGCCACCGGCCTGGCCACGCCGCCGGCCTGGCTGCAGGAGCTGGAACCCTGCCTCGATGCGCCCGCCGCGCTGCTGCGCGTGGCCGCACCGCTGGTGCAAGCCGTCCAGCGCTTTGAAGCGCAGGGTTTCGCGCCGTTCCGGGAGGCTTTCCTGCGACGCGATGCGCTGTCCGGCCGCTCGGTGAACCTGAGTGACGGTAGCCAAGGGCTGGCGCAGGGGGTGGACGGCAGCGGCGCCTTGCTGGTGCATACTTCGGCGGGTCTGACCCGGGTCAACAGCTCCGAGGTCAGCGTCCGTCCCTCCACCTGAACCCTGTTCGACCGCATGCGACTTCTTGTTCTGGCGCTGGTGCTGCTCAACGGCCTCTACTACGCCTGGTCCCACGACCTGCTGCGCGACTATGGGTTTGCGCCGGCCCGACAATCCGAGCCGCAGCGCTTGGCGCAGCAGATCCGGCCCGAGGCCATCCGCATCCTGTCGCCCGACGAAGTGCGTCAGGCAGAGCCGGTAGCTTCCGTCGCGACCAAGGCGCCGGAGTGTCTGCAGGTCGGCTTGTTTGACGAGGCGCAGGTGCCGACGTTGCGTAAGGCGCTGGAAGACGCGCTCCCCGCGGGTTCCTGGTTGCTGGACGCGGCGATCGAGCCGGCGCGCTGGATCGTCTACATGGGGCGCTACCCGAATGCCGAGATCCTGGCGCGCAAACGCGCGGAGCTGGCCAGTCTCAATCTGCGCTTCGAGCCGCTGATCAACCCCGAATTGGAGCCCGGCCTGTCGCTGGGGGGCTTCACGACGCAGGACGCGGCCAACGAGGCGCTGGCGGCGCTCAGCCGGCGCGGCGTGCGCACGGCGCGTGTGGTGCAGGAGCGCGCCGAGGTGCGTGGCAGCCTGCTCAAGATCCCGGCGGCCGACGAGGCTCTGCGTCTGCGGCTGGACGAGGTCAAGCCGGTGCTGGCCGGCAAGCCGCTGCGCAACTGCAAGTGAACTTCAGACGTCCTGCGCCAGCTCTGGATCGTCGAGGTTGAAGCGCACATTGAAGCGCGCACCCGGTGGTAGCTGGCCCGCACGCGTCTCTTCCACGCTGATGTCGGCGTGGTGCTGGTGGGCGATTTCCTTCGCGATCGGCAGGCCCAGGCCCGAGCCATCTGCCTCCACCCCCAGGGCACGGTAGAAGGGCTGGAACATCAGTTCGCGTTCCGCTTGCGGGATGCCCGGGCCGGAATCCTCTACCTGCAGCAGGATCACCTTGCCGAAGGGGTCGGCCAGCACGCGCGCCGTGATGACACCGGGTTTCTCCGCGCTGGAGGGCGTGTAGTTGATGGCGTTGTCGAGCAGGTTGCGCACCAGTTCCTTGAGCAGAGTCGGATTGCCTTCCAGCGTGATGCCGGGTGTGCCAGGCTGGGCCCCTTCGTAGCCGAGGTCAATGTGCTTGTCCATGGCGCGCGGCACGCAGTCCCGCACCACGTCCATGGTCAGGCGTGCCAGGTCGCAGCTCTGGCGGCTGATGGCGGTGTTGCCGCCTTCGGCGCGGGCCAGGGCCAGCAGCTGGTTGACGGTGTGGGTGGCGCGGATGCTGGAGCGGCCGATCTGGCGCAGCGACTGCTTGAGCTCCTCTGCATTGGTGCCTTCGCGCTGGGCCAGGTCAGCCTGCATGCGCAGACCGGCCAGCGGCGTCTTGAGCTGGTGCGCCGCATCGGCCAGGAAACGCTTTTGCGTGGCGATCGAATCCTTCAGCCGCAGCAGCAGGTCGTTCACCGAGGCCACCAGCGGGGCCACTTCCAGCGGCACGGTCTGGGCGTCCAGCGGGCTGAGGTCGTCCGGCTTGCGGGCGCGGATGCGTTCTTCCAGCCGATGCAGCGGCTTGATGGCCTGCACCAGCGCCAGCCAGACCAGCAGCACCGCCAATGGCAGGGTGACGAACTGCGGCAGCATGACGCCCTTGATGATTTCGGCGGCCAGCACCGAGCGCTTGTCCAGCGTCTCGGCCACCTGCACCAGGGCCATCTTGCTGCCCGGCAGGTTGAGCGGTACCCACATGTAGGCGACCTTGATGTCCAGACCGTGGAACTCGTCGTCACGCAAACGGACTTCACCCGGCACCACCGGGGTATCTTCCGGCGGCAGCGGGAAGTCGCGTTCGCCGCTGAGGTATTCGCCGCGCGCCCCGAGCACCTGGTAGTAGACGGTGTCGGCATCATCGGCGCGCAGCAGTTCACGCGCCGGCAGCGGCAGGTTGAACTGCACGTGCTGCTGCTTGACCGTGATCAGCTGGGCCAGGGCATTGACGTTGTACTCCAGCGCGCGGTCGAACGGTTTGCCGGCAATGCTTTGTGCCACCAGCCAGGTCAGCACCAGGCTGATCGGCCACAGCAGCAGCAGCGGCGTGAGCATCCAGTCAAGGATTTCGCCAAACAGCGAGCGCTGCTCACGCTGGAAAAGTTTCACGTTGAAGGCGTCGGGTTGGGGCGGGCGTCGCCTGAATGCTCAGGCGTGCGGAATCTTTTCAAGGCAGTAACCGAGGCCGCGCACGGTGGCGATGCGGATCGGGCCTTTTTCGATCTTCTTGCGCAGGCGGTGGATGTAGACCTCGATCGCGTTGTTGCTCACCTCCTCGCCCCACTCGCACAGGCGCTCGACCAGCTGGTCCTTGCTGACCAGGCGGCCGGTGCGTTGCAACAGCACTTCGAGCAGGCCGAGCTCGCGTGCCGACAGCTCGACCATCTTGCCGTCGATGGTGGCGACGCGACCGGCCTGGTCGTAGACCAGCGGGCCGTGCTTGATGCTGCTGCTGGCGCCGCCCATGCCGCGGCGCACCAGGGCGCGCACGCGCGCCTCCAGCTCCTGCAGGCTGAAGGGTTTGGCCATGTAGTCGTCGGCGCCATAGTCCAGGCCCTTGACGCGTTCTTCCACGCTGTCGGCGGCGGTCAGGATCAGCACCGGCAGGGCAGAGCCGCGGGCACGCAGTTTCTTCAGCACCTCCAGGCCGTGCATCTTGGGCAGACCCAGATCCAGGATCAGCAGATCGAATTCGGTGTTGGTCATCAGGGCCGCATCGGCCTCGGAGCCGCTGGCGACATGGTTGACGGCGGCGCCGGAGCTGCGCAGGGTGCGCAACAGACCATCGGCCAACACCTGGTCGTCCTCGGCAATCAGAATTCGCATGCTTGTCTCCTTATTGACGGTCGACGTGAGCCGTCTCCGTCTTTGTGACAATTTTAGGCGCTGGCGTCTTGGCCTGCCTCAGGCAGCATAGGCTTCCAGGCCGAGTGCGATCACGGCGGCCACCTCTTCGCCTACCGTCTGCTTGAGTTCCGTCTCTGCCTGAACCACGGCCTGCTCGAAGGCCGAGAGCCAGGCCAGGCCGGCCGCGGTGAAGCAGACCCGCTTGGCGCGGCCGTCGCGCGCATCGACCGCCCGTGTCACCAGACCCCAGGCCTCGCATTGGTCGACCAGCTTGCCCATGGCCTGCTTGCTCATCCCTGCCGCTGCTGCCAGTTCCTGGAGTCGCGAGCCTTCCAGCGCCAGATGGCGCGTGATATGGATGTGGGCAGCGCTGACCTGGCCGCGCGCGGCCAGGTTGGACAGGGCCAGCGGTACCTCGGCGTTGTGCGCCATCAGATGCAGCACGCGGGCGTCGAAACGGCGCATGGCGTGGCCGAGCAGCCGTCCCAGATGGGTCTGGCGCCAGCCGGCATCGGCGGGCTTGTGCAGGGGGCTCTGGGTCATTGGCAAATAGTAAACCAAGATGACTAAAAAATGGGTTTACTCGCATCTATCGACCACAGTAAACTACTGTTCAAGCATCCAGCCTGTGATTAAAACCACTGGATGAAAGCAGCCACCCAACCGAACTTCAAGGAGATTTCCATGGACGCAACCACCGTCAAGGGCACACGAGCCGATGCCGCCAACAGCGAAAAAGCCAAGGCCCTGCAAGCCGCACTGGCCCAGATCGAAAAACAGTTCGGCAAGGGCACCATCATGCGCCTGGGCGAGGGGGAGTCGATCGAGGACATCCAGGTGGTTTCCACCGGTTCGCTGGGGCTGGACATCGCGCTGGGCGTCGGCGGCCTGCCGCGCGGCCGTGTGATCGAGATCTACGGTCCGGAGTCGTCCGGCAAGACCACGCTGACGCTGCAGGTCATTGCCGAGATGCAGAAGCTGGGTGGCACTTGCGCCTTCGTTGACGCCGAGCATGCACTGGACGTGCAGTACGCGCAGAAACTGGGCGTCAACCTGCCCGACCTGCTGATCAGCCAACCCGACACCGGCGAACAGGCATTGGAGATCGTGGACAGCCTGGTGCGCTCCGGCGCGGTGGACCTGGTGGTGATCGACTCGGTGGCGGCACTGACCCCGAAGGCGGAAATCGAAGGCGAGATGGGCGACTCCCTGCCCGGCCTGCAGGCCCGCCTGATGAGTCAGGCGCTGCGCAAGTTGACCGCCACCATCAAGAAGACCAACTGCACGGTGATCTTCATCAACCAGATCCGCATGAAGATCGGCGTGATGTTCGGTTCACCCGAAACCACCACCGGCGGCAACGCGCTCAAGTTCTACGCCTCGGTGCGCCTGGACATCCGCCGCACCGGCACCATCAAGAAGGGCGATGAAGCCATCGGCAATGAGACCAAGGTCAAGGTGGTGAAGAACAAGGTGGCGCCGCCGTTCAAGACCGCCGAGTTCGACATCCTGTTCGGCGAAGGCATCAGCCGCCACGGCGAGATCATCGATATGGGCGTGACCGCGCGCATCATCGAGAAGTCCGGCGCTTGGTATGCCTACAACGGCGAGAAGATCGGCCAGGGCCGCGACAACGCGCGCGAGTTCCTGCGTGAGAACGTGGAACTGGCGCACGAGATCGAGAACAAGGTGCGTGAATCGCTGGGCATTCCCTTGATCAACGAGGCGACCGAGGCCGAATAAGCCAAGTTGTTCCGCTCATGGCATTTGAGCAACCCTCACTCAAGGGGCGGGCGCTGCGCTTGTTGAGCACCCGCGAGCATTCGCGGCTGGAACTGGAGCGCAAGCTGGCCCGGTTCGAGCAGACGCCGGGCGAGTTGACGCAGGCGCTCGATGAACTGCAGGCCAAGGGTTTCATCAGCGAACAGCGTGTGATGGAGTCCGTGCTGCATCGGCGCGCCGCCAAACTGGGCGCCACGCGCATCCGTCAGGAACTGCAGGCCAAGGGGCTGGACCGGGCGCTGGTCGAGCAGGCGCTGGCCGGACTCAAGGACAGTGAGTTGGCGCGGGCGCGCGAGGTCTGGCGCCGGAAGTACGACGCAGCCCCCGCCAGTCCGGCAGAGCGGGCGCGGCAGCAGCGTTTTTTGCTGACCCGCGGTTTCTCCGCCGAGGTGGTGCGCCGGGTGCTGGTGGGCACCGGCGCGCAGGATGATGAATGAAAATAGCTGTTGGCGCCGTCAAATCGGCGCCAACAGCTATTAAAAAGATAGCAAGACGGGGCTACAGCCCCAGCATCAGCTTGAGGTTCTGCACCGCAGCGCCGCTGGCGCCCTTGCCCAGGTTGTCCAGGCGGGCCACCAGCACGGCATGGCGGAAGCCGTCATCGGCACCGTGGTTGGCATAAACACGCAACTCCATCTTGTTGGTATCGGCCAGGGCCACGGCGTCGAGCTTGCCGTCCGCCGTGGCGGGCTCCACCGTCACCCATTCGCTGCCGGCGTAGTGCCGCGCCAGGGCGTCATGCAAATCCTGCGCGCTCGGTTGGCCCGGCAACGTGTCCAGGTGCAGTGGCAGTTGCACCAGCATGCCCTGGCGGAAGTTGGCCACCGAGGGGATGAACAGCGGGCGGCGTGTCAGCCCGGTGTATTTCATGATCTCCGGCAGATGCTTGTGCTTCAGGCTCAGGGCGTAAAGCTCGAAGGGCGGCGCACTGCCGGCCTCATACGCCTCGATCATGCTGCGCCCGCCGCCCGAGTAACCGCTGACCGAGGGCAGCGCGAGCGGGTAATCCTTCGGGATCAGGCCAGCATCGACCAAGGGGCGGATCAAGGCGATGGCGCCCGTGGCATAACAGCCGGGGTTGGCAACACGGCGCGACTGCATCACCGCCTCGCGCTGGCCGGCGGCCAGCTCGGGGAACCCAAAGACCCAGTCGGGGTGGGTGCGGTGGGCGGTGGAGGCGTCGATCACCTTCGGGCCGGGCTGGCCGCTGGTCGCCAGGCTGTCGATCATGGCGACCGACTCGATAGCGGCTTCGTCATGCAGGCACAGCACCACCAGATCCACCTGGGCCATCAAGGCGCGCTTGGCGGCGGGATCCTTGCGCACCTCAGGGGCGATGCTGACGAGTTCAATCTCGGGCATGGCCTGCAGTCGCTCGCGGATTTGCAGGCCGGTGGTGCCGGCCTCGCCGTCAATGAAAACCTTGTGTTGGATCATGGTGGATAGGGGGCGGGGTATGCCCGTCCGATGTAAGTTTTTGTGCGCAGCAACATGATACATTCCAAGGCTGTGCTGAACCCAGCACCCGATGCGGAATAAACCAGTTCAGCAACGGGATAAAAACTTTCATTTCCTGAGAGAGCCCTCATGAAGATTCACGAGTACCAAGGCAAGGAGATCTTGCGCAATTTTGGTGTGCCAGTGCCACGCGGCATTCCGGCATTTACAGTGCAAGAAGCGGTGGAAGCCGCGCAGAAGCTCGGCGGCCCCGTGTGGGTTGTCAAGGCGCAGATCCATGCCGGTGGCCGTGGTAAGGGCGGCGGCGTGAAAGTGGCCAAGAGCATCGACGACGTCAAGCGCCTGGCCGGTGAAATCCTGGGCATGCAGCTCAAGACCCACCAGACCGGCCCCGAAGGCCAGAAGGTGCGTCGCCTCTACATCGAAGACGGCGCTGACATCCAGAAGGAATACTACGTTTCTCTCGTGACCGACCGCGCCACGCAGAAAGTGGCCTTCATCGCATCGAGCGAAGGCGGCATGGACATCGAGGAAGTGGCCCACGCCACCCCCGAGAAGATCATCACCGAATACATCGATCCCCTGACGGGTCTGGGCGAAGCGCAGGCCAAGAAGATTGCCAACGGCATCGGCCTGCCGGCCGAATCCACCGCCCAGGCGGTGGACCTGTTCCAGAAGCTCTACAAGTGCTACATGGAAACCGACGCGTCGCTGGTGGAAATCAACCCCCTGAACCGCGACAGCAAGAACAACCTGATCGCCCTGGATGCCAAGTTCAACTTTGACGCCAACGCCCTGTTCCGCCTGCCGGAAATCGTGGCCCTGCGTGACCTGGATGAAGAAGATCCGGCAGAAGTCGAAGCTTCCAAGTTCGACTTGGCCTACATCTCGCTCGACGGCAACATCGGCTGCCTGGTGAACGGTGCCGGTCTGGCCATGGCCACTATGGACACCATCAAGCTGTTCGGCGGCGAGCCGGCCAACTTCCTCGACGTCGGCGGCGGCGCCACGGCCGAGAAGGTCACCGAAGCCTTCAAGATCATGCTCAAGAACCCCAAGGTCAAGGGCATTCTGGTCAACATCTTCGGCGGCATCATGAAGTGCGACACCATTGCCAGCGGTGTGATCACCGCCTGCAAGGCCGTGAACCTGAGCGTGCCGCTGGTGGTGCGCATGAAGGGCACCAACGAAGAACTGGGCAAGAAGCTGCTGGCCGAATCCGGCCTGCCCATCATCGCTGCAGACACCATGGCCGAGGCTGCGACCAAGATCGTGGCTGCCGTCAAGTAAGCCCGGAGAACAAGCATGTCGATCTACATCAACAAAGACACCAAAGTCATCACCCAGGGCATCACCGGCAAGACCGGCCAGTTCCACACTGAAAAGTGCCAGGAATACGCCAACGGCAAGAACTGCTTCGTCGCCGGCGTGAACCCCAAGAAGGCGGGCGAGTCCATCTTCAACATCCCGATCTACGCCTCCGTCAAGGAAGCCGCCAAGCAGACCGGCGCCACCGTGAGCGTGATCTACGTGCCGCCGGCCGGTGCCGCCGACGCGATCTGGGAAGCCGTTGAGGCCGATCTGGATCTGGCCATCTGCATTACCGAAGGCATCCCGGTGCGCGACATGCTGATGGTGCGCAACAAGATGAAGGCCAAGGAAGCCGCTGGCGGCAAGAAAACCCTGCTGCTGGGCCCCAACTGCCCCGGTCTGATCACGCCCGACGAGATCAAGATCGGCATCATGCCCGGCCACATCCACCGCAAGGGCCGCATTGGTGTGGTGAGCCGTTCCGGCACGCTGACCTACGAAGCCGTGGCCATGCTGACCGAAGTGGGTCTGGGCCAGTCGACGGCTGTGGGCATTGGCGGCGACCCGATCAATGGTCTCAAGCACATCGACGTCATGCAGGCTTTCAACGACGATCCGGACACCGATGCCGTCATCATGATTGGCGAAATCGGCGGTCCCGATGAAGCCGAAGCAGCACGCTGGTGCAAGGCCAACATGAAGAAGCCCGTGGTCGGCTTCATCGCTGGCGTGACGGCGCCTGCTGGCAAACGCATGGGCCACGCCGGTGCGCTGATTGCCGGTGGTGCCGACACGGCGGATGCCAAGCTGGCCGTCATGGAAGAATGCGGCTTCATCGTGACGCGCAATCCGTCCGAACTGGGCAAGCTGCTCAAGGCGCAGCTGTAAGCTGACGCCAATACCGTCCTGCTTGCAGGGCGGTATTGCGGTTTTCCACAATATCAAGCCTGATCGTCCGCTCGGACAATCAGGCTTGCTCATTTATAACCTTGATGCCTTAACCGGCATCTTTACAAGAGAACGCTGTGGAAGAATTTCTCACTGCCCATTTCTGGCTCGCTGTCGGCCAGATCATCCTGATCGACATCCTGCTCGGCGGCGACAACGCCGTTGTCATTGCCCTGGCCTGCCGCCAGTTGCCGGCGCAGCAACGCACCAAAGGCATTCTCTGGGGCACTGCGGGTGCGATCGTGCTTCGGGTCATTCTCATTGCCTTCGCCCTGACCTTGTTGCAAGTGCCTTTCCTCAAACTGGTTGGCGCGGCGCTGCTGGTGTGGATCGGCATCAAGCTGCTGGTGCCGGAGGACGAAGATGCGCACGGCAATATTCAGGCGAGTGACAAGCTCTGGGGTGCCGTCAAGACCGTGATCGTGGCGGATCTGGTGATGAGTGTCGATAACGTCATTGCGATCGCCGGTGCAGCCCAGGGTGCGGGCGAACAGCATCAAATGGCGCTGGTGGTCTTCGGCCTGCTGGTCAGCATTCCCATCATCGTGTGGGGTAGCCAGTTGGTGCTCAAGTTGATGGACCGGTTCCCTTTCATCATCACCTTGGGCGGCATGTTGCTGGGATGGATTGCCGGCACCATGGCGCATACCGACCCAGGTGTCGTGGATTACCTGCCGCAGGGCAAAGTCTGGAACTATGGCTTTGGCATTGCCGGGGCGCTGCTCGTGCTGGCCGCAGGCAAGTTCATGCAAAGAGGCCAGCCGCCGTCGGAAGCCTCCTGATGGCGTGAATGTCTCTTTCTTCTGATGGGCCCGCTTTGCGGGCCTATTTTGTCTGAGACGTTGTCAGTTCAACGTGGCACGATGGCGGACACGCCACGGTGAGGAGCACCCTGCGGATCTGAGTGGAAAGCAACAGGCTTTGAAAACAGGGCGGACGACTCCAGAATCACGTGACGCATGAGTTTCTTCGCCCGCCTTCGGCGGCACTGCATACCAACACGCAACAATGATTTACAAGTATTGCACGGAGACGAATACCGGTTTGACCCGGCAAAACAATGAGGACGCAGTGGCGTTTGACGAGTCCACAGGGCTCGTGGTTCTGGCTGACGGCATGGGGGGCTACAACGCTGGCGAGGTAGCCAGCAACATGGCAACGGCACAGATCAAGGCGGAGTTAGGGCGTTGGTTGGCGCAGGCCGGAGGGCAGGCCGGACCGCGGGATATTCGTCGCGCCATGGAAATATGTGTCGATAATGCCAATGAGGCCATATTTAATGCGGCCAGAACCCATGCCGCATATGCAGGTATGGGCACCACGCTGGTCGTGGGGGTGTTTCAAGGCCATGCTTTGCTGGTGGGGCATATCGGTGATTCCCGTTGTTATCGTTTCCGCCGGGGCGCACTGGTGCAGGTGACCCGGGATCATTCGCTGCTGCAGGAGCAGGTCGATGCGGGCCTGCTGACCCCACAGCAGGCGGCGGTGTCTGTGAACAAGAATCTGGTCACACGTGCCTTGGGCGTTGAAAATGCAGTGCAGCTGGAGCTCACGGAATGTCAGGTGGAAGATGGCGACCTGTATCTCCTGTGTTCTGATGGGCTGTCCGACATGGTGAGCGATGCCGCGATGGCAGAGGTGCTGGCGCAGCAGACGTCGTTGTCGCAGCGGGCGAAGGATCTGGTCCGTGTGGCCAACGAACAGGGTGGACGTGACAACATTACGGTGCTGCTGGCCCAGGCGGAGGCAGCGCCGCCAACACGGGGGTTGATCTCCCGATGGCTGGGAAAATAGCAGGGTGGGTATATCGATGATGCGCAACAGGAGGAGTCGGGCATGCCGAAAATGATCGTTTCGATCGACGGTGTTGTCATCAAGGAAGTCCAGGTCACCAAGGAGCGAACCACCTTGGGCCGGCGCCCCTACAACGATGTCGTGATTGACAACCTGGCGGTGAGTGGTGAGCATGCTGCGGTACAAATGACCGGTGAAGAGGTTTTTCTGGAAGATCTCAACAGCACCAATGGCACGTATGTCAACGGCAAGGCCGTCAAGCGCCAACAGCTTTTCAATGGCGACACCATTGAGGTCGGCAAGTACAAGATCCAGTTCGTGAGCGAGCCTGAAGGCGAGCGGTTCGACAAGACCATGGTGTTCAAGCCGGGTATGGTGGTGCCGACAGCTGCAACGGCCGCCGCCGAGCGGGCGGCGACGGGCGAGTTGCAGGGCTGTATCAGGGTCTTGTCGGGCGCTGCATCTGGCCGTGAGGTGCCGCTGACCAAGGTGGTCACCACGGTGGGCAAGCCCGGCGTGGCTGTGGCGGCCATCACCCGGCGGCAGCACGGTTTTGTGGTCGCTCGGGTGGAGGGGGCCAACAACCCTTTGCTCAACGGCACCCCGATTGGGGATGAGCCGCTGGCGCTCAAGAGCGGCGACCTGATTGAACTGGCCGGCACGCAAATGCAGTTTATCCAGACCTGACCGTCTGTTTCCCGGCCTGGCGAGATGGCAGGAGTTTGATTTATGAGTGCAGTCATGAGACCTTCAGCATCGGACAAGACCTCCGAGCAGGCTTTCTTCGAGTCGCAGAAACTGCCGCCCGACAAGCGCGGGGTCACGTTCGAAGTGCTTTTTTACCGGCAGCTGCAGCAGGTCACGGCCCGCATTCATGAAACCGAAAACATCGAGCAGATCATGCTGGAGGTCAGCCAGGACATCTGCAAGCTGCTCAATGCCGACCGACTGACCCTTTATGCGGTCAACGAAGATCAGAGTGCCATCGTCTCCAAGCTCAAGACCGGACTGAGCACCAGCCGCGAACTCAAGTTGCCGATCAGTCCGCAAAGTCTGGCGGGGTACGTGGCCTACAGCCGCAAGATGCTCAATCTGGCCGATGTCTATGACGACGAGGCGCTCAAGCAGATCCACCCGGCACTGACCTTCCTCAAGGAGGTCGACAAGCGTTCCGGCTACCGGACCAAGCAGATGCTGGTGGCGCCGATCATGGAGGGGGCGTCTCTGCACGGCGTGCTGCAGCTCATCAACAACAAGAGCGATCAGACGTTTGGCGAGCTGGAGGTCGAAGGGGTGGCCCAGTTGTGCAAGACGCTGGGTACCGCGATTCGCCAGCGGATGCAAAGGTCCGATGAGGGCCAGCGGCGCAAGACGACCAAGTACGATGGTTTGGTCGCAGACGGTGTGCTGACCGACGACGAGTTGCGGCAGTGCATCCAGGAAGCACGTGAGCAAGGCATGTCGGTCGAACATCTGCTGATGGCCAAGTACCAGCTCCAGCCAGCGCAGATCGGGCCGTCGCTGGCCAAGTTCTTTGGGGTTTCCTACGAGCCTTTCAATGCGGGACGCATCCGTTCCGAGATGCTGCATGGCTCACTCAAGCGCGAGTTTGCCGAAGGACAAGGCTGGATCCCACTGGAAGAATCCCCTGAGGGGCTGGTCATCATGTGTCTTGATCCCGAGGCCACGCGTGGCGCCCGGGTCGTGCCACAAGTGTTTTCGCGCATCAGCAAGTTCGCTTACCGGGTGACGACGCAAACCGAGTTTGCTGAAACGTTGAATCAGGTGTTCGGCAGTGTGGACACCACGTCGATTGATCAGATGCTGGCCGATCTGTCTTCCGCGCCGCTGGATGATGAAGGCAGCAATGACGACTCGCTGGAGTCGGCGGCGGCCGACAACGAACTGGTCAAGTTCGTCAACAAGGTCATCATCGACGCCTACCACCAGAAAGCCTCGGATATCCACATCGAGCCGATGCCGGGCAAGCTCAAGACCGGCATCCGTTTCCGCATTGATGGCACGTTGATGCCCTACATCGAGGTGCCGGCGCATTTCCGCCAGGCCATGGTGACGCGCCTGAAGATCATGTGCGATCTTGACATTTCCGAGCGTCGCAAGCCGCAGGACGGCAAGATCAAGTTCAAAAAATATGGCCCGCTGGACATTGAGCTGCGGGTGGCCACCATCCCGTCGGCCGGTGGTGTTGAAGATGTGGTCATGCGTATCCTGGCCGCGGGTGAGCCCATCCCGCTGGAAAAACTCGGCCTGACGCCGCACAACCGGGAACGGGTGGAGCAGACCGTCAGCAAGCCTTATGGTCTGTTCTACGTCTGTGGGCCGACCGGTTCCGGCAAGACCACCACGCTGCACTCCATTCTCAAGTTTCTCAACACGCCCGAAACCAAGATCTGGACGGCCGAGGACCCGGTGGAAATCACCCAGAAGGGTCTGCGCCAAGTGCAGATCAACCGCAAGGCCGGCATTGACTTTGCGTTGATCATGCGCGCCTTCCTGCGCGCCGACCCCGACATCATCATGGTCGGTGAGTCACGCGACAAGGAAACCGTGGCTATGGGTGTGGAGGCCTCGCTGACCGGCCACCTGGTGTTCTCCACCCTGCACACAAACTCGGCGCCCGAGTCGATTACCCGTCTGCTCGACATGGGCATGGACCCTTTCAACTTTGCCGATGCGCTCCTGGGTATCCTGGCCCAGCGTCTGGCCAAGAAGCTGTGCGATTGCAAGGAGTCTTACCACCCGAACACCTCTGAGATCAACGGTTTCATTGCCGAATACGCCGAAGAGTTGCGCAATACGCCGGTCTGGAAGGCCGACTTCAGCGGTGAGGCGCAGAAGCTGTTCGAGGACTGGGTGGAGCGCTATGGTGAGAACGGCAAGCTGCGCTTTTACAAGGCGGTGGGGTGCGACAAGTGCAACAAGACCGGCTACAAGGGGCGCCTGGGCCTGCACGAGCTGCTGATTGCCGACGACCGCATCAAGAAGCTGGTGCAGGAGCGCGCCCGGGTGGCCGAAATTTTCGCGGCAGCGGTGGAGAGTGGCATGCGCACCCTGAAGATGGATGGCATGGAGAAAATCCTGCTGGGGCTCACCGATCTCAAACAGGTCCGCTCGGTTTGCATCAAGTGACAGGATCGGGTTGACATTTTTGTCAGCAAACCCCAGGGGCATGACATTCTTGCCAGATAAATTCTGTAGAACTGATAAAGACGTCAAGAAAAGTCAGCAAAACAAGACGTTTACTGCTTGGCATGGAATCTGCGACATACCAAGCTCAATGATTTTGTTGTCATGCTTTTCAGCAAGGAGTTTTACATGAAGCGTTCTATGCAAAAGGGCTTTACCCTGATCGAGTTGATGATCGTGGTGGCCATCATCGGTATTCTGGCGGCCGTCGCATTGCCGGCTTATCAGGACTACACGGTGAAAGCCAAGGTGTCGGAAGTGAACAGCATTTCTGCGCCCGCACGGACAGCTGCAGGTTTGGCTTGTAGCGAACAGACCATCCCTGCAACCGATGCTACCGCCATGAATGCGTCACTGGGTTTGGATTCGACGGCTACTAACATCAACAGCACTTATGTTAAATCGGTGGCTGTTACGACGAGTGGAACTGGTTCGAATATCCTAGTGGTAACGGTTACGTTGAATCAGATTGGCAGCGCAGTTCCGGACGGTGCGCAAGTAATTTATACCGGTACCTGTACGACGGGTGTAGGCTTGAAATGGGCCATTACAGGTTCTACAGCTGCGCCAATCATGCCGACGAAGTACCTCCCGAAGGTCTAATTTAAGCGTTGTCGGTATCGGAATGCGGTTGTAGGCGGGGCTTGTGAATCGCGTTAACGGCCGACGATTGGGAAAAGGCACCTTATAGGTGCCTTTTTTGTGAGTGAGTTGAAGGTCTGTTCGATGACGCTAAACAAGCCGTTGATGAAGCCTTTCTGGTTCGGGTGTTGGGTGGTGACGCTGACTTTGGGTTGGTTGTTGCCCAATCACCACGCACCCTGGTTGTCGTTTCATGCAGATGCGTGGGTTGCGTTGGCCATGTTATTGGCGGCAGCCGCTGCGATTTGGCGATCCAGCCAGTCCGTCGCGTGGCATCACATCACGGTATTGGTGGCTCTTCTCATGGGGCTGCCGTGGGTGCAATACGCCACGGGTCTGGTGCAATCAGCTGGAGTGGCATGGCTCTATTCCACTTTTTTACTTGGACTCCTGCTGGCCTTGCTGGTGGGCGCTCATTGGGAGGCAACAAATCCGGGCAGACTGGCGGATGGGCTGTTTCTGGCCGTCGGGTTGGCGGCAATTGTGTCGGTGGGGCTGCAATTGCAGCAGTGGCTGGAGTTGGATGGGTTGTGGCTATTGAACCTTCGGGCCTCGGTGCTGCGCCCAAGCGCTAATTTAGGCCAACCCAACCAGTTGGCAACACTTTTGCTTTGGGGCGTTTTGGCTGCCGCCTGGGGTGTAGCGCGCGGGCGCATTAACGGATGGCCTGCTGTGCTGATGGCTGCATATCTGCTGTTTGGCATTGCCTTGACAGGCTCACGGACTGCTTGGTTGGGTGTGGCTTTGCTGGTGGGGGCGGTCTGGCTGTGGCGGCATCTGTGGGAAAGCAAACGAATGCCTTGGGTGGTGACCGGTCTGAGCGTGTATTTTGGGGTCTCTGTGGTTGGTGTGGGGTGGTTAAGTCAGACTTCCAATGCGGGCACGGACTTGCCAGCCGCATTAGAGGGCGTCACCCGTATGAGCGGTGAAATACGTCCTTTGGCCTGGGCGGCCTTCATTGATGCAGCTTGGCAAAAGCCCTGGGGTGGGTACGGTTGGGGGCAGGTTGCGCTAGCACAAATGGCAGTCGCCACAGAACATCCCAATCTTTCATTCGTCTTTTCGTATTCCCACAACTTGTTGCTTGATCTCGTTTTGTGGTGTGGCATTCCGCTGGGTTTGTTGGTCTTTATTTCTTTGTTTGTGTGGCTGCTTCAGCGAATGCGGGCTGCCAAAGACGCGTGTGACGTGGTATTGCTGCTGTTTTTGCTGGTGGTGGGCAATCATGCTCTGCTAGAACTGCCTTTGTATTTTGGATATTTCTTGCTGCCCGTAGGGCTGGTGATGGGGATGCTCAATACACGACTGAGTGCTCCAGTTCTTTTTTCAGTGCGGCGCTCGACCTTGATCGTGATGTGGCTGCTGGCGGCCACGCTTTTGGCGCTTATCATCCGTGATTACGCCCGTGTAGAGTCGAGTTATCGAACTCTTCGTATGGAATGGGACGGGATCGAAACAACGGAATCAGTCGCCCCTCCCGATGTACTGTTGCTAACACAGTGGCATGACTACATAAGGAGTGCACGGATTGAACCCAGGTCCAGTCTCGCCGAAGCCGACTTAGAGGGCATGCGTTATGCCATTGTTGTATCCCCGAATCTGTTGATTTTTTACAAACTTGCCAGTTCGCTTGCTCTGAACCAACAGCCGGATGCGGCAGGTGCATGGTTGCAGCGCATGTGCAAGGTGACGTCGGCGGTGAACTGCCACCGACTGCAGAAAGTGTGGGCCAGCCAGGCAAGTCGATACCCTGATATGGCCGCCGTTGTCTGGCCTAGTGAGCAAGCGGATTAATCTTGCCAAATGCCAGCACTGAATATCTGTTGTACGTCCAGGTGGTTACTGGCCTGCGTATTGCTTGTCCTGCCATGGCTTGATCCGTTTGCGCCTGGACCTTCGCCCGCGGTGATGCCGTGGTTGGTGACGCTGACGTGCTTGGTCTTACTCATGCTGTGGTTCACGCCATGTCAGATTGGCAACCCCGGCATTGTGGTCGTGGCTTGGCTGGTGGCTGCCAGTATCAGCTGCATCATGGGCTTGCTGCAGTATTTTGGTGTTAGCGAACAGTTCGATCCTTGGGTTAGCACCACAAATATCGGAGAAGCCTTTGCCAACTTGCGTCAGCGCAATCAGTTCGCGACACTGACAAATATCGGGTTGGTGAGCCTGCTTTGGTTAGTCATGCAGTCAGCGGGACGCCAATCGCGACCTGCATTGAACGAGGCGGTTCAGCTGTTTGTCGCTGTCTTGCTGGTATGCGGAAACGCCGCCTCATCTTCCCGTACGGGGATGGTGGAGTTGCTGGTTTTGTGTGGGTTGGCCTGGCTTTGGGGAGGATGGCAGCAGCCGCAGGTTCGGCGCTTGTTGACAGTAGCGCTGGCAACCTATGGCTTGGCCACTGTGTGCCTGCCGCTGCTCGTCGGGTGGGATCCCTTCGGGCATGGCATGCTGGAGCGCATCCGCCACGAAGATGTCACGTGTGGCAGCCGGCTGATTCTTTGGCGCAATGTGATGCACCTGATCAGTTTGCTCCCATGGCAAGGCTGGGGCTGGAGCGAGTTGGATTACGCCCATTTCATGACGCTCTACAACGGGCCTCGCTTCTGCGAGATTCTTGGCAACGCCCACAATCTGCCGCTGCATCTAGCGGTGGAGTTGGGCCTCCCGGTCGCGGTGCTGGTGTGCGGTGCAATGGTTTGGCTGGTAGGGAGGGCCAAACCGTGGCGAGAGACTGACCCCACGCGGCAGCTCGCCTGGGGTGTGCTGGCGCTGATCGCCGTGCACAGCATGCTGGAGTATCCCTTGTGGTACGGGCCGTTTCAGATGGCCGCAGGCTTGAGCCTATGGCTGCTTTGGCGGCGCCCCCAAGCTGTGCCGCCGCCACGCATGTCCGCCGTCTTGGCCCATGGGTTGCGGGCGGTCGCTGTCGCACTGCTGCTGGCGGTGAGCTACGCCGCCTGGGACTACCACCGTGTCAGTCAGATCTACCTCGCACCGGAACAGCGAATGGCTGCCTACCGGGAAGGCACGCTGGAAAAAATCCGCGACTCATGGCTGTTCCGGGATCAGGTTCGCTTTGCGGAACTGACGTTGACACCGCTGACGCCACAGAATGCGCAGCAATTGAATGCCATGGCACACGAACTGCTGCAT
Organism: Hylemonella sp.; assembly: GCA_030680575.1. Classification (GTDB taxonomy): domain Bacteria; phylum Pseudomonadota; class Gammaproteobacteria; order Burkholderiales; family Burkholderiaceae_C; genus Hylemonella. The sequence continues at coordinate 123,952 of JAUXVI010000030.1, forward strand.
TTCTCGCCCGAGGCTCGGGTGGTGGAAAAGCTGATTGAGAGTGCGCTTCTGTTGGGGCGCGACGACGAAGCGCGGGCCTTCATGCAGCGTTACCGGGCGGCCTATCCGCAGGCCTATGCTCAGTGGGTCAAGGCGCGCGCTGAGTAGGCCGGCGAGCCCCGTTCAAGCTGCGACGAAACTGCCTGATTTGCCGCCGTGTTTTTCCAGCAGGCGAACGCTGGTGATGGTCATGCCACGATCCACGGCCTTGCACATGTCGTAGATCGTGAGTAGTGCTACCTGCACGGCCGTCAAGGCTTCCATCTCGACACCGGTTGGACCCACGGTTTCAACCGTGGCCGTGCAGACGACGTGACTGGGCTGGGCCACCGTTGCCTGGTGCAGGCTGAATGCCAGCGCTACTCGCGTGAGAGCAAGCGGATGGCACAAGGGAATCAGGTCGCTGGTTTTCTTGGCCGCCTGGATGCCGGCGATACGGGCAATGCCCAGCACGTCGCCTTTCTTGGCGGTACCGGACTCGATAATCGCCAGTGTGGCGGGAAGCATCTCGATACGGCCGCTGGCGACGGCAATACGGTGGGTGTCGGCTTTGGCGGCGACGTCCACCATATGGGCTTGGCCTTGTGCATCAAAGTGGGTCAGAGAGCTCATGGGCGGCTACTTTACGGAACATTCACAGAATTCGAGCATCATACGATCATGTTCAGTTCCTTCTTTGTGAAAGAAGGCCCGCATGCCAGTGTGCATGTAGCCAAAGATCAACACGCGGGACGCGTTTCGAGCGGGACATCACAGCCGGCGCACACCCTTTTAATTGCCAAGCGTGCGTGGATTGCTATATTTTTTGTGGCGTTTCAGGTTGGCATGCCCATGACGGCGCATGCCCAACTGCCGGCATTGGGCGATGGCGCCGAAATGAGCGTGGCGTCCGAGCGCCGGCTGGGTGATCGCATTGCGCGTTCGCTTTACCGTGACCCGGATTATATCGATGACCCGGTGCTGGGCGAGTACGTGCAGGGCATCTGGCAGCGCTTGCTGCAAGGTGCCCGCCAGCGCGGTGAGCTCTTGCCCGAGCTGGAAGCCGGATTTGCCTGGGACGTGGCGCTCGGACGCGATCGCAGCGTCAATGCCTTTGCGTTGCCGGGGGGGTATCTCGGCGTGCATCTTGGCCTGATCGCCGTCGTCAACAGCGAGGATGAACTGGCCTCTGTGCTGGCGCACGAACTCAGCCACGTCACCCAGCGGCATATTGCCCGCATGGTGGGGCGCCAGAGCGCGCAAGGGCCTTGGGTGATCGCTGCCATGATCCTGGGGGCATTGGCGGCCAGCTCCAATCCGCAGGCAGCCAGTGCCATGATTGCTGGCGGTCAGGCTGTGGCTGTTCAGGGGCAGCTCAACTTCTCGCGCGACATGGAGCGCGAGGCCGACCGTGTGGGCTACGGTGTCATGACGCAAGCCGGTTTTGAGCCGCAGGGCTTCGTGAGCATGTTTGAAAAGCTGCAGCAGGCCAATCGCTTCAATGACAGTGGTGCCTTCCCCTACCTCAGAAGCCATCCTTTGACGACCGAGCGTATTGCCGACATGCAGGCGCGGCAACAGTTGCTGCCGCAGGCAGCCCCCGTGCAGTTGACGATGACGCATGCGCTGCTGGCAGCCCGGGCCCGTGTGCTGAGCAATGGGGACGTGGAGAGTCTGCGCGCAGCGGTGGCCGAGGCCTCGGGCGACCAGTTTGGCAAGTTTGCTCCGGCTCGACAGGCCGGTGTGCTGTATGCCGCGGCACTGGCGGCCTCCAATCAGCGGGACTTCTCGCTGGCAACCCGTTTGCACGGGCGCTTGCAGTCGATGGTCCAGGGACCAACACAGGCACAGCGTCTGGTGCATTTACTGGGTGCCGAACTGTTGTTGGCGACGGCCGACCCCAAGCGGGCGAGCGACTTGCTGGGCGGTAGAGCGGCGTCACCGACCAGGCGATCCGAGCTGTTCCTCTGGGCCCGTGCCATGACGCAAGCCGGCCCGGCTGCGCCAGTGACCCCGCAGCTGCGCGCATGGGTGGCAGAGCACCCGCGCGATGCACAAGCCTGGCAACTGTTGTCCGGGGCCTACATGGCGCTGGGTCAAACGTTAAGTGGGGTGCGTGCCGAAGCCGAGGCCTATGCGGCCCGGTTTGACTACGAGGCGGCCCTGAACCGGTTCAAGGCCGCACAGGACGTGGCGCGTCAAGGTGGAAAGATTGATCACATCGAGGCGTCGATCATCGACACCCGGACGCGTCAGCTGGAGTCATTGGTGAGGGAACAGGCGCTCGAGCGCTGAATCGATCACCAACCCGAAGGCCGAGTAAATCAGGGAGCCGAGCAGGGCGGCCGCAAAGCCTTGGACCTGGAAGCCGTCGAGCACGCTGGCGGCGGCCCAGAACAGCACGGCATTGATGATGAACAGGAACAGGCCAATCGTCACCAGGGTGACCGGCAGCGTCAGCACGATCAGAACCGGGCGCAGGAAAACATTGAACAGACCGATGATCAGGGCGGCTACCAGCGCGGCGCCAAAGCTTTGTACTTCCACGCCGCTGTAGAGCGAAGCGACGGCCAGCAGGGCGATCGCGCTGAGGAGCCATTTGACGATGAGTTTCATGGCTGACAAGCATAGCATCAGGCGGACAGGGATGCACTTCGGCTGGCGGGGTCAGACACCTCTGGGCGCGCCGCTGTTGAGCTGATCTGCCATCGCGCGTTGCCCCGACTGCTCAACTTCGGGCGGCGGGCATCCAGCACGCGTGCCATGCCAAGCCGCGTCTGTAGCGCCAGCGCCAGTTCATCGAGTGGGCCATCGGCCAGTACGGCTGTCACGGTATCACCTCGCGCCTGCAGTCCGGCGGAAACCTGGGTCAACAGCTTGTTGGCCCACTTGTTACGCCAGTTTTGGCGTGCCGCATGGTTGACCCATTTGCTCATGTGTCGTGTCATGCGCGGCGGGCAGGCCACCAGGATCCAGTGGGTTGCTTGCGGACAGTCGGCGGTGCCGGCGTTCAGCCGCGCGAGCTGGTGCCGCGCAAACTCGGCATCGTCCAGATACACGATGATCCTGTCCATGCCGACCTCCAGCAAAGTCAACGTAGGTTAAGCACTTGCAGGCTGGTTCAGCCAGCGTGCGCACGCTGCTGGCGCCGGGAGGTCCACCAGCCGGCAGAAAGAACCCCGAGCACGGCTGCCGCATAGACCACCCAGCGTGCAGCGATATTCAGCGGCTCGGGCGGGTCGAACACGGCATCCAGCATCGGTTCATTGACGATCATCTTGGCGGCGGTGAAAGCCAGGACGGCGGCACCCAGCTGGATGATGACCGGGAAACGCTCCACCAGTTTGAGCACCACCGAACTGCCGAACACCACAATCGGCACGCTGATCAGCAGGCCGATGACGACCAGGTCCATCGATCCGTGTGCCGCACCGGCCACGCCCAGCACGTTGTCCACCCCCATCAGGGCGTCGGCCACGATGATGGTCTTCATGGCGCCCCAGAAGGTGCTGGCAACTGGGCCGTCGTGCTCGTCGCCTTCCTGCTCAGCCAGTAACTTGTAGGCAATCCAGACCAGGCCCAGACCGCCGACCAGCATCAGGCCCGGGATCTTGAGCAGCCAGACCACACCGATCGTCATGATCGAGCGCACGACGATCGCGCCCACCGTGCCCCAGACAATGGCTTTTTGCCGCAGCTGGGGTGGGAGGCTGCGAGCAGCCAGTGCGATCACGATGGCGTTATCGCCGGCCAGTACGAGGTCGATCAGGATGATGGCCAGCAAGGCAGACCACCACGGGGCAGAAAACAGTTCCATGAAAACTCCGGGTTGTATCGATCGACAACCTGGAACAGAGCGGGTCGGAGGAAATTGATTCGCCAGAACCAAAGACGCACTTCGACGCAACCTGTCACAGGTTCCTGTCGAAGGTCTTGCTCGGCATGACGTCATGCGCCAAATGCCCAGCAAGCCGGAAGTTGAACTTCGTACTGACGACTTGCTGATGCTTGCGGTCAGCGTGTACGCTGTCGCAATCGGGAGCTACTCCCCTTCGTGATATCAATTGGAACACCGTCGGCAACAACCCTTCGATCGCTGAGGGTTTGCCTGCGTGAAACGGTGCCGGCCAAGGCGGTAAAAACGCTATCATCCGTCTCCCCTTTGCATCGCATCCCATGGCTGGAATCCATATTACCGACATTGAAGCGGCCATCAACTTTTGGCGCGACAGAAACCCGTCACCGGACGGTATTACGCTGGCGCCGGAAGTGCGTGCGCTGGCAGAAGTCTATGCCTTGATGGTGTTCTACCGGGAGCACGAGGCGGACGAGTTCTCCATGCCACAAGCGGCGCTGCAAGCCTGGCTGGTCTGGTACGAAAGCACGCCGGACACGCCCTGCATTGCGATCTGTTCCACCAGCCAGGGTGATGAGGAATGCAAGGGCTGCGGCCGCAGCTTCGACGAGGTGCAGCTCTGGACCGAGATGCGGCCGGCCGAGAAGCGTCAGACCTGGCGCCGTATCACGCTGTCTGGCCAAGCCTGGCGCTTCAACCGGTACGCCGAACGGGCGGGCGGCTGCGCCCGTGATGCGCAGGCGGCTCAGGTGCAGGGTGAGCCGGCCTGATGGCCTGAGCAAGACCCCGGTTGTGTCTATTTATTTCCAGCGGACCGGTTCGATCGTCACCGTCTGGCTGCCATTGCTGAGCATGAGGGTGCCTTCCTGGATGGTGGCTTGCAGTTGCATGCTGCGTTCGGCCAAGCCGGCCAGGGCCTGCGACGCTTCCGTCGGCATGCGCCAGACTTCCAGCCGGTCCAGCCGTGTCAGTTTGTTCTCGATACCGCGCCACCAGACCTCGGCCGCATGGTGAAAGGCATAGACCAGCACCGTATCGGCCTTGTTGCAGGCTTTGGCCAGGGGTTTGTCTTCGGGTTGGCCGACCTCGATCCACAGCCGGGTCTGACCCGTGAAATCGCGTAGCCAGACATCGGGCTCGTCCGGGTCGGACAGGCCGGCACCGAAGGCCAGCGTGCCGTCGCCTTGGCACACCGTCTGCAACCGGTGCGCCTGCAGCGCCAGGGCCGCCAGCCGGATCATCATGCGTTCGTCGGTCTCGCTCGGATGGCGTGCCAGCGTCAGCGCATGGTCGGCGTAGTAGCCGTGGTCAATGTCGGCGATTTGGAGGCTGGCCTTGAAGACCGTGGACTTGATCGCCATGAAGTGTGGGGTTGTGGGGTTATTGCGGGGAACGCCGTGGAACCGGCTGCGCCGGGCCACTGGCGTTGTCCCCCTCTCAGGGGGAAGCGGCGTCAGCCGCTCAGGGGGTCAAATTCTCTTCGCCAGCTCGGCCGCCTTGCCGGTGTAATTGGCCGGCGTCATGGCCAGCAGGCGCTGCTTCTCGGCCTCGGGGATGTCGAGTTTCATGATGAAACCCTGCATCAACTCGCGCGTCATGGCTTCGCCGCGGGTGAACTTCTTGAGCTGCTCGTAAGGTTGCGGCAGGCCATAACGGCGCATCACGGTCTGGATCGGTTCGGCCAGCACTTCCCAGGACGCATCGAGGTCGGCGGCCAGGGCCGCTTCGTTGATCTCCAGCTTGCTCAGGCCGGTCGCCAGCGACTGGTAGGCCAGGACGGCATAGCCGATGGCGACCCCCATGTTGCGCAGCACGGTCGAGTCGGTCAGGTCGCGCTGCCAGCGCGAAATCGGCAGCTTTTCGCTCATGTGGCGCAACAGGGCGTTGGCCAAGCCGAGGTTGCCTTCGGCATTCTCGAAGTCGATCGGGTTGACCTTGTGCGGCATGGTCGACGACCCCACCTCGCCCTCCCGCAGCCGCTGCTTGAAGTAGCCCAGCGACACATAACCCCAGACGTCACGCGACCAGTCGACCAGAATCGTGTTGGCGCGAGCGATGGCATCGAACAGTTCGGCCATGTAGTCGTGCGGCTCGATCTGGATGCTGTAGGGCTGGAAGGTCAGGCCCAGGCCCAGTGGCTCGGGGGTTTCGATGACCTTCTTGCTGAAGGCTTCCCAGTCGAAGTCGGGCCAGGCGGACAGGTGGGCGTTGTAGTTGCCAACCGCGCCGTTCATCTTGCCCATGATCTTGACGGCAGCGATGCGGTCGCAGGCCGTTTGCAGGCGCACCACCACGTTGGCAATCTCCTTGCCCACGGTGGTGGGGCTGGCGGTCTGGCCGTGGGTGCGGCTCAGCATGGGCACGTCGGCATAGACGCGGGCCATGTCGCGCAATTTCAGCAGCAGTTTGTCCAGGGCTGGCAGCAACACGACGTCGCGTGCGGAGCGCAACTGCAAGGCGTGGCTGGTGTTGTTGATGTCTTCGCTGGTGCAGGCGAAGTGCACGAACTCGCTGGCTTTTTCCAGTTCGGGCCGAGCCTCGAACTTGGATTTGATCCAGTACTCGACCGCCTTCACATCATGATTGGTGGTCTTCTCGATCTCCTTGATGGCGTTGCCATCCGTCTCCGAGAAGTTCTTGACCAGACCGAGCAAGTAAGTGCGTGCTCCGGGTGAAAGAGGCTTGAACTCAGCAAAACCAGCATCACTCAGGGCAATGAACCAAGCGACCTCGACCTGGACTCGGCGGTGCATATAGCCCTGCTCACTCATCAAGGGGCGCAGGGGGCTAAGTTTGCTGGCGTAGCGGCCGTCCAGCGGGGAAAGGGCCGAAATGGTGGAAAAACTCATTCCCGAATTGTAGTTGGCTCGCCCCGAAATGGGGGCCGCAGCCTCAAGGGGAGCCCCAATCGCTAGAATCTGGCACCTGGCGAAACTAGAAGACCCATGAAACTGATCGGATCCAACACCAGCCCTTACGCGCGCAAAGTGCGCGTCGTGATGGCGGAAAAAAAGCTTGACTACGACTTCGTGCTCGAAGACGTGTGGTCGGACCAGACCGCCATCAAAGACTCCAACCCGCTGGGCAAAATTCCCTGCCTCATCATGGAAGGCGGCGAAGCGTTGTTCGATTCGCGCGTGATCGTTGAATACCTCGACACCCTGTCACCCGTGGGCAAGCTGATTCCGCCGGTGGGGCGGGAGCGGGCCGAAGTCAAGACCTGGGAAGCACTGGCCGACGGTGTGATGGATGCTGCTTTGCTGGCGCGCATGGAGGCCGTGTGGACCAAACGCACCGAGGCGCAGCGCAGCCAGGCCTGGATCGACCGCCAGCTCGGCAAGATCGACGCCAGCCTGGGGGCCATGAGCAAGGGCTTGGCCGACAAGCCGTTTTGTACCGGCATTCACCTGAGTCTGGCTGACATTGCCGTCGGCTGCGCGCTGGCTTATCTGGATTTCCGTTTCCCGCAAATTGCTTGGCGCAACGACCATCCCAGTCTGGTCCGCCTGTTGGAGAAGCTGGAGCAGCGTCCTAGTTTTGCCGAGACCCGGCCGCAATAACGGCCCCGGCGCTGGAAACGCTCAGACACTGCAAGCGCCGACCGCTGGTACCCGTGGCTTTACCAGAGGCGGTCTGAGCCGCCCGCGGCGGTCAGTGGCAGCAGTCGTTGCAGGTTGATCTGCACCTTGACATCGCGGTGCGGCACGCTGGCCACGATGCGGTAGTCGCGCAGGGCCGTGTCGCGGACGATGGGTTCGCCTGTCGGAACGCCATCGCGGTTGATCAGCACCGCCACCTTGGGGGTCGTGGTGTTGATGCCGCGCTGGATCACGATGGCCACCTCGTTGGTGGTGAGGCGCACGAAAGAGCCTGGCGAATAGATGCCGACGGCCTTGATCAGGGCGGCGCCGGCTTCATCGACCTGGCGGTTTTCATCAAAATAACTGGCCTGCATGGCGGCTGCCGGCGAGGTCGGTACCCGTGATGCACGTGGCGCCAGACGCGCGGCAAACATGTCGGCGCGCTGGATCAGGCGGGCTATGCGCAGGCCCTCCGACATGCCGGCCAGGGGGCCGGGTGGCACATTGTGATGGTTGCGCACGGCTTCCAGCCAGATCGGGTCGGTGACGCCCATTTGAGTGAGCAGCTGAACCGAGCGCGGGGCATGCAGATCGATCTGCTTGCGCTGTTCCGGCGTTGGCGCCGCAATCTGCATGGCCAGCCGGTCCTGCAGATCGGTCATGCCGATGTTCATGGTGAGCGCGGCCCGGCAGAGGGTCAATTCCAGTTCCGCCGGCCAGTTGAGAACTTCCCGCGCCGCCAGGCTGCACATGACGCTGACCAACATCGCATGGGTGGCGCTGTAGAGCCGGAGCTCGCTGGCCGAGAGGTGGAACAGGGCAAACAACGTGCCGTTCGGGTTGCGCTGCGCGAGTTGTCTCAGTTGACTCTGCAGCCGGTCGAGTCGCTGCTGGAAATTGGGTGAGCTGGTGTCGCGCAGCAAGGCATTGACCTGGACCTGGAGATCAAGCCAGTCGGGCTGGCCGTCGAGCAGATCCCCACGGTTGGCATCCAGATGATTTTTTGAAATCTTGGTACTGGCAATGTGACCCAGTGGCTTGTCTTCAATGACCAGATTGTGCAGCTTGCTGACGTAGGCGCGGTGGTGGCTTTCCGAATCGTGAATGTCGATATAGAGGGAAAAACCTTTCCCCATGATGTCTTCAAGCTCCGACCGGGAGTTGATCACATAGCCTTTTTGGGCCAGCAGCGTGCCCTCGGAATCCCGCAGTGAAAAAGGCAGGGGCTGGCCGAGGGTGATCGAATCAATGCTGACCGTGACAAGATGCATAGGCTGAGAATTATGCCGCGCAGGGGCGAGAACGTGCGGCTGGATTATGGGGTAAACACCCCGTGTTTGTGCAGATTGGCACTGCGTGGGCGCTTGCCGGCGCTCTCTCGGACCGCCGCTGGCGGCCTGTTAGGATGCCGGCCATGAACAGCAGCCCGAACGTTGATCTTCCCCAGTTTCTCCACAAACTGTGCCGGCGTGAAGATGTTCCGTCCCGCGTGGCCGCGTTACCCCGGCCGTTGGTGTTCACCAATGGCGTGTTCGATGTCATGCACCGGGGGCACGCCATCTACCTGGCGCAGGCCCGGGTGCTGGGCGCCAGCCTGGTCGTCGCCCTCAACACGGATGCCTCGGCGCGGCGTTTGGGCAAGGGGCCGGACCGTCCGCTCAACAACGAGCAGGACCGCGCCATTCTGCTGGCGGCGTTGGCGGCGGTCGATCTGGTGACCTGGTTCGATGAGGACACCCCAGAACAGCTGATCGCGGAAATCCGCCCGGACATCCTGGTCAAGGGCGGTGATTACGACATGCGCAAGTTGCCGGAGACCGCCTTGGTGGCGTCCTGGGGCGGTCGGGCATTGGCCCTGCCGTTTGTCGAGGGTTATTCCACCACGGCGCTGGTGCGCCGGATTCGCAGCACGTCCTGATGCCGGTTTGGCCGCTCAGGGCGTGCCGAACACAGCCACCCACAAGGCCAGCACCGCATCCCGTTCTGTCGTCAGTTCTTGCGGATCGACCTCGGTCGGCTCTTCATTGAGGCGAGCCCGATGCTGTACCCGCCGCAATTCGCGGTAGGCATCGGCCGCGGCGGTGCCGACACCGACCGGCAGCAGGCCCGCGACTTCAGCGGCATGCAGCAGGGCGATATTGCCGGCATTGGCCACCAGGGCCGGATGCGTGGCCGCCTGTGACAGCACCAGGTACTGCACAGCGAATTCGGCGTCGACCATGCCGCCCGGGCTGTGTTTGACGTCGAATCCGCCGCCATGCACCGGGTGCGCCTGACGAACCTTGTCGCGCATGGCGACGATTTCCTGGCGCAGTCCCTGGGGGTCGCGCGGTGCGCAGATCACGGCCTGGCGTACGGCATCAAAGCGCTGGCGCAGATCATCGCTCCCGAGCACGAAGCGCGCGCGTGTCATGGCCTGGTGCTCCCAGGTCCAGGCGGTATTGCTGCCGCGCTGCTGCTGGTAGTTGGCATAGGCTTCGAAGGTGGTGATCAGCAGCCCGGAGTTGCCGTTGGGGCGCAGCGCCGTGTCGATCTCGTACAGGTCACCCTCGCCGGTTTTTACCGTCAGCCAGTTGATCAGCTTGCGCACCAGCAGGGCGTAGACCTCGGGGGCCTCGTCGGCCTCGTCTTCGTAGACGAACACGATGTCCAGGTCGCTGCCATAACCAAGCTCCTTGCCGCCCAACTTGCCATAGGCGATGATGGCGAACTGGTGTTGTTCGCGGTGTTTCTTCTTCAGGCGCTCCCAGCACCAGCGCGTGGTGATGCGCAGCACGGCATCCGCCAGCGCCGACAGGTCATCAGCCACCTGTTCGACCGTCAGCACCGACTCGATGTCACGCGCCAGGGTGCGAAACACTTCGGCATGGTGGGCGCGACGCAACAGGTTGAGCAGCGATTCCTCATCGTCATCGCCTGCCGCTTGCAGCGCTTGACGACGCATCTCCAGTTCGGCCTCGAAGGCCGTCGCATCAAAGCGGTCGCTCAGGATGGTGCGGCTGGCCAGCTCATCGATGACGCCCGGGTGCAGCAGCAGGTAGCGCGCCGGCCAGCGGGCGGCGCCCAGCAGGCGTACCAATCGTTCATGCACGGCCGGACGTTCCAGCAGCATGGCCAGGTAGCTCTCGCGCCGCAGCAGCGGCTCCATCCAGTCGATGAGTCGAACCGCCGCTTCTTCGCTGGCACGTCCTTCGCGCAACCAGTCGGCGGTGCGGGCCACCAGCCGCACCAGCCGGGCACGCGATTCCTCGCGCAGGGCCAGTACCCGTGGATGATTGCGCCAGGCGGCGACCCGTTCGCGCAACAAGGGCGGCAGCTGTTCCAGCAGTTCGTCGAAATCAGGGGCAGCGCCGCCGCCGGCCTGACCATTTTTGCCGTTGTTGCAGCCCTTGCACGCCTTGTTGTCCTGCCCCCCCAGCAGGATGTCGAATTCCTGGGCCACGATTTCCCGATGGGCATCGAGCTGGGTGAGAAACGGGCAGAGGCTGTCATAACCCATGGTGCAGGCGATCCAGTGCAGGTCGTCATCACGTGTCGGCAGCACATGGGTCTGCTGATCGTCGAGGTACTGGATGCGGTGTTCGACGCGACGCAGGAACAGATAAGCCTGCGACAAGGCGTCAGCCGTGGCCTGGGGCATGAGCCCGGCGCGCACCAGGCGCTGCAGTGCATCGAGCGTGGGACGCGTGCGCAGCTCGGGGAACTGACCGCCGCGCACCACCTGCAGGAGCTGGACGATGAACTCGATTTCGCGGATGCCGCCGCGGGAAAGCTTGACGTCGTTGTTGCGTTCCGGGCGGCCGGCGCTGCGGCGCGCCGAGTGTTCCCGGATCTGCCGGTGCAGCACACGCAGGGAATCGAAGACGTTGTAGTCCAGATAGCGCCGAAAGACGAAAGGCAGCACCATGCTGCGCAGGTTCTGGCCCGAGCCGTCATGCATGTTGCGGCGCGGTGCGACGATACGGCTCTTGAGCCAGGCGAATCGCTCCCATTCCCGTCCCTGCGCGTGGAAATACTGCTCCAGGGCGCCAAGCGATACGGCCGGCGGGCCGGAGTTGCCATTCGGGCGCAGTGCCAAGTCGACGCGAAAGACAAAACCGTGCTCGGTGGTGTCGCCGATCAGGCCATAGATGGCACGCACCGCCTTGGCAAAGTACTCATGGTTGGAGATGCGTCCGCGCCCTTCCGGGTTGCCGGCGGTTTCGCCATCCTGGTCGTAGACATAGATCAGGTCAATGTCGCTGGAGACATTGAGCTCGCGTGCGCCGAGTTTGCCCATGCCGACGATCCACATCAGCGCTCGCTCACCTTGCGGTGTGGTCGGCATGCCGTGGATCTCGTCCAACGCCAGCAGTGTCTGGGTGGAGGCAATGTCCAGGGCGAATTCAGCCAGATCGGTCATGACGCGGGTGATGTCATGCAACTCGGCTTGCTGGTCGCAGTCCAGCGTGACCAGACGCTCCATGACCAGATGACGCGTGGTGCGCAGCGCGGTGGCGACATCAGCGCCGCCGCGCTGCAGTGTCTCGAATACCTGCTGCATGCTGTTCTGATCGGGTCGGCCGGGCGGCAGCAGATGCCGCTGGGACGCATAGCGTCGGCGTACCCGCTGGGCGAAGCGGGAATGCTCCGACAGGGCCGCGGTGCCGACTGGCACCAAAACATCCTCTTGCGTCAAGCCGTTCACACCGTTGCGGGTCATAATTCCTGTCACGTTTCCGATGTACAAAATGGATGACCTGCCGCGCCTGCCCTCATCACCGCTGAAAATTCTGGCGATCGCCACACGCGTGGCGCTTTGGCTGTTGCTGGGGGCCTGGCTGGTCATGATCAGCGCCTGGGGCGCGCTGCACCTTTTCATTGTGCCGCGAATCGGCGAACTGCGCCCGCAACTGGAAACCCGGGCCAGCCAGCTGCTGGGGGTGACGGTGCGCATCGGTGCCATCGAAGCGCGCCCGAATGGCCTGATTCCCTCGTTTGAATTGAGCCAGGTGCGGCTGATTGACCCCGCGGGTCATGAGGCATTGCAGCTGCCGCGGGTGCTGGCGGCCTTGTCCCCGCGCTCGCTCTGGAACTTCGGCTTTGAGCAGATCTATATCGAGAGCCCGCAACTGGACATCCGGCGTGCGACCGATGGCCGTATTTTCGTGGCCGGGCTGGACCTGTCGAAAAACCAGGACACGGACGGTCAGGCGCTGGACTGGTTTTTCTCCCAGACCGAGTTCGTCATCCGTGGCGGCACCCTGCAGTGGCGCGATGAATTGCGCGATGTGCCGGCGCTGGTGCTGAACCAGGTCGATCTGGTGGTGCGCAATACCGCGCGCAGCCACGCCTTTCGGGTGGATGCGACGCCGCCGGCCGAGTGGGGGCAGCGCTTCACACTGATGGCCAATTTCCGCCAGCCCTTGCTGTCCGGCAATGCCGGCGAGTGGCGCAAATGGGACGGACAGGTTTTCGCCCAGTTCGGCCACATCGATCTCTCGCAGTTGCGTCGTTATGCCGATCTGGGGGTGGATGTGGCTCAGGGCAGCGGTGCGTTACGTGCCTGGGTGGATGTCAATCGCAACCAGGTGACCGGGGCCACTGCCGATGTGGCCATGTCCAACGTCCAGGCGACCTTGACGCCGAAACTGGGTGCCTTGTCCTTTCCCATGTTGACGGGTCGGCTGGGCGGCCGCTTGTTGCAAGGGGGATTCGAATTTGCAACCCAGGACCTGCAGTTCGAACTGGACGACGGCTTGCGCTGGCCGGGGGGTAATGTGCGTGTTGTGCATGTGGCGGCCGAAGGCCATGCGCCGGCGCGCGGCGAATTGCAGGCGGACCGTCTGGATCTGGCGGCTCTGGCACGGATTGCCGACCGGCTGCCCCTGGACGAACAACTGCATGCGGCGGTAGCGACCTACGCCCCCAAGGGGCTGGTCGAGCGGATCCAGGCCAACTGGCAGGGGCCGCTGGAGGCCCCCACTCGCTTCGATGCCAAAGGTCGGGTGGTGCGGCTGGACGTGGCGGCCGGGGTGCCTGTGCCGGGTAAGGAAGCCAACGGGGGGCCGGGTTCGCCTGGTGTGCGTGGCGCGACCATCGATTTTGATGTGAACCAGTCGGGCGGGCGGGCCACGCTGTCCTTGCAGGATGGCCAACTGGAGTTGCCTGGCGTGTTCGAGGTGCCGACGCTGGACTTCACCCAGTTGGCGACTGACCTGCAATGGCAGATCGAAGGTGAACGCATCAGCGTGCAGCTGCCCAATCTGAAATTCAGCAATGCCGATGCGCAGGGCGAAGCGCAGGTCAAGTGGCAGACCCGTGAGCCTGCGGCCGCGGGCGGCCATGGGCGTTTCCCCGGCGTGCTGGATCTGCAGGGCAGCATGAGCCGGGCGGATGTCGCCCGGATTCATCGCTATCTGCCGCTGGAGATCGAGCGCGACGTGCGCGATTACCTGCGTGATGCCCTGGCACAGGGACGCGCCAGTGGGGTGCGATTTCGTGTCAAAGGGGACATGAACGACTTCCCGTTTGCTGACCCGAAGCAAGGCGAGTTCCGTGTTTCGGCCACTGTGCGCGATGCGACTTATGTCTATGTGCCGCGCAGCCTGCAGCCGGCCGGCGCCCTGCCCTGGCCGGCACTGACCCAGGTGGAAGGCGAGTTTCTGATGGAGCACGCCAGTTTGCAGCTCAAGAACGTGAGCGCGCGGCTGGCCGGGGCGCCAGGGGTGCGCATCAGCCGGACCGAGGCACAGATTCCGAACCTGCTGCAGGGTGCGACGGTTGATGTCAGTGCCGAGGCCAAGGGGCCATTGGGTGAGGTGCTGAGTGTCTTGGTGAATGGCTCGCCGCTGGGCGAAATGATCGGCCATGCCCTCAAGCAGGCCAGCGCCAGTGGCAATGCCGATTTGCAACTCAAGCTCAAGCTGCCGGTGATGGATGTGAACAAAACCGGGGTGCAGGGCAAGATCACGCTGGCCGGCAACGATGTGCAGATTGCACCGGACATTCCCCGCCTGAGCCGGGCCCGCGGCGTGGTGCATTTCAGCGAGGCCGGTTTTGCCATCAGCGGCGGTCAGGCGCGTGCACTGGGCGGCGAGCTGCGCGCCGAAGGCGGCACCATTCCCGTGCCGGGAAGCGCCACGCGCAGCGGGCCGGCTGTGCTGCGGGTGCAGGGCAATGCGACCGCCGAGGGGCTGCGCCAGGCGCGCGAACTCGGCGCCGTGGCCCGACTCGCGCAGCAGGCCACGGGCAGCACCAACTATGTGCTGGTGCTCGGCATTCGCCGAGGCGTGCCCGAACTGCAAATTACGAGCAATCTGCAGGGGCTGGCGCTGAACCTGCCGGCACCGCTCAGCAAGAGTGCTGAAGCGCTGCTGCCGCTGCGGCTGGAAACCGTGCTGACGCGTGAGTCGCAGCAAGCGGGGGCCAACGTCCCTTTGCATGATCAGCTGACACTGGAGCTCGGTCGCATGGCTTCGGCGGTCTACGTGCGGGACGTGTCGGGTGCCGAGGCGCGTGTCCTGCGCGGGGCCGTGGGCGTCGGGCTGGCACCGGGCGAGCAGATGCCCTTGCCGGCCGAAGGTGTGGCGGCCAATATCAATCTGCAGAGTGTGGACATCGACGCTTGGAGCGCGGCCCTGTCCACCCCGGCTGCCGCAGGGACCGCCGGGCGCACGGCCGACGCTGGCCTGGTCAGCAGTTACATGCCGACCCGGCTGGCGGTGCGCGCCCATGAGTTGATCGCCACCGGACGCAAGCTCAACCAGGTGGTGGCGGGTGGTTCGCGCGAGGGCCAGACCTGGCGTGCCAATCTGGACGCAAAGGAACTCAGTGGTTATCTGGAATACCGCCAGCCCGTGGGCAACAGCGCCGGCCGGCTGTACGCGCGTCTGGCCCGTCTGGTGCTGGCGCAGTCCACTGCCAAGGATGTGGAGACGCTGCTCGACGAGCAACCGGTCAGCATTCCGGCGCTGGACATCGTGGTCGATGACATGGAACTGCGCGGCAAAAAACTCGGCCGGATCGAAATCGAAGCCGTCAATCGCGGCGCCGGCGCAGCGGCCCGCGATGGGGGCTCACGCGAGTGGCGGCTCAACCGGTTCAACATCATCATGCCGGAGGCGGTTTTCACTGCCACCGGCAATTGGGCCTTGCTCAACGAGCCGGCGGGTCGGCCAGCACCAGGCCGCGCGCAGCCCGAGCGGCGGCGCACCGTGATGAACTTCAAGTTCGAGATTGCCGACGCCGGCGAATTGCTGGGCCGTTTCGGCATGAAGGAGGTGATCCGTCGCGGCAAGGGCCGGATGGAGGGCCAGATCGCCTGGGCCGGCTCGCCGCTGGCACTGGATTACCCGTCGCTGGGCGGTGCCTTCAATGTCAATGTGGAAAGCGGCCAGTTCCTCAAGGCCGACCCGGGCATCGCCAAGCTGCTGGGCGTGCTGAGTCTGCAGTCCTTGCCGCGGCGCCTGGCGCTGGATTTCCGCGATGTCTTCAGCGATGGCTTCGCCTTTGACTTCGTGCGCGGTGACATCCGCATCGAGCAGGGCATTGCCAGCACCAACAACCTGCAGATGAAAGGCGTGAATGCCGCGGTGCTGATGGATGGGCGGGCCGACATTGCACGCGAGACGCAGGACATCAAAGTGGTGGTCGTGCCCGAGATCAATGCCGGCACGGCCTCGCTCATTGCTGGCTGGATCAACCCGGCCGTGGGCCTGGGTTCTTTCCTGGCCCAACTGGTGTTGCGCCGCCCGCTGATCGATTCAGCCACCGAGGAGTTCCAGATCACCGGCAGCTGGACCGACCCCAAGATCACACGCACCGACGCGCCGGCGGCCGGCAAGGGCGGCAGCAAAAGCGAGGCGGTGCGATGAAGGTGGCGGCGATCCAGATGGTGTCGGGCACGCACTGGCCGGCCAACCTGCTGCGCGCCCAGGTGCTGATGCGGCAGGCGGCCGACGAGGGGGCCGAACTCGTGGTCTTGCCCGAGTATTTCTGCCTGCTTGGCATGCAGGACACCGACAAGCTGGCTATCCAGGAAGTGCCGGGTGACGGGCCGATCCAGACTTTTCTGGCCGAGTCGGCACGTGCGCTGGGTCTGTGGATCGTGGGCGGCACCCTGCCCCTGTCCGCGGTGTCGGACACATCGCCGGAGACGACGGGCCGCGTCTACAACAGCACGCTGGTCTATTCGCCGCAAGGTGCTTGCGTGGCGCGCTACGACAAGATCCACCTGTTTCGTTTCGACAATGGCCGCGAACGCTACGACGAATCACGCGTCCTGCTCAGCGGCACGCAGCCCGTCACCTTCGAGCTGCCTTCGCGCGACGGCCATCGCTGGCGCCTGGGGCTGAGTGTCTGTTACGACCTGCGTTTCCCTGAGCTCTATCGAAGTTACGCCCAGGCCGGTGCCGATCTGCTGCTGGTGCCGAGTGCCTTCACCCACACCACCGGCCAGGCGCACTGGGAGGTGCTGCTGCGCTCGCGGGCGGTGGAAAACCTGGCTTACGTGCTGGCTGCCGCACAAGGCGGTCTGCATGACAACGGTCGCCGCACCTGGGGTCACTCGATGCTGGTCGATCCCTGGGGGCAGGTGATGGCCGAGCAGGCCGAGGGTGAGGCCGTGGTGGCGGCTGAATTGCAACCCGAGTTGCTGCAGCAACGCCGCCTGCAGCTGCCGGCGCTGGAGCACCGCGTCCTGTGAGCACCGAGGGCGTGGACACGGACCGCCTGCCTTCGGCTTGGCGCCGACGGACCTTGTGGTCGGCGTTGACGGCTTTGGTCGTGGCCCTGCTGGTCACGCTGGTCTGGCTGGCCGGACGCTACGAGGCCAGCCAGGTGCAAAGCCGCCTCGAACGCGATACTGCGGATGCGGTCGGTGATATCCGCGCTGCGCTGTCGCACAACGTGCAGAGCCTGCAGGCCTTGCAGTTCAACGACCCGACGCCAGCGGCCTGGGCCATGGCGGCGGCGCTGCTGCTGCGGGAACACCGTGAACTGGTGCGCATCGAGTGGCGCGACAGCAACCACAGAACCCGTCTGTTGGCCGACACGCCTTACCGTCCGTCCGTGTTCGACCGCCTGGGCCGCGACAGCGTCCAGACCGAGGTGCGCCAGACCTGCACGACCGCGCGCCGGCTCAGCGCGCCGGCCTATTCCAGCAGTTATTTCGTGCCACTGACCGACGGCCTGGGCATCGAGGTCATGGAGCTGTGCATGCCACTGGTGAGCACGGGTGTGGTGATGGGTTATCTGGTGGCCACCTATTCGCTGCAGGACATGCTGGATGACATGGTGGGGCGGCAGCTCACGCGCAGCCAGGAGGTCTCATTCACCGAGGGCGATGGCACCCGGTTGGCGGTGCGCGGCACGGCGCGGCGCGCCAACCGCGTCTTCACCGCCCAGCACCTGCTCGACCTGCCCGGCACCACCCTGGTCTTGCGCATGGACAGCTGGCGCGGCGCGCCCGACCTGTTCCCCAATGTGCTGACCGCGCTGGTGACGGCGATGTCGATCGCCCTGGTCTCGATCCTGGTGCTGCTGAGCAAGGACATGCGCCGGCGGCTGAAGGCCGAACGCGACCTGGCCGATGCCTTGGCCTTTCGCAAGGCGATGGAGGATTCGCTCGTCACCGGGTTGCGCGCACGCGACCTGCACGGGCGCATCACCTATGTGAACCCGGCCTTTTGCCAGATGGTCGGCTTCACGGCGGACGAACTGCTGGGCCAGAGCGTTCATGCGCCTTACTGGCCGCCGGAACTGGCCGACGAGTACATGAAACGCCAGGCCATCCGGCTGGCCGGCACATCGCCGCCGCGGGAAGGTTTCGAGTCGGTGTTCATGCACAAGGACGGCACGCGCTTTCCGGTACTCATCATCGAAGCGCCGCTGATCAATGCACAAGGGGCGCAGACCGGCTGGATGAGTGCCTTCCTCGACATCCGCGAGCAGCGCCGTGTCGAGGAGCTGTCACGCGCCAGCCAGGAGCGGCTGCAGGCCACGGCGCGCCTGGCCATGGTGGGTGAGATGGCCTCCCTGCTCAGCCATGAGCTGAACCAGCCGCTGGCCGCCATGTCCAGTTACGCCACCGGCTCGCTCAACCTGCTGCGTGCCGGGATGCACACGCCGGCCGACATCGAGCTGGCGATGCACCGCATTGCCCAGCAGGCTGAACGTGCCGGCAAGATCATCAAGAGCGTGCATGACTTCGTGCGCCGGCGCGACCAGGCACGTGAAACGGTGCCGCCACAGGCCCTGGTCGATGCCATCCTGCCGCTGATCAACCTGCAGGCGCGCAAGCTCGGGGTTCAGGTGCAGATCCAGTTGGCACCGGGCCTGCCCAAGGTGCTGTGTGACCGCACCATGGTCGAGCAGGTGCTGCTCAATCTGGCGCGCAATGGCATGCAGGCCATGGACCGGCCCGACATCCGCCAGCGTGTGCTGACACTGGCAGTGCGGCAGGAGAGCGGCGATGGGCGCTGGCTGGTGTTTTCCGTGGCCGACGTCGGCTTCGGCATCGCGCCGGAAGTCGAGCAGCAGCTGTTCACGCCTTTTTTCACCACCAAGGCCGAGGGCATGGGGCTGGGCCTGAGCCTGTGCCGCACCGTGATCGAACAGCATGGCGGCATGCTGGCCTTCGAGCCGCATCAGCCACAGGGCACGGTGTTCAGCTTCACGCTGCCGGTGGGCAACTGACATACCATCACGCCATGCAACCCATGATTGATGTTTCCGTTTTCATCGTCGACGACGATGCCAGCGTACGTGAGGCGCTGGCCTGGCTGCTACGCTCGCGCCGCCTGCCCAGCCAGGCCTTCGAGAGCGCCGAGACCTTCTGGCAGATGGTGGAAGGGGGCTGGGAGCCGACGCAGGCCTGCTGTCTGCTGCTGGATGTGCGCATGCCCGGCCTGAGCGGGCTGGCCCTGTTCGAGCGGCTGATCGAACGTGGACTGCATCAGACCATGCCGGTGATCTTCCTCACCGGCCATGGTGATGTGCCGACCGCCGTTGACGCCGTGAAACGTGGCGCGTTCGATTTCTGTGAAAAACCGTTTTCCGACAACGCGCTGGTTGACCGCATCGAGCAGGCCTTGGCGCAGTCCGCAACCTTTGTGGCGGCGCGCCGGGAAGTGGCTCAGCTGCGCCAGCGCCTGGGGGAATTGACCGAGCGCGAACGCGATGTGATGCGTCTGGTGGTCGATGGACTGCCCAACAAACGCATTGCCGATCAGCTGGAGATCAGCGTGCGCACGGTGGAAGTGCACCGCGCGCGCGTGTTCGACAAGATGGAGGTCAAGTCCGCGGTGGAGTTGGCCAATCTGCTGCGCCATCTGCAGGGCGGCTGAATTCAGTCCTGCTTGTCCGGCGGCGTCTGGTCAGTCTCGTCCGTGCGGGGCTGCTCGGGTAGTTCGCCATGCTTGCGGCCGGAAAACATGGTCCACCAGACGATCAGCACCAGCAGCGCGAGCGCGCCGAAAGCTTCAAGCAAAATCCAACTCATGAACCGACTCCAGAACTGGGTAACACAAGCCGTGATTGTAGGAACGCTGGCCGGCTGCGCCAGCGCACCCTGGCCGCCGGCGGGCCGCGCGCCCGACAACCGTGCACGGGCGCCAGCCGCCGACAGCGCGCTCGGCCCGGCCCTGCTGCAGGCGCGCAGCCGTTGGACGCCGGTGGCCTGGAGCGAGCTGCCCGGTCTGCAGGAGGACCCGCTGCATGAGGCCTGGAACGCCTGGCTCAAGAGCTGCGAGCGCCCGGGCCCGGTGTTCGCGCCGCTGTGCAGCGAGGTGCGCCTGCTCAGCATCAGCAGCGTGCAGGAGCAGCGCGCCTGGATGATGGCGCGCCTGCAGCCCTACCGCGTGGAGGGACTGCAAGGCGGCGAGGACGGCCTGCTGACGGGTTACTTCGAGCCGGTGCTGGATGCGGCTCGCCAGCCCAGTGCCGAGTTCAGCGTGCCGCTGTACCAGCCGCCGCCCACGCTGGGCCAGCGCAAGCCCTGGTACAGCCGGCAGGAGATCGACACCCTGCCCGAGGTGCAAGCCCTGCTGCGTGGGCGGGCCATTGCTTACCTGGCCGATCCCATTGACGCCCTGGTGCTGCAGATCCAGGGCTCGGGCCGTGTCCGTATCAGCGAGGCGGATGGCACGCAGCGTCTGGTGCGGCTGGCCTTTGCCGGCTCCAACGACCAGCCTTACCGCAGTGTCGGCCGCTGGCTGCTCGATCAGGGCGCGGTGCGCGACGCCTCCTGGCCCGGCATCAAGGCCTGGCTGGCGCAGAACCCGACACGCGTCAACGAATTGCTGTGGAGCAATCCGCGCGTGGTGTTCTTCCGCGAAGAGCCGCTGCCGGAACTCGATGCCGCCTTCGGCCCACGCGGCGCCCAGGGCGTGCCGCTGACACCGGGCCGCTCCATTGCCGTTGATCCCGGCAGCATTCCGTACGGCACGCCGGTTTGGCTGGCCTCCAGCGGGCCGCAGGTGCAACTGCAGAAGCTGGTGCTGGCGCAGGACACCGGCAGCGCCATCACCGGCGCGGTGCGTGCCGACTACTTTGCCGGCTGGGGTGCCGGTGCAGCGGAGCTGGCCGGGCGCCTGAAGCAGCCGCTGCGACTGTGGGTGCTGTGGCCGAAGTGACGGTGCGTGTTGTGTCGGGCGGGGCCTTCAGCGCACGCTGACGCGCACCTGCACACGCAACTGCGACTGGCGGGCGTCGCGCGCGCTGCTGCCCAAGCCGCTTTGCTGGCTGTCCTGCGACTGTTCGCTTTCGGCGATCGTCATCCATTCGTCCAGCGGCAGCACGATGGCGGTGCTGGTGCTGGCCGTTTCACCAGCCAAAGGATTACGCCCTTGCAGGGTGCTGATCTCCAGCTCCACCGCGTCGCTGCCGTCCCAGCGCGGCGTGGCGGCGAAACCGGTGCCGGCCTGCAGCCAGACCGTGCCGGGCACGGTGATCCACCGACCTTGCCGCTGGAACGATTGCAGCAGGCGCAGTGCCACCGTGTTGCGCAGCACGATGGCGGCACGCCGGCCGTTGAGCACCAGCACCTGCTGCTGGGCGTTGCCGCTGCGGCCGGCCTGGGTGTTCTGGGCGCCCAGGGTGATGGTGGCGCTGGAGTCGCCGGGGTGCAGGCGTGCTGCCGCCGTCGCGTCCAGACGCTCGCGCGAGCTGCTGTTCTGCTCCATCTGCCGCACTTCGATCTGCAGGTTGCGCAACGGCAGGCCGCCGGCAGCGCCGTCATTGCGCCAGTCCGCTCCTGAATTGATAGCTGGTTGCGCATGAGCGACAAGGGTCAGGGCCATAAAACATGCCAAAGTCAGGGTGCGGACGGGGTTCATCGTTTGCTCCTGGTGCCGGGTCGCGCCGGGGGTGGCGCGGCGGCCTTGGGTATGCCCTGCGCCTGCAGATGCCCCAGCGGCAGTGTGCTGCTGGCCTTGACCTCGCCGAGCGAGAAGCTGGTGTGCAGGTCCTTCACGTTGGGCAGGTTGATCAGGCTTTGCAGCGCAAAGCGCGAGAAGCTGTCGAGATCCTGCGCCACCACCTGCAACTCGAAGGTGCCGGTGCCGCTGATGTAGTGGCAGGAAATGACCTCCGGCAGCTTCTTGATGGCTTCTTCCAGCACGCGGGTGGCGTCGCCGGTGTTGCGCTCGGCATCCAGCCGCACAAAGGCCAGCACGCCCAGGCCGATCTTCTGGCGGTCGATCTCGGCCCGGTAACCCCTGATGAAACCGTTGGTCTCCAGCGCCCGAACGCGGCGCCAGCAGGGGGCGGCCGACAGGCCCACGCGCGAGGCCAGTTCGGCGTTGGTCAGGCGGGCCTCGGCTTGCAGTTCGTTCAGGATGGCCAGGTCGAATTTGTCGAGTGTTTCCATTTTTGCCAGTATTGAGCAAGATCCTTTCTCAGGATAGCCTAAATCTGGCAAAGAAAGCAAAGACTTATCCGGGCGGTCGACATACACTTTCCTCGCAGAAAAAACGTTGCCCTTGTCTGTTCCCCGGCCTGTTTGCAGGCCGCAGGCCAGAGGCTGAACCCAGAATTTCCGGAGACATCCCGCCATGAACGCCCCGTTGCCCGAATCGATTCGCAAGGCTCTTGAAACGGTCACCCTCGACGACAAGTATTCGCTCGACCACGGCAGCGCCTTCATGAGCGGCGTGCAGGCGCTGGTCAAGCTGCCCATGCTGCAGCGCCTGCGCGACCAGCTGCAAGGCAAGAACACCGCCGGTTTCATCAGCGGCTACCGCGGCTCGCCGCTGGGCAATTACGACCAGACGCTGCAGAAGGCGAGCCCGTACCTCAAGGCGCAGAACATCGTGTTCCAGCCCGGCGTCAACGAAGAACTGGCCGCCACCGCCCTGTGGGGCACGCAGCAGCTCGGTTTTGCGCCGCCCGGCAGCAACCGCTTCGACGGCGTGTTCGGCATCTGGTACGGCAAGGGGCCGGGCGTGGACCGCTGCGCCGACGTCTTCAAGCACGCCAACATGGCCGGCACCACGCCCTGGGGGGGCGTGTTGGCCGTGGCCGGTGACGACCACGTGGCCAAAAGCAGCACGGCCGCACACCAGAGCGACCACATCTTCAAGGCCTGCGGCCTGCCGGTGTTCTTCCCGGCCTCGGTGCAGGAAATCCTGGACCTGGGCATCCATGCCCTGGCCCTGAGCCGTTATGCCGGCGTCTGGTCCAGCATGAAGACGATCCAGGAGATCGTCGAGTCCAGCGCCACGGCCATCATCGATCCCGAGCGGGTGCAGATCCAGTTGCCGACCGATTTCGACATGCCAGCCGGCGGCCTGCACATCCGCTGGCCCGACCATGCGCTGGAGCAGGAAGCCCGCCTGTTCCACCACAAGTGGTACGCCGCGCTGGCCTACATCCGCGCCAACCGCCTGAACTACAACGCCATCGAAGGTCCGAACGACAAGTTCGGCCTGATTGCCAGCGGCAAGGCCTACAACGACACGCGCCAGGCGCTGCGCGACCTCGGCCTGGACGACGCCACCTGCCGTGCCCTGGGCATCCGTCTGCACAAGGTCGGCGTGGTCTGGCCGCTGGAAGCGCAAAGCGCGCGCGACTTCGCCACCGGGCTGCAGGAAGTGCTGGTGGTGGAGGAAAAGCGCCAGATCATCGAATACCAGCTCAAGGAAGAGCTCTACAACTGGCGCGACGACGTGCGCCCGAACATCCTGGGCAAGTTCAACGAGGGCGACAGCGCCGGCGGCGAATGGTCGCAGGCCAACCCGTCGAGCAACGAGCTGCTGCGCGCCAACGCCGACCTGACGCCGGCCCTGATTGCACGCGCCATTGCCGGGCGCCTGAAGAAGCTCGGCATCCTGGCGGCGGCCGGCAGCGACATCGCGGCACGCGTCGAAGCGCAGCTCACGGTGCTGGAAGCCAAGGAGCGGGCGATGCAGGTGCTCAACGTCGGCGGCCCGGCAGCCGACCGCATGCCCTGGTTCTGCTCCGGTTGCCCGCACAACACCAGCACCCGCGTGCCCGAGGGCTCGCGCGCCCTGGCCGGCATCGGCTGCCACTTCATGGCGACCTGGATGGACCGCAGCACCATCGGTTTCACACAGATGGGCGGCGAGGGCGTGCCCTGGGTCGGCCAGCAGCCGTTCAGCACGGAACAGCACGTCTTCGCCAACCTGGGCGACGGTACCTACTTCCACAGTGGCATCCTGGCCATCCGCCAGAGCATCGCAGCCGGCGTCAACATCACCTACAAGATCCTCTACAACGACGCCGTGGCCATGACCGGCGGCCAGCAGGTGGGTGAGCGGCCCGAAGGCCACAGCGTGGTGCAGATCGCGCAGAGCATGCGCGCCGAAGGGGCACAGAAGATCACCATCGTCACCGACGAGCCGGAGAAATACGACAGCGTGCAGGGGCTGCCGGCCGGCATCGCTATCCAGCACCGCGACACGCTCGACGCCGTGCAACGCGAGTTCCGCGAACTCAAGGGCTGCACCGTCATCATCTACGACCAGACCTGCGCCACCGAGAAGCGTCGCCGCCGCAAGCGCGGCACCCTGGTCGATCCGGCCAAGCGCGTGGTCATCAACGAACTGGTGTGCGAAGGCTGCGGCGACTGCGGCGTGCAGTCCAACTGCCTGTCGGTCGAGCCACTGGAAACCGAGTTCGGCCGCAAGCGCACCATCAACCAGAGCAGCTGCAACAAGGACTACTCCTGCCTCAAGGGCTTCTGCCCGAGTTTCGTCACGGTCGAAGGCGGCCAGCTGAAGAAGAAGGCCAAGGGCCAGGCCGCATCACCCTTTGAGCTGGGTGTGCTGCCCGAGCCGGCCCTGCCGTCGGCCGCCACCGCCTACGGCATCGTGGTCGCCGGTGTCGGCGGCACCGGCGTCATCACCATCGGCCAGTTGCTGGGCATGGCGGCGCACATCGAGGGCAAGGGCATCGTCACGCAGGACGCGGCCGGCTTGGCGCAAAAGGGCGGTGCCACCTGGAGCCATGTGCTGATCGCCGACACGCAGGATGAGATTCGCACCACGCGCGTCGGCATGGCGGCGGCCGATCTGATCCTGGGTTGCGACCCGATCGTGACCACGGCCAAGGAAACCACGCTGCGCATGCGCGAAGGCCGCACGCGCGTGGCGCTCAACAGCCACAGCACGCCGACCGCGGCGTTCGTGAAAAACGCCAACTGGCAGAACCCGGCAGACCAGTGTCTGGCCGACATCACGCACACCGTCGGTGCTGCCGGCATGGGCGTGTTCGACGCCGATGCGGTGGCCGCCAAGCTGATGGGCGACACCATCTACGTCAACCCGATGCTGCTGGGCTACGCCTGGCAAAAAGGCTGGATGCCGCTGCGCCGCGAATCGCTGTTGCGCGCCATCGAGCTCAACGCCGTGGCGGTGGAGGCCAACAAGGCGGCCTTCGAATGGGGCCGCCAGGCGGCGCACGACTGGGCACGCGTGCAAGCGCTGCTGAGCCCGGCGCAGGTGATCGCCTTCCAGCCGCGTGAAACCTTGGACAGCCTGGTGGCACGTCGCGTCGAGTTCCTGCGCGGTTACCAGAACGCCGCCTATGCCGAAACCTACCGGGCTTTTGTGGCCCAGGTGCAGGCCGCAGAAAGCCAACTGGGCAAGACGAGCTTGAGCGAGGCCGTGGCGCGCTACCTGTTCAAGCTGATGGCCTACAAGGACGAATACGAAGTGGCGCGCCTGCACACCGACCCAGCCTTCCTCGGCCGCGTTTACGCCATGTTCGAGGGCGATTTCAAGCTGCACTACCACCTGGCGCCGCCCCTGCTGGCCAAGAAGAACGCCCAGGGCGAACTGGTCAAGCAGGCCTATGGCCCGGCCATGCTGACCGGGTTCCGGCTGCTGGCGCGCCTCAAGGGCCTGCGCGGCACGGCGCTGGACGTGTTCGGCCGCAGTGAAGAACGCCGCAGCGAGCGCGCACTGATCGGCGAGTACCGGGCCTGCATCGAGGAACTGCTGGCCGGCCTGAATGCGACCAACCACGCGGCGGCGGTGGAGGTCGCACGGATTCCCGAGCAGATCCGCGGCTACGGCCACGTCAAGGCGCGCCACCTGGTCGCAGCACGCCAGCAATGGGCCGAGCGCATGGCGAACTGGCGCCAGGGTGGCACGGCTCGGCAGGCCGCCTGAATTTCAAGCGAAATCAGGCTCTAGACCTTGCTGAATAAGCGCCATTAGCTCCTGAATTCATAGCGATTCAGGGGGTTTGGCGGGCCGGTGCGTGTCATGCCCGCCGTTCGGCGGCGGGTGTGGGGCTTTGGTCAGGCGGTCCATGGGACCCCAAGCCAGCCGCATACAATGGCCAACTGCTCGTTTCGCCCCGCTTGTCGGACGTTTCGTGCCGCCGCCTGGAGCGGCATCCCCTGTTTTTTGAACCTCTGATCTGGAGTTGCCTGTGTTCATTTCTTCCGCTTTTGCCCAAACCGCACCCGCCGCTGCCGCTGGTGGCAGCATGCAGGACTCGCTCATGAGCATGTTGCCCCTGGTGCTGATGTTCGTGGTCTTGTACTTCGTGATGATCCGTCCCCAGATGAAGAAGCAGAAAGAGCACCGCGCCATGGTCGAAGCCCTGGCCAAGGGTGATGAAGTGGTGACGGCTGGTGGCCTGCTCGGCCGCGTCAGCAAGATGGGAGACAACTACATTGGCGTCGAAATCGCCAATGGCGTCGAGATCCAGGTCCAGCGCAGTGCCGTGGTGCAAGTGCTGCCCAAGGGCACCATGAAGTAAGAAGAATCCGAGCGACCGACAGCCTGAGTGCGATCATGAACCGTTACCCGGTGTGGAAATACGCGATCATCGTGATCGCATTGCTGGTGGGCTTTTTGTACACCCTGCCCAACTTCTTTGGCGAGGCGCCGGCCGTGCAGGTATCGGCCGCCAAGGCCAGCCAGAAGGTGGACAGTGGCACGCAGGCCCGTGTTGAAGAAGCGTTGAAGACGGCCGGTCTCACGGCTGACCTCATCAGCCTCGAAGCGGGCTCGGTGCGCGCCCGCTTTGCCTCCACCGACGACCAGCTCAAGGCCAAGGACGCGATCCAGAAGGCACTGGTGCCCGATGCCGCCGACCCGTCGTATGTGGTGGCGCTCAACCTGCTGTCGCGCTCGCCGTCCTGGCTGTCGGCGTTGAATGCCGCGCCGATGTACCTGGGGCTGGACCTGCGTGGTGGCGTGCACTTCATGCTGCAGGTCGACATGCCGGCCGCGCTGACCAAAAAAGCCGAATCGCTGGCCGGTGACTTGCGCACCGTGCTGCGCGAAAAGAACGTGCGCCACGGCGGCATCAGCCGTAACGGCCAAAGCATCGAACTGCGTTTCCGTGATGCCGCCACGCTGGAGGCGGCCAAGCGCGTGCTGGCCGACCAGTTCGGGGAACTGGAGACGGTCGAGGTGCAGGACGGCAGCGACTACAAGCTCACCGCCAGCATCAAGCCGCAGGCCGCGCGCACCGTGCAGGACCAGGCCCTCAAGCAGAACATCACCACCTTGCACAACCGGATCAACGAACTCGGCGTGGCCGAACCCGTGATCCAGCAGCAGGGCACCGACCGCATCGTGGTGCAACTGCCCGGCGTGCAGGACACCGCCAAGGCCAAGGACATCCTGGGCCGCACCGCCACGCTGGAAGTGCGCCTGGTGGAAGAAAGCACCGAAGCGCGTGCCGCCGAAACCGGCACCGGGCCGGTACCGTTCGGCACCGAGCGCTACCTGGAGCGCAGCGGCCAGCCGGTGATCGTCAAGAAACAGGTCGTCTTGACCGGCGACAACCTGACCGATGCGCAACCCGGCTTCGACAGCCAGACCCAGGAGCCGACCGTCAACCTGACGCTGGATGCCAAGGGCTCACGCATCTTCAAGGACGTGACGCGCGAGAACGTCGGCAAGCGCATGGCCATCATCCTGTTCGAAAAGGGCAAGGGTGAGGTGGTGACGGCGCCGGTGATCCGCAGTGAGATCGGTGGCGGCCGCGTGCAGATTTCCGGCCGCATGACCACGGTGGAGGCCAATGACACCGCGCTGCTGCTGCGCGCCGGTTCGCTGGCCGCGCCGATGGAGATCATCGAGGAGCGCACCATCGGCCCGAGCCTGGGTGCCGAGAACATCGCCAAGGGTTTCAACAGCGTCACCTGGGGCTTCCTGGCGGTGGCGGTCTTCATGTGCGTCTACTACATGCTGTTCGGCCTGTTCTCCAGTATCGCGCTGGCGGTCAACCTGCTGTTGCTGGTGGCCGTGCTGTCCATGCTGCAGGCCACGCTCACGCTGCCGGGCATGGCGGCCATGGCACTGGTGCTCGGTATGGCGATTGATGCCAACGTGCTGATCAACGAGCGCGTGCGCGAGGAGTTGCGCAACGGCGCCTCGCCGCAGGCCGCCATCCATACCGGCTATGACCGCGCCTGGGCCACCATCATCGACTCCAACGTCACCACCCTGATCGCTGGCCTGGCGCTGCTGGCCTTCGGTTCCGGCCCGGTGCGCGGTTTTGCCGTGGTGCACTGCCTGGGCATCATGACCAGCATGTTCTCGGCGGTGTTCTTCTCCCGCGGCCTGGTCAACCTCTGGTACGGCCGGCAGAAGAAGCTCAAGAGCGTGTCGATCGGCACGGTCTGGCGTCCCGATGCCGATGCATCGGCCAAGGCGGAGTGAGGAAAAAAGACCATGGAATTCTTTAAGATCAAGCGCGACATCCCGTTCATGCGGCATGCGCTGGTGTTCAATGTCGTGTCGTTCCTGACGTTCGCCGCAGCGGTGTTTTTCCTGTTCTCACGCGGCCTGCACCTGTCGGTCGAGTTCACCGGTGGCACGCTGATGGAAGTCAGCTACTCGCAGCCGGCCGACCTCGGCGCGGTGCGTGGTGCCGTTGCCAAACTCGGCTACCAGGACGTGCAGGTGCAGAACTTCGGCACCGCGCGCGACGTGTTGATCCGCATGCCGGCGGTCAAGGGCGTGAGTTCGGCGCAGCAGAGCGACAAGGTGATGGCCACGCTGAAGGAGGCTGATGCCACGGCCAGCCTGCGCCGTACCGAGTTCGTCGGCCCGCAGGTCGGCGACGAGCTGGCGGCCGACGGCCTGAAGGCGCTGGCCTTCGTGGTGGTGGGCATCATGATCTACTTGGCGCTGCGCTTTGAGTGGAAGTTCGCGGTGGCGGCCATCATCGCCAACCTGCACGACGTCATCATCATCCTCGGCTTCTTCGCCTTCTTCCAGTGGGAGTTTTCGCTGCCCGTGCTGGCGGCGGTGCTGGCGGTGTTGGGTTACTCGGTCAACGAGTCGGTGGTGATCTTCGACCGGATTCGCGAGAATTTCCGGCGTTACCGCAAGATGGACACGGTGGCGATCATCGACAACGCCATCACCTCCACCATCAGCCGCACCATCATCACGCACGGCAGCACCCAGCTGATGGTGTTGTCCATGCTGCTGTTCGGTGGTGCCACGCTGCACTACTTCGCGCTGGCGCTGACGATCGGCATCCTGTTCGGCATCTATTCCTCGGTGTTCGTGGCCGCTGCCATTGCCATGTGGCTGGGCATCCGGCGTGAAGACCTGGTGAAGGGCGGTGGCGGCGCCCGCAAGGAAGACGACCCCAACGATCCCAACGCAGGGGCGGTGGTCTAAGGTCTGACGGGTTTCAACAGGGTTTTCAGCCATGGCAGCCCCGCAGTCTTTTTCGCAACGCATCGAGTTGGCGGAAAAGACGCGCGGGCTGTTTGTCGCCGAGGCCAGTGGTGTGCTGCCTGAACTGGGGGCAACGGTACGTGAGCGCCTGACGGTGCTCATGAGCGAAACCGGTACGTCGCGCGAGATGCAGAGCCGGCGTGACGCCTGGCTGCTGTACCAGCAGGTTCAACCGGCCTGGCTGGAGGGCACCCGGCGCGCCTGGCAGGCTGCCAGCCGGCCCGCTGCCGGCAAGACGTCCGGGCTCACACTGGATGAGGCGGGCGACCGTCTGGAGCTGGTGGGCACCGAAGAGGTCGAAAACAAGATCCTGGCTTCCCGGCTGGTGTTGGGCGTGACAGAGAAAGTCAACAGCCAGTTGGATGACCTGCGTTTGCGGATCCGCTTCCTGGAAGGGCGCGACGAACTGGCGGCGCACGACATCCTGCGCCCGGAGGTGCTGCTCCTGCCGCTGGTCACGCAGTGGGGTGACAGCGGGATGTCGCGCGAGGTCTGGCCCTGGATCCACGACACGGTACAACGGCTGGTGGCCGAACGCCTGCAGACGGTCTACAGCCGCTGCAACCAGTTCCTGATTGAGCAGGGCGTGATGCCGACGATCGACTTCAAGGACCGGGTCAAGCGCGTCCCGGTGGCCGCGGCAACATCCGCACCAGCGGCTTCGGTCTCGACCTCGACGGCGCTGCCGCCGGACCCGGCCAAGCCCGCCTCGTTGTCGTCGCCGGCGCCGGGCTCAAACGGTGCTTCGCCCAGTGGTACGGCTCCCCGTTTTTCTTCAGGCGTTGAGGCCGGTGGCGCTGTTCGGGGTCACGCGGCGTCCGGTGGCATGGCCCCGGCCTCCAGCGTGCCGGCGGGTGTGCCCCCACGCCGAGGCGCCGGTTTGTTCGGCGGGCGCCTGGGCTGGGGCGCCGAGGGCGCAGCCGTGTCGAGTCAGGCACCCTTGCACGGTGGACCGCAGGAAGAAACCCGGCTGCTGCCGCAGGACACGCCACTGGCGCGGGCAGAAGGCCGGGCGCAGGGGGTGGTGGGACAGTTGCGACGCTTGTTGGGCACAACGAGCGGCGCTGGTTTTGACGCCACCATGCCGCAAGGGCCCTCACCGGCGCTGGCGGCGGCACTCGTCCATCACCCGGGGGCGGCGGGCCTCGGGATCGACCACGCCCTGATGGGAGAGGATGACAGCCCGGCGGACGTGGCCCGGGTGGCGGTGGTCCTGCGCGAACAGAGCAGCGAGCTCAAGAAAAAAGCGGCAACCCGCAGCGAAAAAGCCACCATCGAGGTGGTGGCGCTCATGTTCCAGGCGATCCTGACCGAGGAGCGCATTCCGTCGGCCATGCGCGTCTGGTTTGCACGGCTGCAAATGCCGGTGCTGCGTGTGGCATTGGCTGAGCCGGAGTTCTTTGGCTCGCTCGACCACCCGGCGCGCCAGTTGATCGACCGCATGGGCTCCTGTGTCATGGGCTTCAATGCCGGCGATGTGGGCGGCAACGTCCTGGAGACGGAGATCAAACGCATCGTCCAGGTGATCGAGCAGTACCCCGAGACCGGCCGGCAGGTGTTCGAGGTGGTGTATGGCGAGTTCCAGCAGTTCCTGACCCGTTTCCTGACCGGCAAGGAAGCGACCCAGAAGGTCGTGAGCGTGGCGCAGCAGGTGGAGCAGAAGGAAACGCTCACCATCCAGTACACCATCGAGATGCGCAAGCTGCTCAAGGACATGCCGGTGCGGGATGAGATCCGCAGCTTTCTGTTCAAGGTCTGGGCGGAGGTGCTGGCGGTGGCGGCGGTCCGGCAGGGGCTGCAGCATGCAGAGACCGTGACGCTGCGTAAAACGGCAGCCGATCTGGTCTGGGCGGCGAGCGCCAAACCCAACCGCAGCGACCGCACCCGCGTCATCCAGGATCTGCCGCAGCTGCTGCAGCGCCTGCGGTCCGGTATGACTTTGCTGGGGCTGTCGGCAGTCGAGCAGGATGCGCATATCAAGACCGTCAGCGACACGCTGGCCGATGCTTTTCTGGCCAAGACCCAGCCGATTGCGCCAGCGCAGATTGAAGTCCTGGCCCGCCGTCTGGCCGAACTGGAGTGCGCGGTCAACGACGATGGCCTGGGCGACCTGCCGCTGGATGCCGACAGCGTTGAGCTGTTGCTGGGCATCGAAGCCTCGGATCTGGAAGTGGTGGCCAATGGGGGCTCGCAGCCGACACCCGCCATGCTGGCCTGGGCGCGGGAGTTGCAACCCGGTGCCTGGTTCACGCTGGACCACAACGGCCGCGTTGCCCGTGTCCAGTTTGTCTGGCGCAGTGAACGCAAGCAGCTCAATCTGTTTGCCTCCACCGAGGGCCGCAGTTACCTGATCCAGGCCGGACGTCTGGCGGCTTACCTGCAGGCAGGTTTGTTGTTGCCGCAGGAAGAAGAGCCGCTGACGGTGCGCGCGACACGCGACGCGCTGACCAAACTCGAAGCCAATCCCGAGCGCCTGCTCGGGTGAGCCACGCGTTCAGTGCGCGACGCGCTCCAGCGTGTCGTCACACAGTTCGTCAAGGATGAGCGCGTCGGGTTCCTCGCCAAAACTCCAGTAGACCATCAGAACGATGATCTTCAGGTCGTCGAGCGTGAGCTCTTCGGCCGGCACCGCCATGGCGCGGTCGATGACGATCTCGCGCATCGGCGAGGGCAACACACCTGAGGATTCAAGAAAGATGATGAAGCCCAGGCACTCGGCACCCATGTGATCCTGCTCGGCCACTGAATAGACGCGCATGCTGTGCGGCGATTGCAGCCGGGTCGGGGTGTCGCTGTGCGCAGCGGCGGTGAGGCCGGGCAACCAGTGTGTGCACCGGGTTGCCAGATTCAACCCGGTCAGCCAGTCCAGGGCCTCGCGGATTTCGTCGGCCTCGAAGCCAACGGCATTGAGCTTGCGTTGCAGTTGGTCTGGTTCGGGACAAGCGTCGCCGCGCCAGTAGTTTTCGTAAACGTACACGAGCACTTCAAACATGCGCTCAAATATATCGCATCCCGTTGCGGCTGATCCTCGCATTTTGAGGGGCTTATCGGGTCAATTCAAAATCAAGTTGTGGCGATGCGCTGAAACAGCCCACCGGGCAGGCGCGCGACCTGGTCGTCAAGTTCCAGTGTCATGAGGCGGGCCTGCAACGGTGCTGTGGCAAGCCCGGTGCGGGCTTGCAGCGCATCCAGGCTCACAGGGTCGAAACCAAGCGCTTGCAGCAAGCTGTCCTCAGTCTCCATGCTGGCTGGCGCGGGTGTCGGCATGCGGTCGGCGATGGCCACACCCGGCAAATCTTCCAGCACATCCTGCGCAGACTCCACCAGCTTGGCACCCTGGCGGATCAGGGCATGGCAGCCATGCGACTGCATGGCATGGATGGAGCCCGGAATCGCAAACACGTCCTTGCCCTGTTCGGCGGCCAAGCGAGCGGTGATGAGCGAGCCCGACTGCAAGGCTGCCTCTATCACCAATGTGGAACACGAAAGACCGGCAATCAGGCGATTGCGGCGCGGGAAGTTGGCCGCCAACGGTGGCGTGCCCAAGGGATATTCGCTGACGATCAGCCCGTGTTGCGCGATGTCGTGGGCCAGTTGGTGGTGCCGTTTGGGGTAGACGCGGTCCAGTCCGGTGCCGACCACCGCGATGGTGGCCAGGCGCGAGTCGTCTGCCCCGGCGAGTGCGCCTTCATGTGCGGCGCCATCCACGCCCAGCGCCAGGCCCGAGACGATGGTGAGCCCGGCCTGGCTCAGGCTCTGCGCGAATTGGCGCGCGTTGAGCGCGCCCTGGGGTGTCGGGTTGCGGCTGCCGACCATGGCGAGGGACTGTGCCGGGTCGAGCGGCAGGTCGAGCCGGCCCATGGCGTACAGCAGCAGTGGCGGGTCCTCGATCTGCAGCAGTGCGGACGGATAAGCGCTGTCGCCGAGCGCCAGAATCTGACGTGGTGCGCTGCCTTCCTGGTTCTGCAGCCAGTGCCAGGTGGTGTCCAGCTGGGCCGGCAGTTCGGGTGGTTCGGTAAGCAGGGCATCGGCCTGGGCTGGTGTGACCACTTGCTGCAAGGCACTGGGCGACTGGCTGAAGATGGCCTCAGGCAGGCCGAATGCCGCCAGCAGTTTGCGTGCCGTCAGGTTGCCGATGCCCGGCGTCAATGTCAGGCGCAACCAGTTGGCGAGTTCGTCGCGCTCCATCGGTTGTGCGCCTGGCGGGTGGGTGTGCGCGGCTTAACGCGGGGCCGTGAGCCGGTCACCGACCCGAACGCCGTCCGTGATGTCCAGGATCAGCGCGTAGGAGAGTTTTTCGAAGGTCTTGAAGACCATCAGCAGGCCGTTGCGCTCGTCCGGCAGTTTGATTTGCGGCTGTTCGGGGTCGGTCTTGTCGACCAGTTGCTGGCCGTCCTTGAGGATGGCCATGACATGGCCGCTCTCGATACCGTCGCGCCGGCCGCGGTTGATCACCACCACCTGGTTCTGCGCCGCATTGACCACGGCGCTGCCGTAGACCGACACGATGCGGCCGCTGACCGGGCCGCTGGGCGCGCGCGGCGTGTAGCTGAGGAATTCGCGCGCCGGCTCCGGCAGCATGCGGTCACCGACGCGCATCTCTTCCTTGGTGCTGATGACGTCGATGGTGGCCGGCACGATGAGGTTTTGCAGCTTGCCATCGCGGTTTTCGGTGTCCTGTGTCGATTCACCACGCACCAGCTCGGCCTTGCCCAGGAACTGGGCCTCGTAGCCCAGGACTTCGCCGGTGGTCGGGTCTTTCAGCGGGGTGGCGTTGCGGAAGACACGCAGGCGCTGGGTCTTGTTCTTGTCGTCCAGCAAGGGCATGCCGCTGGGGCCGCGCGCGTAGGCGCGGTCGCCGCGGCTGAGCATGACGCGGTTTTCCTGCGTGGCAACAATGCGAGGCGCACTGCTCAGTTCGCTTTCTTCCACGATCACCGGCCCGGCCAGGAACGGTTCGATGGCACGTGTCTGCAGCGTTGTCAGGGCGTCGCTCGTTTTCTCGCTGCGCACGCGCGGCGACAGGCGCACGGTTTCCATGCCAACGGGCTCGCCATGGGCGCCGTCAGCCAGGCGCAGGGTGGCGCGGCCGTTGCGCTTGTCCAGCACCAGCCGCTGGCCGGGGTAGATCAGGTGCGGGTTGCGGATGTCGTCCAGGTTCATGCCCCAGAGTTCGGGCCAGCGCCAGGGGCTGCGCAGGAACAGGGAGGAGATGGCCCACAGGGTGTCGCCGCTCTTGACGGTGTAGCTGTCGGGGGCGTCGGCTGCCAGTTCGCTCAGGGGGACACCCGCTTGGGCGACCTGTTTGGCAGTGGCGCTCTGGGCCGGGGTGACGGGGTATTTCTGGCCCCAGGCGGCGCCGCTCAGCAGGCAGACGCTCAAGGTGGCCAGGGCGGTCATTGCGATACCGGGTTTTGCCATCAGATGTCGTGTCATAGGGTGTTGTTTCACTAGGCCCTCCCCGGGCGGCTCTCGGGCGGCAGAGATGGCTCAGTCTGCCCGGTCTGGTCTTGATAAATCACGCGCGATTTTGCGCCCAAGCCCTTGATGGGGCAATGATTTTTGCCCTCTGTTACTGCTGTGGTTACCAAAAGTAGCGAAAATAACGACATCTTTCATCTGAATTTATGGCTCTGCTTCCCATTCTCTGTTTCCCCGATCCGCGACTGCACAAAGTGGCCCAGCCCGTGCAGGCGGTGGACGCGCGCATCAAGGCGCTGATCGCCGACATGTTCGAAACCATGTACCACGCGCATGGCATCGGTCTGGCCGCCACGCAGATCGATGTGCACGAGCGCCTGATCGTGATCGATACCTCTGAAGAGCGCGACCAGCCCTTGGTACTGATCAACCCCGAGATCATCTGGGCCAGCGCCGAGATGAAGGTCAACGACGAGGGCTGCCTGTCGGTGCCGGGCATCTACGACGGCGTCGAGCGCCACGAGGCGGTGCATGTGCGCGCGCTCGACGGCGAGGGCCAGTCGCGCGTGATCGAAGCCGATGGCCTGCTGGCCGTCTGCATCCAGCACGAGATGGACCATTTGCTGGGCAAGGTGTTCGTCGAGTACCTGTCGCCGCTCAAGCGCAACCGTATCAAGACCAAGATGCTCAAGGTGCAGCGCGAGGAGCGGCGTTGAGGGTCATCTTTGCTGGCACACCCGAATTTTCCCGGGTCGCGCTGGAGCGGCTGCACGCCGCCGGCTTTGACATCCCGCTGGTATTGACGCAACCCGACCGCCCGGCTGGCCGCGGCATGAAGCTGCAGGCCTCGCCGGTCAAGCAGTTCGCGCTTGGCCACGGCATCGCCGTGGCGCAACCGCACAGTCTGCGCCTGGACGGCAAATACCCGGAGGAGGCGGCCGCGGCGCGCGCCGCCATGGAGGCGGCGCAGGCCGATGTGATGGTGGTGGCGGCCTACGGCCTGATCCTGCCGCAGTGGGTGCTGGACCTGCCTCGCCTGGGGTGTCTCAATATCCACGCGTCCTTGCTGCCGCGCTGGCGCGGCGCGGCACCGATCCACCGCGCCATCGAGGCTGGTGACGCCGAGACTGGCGTCACCATCATGCAGATGGATGCCGGGCTGGACACCGGTGCCATGCTGCTGGTCGAGAAGCTGCCGATTGCCGTGCAGGACAGCACCGGCAGCCTGCACGACAAGCTGGCCGTGCTCGGAGGGCGCCTGATCGTCGAGGCGCTGGAGATCGCCGCCTGCGGTGGTCTGCGCGCGGTGCCGCAGCCGGCCGACGGCGTGACCTACGCGCACAAGATTGAAAAACACGAAGCGGCGATCGACTGGTCGTTGCCGGCCGAGGTGATTGCGCGGCGCATCCGTGCTTTCAATCCGTTCCCCGGCGCTGCGACGGTATGTCAGGGCGAGGCGATCAAGCTTTGGCGCTGCGAAATTGATAGCGCCTCACGCATGTCCGACAAGGCGCCAGGCACGATTTTGTCTGCAACTGAAGCAGGCGTGGCGGTGCAATGCGGCCCGGGCGTGCTGCGGCTGACCGAGCTGCAGCGCGCCGGCGGCAAACGCTTGCCGGCCACCGAGTTTCTGCGCGGTTTTTCCTTGCCGGCCGGCGCCGTGCTCGGTTGAGGAGGCCGGCCATGTCTGCTGTGCGGCAGTTGCTGCGGCATCCCGAATACCGCTACGGTCTGCGCGACGCGATGTCGGTGGCGCCGGGCCTCGCGGCCTGGGGCCTGATGACCGGCGTGGCCATGGTCAAGTCCGGCATGAGCCTGGTCGAGTCGGTGGCCATGACGCTGCTGGTCTACGCCGGCAGTTCGCAACTGGCTGCCATCCCCTTGATCGCCGCCGGCGCCCCGGTGCTGGTGATCCTGGCCACCTCGTTCTGTGTCAACCTGCGCTTCGTCGTCTTCAGCGCCCACATGCGGGCCTACCTGATGCACCTGCCGCGACGCTGGCGGCTGTTCGTCGGTTACCTGACGGCCGACCTCAGCTATGTGATGTTCACCAAGCGTTACCACCAGCCGCCACAGAACCAGGCTGAGCAGCAGGCGCAGCTGGCCTACCTGCTGGGCAGCGCCACCACCAACTGGACCAGCTGGCAGGGCGCCAGCCTGCTGGGTATCGTGTTGGCGCATTCGGTGCCGATGCACTGGGGCCTGAGTTTTGCCGGCATCCTGGCCCTCTTGGGCGTGGCCTGCTCGCTGGCCTCCAGCCGGCTGCGCGTGGTCTCGGCCGGTGTGGCGGGCGCGGCGGCGGTGGCGGCTTTCGCCTTGCCTTTCAAGCTCAACATCGTGGTGGCGATTGCGGCCGCGGTGGCGCTGGCCCTGCTGCTGGAAAAGATGCCGCTGGCGCACAAGGAGCGCGCATGAACGGCACCGATGTCTGGACCCTGGGCGTGATCGTCGGTCTGGCGGCGGTGACCGTCATCACACGTTCCTTCTTTTTCATGTCCAGCAAGACCTGGAGCCTGCCGCATTGGGCGCAGCGCGGCTTGCAGTACGCGCCGATTGCCGCGCTGTCGGCCGTCATCGTGCCGGAAATGGTCATGACCCAGGGGCAACTGGTGAGCACCTGGCAGGACGCGCGCCTGTTTGCCGTGGCGGCCGGTACCGCCTGGTTCTTCTGGCGCCGCGGCAGCGGGCAGGTGGTGCTGGGCACCATCGTGGTCGGTATGGCGGTTTATCTGCCGCTGCACCTCGGTCTGGGCTGGTAAGCCGCGCGACAGGGCGCGGCCTAAAATTACGGGTTTCGCGCGCCAGCTGCAAGGCCTGCCCCGCGCTTCCGGTTTTTCAACTCATCGTTTCGACTACCATGAACTTCATCCGTTTCCAGGACCTGTGCGCGCAGGGCAAGGCCAAGAACCAGCGCGTCTTCATCCGTGCCGACCTCAACGTGCCGCAAGACGACAGCGGCGCCATCACCGAAGACACCCGTATCCGCGCCTCCCTGCCCTGCATCCAGATGGCACTGGACGCCGGCGCCGCCGTGATGGTCACCTCCCATCTGGGTCGCCCGACCGAGGGTGAATTCAAACCCGAAGACAGCCTGGCCCCGGTGGCCCGTCGTCTGGGTGAACTGCTCGGTCGCGACGTGCCGCTGGTTTCGAACTGGGTCGACGGCGTGAACGTTGCCCCCGGCCAACTCGTTTTGCTGGAGAACTGCCGCCTCAACAAGGGCGAGAAAAAGAACAACGAAGAACTGGCCAAGAAAATGGCGCTACTGTGCGACATCTTCGTGCACGATGCCTTCGGCACCGCCCACCGCGCCGAAGCAAGTACTTACGGCATCGCCCAGTACGCCCCCATCGCCAGCGCCGGCCCGCTCCTGGCGGCCGAGATGGACGCCATCAGCCAGGCCCTGACAGCACCGAAGCGCCCGCTGGTGGCCATCGTTGCCGGCTCCAAGGTCTCCACCAAACTCACCATCCTCAAAAGCCTGGCCAACAACGTCGACCAGCTCATCGTCGGCGGCGGCATCGCCAATACCTTCATGCTGGCCGCCGGCCTGAAGATCGGCAAAAGCCTGGCCGAGCCCGACCTGCTGGCCGAAGCCAAAGCCGTGATCGACGCCATGAAACAACGCGGCGCTGAGGTGCCGATTCCGGTGGATGTGGTGACGGCCAAGGAATTCAAGGCCGATGCCAAAGCCGAAATCAAGGCCGCCAACGCCGTGGCCGACGACGACCTGATCCTGGACATCGGACCCGAAACGGCGAAGAAGCTGGCAGCCCAACTCAAAGCCGCCGGCACCATCGTCTGGAACGGCCCGGTCGGTGTGTTCGAGTTTGCCGCCTTCGAGAACGGCACCAAGGTCATTGCCCAGGCGATTGCCGAGAGCAGCGCCTTCTCCATTGCCGGCGGTGGCGACACCCTGGCGGCGATTGCCAAGTACGGCATTGAGAAGGACGTGGGCTACATCTCCACCGGCGGTGGTGCCTTCCTGGAAGTGCTGGAAGGCAAGACGCTGCCGGCCTTCGAGATTCTGCAAAAGCGGGCCAATGGTTGACTGGGCTGACCGGTTCTTGATTCAGGCGGTGCGGCCGGCGGAAGGCGCGCGCAAGGCGTTGCTGAGCTGATCAATGACTTCCGCCCAGTCCGCATCGCCCAGCAGCTCTTCCCGCAACATGGCTGCTTGAGCGGCCGTCCAGAACGGCGCATCGGCCAACGCCACGTTGGCCGCCAGCGGCGAGTGCGCGCTGACAAAAGCCTGAATGCCGGCTGGATCGGATGGCAGGCCGAGTTGTGCGAACAGTTCCGAGAAGCGGTGATGAGACTTTTGCATGGGGGCTCCTTGTCTGGGCGGAAATGCGGAACAGGCGCGGACAGTGTCCCGCTTTTTCGTCTGCTGCGCCACGGGGTGCTTGCGGGGTGGCCGCTTGTTGTTCCTGTGTAACTAATTTCGTGTAAAAATGGAAACTAAGTTACAAGGAGAC
The DNA here is from genome assembly GCA_030680575.1 of Hylemonella sp. Classification (GTDB taxonomy): domain Bacteria; phylum Pseudomonadota; class Gammaproteobacteria; order Burkholderiales; family Burkholderiaceae_C; genus Hylemonella. The sequence goes on from JAUXVI010000030.1 coordinate 163,463, forward strand.
AGACATATGACGCGTCGTGCGACCAAGATTGTTGCCACCCTCGGCCCCGCTTCCAGCGATCCGGCCCTGCTTGAACAGATGATCCGTGCCGGGGTCAATGTGGTGCGCCTGAACTTCAGCCACGGCAAGGCACAGGACCACATCGACCGCGCCCGCCTGGTGCGCGAGGCCGCCCAGCGCGCCGGCCGCGAGGTCGCCATCATGGCCGACCTGCAAGGTCCGAAAATTCGCGTCGGCAAGTTCACGGACGGCAAGGTTGTGCTGGAAACCGGCCAGAAGTTCATCCTCGACGCCACCCGCACTGAGCCGGGTGACGCCAGTGCCGTCGGCCTGGACTACAAGGAACTGCCACGCGATGTGAAGGCCGGCGACGTGCTGTTGCTGAACGATGGCCTGATCACCATGAAGGTCGAAGCCGTCAAGGGCGAGGCGGTGCATGCCGTGGTGACCATGGGGGGCGAGCTGTCCAACAACAAGGGCATCAACAAGAAGGGTGGTGGCCTGACGGCGCCGGCCCTGACTGCCAAGGACATGGAAGACATTAAGACCGCGATGAGCTTCCAGGCCGACTACGTGGCGGTGAGCTTCCCGCAGAACGCCACCGACATGGAGATGGCACGCCAGCTGTGTAATGTGGCGGCCGCCGAATACAACCACAAGCCGCACATGATCGCCAAGATCGAGCGTGCCGAGGCGATCCCCAAGCTGGAGGAAATCCTGCGTGCCAGCGACAGCATCATGGTGGCGCGCGGCGACCTGGCGATCGAAGTGGGCAATGCTGCTGTGCCGGCGCTGCAAAAGCGCATGATCCGCATGGCGCACGAGATGGACAAGACGGTGATCACCGCGACCCACATGATGGAGTCGATGATCAACAACCCGATGCCGACGCGCGCCGAGGTGAGCGACGTGGCCAATGCGGTGCTCGATGGTTCGGATGCCGTGATGACCTCGGCCGAGACCGCGGCCGGCAAGTTTCCGCTGGAAACCGTGGTCGAGATGGCCAGTGTCTGTGTGGCGGCCGAGGGTGCGGAAGACGTGGCGCTCGATGCCGACTTCAGCGGCAAGACCTTCTCCCGTATCGACCAGTCGATTGCCATGGGCGCGCTGTTCACGGCCCACCACCTGGGCGCCAAGGCCATCGTGGCCTTGACCGAAAGCGGCTCCACCGCCTTGTGGATGAGCCGCCATCGCGTGCACATTCCGATCTATGCCCTGACGTCCAAGGTGGCAACGCAGCGCAAGATGGCGCTGTACCGCAACGTGACGCCCCTGCTGATGGACACCAGCGCCGACCGCGACACCGCCCTGCACGATGCCGAACAGCACCTGAAGGCGCGCGGCATCATGCAGGCGGGTGACATCTACGTCATCACCTGCGGCGAGCCCATGGGTTCGCCGGGCGGCACCAACATGCTGAAGATCTGCCGCGTCTCCTGAGAACTGCTGAATAAATCTACTGCGCACCCCGATCGCAGCGTTGGGCGGTGCTCGGAATCCTCACGTACAGGAAGTACGTTCCGGTTCCTGCGCTCCGTCCGCCTTGCGCTCAGGCCGCTCGCTACGATTTCTTCACCAGTTCTGGCGATGCCTCGGGCTTGAGTCGCCGCTGGGCGACCGTGGGGGCCATATCCCCAGCAGGTAAAATCGGTGGCAGTTACCAAGTAGTTACCAACTTCCCCGGGGAAAACACCATGGCACTCGTTTCGATGCGCGAGCTGCTGGACCATGCTGCCGCCAACGGCTACGGCATTCCGGCTTTTAACGTCAACAATCTGGAGCAGGTCCAGGCCGTCATGTCGGCTGCCGACGAAGTCGGCGCACCGGTCATCCTGCAGGCCAGCGCTGGCGCCCGCAAATACGCGGGTGAGTCCTTCATCAAGCACCTGATCCAGGCCGCCTGCGAGGCCTACCCGCACATTCCTCTGGTGATGCACCAGGACCACGGCACCAGCCCCAAGGTCTGCCAGGGCGCCATCGAACTGAACTTCGGCTCGGTGATGATGGACGGCTCGCTGATGGAAGACGGCAAGACCCCGGCGTCCTTCGACTACAACGTTGACGTGACGCGCAAGGTGGTCGAGATGGCGCACAAGGTTGGCGTCACGGTCGAAGGCGAGCTGGGCTGCCTGGGCAACCTGGAGACCGGCGAGGCTGGCGAAGAAGACGGTATCGGCGCCGAGGGCAAGCTGGACCACAGCCAGATGCTGACCGACCCGGAAGAAGCCGCCCAGTTCGTCAAGGCCACCCAACTCGACGCATTGGCGATTGCCATCGGCACCAGTCACGGCGCCTACAAGTTCAGCCGTCCGCCCACCGGTGACATCCTGGCGATCTCGCGCGTGAAGGAAATCCACGCCCGCATCCCCAACACCCACCTGGTGATGCACGGCTCAAGCTCCGTGCCGCAGGAACTGCTGGCCATCATCAACCAGTACGGCGGCAAGATGAAGGAAACCTACGGCGTGCCGGTCAAGGAAATCCAGGAAGCCATCAAGTACGGCGTGCGCAAGATCAACATCGACACCGACATTCGCCTGGCCATGACCGGCGCGGTGCGCAAGTTCCTGGCCGAGAACCCGGACAAGTTCGACGCCCGCGAGTGGCTCAAGCCGGCGCGCGAAGCCGCCAAGCAGGTCTGCAAGGCGCGTTACCTGGAGTTCGGCTGCGAAGGCCAGGGTGGCAAGATCAAGGGCGAGACTCTGCAGGTGATGGCCGCCAAGTACGCCAAGGGCGAACTGGCCCAGCTGGTCAAATAAGCCTTTCCGCTCCATTCTTGCGATAATTGCAGGCCCGGCGCTGGTGCGCCGGGCTTTTCTTTTTCAAGTCCCATCATGACCTCTGCCCTGCACACTTCCAGCCTGACTTCCCTGCCCCTGCTCGCACGCGGCAAGGTGCGCGACAACTACGCCGTGGGTGACGACCGCATCCTGATGGTGGCATCCGACCGCATCAGCGCCTTCGACGTCATCATGGGCGAGCCGATTCCGGGCAAGGGCGAGCTGCTGACGCAGATGGCGCTGTTCTGGTTCGGCAAGCTGGGCCACATCTGCCCCAATCACCTGACCGGCCAGGCACCCGAGAGCGTGGTGACGCCGGCCGAGGTGGCGCAGGTCAAGGGCCGCTCCATGCTGGTCAAGCGCCTGAAGCCGATTCCGGTGGAAGCGGTGGTGCGTGGTTACCTGGCTGGCAGTGGCTGGGCCGAGTACCAAGCCGGCCAGTCGGTCTGCGGCGTCAAGCTGCCGGCCGGTCTGCAGAACGCCAGCAAACTGCCCGAGCCGATCTACACGCCGGCGGCCAAGGCCGAAGTGGGCGAGCACGACGAGAACATCACGTTCGAGAAGACGGTGGAGATGATCGGGCTGGACCTGGCCACCCGCATCCGCGACATCTCGATCGCCATCTACAAAGCGGCCAGCGAGATCGCGCTGACCAAGGGCATCATCATCGCCGACACCAAGTTCGAGTTCGGCCTCGACAAGGACGGTGCGCTGGTGCTGATGGACGAGGTGCTGACGCCCGACTCCTCGCGCTACTGGCCGGTGGAGGGCTACCGGGTCGGCGCCAACCCGCCGAGCTACGACAAGCAGTTCCTGCGCGACTGGCTGGAGACTGCCACCGTGGACGGCAAGCCCTGGGGCAAGACGGCGCCGGCGCCCAAGCTGCCGGCCGAGGTGATCGAGAAGACCGCCGCCAAGTACCGCGAAGCACTGACGCGTCTGACCGCCTGAACGGGCCTGCCCGCAGCCCGGGCATGTAGTAGCGGAGTAACACCCGCGGCTGCAGAACTGCAGAAACAATGGTCCGCCAAAACCTATTTCAAGGAGACCAACATGGCGGGCAAGAAGATTCTGATGATCTGCGGGGATTACTGCGAAGACTACGAAACCATGGTGCCGTTCCAGGCGCTGCTGGCGGTGGGGCACACGGTGCACGCCGTCTGTCCGGACAAGGTGGCGGGCGACCACATCAAGACGGCCATCCACGACTTCGAGGGCGCCCAGACCTACAGCGAAAAACCCGGGCACAACTTCACGCTGAATACGACCTTTGCCGACGTGAAGCCGGCCCAGTACGACGCGCTGGTGCTGCCCGGCGGCCGCGGCCCGGAATACCTGCGCAACAACACGGCCGTGGTGGCCATGGTCAAGCACTTCTTCGAGGCTGGCAAACCGGTGGCGGCGATCTGCCATGCCGCCCAGTTGCTGGCCGGGGCGGGCGTGCTTGCCGGGCGCAGCTGCTCGGCCTATCCGGCGTGTCGTGCCGAGGTGGAACTGGCCGGCGGCACCTATGTGGACATCGCGGTGGACCAGGCGCACACCGACCGCAACCTGGTGTCGGCGCCGGCCTGGCCGGCCCACCCGGCCTGGATTGCCCAGTTCCTGACGGTGCTGGGCACCCGCATCACGCATTGATGCTGCATTGACGCCGAAGCCGCGTTGGCCGCATCATGCGGTTCAACGCGTCGGAGACAAACCATGTGCCAGGTCTTTATCAGCGCCGATCCGGTGCTTTACCAGAGTCGCGCCCGTTCCGTGCGCCTGCATGGCGTGGCCACCAGCATCAAGCTGGAGAATCTGTTCTGGCAGGTGCTGGAAGAGATCGCGCGCCGCGACGGCATGAGCGTGCCGCAGCTGTGTGCCAAGCTGCACGACGAGCTGGTCGAGGAATGCGGTGGGGTGGACAACTTTGCCTCGTTCCTGCGCGTCTGTTGTGGCCGTTACCTCGCGCTGCAATTGTCCGGTGGTATCCCGCAGGATGTCTCGATCCCGATCAGCAGCCTCAATGCCGGGCAGGTGCTGGCCGCCGAGGGGCGTGCGCCAGTGCATGAATTGCACTAGCGCCGAGAGGGATCAACCGAGTTGCGTCAGTTCAGCGCCATGCTGAGCCGGCGCCGGTAGGCCGAGATCAGCGTCGCCTGTTCGTCTTCCTGCACCGTGGCATGGCCGGCCAGCTCGATGCCGCCGGCGCTCTTGCCGCTCACCTCGGGGCCGGCCTTCGGTTTCGGCGGCGTCAGAAGGTCCAGGATGGCGATGAAGGTCTTGCGCGGGGCTTCCTCGTCCCATTTCTTGTCGCGCATGATGATCTCCAGCAGCTCGTCCAGCGCGGCCAGCCATTCGTTGTGCGCCATCAGCACACGCGCCTTGGCGAAGCGGCTTTCGAAGTCGCGTTTGTTGGTTTCGATCTTTTGCTCGAACTGTGCCAGCGTCCACTGGCCGCGCGGGTCGTTGGCGACGAACTCCAGCGCGTTGAGCCACTGCTGCAGCGCCTCGAAGCGCAGTTGCACCGGGATCTGCGCCAGCGCTGGTGCCAGGGCGCCGGCGGCCTCGGCCAAGTGGCCGGTGCCGATCAGCAGCTTGACGTAGTCGTAACGCATCTCATCGTTGGCCGGCTCGGCTGCCACCGCCTCGGCCATGCGTGCCAGCGCGCCGGCCACATCGCCCGATGCCAGCGGGTCCGGTGTTTCCGGCTCAGCCAGGTCAGCGTGCGCCTGGCCGTCGGCACCGAGATGCTTGTCGAGGAACTCGCGCAGCTTGCCTTCCGGCAGCGCGCCCATGAAGCCATCGGCCGGCTTGCCGCCGACCATCAGCACGCAGGTCGGGATGCTGCGGATGCCGAAGGCTTGGCTAAGTTCCTGCTGCTCGTCGGAGTTGATCTTGGCCAGCACAAAGCGGCCGGCGTACTCGGTTTCGAGCTTTTCCAGGATCGGGCCGAGCGCCTTGCACGGGCCGCACCAGGGGGCCCAGAAGTCGACCAGCACAGGCACGGACAGGGAGGCCTGGACGACCTCGGTTTCAAAGTTTTCGGTGGTGATGTCGATCATTTGGGGCAGCTCGGGGCAAAAAAGTAAAATTCAGTCCTGATCATTTGCGGGACAGACCGCTTGGCACAGCGGCAAGCTCTGTCCTCAACATTATGAAAACTATTATTGGTGTCGTCATGGGTTCCAGTTCCGACTGGGACACCATGCAACAGGCAGTCCAGATTCTCCACCACTTTGGCATCGGGCACGAAGCGCGCGTGGTGTCGGCGCACCGCATGCCCGACGACATGTTCGCTTATGCCGAAGCCGCCGCCGGGCGCGGCCTGAAGGCCATCATCGCTGGCGCCGGCGGTGCCGCCCACTTGCCGGGCATGCTGGCGGCCAAGACCACCGTGCCGGTGTTGGGCGTGCCGGTGCAGAGCAAGGCGCTGTCGGGCGTCGATTCGCTGCACAGCATCGTGCAGATGCCCAAGGGCATTCCGGTGGCCACCTTCGCCATCGGCCCGGCCGGTGCCGCCAATGCCGCCCTGTTCGCCGTGGCCATGCTGGCCGTTGATGACCCGGCCCTGCGGACCAAGCTGGAAGCCTTCCGCGCCGAGCAGACCGAAGTCGCACGCGCCATGACGCTGCCGCCCGCGCTATGAAGGGTGGCCCCATCCTCCCCGGCTCCCTGGTCAATGGCCAGCCGGCCACGCTCGGCGTGATGGGCGGCGGCCAGCTCGGCCGCATGTTCGTGCAGGCGGCCCAGCGCATGGGTTATTTCACGGCGGTGCTCGACCCCGATGCGGCCAGCCCGGCCGGCCTGGTGAGCCATCACCACATCCAGACCGGTTATCTGGACGAGCAGGGCCTGGCGCAGCTGATGCAGCGCAGCGCCGCCATCACCACCGAATTCGAGAACGTGCCGGCACCCGCCTTGCTGACGCTGGGTGCGCAGCGCCCGGTGGCGCCGGCCGCGGGCGCCGTGGCGATTGCGCAGGACCGCGCGCAGGAAAAAGCCCACTTCCAGCGCTGCGGCGTGCCGGTGGCACCCTATGCCGTGATCGAGACGCCGGAGCAACTGGCAGCTGTGCCTGATGCGTTGCTGCCCGGCATCGTCAAGACCACCCGTCTTGGCTACGACGGCAAGGGCCAGATCCGCGTCAAGACGCGCGCCGAACTGGTGGCGGCCTGGGACGAACTGAAACACGTGCCCTGTGTGTTGGAGAAGATGCTGCCGCTGAAGCTGGAGTGCTCGGTTATCGTGGCGCGCGGCTGGGACGGTTCTATCGTCAACTTCCCCGTGCAACGCAATCTGCACCGCGACGGCATCCTGGCCGTGACCGAGGTTTATGAAGGTAATCTGCCCCCGGCCCTTGCTGAACAAGCGGTGGCAGCTACCAAATCAATAGCGAACGGCTTGCAGTACGTCGGCGTGCTGTGCGTCGAGTTCTTCGTGCTGCAGGACGACAGCCTGATCGTCAACGAGATGGCGCCGCGCCCGCACAACAGTGGCCACTACACGCTCGACGCCTGCGACCAGTCGCAGTTCGACCTGCAGGTGCGCACGCTGGCCGGCTTGCCGCTGGTGCAGCCGCGCGCCTACGGCCCGTCCATCATGCTCAACCTGCTGGGTGATGTCTGGCTGGCCTTCAACGATGCGCCGCCCTGGGACCAGGTGCTGGCCCTGCCCGGCACCCACCTGCATCTGTACGGCAAGCTTGACGCCAAGCCCGGCCGCAAGATGGGCCACCTCAACATCACCGGCAGCACGGTCGACGAGGTGCGGACCACGGCGCTGGCGGCGGCCAAGCTGCTGGGCATCGCGCCCTTTTGACGCTTGAGGTCCGCATGATCCTGGACGGACGCGACCCGGCCGCCATCGCAGCCGCCGCACAAGCGCTGCAGCAGGGTGAGCTGGTCGGCCTGCCGACCGAAACCGTCTACGGCCTGGGCGCCGACGCGACCCATGAGGCGGCGGTGGCCAAGATCTTCGCTGCCAAGGGCCGGCCCAGCGATCACCCGCTGATCGTGCACGTGGCCGACGCGACTGGTGTGGACCATTTCGCAAGTAACGTTCCCGACTTTGCCCAGCAGCTGATGCAGGCCTTCTGGCCCGGTCCGCTCACCCTAATCTTGCCGCGTCGCCCCGAAGTGGGCGCGGCGGCGGCCGGCGGCCAGGACTCGATCGGCCTGCGCTGCCCGGCACACCCGGTGGCGCATGCGCTGCTGCTGGCCGCCCGAGAGCTGGGTGTGCGGGGTGTGGCGGCACCCAGCGCCAACAAGTTCGGCCGCGTCAGCCCGACCAGCGCCGCCCATGTGCAGGGCGAGTTCGGCGACAGCCTGCTGGTGCTCGACGGTGGCGCCTGCGAGGTCGGCATCGAGTCCACCATCATCGACTGCACGCGTGGCGTCCCGGTGCTGTTGCGCCCGGGCCAGATCTCGCGCGAGCAGGTGCAGGCGGCCTGTGGTCTGAAATTGCTCTCAAAAGAGGAGCTGGCTGCGCCGGCGCCGCGGGCTTCCGGCACGCTGGAATCCCATTACGCACCGACGGCCAAGGTCCGCCTGATGGACGCCAAGGCCTTGCAGACCGCGCTGGACCTGCTGGGCCCGGAGCTGGATGGCAGCCAGGCCACGATCGCGGTTTATGCGCGTGCCGTGCTGCGCCTGCCGTCAAGCCGCGTGCTGTACCGGCGCATGCCGGACGATGCCGCCGCCGCCGCGCAGCAGCTGTTTGCCGTGCTGCGCGACTTCGATGCCCAGGGTGTCAAACTGATCTGGATCGAGCCGCCGCCCGACACCCCCGCCTGGGAAGGCGTGCGTGACCGCCTGACACGGGCCGCCGCTTGAGAAATGAGTGTGAGCAGGCTCTAGCCTGAATGCTGAAACCGCGGCACCATTCAGCACCATGACACGCGGCCCCTGGATCGAAACCCCTGAACGTGCCAACAGATACCGGTCGGCGCTGAACCGCGTGACACCATGCTGAAATCCATTCGCCATCTGCGTTTTCGCTTCAACGTGCGCCGGCTCGGTCCTGGCCTCATCACCGGTGCGGCGGATGATGATCCGAGTGGCATCGCCACCTACTCGCAGGCCGGTGCGCAGTTCGGCTTCGCGCTGCTGTGGACGGTGGTCTTCACGTTGCCGCTGATGGCGGCGATCCAGATGATCAGTGCGCGCATCGGCCATGTGACCGGCCACGGCCTGGCGGCGAACATCAAGCAGGCTTTCCCGCGCCCGGTGCTGCTGGCCATCGTCGGCCTGCTGCTGCTGGCCAACACGCTCAACCTGGCGGCCGACATCGCCGCCATGGCCGAAGCCCTGCGCCTGCTGGTCGGCGGCCCGTCACAGGTCTATGCGGTGACTTTTGGTTTGCTGTGCCTGGTGCTGCAGGTCTTTTTGAGCTACCAGGTTTATGTGCGCTGGCTCAAGTGGCTGACACTGGCGCTGCTGGCCTACGTGGCGGTGGTTTTCACGCTGCGCATCGACTGGTGGCAGGTGGCACAGCAACTGGTCTGGCCGCAGCTGCCACTGGGCCGCGAGGCCTTGCTGACCATCGTCGCCGTCTTCGGCACCACCATCAGCCCCTACCTGTTCTTCTGGCAGGCCGGCCAGGAGATGGAGGACGTGAACGCGGGGCCGAAACACACCGACTCAACTGCGCAGGTGCGCGGGCATTTGCGCCGCATCCAGTGGGACACGCTGGTGGGCATGAGCTTCTCCAACCTGATTGCCTTCTTCATCATTCTGAGTACGGCCGCCACGCTGCACACGGCCGGCGTGCGCGACATCCAGACCTCGGCGCAGGCCGCGGAGGCGCTGCGGCCGCTGGCGGGTGAGCTGACCTTCCTGCTCTTCAGCCTGGGCATCATCGGCACCGGCCTGCTGGCGGTGCCGGTGCTGGCCGGCTCGGCCGCTTATGCGGTGGCAGAAGCCGCTGGCTGGCAAGGCAGCCTGAGCCTGCGGCTGGACAAGGGTGAAGGGCGCGGTTTTTATGGTGTGGTCGCGCTGGCCACGCTGGGCGGCGTGGCGCTGTGTTTTACGCCGATTGACCCGGTGCGCGCCCTGTTCTGGGCTGCCGTGCTCAACGGCGTGATTTCGGTGCCCATCATGGCCGTGATGATGCTGCTGGCCGCGCGAACAGACATCATGGGCGGGCACGTGATCGGCCGACGGCTGCGCTGGCTCGGCTGGCTGGCCACACTGGCCATGGGCGGCACCGTGAGCGCCATGCTGGTGACGCTGTAAGTGCCGGCCGCCGAGGCCGGCCGTTCAGCGAAAGCGCAGTTTCATCAGCAGGATGGCGGAGGCCAGCACCAGCGTGACGGCGTTGGCCACCACGACGGGCCAGGCCCCGATCAGCAGGCCGTAGACCAGCCACAGTGCCACACCACCGGTGAAGGCGCTGTACATGCCCAATGAAATGCCGCGGACGTCGCGCGTGGTGAAGGTGTGCCACGCTTGCGGCACGAAGCTCAGGGTGGTCAGGCTGGCAGCGAGGTAGCCGATGTAGTCGGTCAGTGGCATGGAAAATTTCTTGCGGTTGGCGCAGCCCGACGTGCTCAGGTTGCGAGCTTGGGCATGGGGTTGGATACGTCTGCCACCACGACACGGTTGCGGCCTTCGGTCTTGGCACGGTAGAGCGCGCGGTCGGCGCTGCGGATCAGCGCCTGCGGCGAGGTGCCATGCCCAGGGTAGCTGGCCAGGCCGATGGAGAGCGTGCCCTGGATGCGGAATTCGCCGAAGGCAATCGTCGTGGCGGCAAAACCCGACCGCCACTGTTCGGCCCGCTCCAGCGCCACGGCCTGCGGCATGTTGGGCAACAGCAGCAGGAACTCCTCACCGCCGAAACGGCACACGACGTCGGCACTGCGGGCTTGGGCGCTGAGCATGTCGGCGAGCTGTTTCAGCACTTCATCGCCGGCCTGGTGGCCGTAGGTGTCGTTGATCCGCTTGAAGTGATCCAGATCGATCAGCACCAGGCTCAAGGGCTGCCCTTCGCGCTGGCAGCGCGCCAGTTCTCGCTCCAGGGTGCTGTCCAGATAGCGCCGGTTGTACAGACCGGTGAGGGCGTCGCGGTTGGCCTGGTCGCTCAGCTGTCTTTGCAGTGCGTTGATTTCATCGAGCTGCTTTTGCAGCGCCTGCTCGTCAAGTTGCAACTGCTTGCGCACGCGGTGCAGCTGGTGGTTGCGCGTGTAGGCCACGTTGGCGACGATCACCAGATAGAGCGTCAGACCGATGATGCACAACACCGTCGTGGGCCAGTCGGTGGCGGGTGAAAAATGCAGACCACCGAAGGCGACCGCGAGCAGAATGCCCACGGCAATGGCAGCGGCGGAATGGGTCATGGCCCAGGGGTCGCGGTAGAGCGCGTGGTTGATGGTGGTCGTGATGAACAGGGTGAAGGTGATCCACACGGGAAAGCCGAACGCCGCGGCCCAGATGCCGAACAGCAGGGAATCGATGGTCAGGTTGTGCAGCTCGGCTTGCCGGGTGTCGGACGCACGGCATGCGCGCCAATAGGCGACATGGGGATACACCATGAATTGCAGGCCCAGCAGCGCCCACGCGTAAGGCCCATACGTCGGGGTCTGCGTCCTCATGTGCGCGCCCAGGATGGCGAACAGCATGAGGTAGGACGCAATGCGGTTGACGCGATTCAACCGCACGCTCCAGTGCGGGGCCGTGGTGTTGGGTGCCATCGCGTCCATGGTGGGGTGCCTACTGGTCGTTCACGGTCCACTCGATCAGCGCTTCGATCGCTGGCCGCGCCGCGCTGGCGTTGGCGTGGTTGGCCATGGCCACCAGCACGTAGCGCCGGCCGCTGCGCCCATGCACAAAGCCGGCCACGGCGGTGACGTCACGCAGGCTGCCGGTTTTGAGGTGGGCGCTGCCCTGGGCCCGGTTGCGTACCCGGCGCAGCGTGCCGTCCACGCCGGTGATGGGCAGCGAAGACGCCAGCTCGGGCAGCAGCGGCGAACGCCAGACATGCTGCAGCAAGCGCCCCAGCGCCTGCGCCGAGATGCGCTCGCTGCGCGACAGGCCGGAGCCGTTGTCCAGCACCGGCAGGTCGTCGGCGCCGAAGCGCTCTTTCCACCAGCCCTGCAGCACCTCGCGCGAACCGGCAAAACTGCCGACGCCTTTTTGCGCCAGGCTCAGGGTGAGGAAGAGCTGCTGCGCCATCACGTTGTTGCTGTATTTGTTGACGTCGCGGATCACCTCGGCCAGCGCTGGCGAGGCCAGCTCGAAGGCCGGCGCCAGACCGGCGGGCACCGTGCCTTCACGCACGCGGCCTTGTAGCTGGCCGCCCATCTCGCGCCACATGCCTTCCACCGCGCGCACGGCGTAGCTGGCCGGGTCGGCATAGGCCAGCGGCCAGACCTTTTCGCCGCAGTTGGCCGGGTAACGACCGGCGAAGCGGATGCGCGCCGGGTCGGACAGGTCGGCGCGCAGCGCGGCGCGGTAGTCGCCGCAATCGGTCTCGATCAGCGGCACATGTGTTTGCAGCTGCACGCCGGCCAGCGGTGGGTCGTAGCTCACATGCGCGGCGTTGGCGCTGCGGTCGGGCACGAAGGTCATGACGACCGACTTGTAGTTCAGCAGCAGCGCATCGGGCGCGGCGTTGTAGGGACGCAGGCGTTCGCCGTCGAACTCGCCCGGGTCGGGCGCGGCCACCTCGAAGGCACTGCGGTCGAGCACGATGTCGCCGGCAATGGTCTTGATGTCCAGCCCCTGCACGCGGCGCAGCAGCAGCCACAGGCGCTCCACCACCAGCTTGGGGTCGCCCTGACCCTTGATGTAGACGTTGCCGTACAGCGTGCCGTTGCGCGCCGTGCCTTCCACGTAGACCGGCGTGGTCCAGGTATAGGTCGGCCCCAGGGTGTCGAGTGCGGCGAAGGTGGTCACCAGCTTCATGACCGAGGCCGGGTTCATCGGCACGCCAGGGCGGTGGCTCAGGCGCGCCGGTGCGCGGCCTTCCACATCCACCACCAGCACGGCCAGGGCCTCGGCCGGTACTTTGGCGCGTGTCAGTGCAGCGTTGAATTCCGGCGGCAGCCGGTTTTGCGCACCGGCAGTGCCAGCGGCGAGCCCCAGCCCCAGCAGGGCAGCCGCCAGCAGACGGTGAAGAGGGGAAATGCAGGCAGAGGGTGATGCGGGCATGGTAAGGACAGTCTAAGGCAATGCCAATGAAGGCCCACAGCCCCTCATACGAAACAACCGTCGGCGTGATGCCGCCGAGCCCGCTCTGGGTTTGCCAAACATCTAGCATATCGACGCCAGTGTCAGTGCTATCGTTCACATACAACGTCGCCACACGATCAATGCCGCGGCGGCCGGGGGTATTGACCTGCGTGTTGCCGGTTGGCGGAGGTGTTTGTCACATTGAGGTCGCGCCTGGTGGCCATACTCACCATGCTTCGGATAATGCTTTACCTTACCATCCTGTCCCACCCTCACACGGGGTGAGCCGGGCGGTGCATTTTGCCGGATTGGAGCCCTTGACGTACTTCCAATCTGCGATTCTTAACGTTTCAACTTCGATCAAGTTTCTAGCGATACACCAATTCGACTTATCAGACAAACCTTCAACACCATCAAGGCTAACGTCTTTGGGTGCGTAGACTCTTACGCCACGGTATTCGATTTTGTCGTAATGCGTTTCGTAGCGTTTGATATCTTGATCTCTGGTACTTGCATACTCCGGAAACAGCTCAGCATAAGTCTTTCCAATTCCCGCATTCGAATGCTTCACATATGCCTCATGAGTGGGCGTTGAGCAACATCCATTCAGCGCAGCGCAAAGCGCAAGCACGTAAAAAGCAGGTTTGTTCATCTGCGTTACCACCCTGTGCACGGGACAAGCTGACTGGTGCACTTCTGGGGATTGGAGCCCTTGACGTATTTCCAGTCTACGATTTTTAGTGTTCCGACTTCGAGTAAAACGTCGACATTGCACCAGTCTGCCGTGTCAGACAAACCCTCCCGACCATCCAGGCTGACACTGCCCGTTCCCCTGGGTGCATAGACCTTGATGCCGCGGTAATCAATCTTGTTGTAGTGCGTTTCATACGTCTGGATCAGACTTTCTCTGTTACCCACCCTCGCAAACTGGGGCTCCAATCCTTGAAAGGTCTTGCCAATTTTCGCATTCATACGCTCCACATACAACTCATGAGAGGGCGTGGAGCAACACCCCTGCAAGACGGCACAAAGCGCCAGCAAACAAGCGGTCTTCATCTGCGTGTTCCTTCAATTGTCCAAAGTTGCGTTTCGTCTGGCCCCTGCTGCGACTGGCGGCGATGATCATCTACGACTTCCAGAGCCTTGCAGCAATTGATTCATCTGCGCATTGCTGTCTTTTTGAACCTGGTCTTGCAACTTGGTTGCCAGGTCGGTAGAGGGCGCAACAGATATCGGCTTCGGATTCGTCTGCGTACTCGTTTCAACCGCAGAAGGGTCGTAGTCAGGCTGACAAATTTTGGTTTTGGGGTAAGTCTTGCAGTAGAGGCTGTTGAGTCTGTTTTCTACGCTGCGCTTAGGGATCATGGCGTCTGGTTTGCAAGAGGGAACATCTGGTGGTTTCGTACGATTACCGTACATGTCTGTCCCCCCTCCAGCACATAAATCGATACGTCCTTTGTATGGAAACCCAGAATTTTTCATACATTTAGTAACTGAAATAGCTTCATTTAAATCAGTTTCAGGAAAATATTTCCTGTCTGGAGTAAGGAATTCTGTGTAATAGCCAGGAGTGCTTGAACCGCACTCCAAGAAAGCAGCTCTTATTTCTTTTTCACTGGCACCGTTAGCTGAAAAATAAGTCCACCATTCTGGCGGTGGTTTGAAGCCTCTGACCTGCCCGGTTTTTCCGGACCAATGATTTCTAGGAAGATGGCTCCCAACCCACGAGGAGCCTATGAGAAAAAGTCGATTCACGGAAGAGCAGATGGTCACGGTGCTGCGCGAAGCGGACCGCACCACGGTGGC
>JAUXVI010000057.1 GCA_030680575.1 Hylemonella sp.
GCGATGCCACTACAACACCGTGCGCCCCCATAGCAGCCTGGCCTACCTGACCCCGCACGAGTTCAAACAGCAATATCATTCAATCCCCAACCCGGCCGTCTTACAGGAATGAATGGCTCGGAAAAACCGGGCAGGTCACCAACTGCCGCAGAATTTCAAGAACGATTGCAGGCCATTCAACAAGAAGCAACTCGCTTGCGTCTAGCTATCCATGAAGAAGCCAATAACTTTCGAGGGTATCTATATTTCGAAGATTTCCCTGAGTGATGCGTAGCTTTAATCTTCAAACGCAACCTTGACTTAACAATCGCTCAGTTCTAAAAGGAATCAAGGACGCGCCACGGCGCGTCCTTGTGTTTTCGGTCTCCGGCTTCCCTCGCCGTTATGAGGAGGCGAGTAGCGCAAGCTTCGGCGGATCAAGGGGCGCGCATGTTTGAGGCGCAGCCGAGTTTGCGCGCACCCCGCCGAAGCTGAGCAACGCAGCGTGCCCGCAGGGCCGACGAATCCGGCTCGCCTTTTCTTTGGTGACTTTCTTTTGGCGAAGCAAAAGAAAGTTACTGCGCTGTCGGGCGCACATCCCGACACGCCGGCCCGGTCAGGCCCCAACCCAACACCCAAGTCAAAGATTGGCAATCGCCTCCCGTACCGCCGACAACTGCCTCCGCGACACCGACAGCAATTCCTCAATGCCATTGAGCCGCACCGCCCACCCCTCCCCCTCCTCCGGGTCGTAGTGTTTCTCCAGCGCACGCACGGCGCGCCGGGCCACCAGGGCGTTGCGGTGGATGCGCATGAACTGCGTCGGGTATTTCTCTTCCAACTCGCTCAGGGAGCCGTCGAGGATGTAGCTCTTGGCTGCGGTGCGCACCGTGACGTATTTCAGCTCGGCCTTGAAGTACAGCACCTCGGCCAGCGGCACACGTTCGGTACGGCCGCGCTCCTGGATCACCAGGCATTCTTCAGGCAAATCAGCCCCCAGCCCTTTCCCTGATTGCGCCAGACGCTCCACTTTTTGTAGCGCCTGCTGCAGCCGCTCCAGCCGCACCGGTTTGGTCAGGTAGTCCACCGCTTCGATCTCGAAGGCCTGCACCGCGTGTTCGGCATGCGCGGTGACGAAAACGATGGCCGGTGGCTGAGGCAGGGTTTGCAGGGTGCGCGCCAGCGTCAGGCCGTCGGCGCCGGGCATGTGGATGTCGAGCAGGGCGACGTCGAACGCTTGCCGCCGCAGCAGCTCGATCGCCTGCGTGGCATTGGCGGCCTCGCCGGCCACGTTCACCGCCGGGCTGCTGCAGTCGCCCAGCAGGGTGCGCAGCCGGGCGCGCGCCAGCGATTCGTCATCGACGATCAGGACTTGAAGTGTCATAGAGCGACCTCCGCGCGGCGCGCTGCGGTATTCGCCTTGGGAACGGCCCGGCGGCTCATGCGGGCACCTCGATGCGGACCTGGAACACGCCATCTTTCAGCACATGGCGGAACTGGCCCTCCACGTCGTGCAGCAGGCGCAGGCGGTCGCGCACATTGTTGAGCGCCACACCATGGCCTTGCGCGCCGGGGCCGGCAGGTACGGTGTTGGTGACCTTGATCACCACGTTGGCGCCACGACGCTGGGTGGAAATGCGAATCTGCGCGCCCTCGGCGCTGGGTTCGACGCCGTGGCGCACCGCGTTCTCCAGCAGGGGCTGCAGCAGCAGCGGCGGCAGGCGGGCCGTGTCGGCCGCCGGGTCCAGCGCCCACTCCAGCCGCAGGCGGTCGCCAAAACGCACCTGCTCGATTTCCAGGTAATGCCGTGCCAGCGCAATCTCCTGCGCCAGCGTGACGGACTCGCCCTGGTCGGCCAAGGCGTGACGGAACAGGTCGCTCAGGTCTTCCAGCAGCGCCTCGGCGCGCGCCGGTTCGGCCCGCACCAGGGCGATGGCGCTGTTGAGGGTATTGAAGAGGAAATGCGGTCGGATGCGCGACTGCAGCTCGGCCAGCCGTGCCGTGGTAGCCGCCGGCGTTTTGCCGCGTTCACGCAGGGCCAGCGCCCCCACCCCGCTGCCCGCCAGCAAAGCGCCGCTGGCAGCACTGGCCAGCCAGGGCGGCGCCTCCAGCAGGCCGGACATGACCAGCAGGCCGCAGCCGTACAGACCGGACAAAGCCCCCAGCACGATGGCGGCCACGTACTGGCCCTGCGGCGGCAAGCGCAGCAGTGGGCGCCGGGCGGCGCACGCCACCACCAGCCAGATCACCGTGGCCGGCAAGGCGCCGCCGGTGTAAAGCGAGAGGCGGATCAGCCAGTCGAAGAAACTGGACGTCCCGAACAAGGCCGCCACCGCCACCACCAGCTCGACAAAAAGCACCGCGCGCAGGGCCACGCCGACCTGGCAGGCATTGAACAAGGGCGCCGGCGGCGCAGCGGGCGCCACCGGCTCGGGGGCCCACTCCTGGAAGGTCGATAAAATCTGGGTATCTTTCATGTCGCGGATGGCAGGACCAGCCCAAGGGATCAGGCCACAAGGGCCAAGACCCGATTATTGGTGAAGTCCGGACCTCCGCACAATCTGTATTCATCCGACGTATTCACACGACAATGGGGTCCCCGCCCCATCCACCGCACGGCCCCATGTCAAAAAACCAACTCGACAAAAAATCCGAAGCCTGGTCGGCGCTCTTCTCCGAGCCGATGAGCGACCTGGTCAAGCGTTACACCGCCAGCGTGTTTTTTGACAAGCGGCTGTGGCATGCCGACATCACCGGCAGCCTGGCGCACGCCGAAATGCTGGCGGCGCAGGGCATCATCAGCGCGGCCGACCACGCGGCCATCCAGGACGGCATGGCGCAGATCGTGGCCGAGATCGAGACCGGCAAGTTCGAGTGGAAACTCGACCTGGAAGACGTTCACCTGAACATCGAGGCGCGCCTGACGCAGCTGGTGGGCGACGCCGGCAAACGCCTGCACACCGGGCGCAGCCGCAACGACCAGGTGGCCACCGACGTGCGCCTGTGGCTGCGTACCGAGATCGACATCATCAGCGGCCTGCTGACCGACCTGCAAAAGGCGTTGCTGACCGTGGCACAGCAGAACGTGGACGTGATCCTGCCCGGCTTCACCCACCTGCAGGTGGCACAGCCGGTGAGCTTTGGCCACCACATGCTGGCTTATGTAGAGATGTTCGCACGCGATGCCGAACGCATGATGGATGTGCGCCGGCGCGTCAACCGCCTGCCGCTGGGCGCCGCCGCGCTGGCGGGCACCAGCTACCCGCTGGACCGCGAGCGCGTGGCCAAGACGTTGGGCATGGTCGATGAGCAGGGCCGGCCGGCCGTGTGCCAGAACAGCCTGGACGCCGTGAGCGACCGCGACTTCGCCATCGAGTTCACCGCCGCCGCCTCGCTGGTGATGGTGCACATCAGCCGCTTCAGCGAAGAACTCATTTTGTGGATGAGCCAGAACTTCGGCTTCATCAAGATTGCGGACCGGTTCACCACCGGCTCGTCCATCATGCCGCAGAAGAAGAACCCGGACGTGCCGGAACTCGCACGCGGCAAAACCGGCCGCGTGGTCGGCCACCTGATGGGCCTGATCACCCTGATGAAGGGCCAGCCGCTGGCCTACAACAAGGACAACCAGGAAGACAAAGAGCCGCTGTTCGACACGGTGGACACCTTGAAGGACACGCTGCGCATCTTCGCCGAGATGGTGGGTGGCCAGTTGAACCCCGACACCGGCAAGCTCGAAGGCGGCATCACGGTGAATGCCGTTGCCATGGAGCAGGCCGCGCTCAAGGGCTACGCCACCGCCACCGACCTGGCCGACTACCTGGTGAAGAAGGGCCTGCCCTTCCGCGATGCGCACGAAACCGTGGCGCACGCCGTGAAGGCCGCCATCACGCACGCCTGCGACCTGTCAGAGCTGCCGCTGACCGTGCTGCAGCAGTTCAACCCCAAGATCGAAAAAGACGTTTATGCCGTGCTGTCGCTGCGCGGCTCGCTTAACGCACGCCACACCCTGGGCGGCACCGCGCCGGCGCAGGTTGAAGTGCAGATTGCCCGCCACCAGGCCCGTCTGGCCGACCAGGCTTGAAGGAGCACGCCATGACCGCCGTGACCACTGCCACCACGCTCGTCTGGTCGCCCGAACTGGCGCTGGGCGACGCCCGCACCGACACCACGCACGAGGAATTCGTCGAACTGGTCAACGCCACCTCGGCGGCCGCCCCCGAAGCCCGGCTCGCCCTGTACCAGGAGCTGCTGGCGCACACCGTGGAGCATTTCGCACAGGAAGAGCGCTGGATGACGGCCTGCGGCATCCCGCCCGACTTCTGCCACTTCGGCCAGCACAACAGCGTGCTGCAGGTGATGCGCGAGGTGGAACGCCGCGCCCTGCTGGGCGAGATGGCCCTGATCGAGAACATGCTCGAAGCCCTGGTGGAATGGTTTCCCCAGCATGCCCAGAGCATGGACGCCGGGCTGGTGAGTTATCTGGCGGAAAAAGGTTTCGACACCGTGAGCGAGACTTTCAAGAACAACACCCCTATTGAGACGACAGGAGTCCCTTCATGCCACCCGTGATCACCAACATCGAAGACCTGCGTGTACTGGCACAAAAGCGCGTGCCGCGCATGTTCTACGACTACGCCGACAGCGGCTCCTGGACTGAAGGCACCTACCGCGCCAATGAAGCCGACTTCCAGAAGATCAAGCTGCGCCAGCGCGTGGCAGTGAACATGGACAACCGCAGCACGGCCGTCAAGATGATCGGCATCGACGTCAAGATGCCGGTGGCCATCGCCCCGGTCGGCCTGACCGGCATGCAGCATGCCGACGGCGAGATCCATGCCGCCCGTGCGGCCGAGAAGTTCGGCATTCCGTTCACGCTCTCGACCATGAGCATCTGCTCGATCGAGGACATTGCCGAGAACACCAGCGCACCGTTCTGGTTCCAGCTCTACATGATGCGTGACCGCGACGCCATGGCGCGCATGATCCAGCGCGCCAAGAACGCCAACTGCTCGGCCCTGGTCCTCACGCTGGACCTGCAGGTGATCGGCCAGCGCCACAAGGACCTGAAAAACGGCCTGACCGCGCCCCCGAAGCCCACGCTGGCCAACATCATCAATCTGATGACCAAGCCGCGCTGGTGCTTAGGCATGGCCGGCACGCGCCGCCACACCTTCCGCAACCTGGTCGGCCATGTGAAGGGCGTGAGCGACATGAGTTCGCTGGCCGCCTGGACCAACGAGCAGTTCGATCCGCGTCTGTCCTGGCCCGACATTGCCTGGGTGAAGGAACAGTGGGGCGGCAAGCTCATCCTCAAGGGCATCATGGACGCGGAGGATGCGAAGCTGGCCGTGGTCAGCGGGGCCGATGCCATCGTAGTCAGCAACCACGGCGGTCGCCAGCTGGACGGCGCGCCGTCCAGCATCGAAGCCCTGCCGGCCATCGTGGCCGAGGTCGGCTCCCAGATCGAGGTCTGGATGGATGGCGGTATCCGCTCCGGGCAGGACGTTCTGAAGGCCTGGGCGCTGGGCGCACGCGGCACCATGATTGGCCGCGCCATGGCCTACGGCCTGGGTGCCATGGGCGAGGCCGGCGTGACCAAGGCGCTGCAGATGATCCACAAGGAACTCGACACCACCATGGCCTTCTGCGGCCACACCCAACTCTCCAACGTGGACCGCAGCATCCTGCTGCCGGGCACCTACCCGACCGCCTGATCGCGCGGCCGGTGTGGCCCAGGTACAGCCGGCTCAGGCCGGTTGCACCTCCAGGTGGTACAGGCCCCAGGGGCACTGGGCATAACGCTCCGGCAGCGGCTTGGCGGCCAGCTCGGCAAAACGCTCGGCCTCGAACACGGCCCACAAGGGCCCCAGCCCACCCAGCGCCATCGGCTGGCCGTCCAGATGGGTGGCGACGATGAAACGCTGCTGGCGTGCCTGGGCCAGGCTCAGCTTGACGGTGTAGCCATCGACCGCGCGCAGCACCAGTCGGGCCGGGCTGTTCACATCCACCCTTGCGGCCTGCAGCACCTCGGCCAGCAGCGGCCCCTTGAGCGCGTGGACCTTGGCGTCGTATTCCACCGTCGGGCGGATGGTGATGGCCGGCAGGCGGGTCAAGGCAGCAAAGTCGAACACATGCGCCTTGTCGAAGGCGATCTGCTGCTTGGCCATCATCTGGTCCAGCGCCTTGTCCAGCGGCCCACGG
The DNA here is from genome assembly GCA_030680575.1 of Hylemonella sp. Lineage (GTDB taxonomy): Bacteria > Pseudomonadota > Gammaproteobacteria > Burkholderiales > Burkholderiaceae_C > Hylemonella. The sequence continues at coordinate 6,184 of JAUXVI010000057.1, forward strand.
TTGCCGCGGCCGATGGCGCCGGTGACGGTCAGCAGGCCGGGGCCGGCCAGGCGCTGGTGCGCGGGCGCAGCCAAGGCGGCCGAGGTGAGCGAGGCACCCGCAGCAGCCACCGCAAGAAAATGGCGTTTGTTCATCAGTTTCCTCCTTCAATCAGGTACACCGGCAGGGACGTATCATGGTGCCAAGCACTGGCAGCACACAATACACCTCTGCAGACTCCCGACGGATCGGGATAACAGCCCTATGCGAGCACTCAAGAAGCACCTGACCACCGGCCAATGGATCGTCACCGTCCTGAGCGCGCTGGCCATCCTGCTCCTGATCCTGGGTTACTTCGACCGCGTGATCCGCTTCGAGACCTCGCACCGCGACCTGGCCCGCACCACCAGCGCGGAAGTCGCCAACCAGGTGGCCTTCATCCTGACCGAACGGCAGCGCCAGGTGCAGTTGTACGCCGAAGACCATCTGCCGCTGCTGCGCCAGGTGCAGGGCGCGCCGGGCGATGCCGCGCTCCACAAGCAACTGGAACGCAGCCTGAAACGGGTCTTCCCCGATGTCTTCGGCTTCACCATCACCGACGCGCAGGGCCTGCCCCTCATTCCGGACTTCGATGGTTATGTGGGCGACATCTGCGTGCAGGACATCCAGGCCTATGCCCTGCGTGGCTTCTATGCGGCCCGCATCCACCCGAACAACCTGGCCTACCACTACGACGTCATGGCCAACTGGCGTGGCACGGGCGACCAGCCCTTCGTGCTGATGGTCAGCTTTGCGCCGACGGAGCTCGGCCAGCTGATCCGCAGCATCCAGCCGCCCGGACATCAGTTGATGCTGGTCTCGAATGCGGAGCGGCCGATGATCGAGGTCACCGCCGAAGGCGCGCGCAACCGGACGCTGCGCGAGGACTACCACCTGACGCCGGACGAGCTGGACCGCCTGCTGGCCCGCCACCCGGTGGCGCACAGCCTGTGGCAGGTGGCCGACCTGGCGCAGCCGGACTTGTTTGCCGCGTACAAGCGGCGCACGCTGTGGGGCACCTTGCTCCTGTTGCTGGCCTTCGGCCTGGTGATCGGCGCCTCGCTCTTCCTGCTGCGTCGCGAGGATCGGCGCCGCCAGGCGGCCGAACGCTCGCGCGAAGAGCTGCTCTCGGTCATCACACATGAGATGCGCACGCCGATCTCCACCATTTCCAGCACGCTGTCGCTGCTCGGCCAGGGCCAACTGGGCGAGCTGCCGCCGCGGCTGCAGACCGGCATGTCCATGATGGAGCGCAATGCCGAGCGGCTGCTGCGCCTGATCGACGACCTGCTGGAGAGCCGGCGCATCGAGTCGGGCCGGCTCTCGCTGCAGAAATGCCCGGTCGACCTGGCCCGGAATGTGCGCGACACCCTGACGCAACTCCGCGATTACGCGCAGCAGAGTGAAGTCCAGCTCGACTTCACGCCGCCGCAGGAACCGCTCTGGGTCCATGCCGATCCGGTGCGTCTGCAGCAGATTGCCAGCAACCTGATCTCCAACGCCACCAAGTTTTCACCGCGCGGCGGCACCGTGCGCGTGGGCATCATGAAAACCGGCCAGGGCAAGGTACGCGTCTGCATCAGCGACGACGGACCGGGCATTCCGGCCGACTTCCAGCCACGCGTGTTCGAGAAATTCGCCCGCGGCACCGCCCGCCCCAACCGCCCCATTGCCAGCACCGGGCTGGGCCTGAGCATCGTCAAGGCCCTGGTCGAAGCACACGACGGCAGCGTGGGCTTCGAGTCGGTTGAAGGCCAGGGAGCCACTTTCCATTTCGAGCTGCCGTCGGTACCGCCGCCGGCCGCCGGAACCTGACACACCGGCCACCCCACCTTTGGGCCATTGCGGCCCTGCGCCAACCGCCATGAGTACCTCCCCGCCAACCCGGCGCATCGCCCACCTCGACATGGATGCGTTCTACGCCTCGGTCGAGCTGCTGCGCTACCCGCAGCTCAAGGGTCTGCCGGTGGTCATCGGCGGCGCCCGGCGTCGGCCTGACGATGCGCTCTTGCAGCAGTACGCCGACGTGCCGCTGTCCGAGATCCCCGTCGACGCATTTCCGCTGTTGAAGGACTACACCGGCCGCGGTGTCATCACCACCGCCACCTACCCGGCGCGCCAGTTCGGCGTCGGCTCGGCCATGGGCCTGATGAAAGCCGCCAAGCTCTGCCCGCAGGCCATCCTGCTGCCGGTGGATTTCGACGAGTACCGCCTGTACTCGCGCCGGTTCAAGGAGGTCATCACCGAGATTGCGCCGCTGATGGAAGACCGCGGCGTGGACGAGGTCTACATCGACTTCACCGAGGTGCCCGGCGGCCAGCGCGAGGGCGGGCGCACGCTGGCACGGCTGATCCAGAAAAGCATCCTGGACGCCACGGGCCTCACCTGCTCCATCGGCGTGGCGCCCAACAAGCTGCTGGCCAAGATGGCGAGCGAGTTCAACAAACCCAAGGGCATTTCCATCGTCCTGGCGGACGACCTGCAGACGCTGATCTGGCCGCTGCCCTGCCGCAAGATCAACGGCGTCGGCCCCAAGACCGATGAAAAACTGCAGGCACACGGCATCCACACCATTGGCGAACTGGCAGCGCGCGAACCGGGCTGGTTGATCGAACACTTCGGCAAAAGTTACGGCGCCTGGCTGTTTGAGGCCGCCTGGGGCCGCGACGAACGCCCGGTGGTGACCGAGAGCGAACCGGTCTCGGTGAGCCGCGAAACGACGTTTGAGCGCGACCTGCACGCCGTGCGCGACAAGGCCGAACTGAGCGCCGTTTTCACCTCGCTGTGCGAGCGCGTGGCGGCTGATCTGCAACGCAAAGGTTATGTCGGCAAGACCATCGGCATCAAGCTGCGTTATGACGACTTCAAGAGCGTGACGCGCGACCAGACCATCGAGCACTTCACCAGTGACGCCAAGACCATCCGCCAGGCCGCCGGCCAGTGCCTCAAGCGCGTGGACCTGTCGCGCCGGCTGCGCCTGCTGGGGGTGCGGGTGGGCTCGCTGCTGCGGGCGGACGAGGCGCCGGATTTGATGCCAAAACAGGCTCAAGGCGCCGTCGATCATGCGTCAGACGCTATGAATTCAGGAGCAAAAACCGCTTCCCTGTTCTGAACCCGAAGATCGCGGGTCAGCACGGTTGACAACAGCTGACGCCAAACTTACATTGAGATCTCGTTCAGGAGGTCTCCATGAACCAGCCCCTCACGCTGACGGAAATCCATCGCATCAAGCGCTGGCATGTGGCGCACCGGGCCGAGCACCCGCTGGAATACGAACTGTGGGATGCCGTGCTCTGCCTGTGGCTGATGGGCTGGGTCGGCTGGCTGCCGGCCTTTGCGCTCGATGCCCTCTGGGCCTGCCCGCTGTGCCTGCTGGGCATGGGCACACCGCGCCTGTACGTGGCCTGGCGTCGGCACGCGCACCGGCTGCAGCGCCTGCGATGCGACTGGCTCGGCAACACGGGCTAAAGGTTCAGACCACCTCGATCTCATCCTGATGGTTGGCCACGTGAAACGCGTGGGCCAGGGCGAAATCGGCCCGGCTCAGGGCGCCATAGGCAAAGTGCGGTTGGAGCGCGCCGGTATGCGTCTGGAAGCGTGTGACCGCCGCGCGCAGGCGGGCCGCGCCAGGCTGCCAGTCCTCCAGCTGCGCCAGTTGCGGCGCACCGGGAATCGGTTCCGTCAAACCATGGCTCATGCGGCCGCGCCATTTGAAAAAGGCAAAGGCCGCGGAACCGGCGGTGGCCTGGAACAGCGGACTCTTCGGTTCAGGAAAACCGTCCAGACTCATCTCGATGCTTTGCGCCAGGTGCTCCAGCACCGCGCGCATCGTCCAGGTATTGGTGCTGCGCACCCGGGTGGCGCGCTCAAGCCGGTCGAGCCAGCGTTGCACATCGTCCAATGACTGGACTTTAGGAATATCGGCCATGGCACCTCCGGCGAGCAAGCTCGTCTGTAGAACAAGGTAGTGTCTGCGGTTCATCTTTGGGGGGAACCTGTTTCGCACAGGTGACTGTAGAAGACGGGTTCGTTCGATTACAGTTTATCCACTCCCACCCACCTTGCTGCCATGAACTGCTTCACCCTCACCGTCACCGACCACATTGCCCACCTGGTGCTCAACCGCCCGGAGGCGATGAACACCATGCACCCCCAGTTCTGGCGCGAGCTCGACCAGGTGCTGACGCAGCTGCACGCCAGCGGCGAGGCACGCGTGCTGGTCATCAGCAGCACCGGCAAACATTTCAGCGCCGGCATGGCGCTGGAAACCTTCAGTGGCGCCATTGCCCTGAATGACAAGACACCCGAAGGCCGCGCCGCCATCTTCGATCTGCTGACCGACATGCAGGCCACCTTCACCAAGCTGGAAACGCTGCGTATCCCGGTGATCGCGGCCATCCAGGGTGGCTGCATCGGTGGCGCGGTGGACATGGTCAGCGCCTGCTGCCTGCGCTACGCCACGGCTGACGCCTTCTTCTGCATCCAGGAAATCAACATCGGCATGGTGGCTGACGTCGGCACGCTGCAGCGGCTGCCCAAGCTCATGCCGCTGGGCGTGGTGAAAGAGCTGGCCTACACCGGCCGCCGCCTGCCGGCGGCACAGGCGCTCGGCTACGGCCTGGTGAACCAGGTGTTCGACACACCGGAAGCCCTGCTGGCCGGTGCACTGCAGACGGCGCAGGAGATTGCGAGCAAGCCGCCGGTGGCGATCTGGGGCACCAAGCAGGCCTTGCACTATGCGCGCGACCACGGCGTGGACGATGCACTCAAGCAGATGGGCTGGCTGCAGGGTGCGATCTGGAGCAACAAACATGTGCTGGAGGCCGTGACGGCCATGAAGGAAAAACGCGGCGGCAACTTCCCGCCGCTGGCGCCGCTGCAATCTTTCAAGGAAATTGGCCAGTAGCCCTTGCCAGATAAGCGCAAACAGCTACTTTTTTGATAGCAAATTACTGACGCGCCGTGCGCACGTTGACCGGTAGCGCCTGCGGGTGGCTGGTGCGCCAGGGGTTGATGTCCAGCCCGCCGCGGCGGGTGTAGCGCGCATAGACCGTCAGCCTGGCCGGTTTGCAGCGCGTCCACACGTCCATGAAGATACGCTCCACGCACTGTTCGTGGAACTCGTTGTGGTTGCGAAAACTCACGATGTACTGCAACAGACCTTCCTGCTCGATCTGCGGCCCGCTGTAGCTGATCTGCACGCTGGCCCAGTCGGGCTGGCCGGTCACCAGGCAGTTGCTCTTGAGCAGGTTGCTGGTCAGCACCTCACTCACCGGCTGCTCGTCGAAGGCGGCCGTCAGCAACTCGGGCGCCGGCGTGTACTGCGTGCACTCCACCTCCAGCCGGTCCAGGTTCAGGCCGTCGAGTTCATGGATCGGCTCACGGTCGAACAGCTCGGGTGCGATCAGTTTGACGCCCACCGTGCCCTTGGCCTCCGAGCCACGCCACACCGCTTCGCTGATGTCGGTACGGATACGCGCTTGAACCTCGGCGGCATCGGCAAACTTGGTGTTGTTGAAACTGTTGAGGTAGAGCTTGAAGGACTTGCTCTCCACGATGTTGGGCGTCTCGCACGGCACCGTGACGTGGGCCAGCGCCACCTGCGGCTTGCCGCGCGCATTCAGCCAGCTCAGCTCATAGGCCGTCCACAGATCGGCGCCGAGGAAAGGCAGCGTGGCCGGCACACCGATTTCCTCGCGTTTGGCGATGCGGGCAATCGGGTACAGCAGCGTTGCGTCGTACTGGTCGACGTAGGGCACCGCCTTGCCGAGCAGGGAGTTTTCGGGTGTGGTCATTCCTGTACCTTGCGACGGAAGACGAGACGATCTGCTTCAGAGGCCGCAGCATCGAAGGCATACCCTTCGAGGTTGAACTTCTCCAGCTGCTTCGGTGTGGTCACGCGATGGGTGGCGGCGTAGCGCGCCATCAGGCCGCGCGCACGTTTGGCCAGGAAGCTGATGATCTTGTACTTGCCGCCTTTGTAGTCTTCAAATACGCACTCGATCACGCGCACCTTCAGGGCCTTCTTGTCCACCGACTTGAAGTACTCCTGTGACGCGAGATTCACCACCACCGGCGTCTTGTCGGCCTGCAGGCGCTGGTTCAAGTAATCGGCAATCTGCGTGCCCCAGAACTTGTAGAGGTTGTTGCCTTTCGCGTTGGCCAGTTGGGTACCCATCTCCAGCCGGTAAGGCTGCATCCAGTCCAGCGGACGCAACACACCATACAGGCCGCTCAGGATGCAGACGTGCTCCTGTGCCCAGGCCAGGTCATCAGCCTTGAGCGTCTTGGCGTCCAGGCCTTCGTACACATCACCGTTGAAGGCCAGCACTGCCTGCTTGGCATTCTTGGCCGTGAATTTGGTACTCCAGGCCTGGTAACGCGCCACGTTCAGGCCCGACAGCGCATCGCTCAAGTCCATCAGCTCGGCAATCTCCTGCGGCGACTTCTCGCGCAGGATCTCGATCAGCTCGGCCGACTGTTTGACAAACAGCGGCTGCGTGTGCGGCACGTCGCCGGCGGGGGTGTCGTAGTCGAGGGATTTGGCGGGGGATAATAAAAACAACATGCTGGAAATCCTGTATCACGACGATTATCTAGTAGCCGTGAACAAACCGCCCGGGCTGCTGGTGCACCGCACCGGGCTCGATGCAGGAGAAACGCAGTTCGCGCTGCAGCTGCTGCGCGACCAGCTCGGCCGCCCGGTCTGGCCCGCGCACCGGCTCGACAAGGGCACCAGCGGCGTGCTGCTGTTTGCGCTCGATGCGGCCACCGCCAGCCTGATAGGCCAGAGCTTCGATGTCGGCCATGTGGTGAAAAAAACCTACCGCGCCGTGGTGCGTGGCTGGCCGGAGGCGCAAGGGCTGATCGACCACCCACTCAAACGCATGCCCGATGACGCACGCGCCGGCCGCGACGAGGTGCAGGACGCGCAGACGCGCTACCGCACGCTCGAACACTACGTGCTGCCCCTGCCCTACGGCAATTTCCCGACCACACGCTGTGCCCTGGTGGAGTTGCAGCCGCTGACCGGACGGCGGCACCAGTTGCGCCGCCACCTGAAGCACCTTTCGCACCCGATCATTGGCGACGCCACCCACGGCAAGGGGCCGTTGAATCGGGCGGTGGCGGAGTTCTTGGGTGAGCAGCGCTTGTGGCTGCATGCGCTGCAGCTGGAATTGAAACACCCGGTCAGCGGTGCGCCGCTGTGCATGGAGGCCCCAACGGGACCGGAGTGGACAGTCTGGGATCGCTTCCGGATGGAGTCTGCAAGCAGGACACCCCGAACGGGCTGACCTCAGCCCGCGTCAAGCCCGGGCCGAAGGCAGCTTGGCAAACGCCACGGCCCCTGCCACCAGCCATGCCGCCACCGACAGCAGCACAGCGGTCAAGCCATCCACCCCGTGCGCTTCGGCGAAGGTGGCCACGACACCGGTGGCCCACTGCATCAGCGCGATGCCAAGAAACATGGCCATGGTAAAGACCGCCATGGCGCGACCGATCTGCGCTTCGGGGTAGGCACTGCGTACGTCGGCGTACTGCAGCACGATGTAGCCGCACAGGAAACCTGCCAGTACAAGCAGCCCCAAGCTCAGCAGCACGACGTGCGTCAAAGCCAGCAGCACAAACAGCGCTGCCATCAACAGCGTGTAGCCGACGATCCAGCGGCGCCGCGTGGCCACGCCGGGGTCGATGCGACCGAAAAGGGGCGGCCCGACCAGAGACACCAGCGAGACGGCCAGCGCCACGTGGCCACTCTCAATCAGCGAAAAGTGAAAGCGCTCCACCAGCAACGGACCCAGCCACAGGCCGCGCAGCGTGATGAAGGAGGCGTAGGTCACGGCGCTCAGCGCCATGATGCCCAGCGTCTGCGGCAAGCGCAGCAGCTGGCCAAACTGCCGCACGACCTGCCACAGGGAGGCACGCGGTCCTGCAGGTCTGGGCACAGCCGGCTCCTGCACCACGACATAGACGACCAGCCAGGCCAGGACAGAGAGCACGGCCAGCATGGCAAAACCGACGCGAATGGAATACGCCTGCACCAGCCAGGCCAGCGGCGTGCCGGTCAGCAGCATGCCCAGGCCGCCAATCCCCATGGCCAGGCCCGACACCGCCGCAAAACGCGAGGCCGGAAAACAACGTGCGATGAAAACCGTGCAGACCAGAAAGGCCGGCGCACAACCGACGCCGATCAGCACCTGGCCCAGTACCAACAGGCCGAAGTGGTCCGTCAGGGCCGACAGCAGCGCGCCGGCAATCGCCAGCGGAAAGACCGAGAGAACGGTACGGCGCACGCCGTGCAGGTCAATGCCGATACCCATGAAGAGTTGCATGGCACCGAAAGCAAAGTGGAAGGCCGCAGCGAACACGCCCAACTGCTGCGGCGAGAAACCCAGCCGAGCCTGCAACTCGGGCGCCAGGATGGCGGCCGCCGTGCGATAGGCCTGGCTCAGCATGAAGGCCGTGCACAGCGCGAGCAGCATGAGCCAGGCCACGCGCGCATCACGTGCGGCGGGTGAGTGGCGTTCAGCAGGGTCGGTCATCGAAGGCGGGCAGATGAAGCAAAGGCCAGTGTAGAGGCACCGGCCCTGGCTCAGGGTCCCGCAGGTGGCACCACCGGGTTCGGGTGATGCACGCAGGCTTGCAGATTTACTTCAGGTCGCCTGCCAGCGACGTCAGCGTTTCGGCACTGATGGTCACATGGGCCGGGTAGTGGGTGTGGTCGCAGCCCAGCTTGACGCTGGCACCGGCCTGGATGGCAGCGCGCATGGTCGGCGTGAATTCGAAACGCACAAAATGCACGGCCGAGGTCTTCTCGTCGTTCTCGCGGTCCAGGTCTTCGTCGGCAATGGCGTAGACGCGTGGGTAGCCTTCGACCTCGACAAACATGCGGTCCTCCACGCCGATCAGACGCGCCAGCTCGCGCTTGCGCTCGTTGATGTCGGGGTACTCGATCAGCATCGTGGCTTTCCAGTTGCTGCCGTCTGGCACCAGCGGGGCGTAGGCCTCGATCTCCTGCAGGATGCCCTCCTCCTCGAAGATCTTCTCGATGCGCAGCATCTCCTGGATCTGGTAACGGATGGTGGTCTCGGACTCGAACTGCAGGTGGATATGCTCGCCCAAGTGCACACTGCGCAACTGGCGATGCGCCATGACCTCGGCCTTGTGCTCTTTGCGCCACTTGCTGTAGGCCTCCAGCGACATCAGGCTGTCGGGGGTGATCTTGCCGGTGAGTTGCATGATGATTTCCAGTCTGTTCAATTCAGTTGTTCCAGCACGCGACCCGTGACGCATGAAACGGTCTAACCGTAGAACGCCGTGGAACCGGCTTTGCCGGGCCACTGGCGTTGCCCCCTGCAAGGGGGGTGGCGTAGCGACACGCAGTGCGCGAAGCCTGGGGGTGTTTCATTTGAGTCCGTAGGCTTTGCGCACCAGGCTCAGCGGGTGCTGCAGCTCGGGCGCACCCAGGCCGTTGACCTCGAAACCCTGCGCAATGTGGTGGCCGCCGAGCGGGCAGTCCGAGCTGATGTAGTCGGGTTTGGCGCCGTCCTTCATGGTGGCCATGGCTTTGAACACCGGCTTGCCGATCTTCATGGCCTGCTGGTGGTAGGCCTTCTTCACGCCGAAAGTGCCGGCATGGCCCGAGCAGCGCTCGATGGTATTGATCGTGGTATCGGGGATCATCTTCAGCATCTCTTCGGTCTTCTTGCCGATGTTCTGCACCCGGCCATGGCAGGGGATCTGGTAGCTCACGTTGCCCAGCGGCGTGCTGAATTCGGTCTTGAGCAGGCCGTCGCGCTTGCGTGCCATCAGGTACTCGAACGGGTCCCACATGGCGTCCTTGACCAATTGCACGTCCGCCTCGTCCGGATACATCAGCGGGATTTCCTGCTTGAACATCAGGGCGCAACTCGGCACGGCGGCCAGGATGGCAAAACCATCCTTGGCATAGCGGGCCAGCACCGGGATGTTGGCCTCCTTGCTGGCGTTGACCGACGCCAGGTCACCCAGTTCCAGCTTGGGCATGCCACAGCATTTTTCCTTCTCGACGATCACGTAGGGGATCTCGTTGTGGTCCAGGATCTTCAGCAGGTCGTGGCCAATGCCGGGTTCGTTGTAGTTGATGTAGCAGGTGGCAAAGATCGCCACCTTGCCCGGTGTCTTCTCGCCGTCCTTCACCACGGTGGCCTGCGCTTCGGGTGTGCCGGAGCGGAACTTTTTGGTGGCGAGAGAGGGCAGCCAGGCCTCCTTGTCCACACCGGCCACGCTTTCCATCAGACTGCGCATGACCTTGGTCTTGTTGACCGCATTGGCGACCTGCACCACCACCGGGATACCGGCGAACTGGCCATGCACGTCGGTGGAGGCCAGAAATTGCTCGGCGATGCCGACCTCACCCTTTTGGAACTTGATGGCCTTGGCGCGCAGCATGGTGTGCGGAAAATCCAGGTTCCATTCATGCGGCGGGGTGTACGGACACTTGGTCATGTAGCACAGGTCGCACATGTAGCACTGATCCACCACCTTCCAGTAGTCGGGTTTGGCCACGCCGTCGACTTCCATGGTCGAACTCTCGTCCACCAGGTCGAACAGCGTCGGGAAGGCGCCGCACAGGCTGACGCAGCGGCGGCAGCCGTGGCAGATGTCGAAGATGCGCTCCAGCTCCTTGAAGCAGGATGCTTCGTCGTAGAAGTCGGGGTTTTTCCAGTCCAGCGGATGTCGGGTCGGGGCTTCCAGGTTGCCTTCGCTTGCCATGGCCAGTCCTTTGTCTCGTTATGGTTAGAAAAAGAACTTTCGTTGGAAAATTCTTTTGCAAACCACTACGCCTCGTGACGTAGTGGGCGACGATTGGAAATCAATCGACGAGTTCTGCCAAAGCCTTGGCGTAGCGATTGGCATGCGAACGCTCGGCCTTGGCCAGCGTTTCAAACCAGTCGGCGATTTCGTCAAAGCCTTCCGCGCGGGCGGTCTTGGCCATGCCGGGGTACATGTCGGTGTACTCGTGGGTTTCGCCGGCCACGGCCGACTTCAGGTTGTCGCGGGTCGGGCCGATCGGCAAGCCGGTGGCCGGGTCGCCGGATTGCTCCAGAAACTCCAGGTGGCCGTGCGCATGGCCGGTTTCGCCTTCGGCGGTGGAGCGGAACAGCGCGGCCACATCGTTCTGGCCTTCAACGTCGGCCTTGTTCGCGAAATACAGGTAACGGCGATTCGCCTGGGATTCGCCGGCGAATGCTTCTTTGAGGCACCCTTCCGTCTTGGAACCTTTGAGTGTCGGCATGAATATCTCCTTGAAAAGTTGAAGATTTGTCTCGCTTGCCTTGAACAGTTGTGTCAAAGACCAGCACAGACTATTCCGATTCGTGCCCTCGGTCTAATAGGCTCTTTCAATTCAAAGAATTACCACTCCCTATGGATTGTTGCTATTGAGATTCGTTCTCAAAAACCATCATCAGACCCGCTGGTCTTCCACGATGGGCTGCACTCAAAAGTTACGATAAAGTAAACGAATTACGTAATGGTGAACGAATCACCATGAAGGAGACTGCATGACAAGCACCCCAACGATGGGCCTGGCGGCCCCGCCGCCAGCGCCGATCCAGCAACTGCACCACTACGCCTACCGCGCCCGCGATGCCGAGGAAACACGGCACTTCTACGAGGACATCCTGGGCCTGCCGCTGTACCACATCATCCAGAGCGACTACGTGCCCAGCACTGGCGAATACTGTCCCTACACGCACTTTTTCTTCCGCCTGCAGGACGGCTCCTTCATCGCTTTCTTCGACCTCGGCGACGACCAGGCCGCCGAGCCCAGCCCCAACACGCCGCTGTGGGTGAACCACATCGCCTTTCGCCTCAACTCACTGGAAGAGCTGGAAGCCATGAAGGCCCGCCTGCAAGCGCACGGCATCGAGGTGATCGGCGTGACCGACCACCACATCTTCAAGAGCATCTATTTCTTCGACCCCAACGGTGTACGGCTCGAACTCTCGGCCCAAGTGGCCGACGAGTTCCAGATGCTCCAGGAAAGCGCCACCGCCCACGCGCGCCTGAATGAATGGACAGCGCGCAAGGAACAGTGGCGCCGCGACCGCGCCGCAGGCAAGGCGGCGGCCCCCCTCAAGCCGCAGCAGAACGACCGCCCCGAAGTAGCCGCCCGCATCCAAGAGCAGAAAGGCCATGCAGCATGAAGACGACTTACCGCGAAACCGCCTACACCAATGGCTACGAATTCACGCAAGGGTCGGGCTACGAACTGCCCGAATACCCTTTCGTCGAGCCGCCTGAACTCAAGAGCGGCAAGGCCCAGCGTCACCCGGTGGTGATCGTCGGCGCCGGCATCACCGGCCTGACCATGGTCTGCTGCCTGGCCAAGCTGGGCATTGCAGCGGTGCTGCTCGACGAAGACAACACGGTGGGCGTCAAGGGCGCCGCCTCGCGCGGCATCTGCTACACGCAAAAATCACTGGAGATCTTCCAGCGCCTGGGCGTGTACGAGCGCATCGCCGCCAAGGGCATCCAGTGGAGCGTGGGGCGCACCTTCGCCGGCAAGGACGAGGTCTATTCCTTCGATCTGCGCCAGCAGAGCAGCTTCGGCCTCTCGGCCCAGCCACCCTTCATCAACATCCAGCAGTTCTACATCGAGGGTTATCTGGTCGAGCGTATCTACGGCCTGGGCCATGTGGACATGCGCTGGAAGTCGCGCGTGACCGGTTTCAAGCAGCACAACGGTTATGCCACCCTCACCGTGGAAACACCCGCAGGCAGCTACTCGCTGGAAGCCGAGCATGTGATCGACGCCAGCGGTTCGCACACCCCGTTCCACGGCTGGTGCGGCGCCACCATGACCTCGCGCCGCGGTGACGACCGCTGGTGCATTGCCGACGTGCGCTTCAAGACCCATCCACCCAAGGAACGCCACACCTGGATCGAGGCGCCCTTCAACGGCAACCGCGCCGTCTGGCAGCACCTGATGGCCGACGATGTCTGGCGCATCGACTACCAGATGGAACCCAATGCCGACCCCGAAGTCGTGAGCCGGGAAGACGTGGTGCGCGAACGCCTGCGCCAGCAGTTCGGCCCCGATGTCGAATTTGAAATCGTCTGGGTCGGCCCCTATGCCTACCGCAGCCAGTGCCTGGACAAACTGCGCATCGGCAGCGTGTTCTTCATGGGCGACACGGCCAAGATCGTCAGCCCCTTCGGCGCCCGCGGCGGCAACACCGGCGTGGCCGATGCCGACAACCTGGCGTGGAAGCTGGCAGCCGTGCTCAAGGGCCGCGCCCCGGCCAGCCTGCTGGACAGCTACCACGACGAACGACATGAAGCCGCGGCGCAGAACGTGCAGGTGACCAACCGAACGGCGCGTTTCCTGCGCCCCGCCGACGGCATGGAACGCACCTTCCGCAACGCGGCCATCAGCCTGGCGCGCCAGTACCCGTTTGCGCGCCCGCTCATCAACACCGGGCGCATGGCCGTGGCCAACAGCTACACCCGCTCCCGCATCTGCAACCGAACCGGGGGGCTGTCGGTGCAAAACGTGGGCTTCCGCTGGGCCGACGACAGCCAAGGCACGGTGAACGATCTGCTCGCATGGGCCGACGGTGATCTGCTGGTGCTGGTGTTCGGCGACATCTCAGCCGCTGCCGGCCAGCGCCTGCGCCAACTGGCCAGCCAGGCGCCGGTACGTTGCGTGCAGGTGATGGGCTCGGACAGCCGCGCCCAGGCGCGTGAACATGTGCGCGACCCACAAGGACATCTGCAGGGCGCCTGCCACGTGTTCGGCCATGCCTGGGCCCTGGTGCGCCCCGACGGCTACCTGGCCGCCACCGGCGAGAGCGTGGACGCCGACCTGATCCAGGCCATCGAACAGGCCCTGGGCCTGCAATCTTGAGGAACAGACCATGAAAACCACGCTGCATTTCCAGGATGCCGACACCTTCTACGAGCAACTGCTCGATGCCCATACCGGGCTGGACCGCGAGCAGTCCGAGCTGCTGAACGCCCGCCTGATCCTGCTGCTGGCCAACCAGATCGGCAACCGCGAGGTACTGGCGGCCTGTGTTCAGGCCGCGCGCGACATGCCTCGTTAGGCCCAATGGCGCTGCCCCGGTAAAATCGGAGCAGATTCCAAGACCTCCATGGAACGGCACCCCTGGGTGCCGTTCGTCATTTGTTGCCATCACCATGACCGACACCGTCCAGCAGCCCGGCCTCAACAGCCTGTCCAAGTCCTTCGAACCCGCCGCCCTGGAAGCCCACTGGGGCCCCGAGTGGGAACGCCGCGGCTATGCCACGGCCGGCTACCGCGGCACCGGTACGCCGAAGAACGACGCACCGTCGTTCGCCATCCAGCTGCCGCCGCCCAACGTGACGGGCACGCTGCACATGGGCCACGCCTTCAACCAGACCATCATGGACTCGCTGACGCGCTACCACCGCATGGCAGGCGCCAACACCGTCTGGGTACCGGGTACCGACCACGCCGGCATTGCCACGCAGATCGTGGTGGAGCGCCAGCTGCAGGAACAGAAGATCAGCCGCCACGACCTGGGGCGCAAGAACTTCGTGGCGCGCGTCTGGGAGTGGAAGGAACAGTCCGGCAACACCATCACCACCCAGATGCGCCGCATGGGCGACAGCGTGGACTGGAAGCGCGAGTACTTCACCATGGACGACAAACTGTCCAAGGTGGTGACCGAGACCTTCGTGCAGTTGTATGAGCAGGGCCTGATCTACCGCGGCAAGCGCTTGGTCAACTGGGATCCGGTACTGCAGTCGGCGGTGTCGGACCTGGAGGTGGAGAGTGAGGAGAAGGACGGTTCGCTCTGGCACATCGCCTACCCCTTGGCCGACGGATCCGGTTCGCTGACCGTGGCGACCACCCGTCCCGAGACCATGCTGGGCGACGTGGCCGTGATGGTGCACCCGGAGGACGAGCGCTACAAACATCTGATCGGCAGACAAGTGACCCTGCCGCTGGTGGGCCGCCAGATCCCGGTGATTGCCGACGAGTACGTGGACAAGGAATTCGGCACCGGTGTGGTCAAGGTCACGCCCGCGCACGATCCGAACGACTACCAGGTCGGCCAGCGCCACAAGCTGGAGATGATCTGCGTGCTGACGCTGCAGGCCACCGTCAACGACAACGCCCCCGAGAAATACCGCGGCCTGGACCGCTTCGTGGCGCGCAAGGCCATCGTCAAGGACCTGGAAGCCATCGGCGCGCTGGTGGAAACCAAAAAGCACAAGCTCATGGTGCCGATCTGCACGCGCACCGGCCAGATCGTCGAGCCCATGCTCACCGACCAGTGGTTCGTCGCGATGAGCAAGGTCAGCGACAAGGACCCCACGGGCAAAAGCATCGCGCAGAAGGCCATTGACGCGGTGGACAGCGGTGCGGTGAAGTTCGTGCCGGAGAACTGGGTCAACACCTACAACCAGTGGATGCACAACATCCAGGACTGGTGCATCTCGCGCCAGCTCTGGTGGGGTCACCAGATTCCGGCCTGGTACGACGAGGCTGGCAATGTGATCGTGGCGCGCAACGAGGCGGAAGCGCAAGCCAAGGCGCCGGGCCAGCAGCTGACGCGCGACGAAGATGTGCTCGACACCTGGTACTCCTCGGCTCTGGTGCCTTTCAGCACCATGGGTTGGCCTGAACAAACCGAGGACTTCGACCTCTACCTGCCCTCCAGCGTACTGGTCACGGGTTACGACATCATCTTCTTCTGGGTCGCCCGCATGATCATGATGACGACCCACTTCACCGGCAAGGTGCCGTTCAAGCACGTCTACATCCACGGCCTGGTGCGCGACGCGCAGGGCCAGAAGATGAGCAAGTCCGAGGGCAATGTGCTGGACCCGGTGGACCTGATCGACGGCATCGCTCTTGGCCCCCTGCTGGACAAGCGCGTCATCGGTCTGCGCAAACCCGAGACGGCGCCGCAGGTGCGCAAGAACACCGAGAAGGAATTCCCCAATGGCATTCCGGCCTTTGGTGCCGACGCGCTGCGCTTCACCTTCGCCTCGCTCGCCTCGCTGGGGCGCAACATCAACTTCGACAGCAAACGCTGCGAGGGCTACCGCAACTTTTGCAACAAGCTGTGGAACGCCACGCGTTTTGTGCTGATGAACTGCGAAGGTTATGACTGCGGCCTGAAGGAACACACCAAGGAAGAGTGCGCGGCCGGCGGCCGGTTCCATGGCTACCTGAGCTTCAGCGCCGCCGACCGCTGGATCGTCTCGTTACTGCAGCAAGTCGAAGCCGAAGTGGTGCAAGGTTTTGCCGACTACAGGCTGGACAACGTTGCCAACAGCATCTACGACTTCGTCTGGAACGAGTTCTGCGACTGGTACCTGGAAATCGCCAAAGTGCAGATCAATACCGGTGACGACGCACAGCAGCGCGCCACGCGCCGCACCCTGATCCGCACGCTGGAAACCATCCAGCGCCTGGCGCATCCGCTGATTCCCTTCATCACCGAAGAGCTGTGGCAGAAGGTAGCACCGGTCGCCGGTCGCAGTGGTGAGTCGGTCAGCATCGCCGCTTACCCGGTGAGCCAGCCCGAGCGCATCGACCGCGAGGCAATGGCCCAAATCACCAAGCTCAAGCAACTGGTGGACGCCTGCCGCAACCTGCGCGGCGAAATGAAGGTATCCCCCGCCACCCGCCTGCCGCTCTACGCGGTTGCCGGTAATGCCGCCGAAGCCGCCTTCATCCAGCAGTCCGCACCGGTGTTGCAGGCGCTGGCCAAGCTGAGCGAAGTGAAAGTGTTCGACGACGAGGCCGCCTGGGCCGCTGCAGCGCAAGCGGCACCGGTGGCGGTGGTGGGCGAAGCCCGCGTCTGCCTGCACATGGAAGTCGATGTCGCGGCCGAGAAGGTGCGACTGGGCAAGGAGGCCGAGCGTCTGCAAACCGAAATCACCAAGGCGACGGCCAAGCTCGGCAACGAGGCTTTCGTCGCCAAGGCACCGCCAGCCGTGATCGAGCAGGAAAAGAAGCGTGTTGCCGACTTCACGGCCACGCTGGAAAAAGTCAAAGAGCAGTTGGCAAGGTTAAAGTAGCACCCCCGTGGCGGCTACCGCCGCCTCCCCCTCAAGGGGGCAACGCCAGTGGCCCGGCAAAGCCGGTTCCACGGCGTTTCCCGCATGAACCACGCCGCACGCTGAAGGGAACGTTGAGAGCATGAGCCAGAACAAGGTCAAAACCGCCGTCTTCCCTGTGGCTGGGCTGGGCACGCGCTTCCTGCCGGCCACCAAGGCCGCGCCCAAGGAAATGCTGCCGGTGGTGGACAAGCCGCTGATCCAGTACGCGGTGGAAGAAGCCTATGCCGCCGGCATTCGCCACATGGTGTTCGTGACCGGACGCAACAAGCGCGCCATCGAAGACCATTTCGACACCGCCTACGAACTGGAAAACGAACTGGCGCAAAGCGGCAAACAGGCCCTGCTCGACCTGGTGCGTTCGGTACAACCCGACGACATGCTGTGCTCCTACGTTCGCCAGCCGCGCGCGCTCGGTCTGGGCCATGCGGTGCTGTGTGCCGAACACCTGACGGAGGGCGCGCCGTTTGCGGTGTTGCTGGCCGACGACCTGATGATCGGGCCGCCTGGCGGCCAGCCGGTGCTGGCGCAGATGGTCAAGGCCTTTGAGCGACTGGGCAACTCGGTGATCGCTGTGCAGGAGGTCCCTCAGGAACACGTGCGGCGCTACGGCATCGTGGCCGGCACCGCCGACGGCGAACGCCTGATCAAGGTCAGTCAGATGGTGGAGAAGCCAGCGCCCGAGCAGG
This sequence comes from Hylemonella sp., assembly GCA_030680575.1. Classification (GTDB taxonomy): domain Bacteria; phylum Pseudomonadota; class Gammaproteobacteria; order Burkholderiales; family Burkholderiaceae_C; genus Hylemonella. The sequence goes on from JAUXVI010000057.1 coordinate 23,997, forward strand.
CACCGTCACGCATGGCGGTGGCAGGCCGTTACGTCCTCACCCCCGCGGTGTTCGAGCAGATCCGCCGCCAGCCGCGCGGCGCCGGTGGCGAGATCCAGCTGACCGACGGCATTGCCGGCCTGCTGGCCAGCGAAGCCGTGCACGCCTACCAGTACCAAGGCAAGCGCTACGACTGCGGCAGCAAGGAAGGTTTTTTAGAGGCGACCGTGGAACTGGCCTTGGCACACCCGGAAGTCGGCCAGCATTTCCGCGACTACCTCCGGGCGCTGAAGGTCTGAGTCAGGGCGCCGGCTTCAGCGGCGGCGCAGGACGTGGATGTAGTCCTGGCCTTCGGTGGTCTGCTCGACCAGGTCATTGCCGGTTTGCTTGGCAAACGCCACAAAGTCACGCACGGAACCCGCGTCGGTGGCGATCACCTTGAGGATCTGACCACTCTGCATTTCAGTCAGTGCCTTCTTCGCCTTGAGGATGGGCAGGGGGCAGTTCAGGCCACGGGTATCGAGTTCTCGGTCAAAGTTCATCACAATTCCTTCAATTGCTTGAATTTTAAGCAATTTCTGATCAAGGTTCAGTGCACCACAATGGGCTCGGACCCTTTGCCGGTAAAGACGATGTGGCCGGCTTCGTCCACCGAAAACACCCCGGCATCAAAGTTGCGCTGCAGGCGCCGCGCGTGCTTGCCGAACATCAGGTCAACCGTCCCCGCCACGCCCAGACCAATCACTACCCGTGCATCGCGCACCAGCGCCAGCTGCTGTTCCAGCTCGTCCTTCTCCTTGATGGAATGGGCCCACAGCTGGACGGCATGCTGCCAAGAGGCCTTGGCGCGCGGCAGCATCCCTTTCGGGTCGCCATGCTGCATGAGGTGCTTGACCACTTTTTTCAGGTTCTCCTGATCGGCGCTCTGTTTCTCGATGATCTGCTCCAACTCCTGGTAGCGCGCTTCCAGCACCGGATTGACACCCACCTGCACACTGGTGACGCCGCTGGACTCCGCGCCGAGCAGGGGGGTTTGAATCAACATCATGCTGCGGGCCGAACCACCTACCAGCCGCCCGCGTTGCGGCGACTTCACGCCGATCAAAATCTGGTTGAGGGCCTGCAACTCGCTTTGCAAAGCCATGTCGTCAATGGCGATCACCGTACCGGCCTGGATCTGAGAGTTTTCGACAAAACGCGCTGACACCGAGCCGGAAGCCCGCACCTTGGCATGCGCGATGATGCCGGCGCCCACCAGAACATTACCGCCGGCCTCCAGCTCGCCACCTTCGACCGTACCCGTCACCGTGATATCGCCGGTGACATGAACTTTCATGCCCGACAGGACGTCACCCTCAATCCGCGCTGAGCCGTCGTAAGTGATGTTGCCGCAGTCCATGTCGACGTTGCCGAGCGCCAGCACCTGCTCCACCATCACCCCATGGTCGACATACACCGGCTGTCCCTTGAGCGCTGCGACCAGCACATTGGGGTCATCGCTGGCCGGGGTCACGCCGCCGAGCTTGTCGGCAAAAAGATGGTCGTGACCAGGGGTGGCTGGCAACGTCGTGCCGCGCACATCGCGGCCCTCCACACCCGCTGTGGCCGGAACACGCTGCATCAGGGGCGTGCCGGGCTCCACAGACGGGATGTCACCGTGCTCACGGAAATCAATCAGGCCCTGCGCATTGACTTTGGGCGCACGATCGCGGGCCAAGTCGATCAGCTTCTTGAACTGGGCGTCTTCACCGTGCACCGGCGCCACCCCCGTCGCAACCAGCACACGGGCAGGTTCAGTCGCATCGCACACCAGCTGGAACGCGGCCTCGTCAATGCCGAAAATCACCCCAGCGCCCTCCAGCGCCCGCGCAATGTCATCGCGCGCCAAGGCCTTGCCGCCATGGGCTGGCACCACATTCACCCAAGCGCAGGAGGCGTCCTGGGCGATATCCAGCATGAAACTGCCATCGCGCCGCTCCCCCACCGTCATCTCGAACTCGGTCGGCACCGCGTTGTAGCGCGCCACCAGCGTGGCCAAAGCGGCCTCCAGCAAAAACCAGTGGCTGTAACCGGCCTGGTCCAACAGGGCCCGTAGCGCCTGATCGTCCAGGGGGGGGCGGTCCGCCGCCGCCTGGACTTGCGCCACCAGCTTGTCGTCGTGCTCGACGAACACCAATCCTTGAAAGCCCGTCATCAGAGAGTCCTTTTCCGCCAGCCTCCGGCATCTCCCAATGCCGGCATCGAATCAGCCCGAGAGCCGTCTGCCGCGAGTGTACGGGCATCGGGCGATGGCCCGACCTGAGACTTACCCGTGGGACCCGTCGAAAAATTGCGGCGTATGGCCACGTGACGTCAACCAGTCGGCCAGGGCCGAACCGGTGCCGCCGGGCCAGCATTTGACGGCATCGGGCGTGAACAACCGGTAATCCACCAGCTCAGGAGACAGGCGCACCTCGCCTTCGCAGCGGGCGTGGTAGGCGACGATGACCTGGTTCATGCGCTGGAAGTCGTAGACCCCAATCAGCTTCAGTTCCAGCGGCTCCAGACTGGTTTCCTCGCGGATTTCGCGCGTTATGCCTTCCTGCGGTGTTTCGCCGGCCTCCATGAAACCGGTGATGAGTGCGTACATCTTGCCGCTCCAGGCGGCATTGCGCGCCAACAGGATCTGCCCCCGGTATTCGATCACCGCCGCCAGCACCGGGGTCGGGTTGTTCCAGTGCGTGAAGCCGCAGGCGGCGCAACGCAGTCGCGCCTTCTCGCCGCCGTCTTCCAACTGCACCATCGACGCCAGCGGTGTGGCGCAGCTCGGGCAGAAACGGAATTCATGCGTCATGACGCAGCGTGACAATCAGGCGGGGAAGACCCCGGTGGACAGATAACGGTCGCCGCGGTCGCAGACGACAAACACAACGGTCGCGTTCTCTTCGCGCTTGGCAATTTCCTGTGCCACCCAGCAGGCCCCGGCCGCCGAGATGCCGGCAAAGATGCCCTCCTCGCGCGCCATACGGCGGCACATCTCCTCGGCGTCGGACTGGCTCACATAAACCAGTTCGTCCACCAGACTGGCGTCGTAGATCTTGGGCAGGTATTCCTGCGGCCACTTGCGGATGCCGGGAATGCGCGAACCCTCGCTCGGCTGGGCACCAATGATCTTGATCTTGGGGTTCTTTTCCTTCAGGAAACGCGCCACGCCGGTGATGGTGCCGGTGGTGCCCATGGCGCTGACGAAATGCGTGATGCGCCCGCCGGTCTGCTCCCACAGTTCGGGGCCGGTGGTCTCGTAATGGATGCGCGGGTTATCGGCGTTGGCAAACTGGTCCAGCACCCGGCCCTTGCCGCTTTGCGCCATCTGCGTAGCCAGGTCGCGTGCGTACTCCATGCCGCCGGACTTGGGCGTCAGGATCAGCTCAGCGCCGAAGGCCTTCATGGTCTGGGCGCGCTCGATCGACAGGTCCTCCGGCATGATCAGCACCATGCGGTAGCCCTTGATGGCCGCAGCCATCGCCAGGGCAATGCCGGTGTTGCCGGAGGTCGCCTCGATCAGGGTATCGCCCGGCTTGATGTCGCCACGCTCCTCGGCGCGCTTGATCATGGACACGGCCGGCCGGTCCTTGACCGAGCCCGCCGGGTTATTGCCTTCGAGCTTGCCCAGAATCACGTTGCCACGTGCGGCGTTCTCGGCAGCACCAATGCGCTGCAATGCCACCAGGGGGGTCTTGCCGATGGCGTCTTCGATGGTCGGATACTTCATGCCCACACTGTGCCATAATTTCGGTCTTGCCTTCCTCCCTGCCCGGGTGGTGAAATTGGTAGACGCAGGGGACTCAAAATCCCCCGCCGCAAGGCGTGCCGGTTCGATTCCGGCCCCGGGCACCACCCCCCTCTTCTTTACCCCGCTGCCAGCAGCCCTTCCTTAACCGTCGGGTAATGCAGCGCCACCCGCAGTTCGTTCTTGAGCCGCGTGTTGTCCATGCGGCGCGACTCGCTCATGAAACTCAGCAGCATCAACGGCAGCTTGTCCTGTGCCGTGCTTCGCGGCACGCGCGGCGGGCGCGGCAGGCCGTAGAGATCGGCCGCCAGGTCGAAGTAGTCGCCCATCTTCAGCACCGTGTCGTCGTTGACGTTGTAGACACGCTGCGGCGCACCGCGCCACAGCGCCGCCACGCAGGCGCGCGCCAGATCGTCAGCGTGGATGTGGTTGGTGTAGACGTCGTCCTCGGCCTTCAGCACCGGCGTGCTTTTGAGCAGGCGCTCGCGCGGCGTGCCGCCCTCTCGGTCGGGCGCATAGATGCCGGGGATGCGCAGGATGCTGGCGCGCACCATGGCACTGCGGCCGAAGAAGCGTACCGCCAGCTCGGCTTCGACACGCCGCTGGCCGCGCGGCGTGCGGGCCTGGGGCAGCCGGGTTTCACGCACGATGGCACCGCCGCAGTCGCCATACACGCCGCTGGTAGAACCGTAGACCAACGCGCCGGGCAGTGAACGTCGCCGCAAGGCTTGCAGCAGGGCCTGGGTGCGCGGGTCACCCCAGCCCTCGGAAGGCGGTGGCGCCAGATGCAGCACACGTGTGGCCAGGCCGGCCAGGCGCTGCAGCGTGGCTGGCTGGTCGAGGTTGCCGGCCAGCGGCGTGATGCCGCGTGCGCGCAGCTCGGTGTGACGCGACGGTGAGGACGTCAAGGCCAGCAGGCGCAACCGGCCCCGGAGGGCGCGGGCCGCACGCAGGCCGACATCGCCACAGCCGGCAATGAGCACGCGCTCGCGGCGAAAGCGTGCCGGCAGCGCGCCGAGGGGGCTTTGGTTTGAGGGCAAAATTCCAACCTTTGCAATCTGATGGTTCAAGGATAACGAAAAGATGTCGAGCAGTGATCACGCCAGCTTTCAGGTGACCGTACAGCCCAGCGGCCGGGCCTTCAGTGCCAGCGCCGGCGAGGCCATCCTGGCCGCTGCCATCCGCGCCGGGGTCGGCCTGCCCTATGGCTGCAAAGACGGCGCCTGTGGCTCCTGCAAGTGCAAAAAACTCTCCGGCAGCGTGGTGCACGGCCCGCACCAGGAGAAGGCGCTCAGCGCGGCCGAAGAAGCCGCCGGCCTGGTGCTGACCTGCTGTGCCGTGCCGCAAAGCGATGTGGTGCTGGAGTCGCGCCAGGTAACGGAAGAAGGCGCCTACCCGGTGCGCAAGATGCCGGTGCGCGTGAACCAGCTGGAAAAGAAATCAGCCGACGTGATGGTCGTTCGGCTGCAGCTGCCGGCCAACGACAGCTTTGCCTTTCACGCCGGCCAGTACGTGGAGTTCCTGTTTCGCGACGGCGCACGGCGCAGCTACTCGATGGCGAATGCACCGCACACCCTGGCCGCAGCCAAGGAAGCCACGCCGCCGCTCGGCCCGGCCATTGAACTGCACATCCGCCACATGCCAGGCGGCAAGTTCACCGACCACGTGTTCGGCGCCATGAAGGAAAAGGAAATCCTGCGCGTCGAAGGGCCGTACGGCAGCTTCTTCCTGCGTGAAGACTCGGCCAAGCCCATCGTGCTGCTGGCCTCGGGCACCGGTTTCGCGCCAATCAAGGCCATTCTTGAGCACATGCAGCACAAAGGCATCACCCGGCCGGTGGCGCTGTACTGGGGCGGCCGCCGCCCGGCCGATCTCTACCTGCACGACTGGGTGGCGCAGAAGGCGAAAGAGATGCCCAACCTGAGCTACGTGCCGGTGGTGTCCGACGCGCTGCCGGAAGACCACTGGCACGGCCGCACCGGCTTCGTGCACCAGGCCGTGCTGCAGGACCTGCCCGATCTCTCCGGCCACCAGATTTATGCCTGCGGTGCCCCGATCGTGGTGGACTCGGCCCGGCGCGACTATGCTAAGGCGGGCTTGCCGGAGGAGGAGTTCTACGCCGACTCCTTCACCAGCGAAGCAGACAAGCATGGCGCATAGCGTCAGGCCGTAGTCACCAGACCCGCGGCAGAATCCATCGGACGTTCATCACGCGCAGGAGCACACCCCATGAAACGCAGACCCCTACTTCTTGGCGCCGCACTGGCACCGTTCGCCGGCGCCAGCCGGGCACAGGCCAAGCCGATCCGCCTGATCGTGCCGTATGCCGCCGGCGGGCCGATCGACATCACGGCACGTGCCCTGGCCGAACGCGTGAAGGACACGCTGGGGCCGGTCATCATCGAAAACCGGCCCGGCGCCGGCGGCAACATCGGTGCCGACACCGTGGCCAAAGCCGCACCGGACGGCCTGACCATCGGCATCGCCGCCACTGCCACCCACGCGGTGAACCCCTGGCTCTACAGCCGCATGCCGTACAACGCCGCGACCGACTTCGCGCCCATCACGCAGATGCTGCGTGTGCCGAACGTGCTGGTGATGAATGCCGAGACCGCCAAACGGCTGCACATCAACACCCTGCGCGACCTGATCGCCTACGCCAAGGCCAACCCGGGCCGGCTCAACTACGGCAGTGGTGGCAACGGCAGCGCCGGCCACCTGGCGGGCGAGATGTTCAAGGCGCAGGCCGGCATCTTTGCCGTGCACATCCCCTACAACGGCGCCAACCCGGCGCAGCTGGCGCTGCTGAGCGGCCAGGTGGACTTCAACATCGACAACCTGGCCAGCGCCGCGCCCAACATCCGTAGCGGCAAGCTCAAGGCGATTGCCGTCACCACGCTGCAGCGCTCGCCGGCCCTGCCCGAGGTGCCACCGATGGCCGACACGCTCAAGGGTTTTGCCATCGACACTTGGTGGGGCCTAGTGGCACCGGCGGCCACACCGAAGGACGTGATCGCGAAACTGAACCAGGCCTTCGTCGCGGCGCTCAAGGCGCCGGAAACGCACACCCGTTTCGCCGCCCTGATGGCCGAACCGGTGCCCAGCACACCCGAAGCCTTTGGCGCCTTCATGAAGGGCGAGTTGGCGCGCTACGAGCGGGTGGTCAAGGCTTCGGGCGCCAAGGTCGATTGAGGCTCCAAGCTTTTTAGGCCTCTCGCGCCGTGGTGACGGCGCGAGCAGCTATCAAATTCATAGCTGAACGCCGAACTTGCGCAGCAACGGCAGCATGGCCAGGTAGCAGACGATGGTGGCGGCACTGGCCAGCCCCAGGCTGAGCCAGAAGCCCAGGCCTTGTCGTAACAGCAACGGCAACAGCACGAACAGTGCCAGCGACGGCAGCACCAGCCAGAAGATCTGGCTCGACAGGCCGGCGATCTCGCTCGCCGGTGTGCCCTCCACATGCAGCCAGATGAAGGCCAGCAAAGAAGTGAGCGGCAGCGAGGCGACCAGGGCGGCAAAACCCGAACTGCGCTTGGCGATCTCGGTGATGGCCACGATGAGCAGGGCCGATACCAATACCTTGAGGGTGTAATACAGCATGGTTCAGGCCGGCAAAGGGCTGGTGATTGGGTTGGAGACCTCGATCAGATTCAGGTCGGGATCGCGAAAATAGACCGACAGGATCGGCCCCTGCGCGCCGGTACGCTGCACCGGGCCTTCGCTCACCGCCACGCCGCAGGCGGCCAAGTGCCGCTGCACCTCGGCCAGCGGCACCGAGGTGAGAAAGCACAGGTCCGCCGAACCCGGCGTGGGCCGCTCAGCCTTGGGCTCGAACTCGCGCCCAGCTGGGTGCAGGTTGATCTTCTGCACGCCGAAGGCCAGCGCCTTGCGGCCGGCACCGAAAGTGACCACCTCCATGCCGAGCACGCGCTGGTAGAAGGCGCAACTGGCCTCGATGTCTTGCACCGTCAGCACTAGATGGTCCAGGCTGTCGATCTTCATCGCCATAGGACTCCTGCGTCAGAGTTCGAGCGCGTCGGCAATGGCCTTGATGCCGGCCTTGGCGCAGGACTCGTCGGCCTCGCCGCCGGGCCCGCCAGAGACGCCGATGGCCCCCACCAGGGTGCCGCCGCCTTCAATCGGCAAACCGCCGCCGGCCGCCACGACACGCGGCACATGACGGATGCCGCTCATGGCTTTGCCGGGCTGGGTGTCCTTGCCGAATTCCAGCGTGGAGGTCTTGAAACTGGCCGCGGTCCAGGCCTTGTCCATGGCCACGGTCGGCGTGTGCGGGCCGGCATAACGATCGCGCAGCAGCACCTGCACCAGACCGTTACGGTCGGTCACGGCCACTGCCGCCTGGTAACCCTGCTTGCGGCAGGACTCAAGCGCCGCCTGGGCGGCCTTCAGCGCGGCCTCGGGCGTCAAGGTCTTGGTCTGGAACACGGCCTCCTGCGCCAACACGCCACCTGCCAGCCCCAGGGCAACCAAGGTCAAAGTCAGTCGTTTCATGATGCGTCCTTTCCATCGAATAGTGGAAGACACATGGTAGGCCATCGCAGTGAAGTTGACCATGACACTGCGCAATTCGTCAGCGGTTTCTTCGCCGACGATCGATTTGTTGCGCTATTCGCCCAGGTAGGCCGCGCGCACCGCCGGGTCGTGCAGCAGTGTCTGCGCCGGACCGCTGAGGGTGATCAGGCCCGACTCCATGACGTAGCCGCGGTCGGCGATGCCCAAGGCCCGGCTGGCGTTCTGCTCCACCAGCAGGATGGTGACGCCCTGTGCCGCCACGTCGCGGATCACTTCGAAGATCTTGTCCACCATCACCGGCGCCAGGCCCATGGACGGTTCGTCCAGCAGCAGCAGGCGCGGCCGGCTCATGAGCGCGCGCGCCATGGCCAGCATCTGCTGTTCGCCGCCACTGAGTGTGCCGGCCAGCTGGCCGTGGCGCTCCTTCAAGCGCGGGAACAGGGCGTACATCTGCTCGGTGTCGGCGGCAATCTGCGCCTTGTCGTCGCGGCAGTAGGCGCCCATCTGCAGGTTCTCGGCAATGCTCATGCGCGTGAAGACGCCGCGCCCTTCCGGCACCATGGCCAGGCCCTGGCGCACCAAGTCCCAGGCGCCCTGGCCAGCGATCGGGCGGCCGAGGTAGCGCAGCTCGCCGGCATGGGTTGGCAGGGTGCCGGTGATGGCCTTCATGGTGCTGGTCTTGCCGGCGCCGTTGGAGCCGATCAGGCACACCAGCTCTCCAGCGCGCACGTCGAAGTCGATGCCCTTGACGGCCTGGATGCCGCCGTAAGCGACCTGCAGACCGCGGACCTGCAGCAAAGCTTCGCCGTTCATGCGGGCTGCTCCTGTTCCGTGGTACTGGCACCGTGGCCCAGATAGGCTTCGATCACCAGGGCATTGCGTTGCACCTCGGCTGGCGTGCCTTGCGCGATCTGTTTGCCATAGTCGAGCACGGTGACGCGGTCACACAGGCCCATCACCAGCTTGACGTCGTGTTCGATCAGCAGCACGGTGCGGCCATCGTTGCGGATCTTGTCGATCAAGGTGCGCAACTGCACTTTTTCGGTCGCGTTCATGCCGGCGGCCGGCTCGTCCAGCGCCAGCAGCTGCGGCTCGGTGGCCAGCGCGCGGGCAATCTCCAGCCGGCGCTGGTCGCCATAACTCAGCGTGCGCGCCTTGTAGTCGGCCAGCTGGCCGATGCCGACATAAGCCAGCAGTTCGTGCGCGCGCGCAGCGATCGCCGTTTCCTCGGCCTTGAAGGCGGGTGTGCGAAAAATGGCGCCCAGCAGGCCGGTGCGGGAACGGATGTGGCGCCCGACCATCACGTTTTCCAGCGCCGTCATGTCGGCGAACAGGCGGATGTTCTGGAAGGTGCGCGCAATGCCGGCCTGGGCCACCTCGTGCACGGCGCTCGGCCGGTAGGGCCGGCCGGCCAGTTCGAACGTGCCGCTGTCGGGCGTGTACAGGCCGGTGATGACGTTGAAGAAGGTGGTCTTGCCGGCACCGTTTGGGCCGATCAGGCCATAGACCTGGCCGCGTTCGATGCGCAGGCCGACGTCGCTCAGCGCTTGCAAGCCACCGAAGCGTTTGCTCACACTGCTGACCTGCAACAGCACCTCGCCGCTCATGCGTGCTCCCCCTTGCCCTGCAGCGACTTGCCATGCTCGGGCGCCGGCCACAGGCCGCGCGGGCGCAGCAGCATGACGCCGATCATGGCCAGGGCAATCAGCAGCTGGCGCAGGATGGCGGCGTCGAGCCGGCCGCCGGTCATGGCCTGCAAGGGGCTGGCCACGTAGCGCAGCACCTCGGGCAGCGCGGCCAGCAGCACGGCGCCGAGGATGACACCCGGCAGGTGGCCCAGGCCGCCCAGCACCACCATGGCGACGATCATCACCGACTCCATCAGGCTGAACGATTCGGGCGAAATGAAACCCTGAAAGGCGGCAAACATGGCGCCCGATACGCCGCCGAAAGTGGCGCCCATGCCGAAGGCCAGCAGCTTCATGTTGCGGGTGTTGATGCCCATGGCCTTGGCGGCGATTTCGTCTTCGCGGATCGCCATCCAGGCGCGGCCGATGCGCGACAGCTCCAGCCGGTGGCAGACGACGACGCTGACCACCACCAGCACCAGGAACAGGTAGTAGTAGAGCGTGACCGAGGACAGATCGAAGCCGAACAGGTTGAGCTTCTTGCCGAGGTCGAAACCGAAGAACTTGATCGAGTCGATCTGGCCGATGCCCTTGGGGCCATTGGTCAGGTTAAAGGGCTGGTCCAGGTTGTTGAGAAAGACACGGATGATCTCGCCGAAGCCAAGCGTGACGATGGCCAGGTAGTCGCCACGCAAGCGCAGGGTGGGCGCGCCCAGCAGGATGCCAAACCCGCCGGCCAGCAGCGCCGCCAGCGGAATCACCAGCCACAGCGGCGTGTGCAGGCCGTTGGGGAACAGGGCCGCAAACAGCGGAAAGGTGTCGCTCAAGTGCGGCGAGGCCATCAGGCCGAACATGTAGGCGCCAATGGCGAAGAAGGCGACGAAACCGAGATCGAGCAGACCGGCATAACCCACCACGATGTTCAGACCGAGCGCCAGCAACACGAACAGCAGCGCCATGTCGGCAATGCGCACCCAGGCATTGCCGAAGCCCTGCAGGATGAGCGGCAGCACCAGCAGGCCGAGCGCGGCGAGCAGGATGGCGATGAGACGGGTGGACGACTTCATGCTCGGCATCTCAAGCCCGGTCCGCCACGCGCTCGCCCAACAAGCCGGAAGGCCGCAACGTCAGCACCACGATCAGCACGATGAAGGCGAAGATGTCAGCGTAGTGGCTGCCCAGCACACCGCCGGTGAGGTCGCCGATGTAGCCGGCGCCGATGGACTCGATCAGCCCGAGCAGGATGCCGCCGACCACGGCGCCAGCCAGGTTGCCGATGCCGCCGAACACCGCCGCCGTGAAGGCCTTGAGGCCGGGCAGGAAACCCATGCTGTGCTGCACCGTGCCGTAGTTGGCGGCCCACATCACGCCGGCCACCGCCGCCAGCACGGCGCCGATGATGAAGGTGGCCGAGATCACGCGGTCCGGCCGCACACCCATGAGCGCCGCCACGCGCGGGTTCTCGGCGGTGGCGCGCATGGCGCGGCCCAATTTGGTCGCATGCACCAGCCACATCAGCCCGGCCAGGCAGACGGCCGTCAGCGCCAGGATCAGCACCTGCGTTGGCGTGATCGACGCCCCGCCGACCGGAATGGGCTCGCTCGGCAGCAGCGCGGGGAAAGACTTGTAGTTGGGCTTCCAGATGATCATGGCCAGCGTCTGCAGCAGGATGGACATGCCGATGGCGGTGATCAGCGGCGCCAGCCGGGGCGCGTTGCGCAGCGGCCGGTAGGCGATCTTCTCGATGCTGTAGTTGAGCGTGGCGGCCACCACGCAGGCGATCAGCATGGCCAGCAGCAGGATGAGCCAGCCCGGCGCGCCCGGCATGGCACCTTGCATCAGGCCAATGACGCTCCAGCTGGTGAGCGCGCCCACCATCAGCACCTCGCCGTGGGCGAAGTTGATCAGGCCGATGATGCCGTACACCATGGTGTAGCCCAGCGCCACCAGCGCGTACATGCTGCCCAGCACCAGGCCGTTGATGATTTGCTGCAGGAGGATGTCCATTTAATGCCAATCGCAAGGTCTGTGCCACCTGCGACGGGTCCCAATCATTTTTTGTTCTCGTTCAGCGCGCGCAGTGTACGCATCTTCTCGGCGATTTTGATCTCCAGACCGCGTTCCACGGGTCGGTAGAAACCCGGCTCGGCCATGCCGTCGGGCAGGTAACGCTCGCCGGCGGCAAAACCGCCCTCCTCGTCATGGGCGTAGCGGTAGCCCTTGCCGTAGTCGAGCTCCTTCATCAGCTTGGTCGGCGCGTTGCGCAGGTGCATCGGCACCGGGCGCGTGCCGTCTTTCTTGATGAAGGCCTTGGCCTCGTTGAAGGCCTTGTAGACCGCATTGCTCTTGGGGGCAATGGCCAGGTAGACCACGCACTCGGCCAGTGCCAGCTCGCCCTCGGGTGAGCCCAGCCGTTCGTAGACCTCGGCCGCGTCGAGCGCCAGGCGCAACGCGCGCGGGTCGGCCAGGCCGATGTCTTCACTGGCCATGCGGACCAGGCGGCGCGCCATGTAGCGCGGGTCGGCGCCGCCATCGAGCATGCGCAGGAACCAGTAGAGCGAGGCATCCGGATCACTGCCGCGCACCGACTTGTGCAGCGCGCTGATGGTGTCGTAGAACTGCTCGCCGCCCTTGTCGTAACGACGCATGCGTTCGCCCAGCGCCTTGAGCAGCCAGGCCTCGGTGATGGTGGCCTGCTTCTGCTGCGTGGCCGCCACGGCCAGCGTCTCCAGCGTGTTGAGCAGGCGGCGCGCATCACCGTCGGCATAGGCGATGAGTTTGTCGATTGCTACAGTTTCGATAGCTGGTACCGCATTGATTTCAAGGGCCCGAGCCACAATTTGCTTCAAATCCTCTTCCGTCAGCGACTGCAGCACATACACCGCCGCGCGCGACAGCAAAGCTGAGTTGACCTCGAAGGACGGGTTTTCGGTGGTGGCGCCGATGAAGGTGAACAGGCCGCTCTCGACGTGCGGCAGGAAGGCATCCTGCTGGCTCTTGTTGAAACGGTGCACCTCGTCGACGAACACGATGGTGCGCCGGCCCTGGCCGAGCGCCACCTGCGCCTGCTCCACCGCCTCGCGAATGTCCTTCACGCCGCCCAGCACGGCGCTGATGGTGATGAACTGCGCGTCAAAGGCATCGGCCATCAGCCGCGCGATCGTGGTCTTGCCCGTGCCTGGTGGGCCCCAGAGGATGCAGCTGTGCGGCTGGCCCGATTCAAACGCGATGCGCAACGGCATGCCTTCGCCCAGCAGGTGCTGCTGGCCGATCACTTCGCCCAGCGTTCTCGGGCGCAGGCGCTCGGCCAAGGGCTGATGGGACGAGGCGATAGCGCTGTTCATGCCGGGAATTCTAGGGGGAATGGCCCCTCATCGGCCTGCTTGCATTGGCACTATTTAGGGCTAGGATGGGGCAACACCAATTCGCAGGACATGATGAGACACATTGAAAGACACCGGACACACCGCATCGGCTGGCTTCGGGCCGCTGTTCTGGGGGCCAATGATGGGATCGTTTCAACGGCGAGTCTGGTCCTGGGGGTTGCCGCGGCCGGTGCCGAAGCGAAAAGCATCCTGGTCGCAGGCGTCGCGGGTCTCGTGGCGGGCGCCATGTCCATGGCCGCAGGCGAGTATGTTTCCGTCAGCTCCCAAGCCGACACCGAACGCGCCGATCTGGATCGGGAGCGCAAGGAACTGCTGACCGACCCTGCACACGAACTCAAGGAATTGTCTGCCATCTATGTGGGGCGTGGGCTTGACCCGGCACTCGCTGCTCGCGTTGCGACGCAATTGACGGCGCACGATGCCCTGGGTGCGCATGGGCGTGACGAACTGGGCATCTCCGAGATTCTGAACGCGCGCCCGGTTCAAGCGGCCCTGGCGTCGGCCGGCACTTTTGCAGTCGGCGCCGTTTTGCCGCTGCTGATTGTTTTCCTGGTGCCGGCCTCTGCTCTGCTGTGGGCAGTTTCCGGCAGCTCGCTCTTCTTCCTTGGTTTTCTGGGGGCTGTGGCGGCACGTGCCGGCGGCGCCTCCATGCTGCAAGCTGCGGCGCGGGTCTCCTTTTGGGGCGCCCTGGCCATGGCGTTGACGGCGGGTGTAGGCGCCATCTTTGGGGTCGCCGTATGAGCCCTCCGCCACACCGGGCTGGACATCCGGCATCGCGCAGCCGTACGATGCTTCTGCAAACGGTCCCATCGAAGCATCGTCTATTCATCGCCTGTTGACAGGCAAAGGGAGGAAGTCACATGAACGCAAGCAGAATGGCAGCACTCGTGCTGATCGTCGCCGGTGTGCTGGGCTTGGTGTATGGCAGTTTCAGCTACACCAAGGAAACCCACGAGACCAAAATCGGACCGATTGAACTGTCGGTCAAGGAAAAGGAAACCGTCAACATCCCCGTCTGGGCCGGCATCGGCGCGATTGTGGTTGGCGGCTTACTGCTGGTCCTGGGAAGCAAGAAAGGCTAAGGCCAGCACCGGATTACCTGGCAAGGCGGTTCGGTGGTCGACATGACCGACCTCTTGCTTAGGGAAGACATGGAAAACTCCCGCGACGCCCGATTCAAGTCTGTGGCCGCACAGTTGGGCCACAGCTTTGACGGCGACATCAGGGTTGGCGGCCATTACGCGCCGGTCGTGCAGCATGGTACCGAGGTGTATATCAGCGGCCAGGTGCCGCGTGTGGACCAGACGGTGGTTGTCACCGGCCGGGTGGGTGCGGACGTCACGCTGCCACAGGCGCAGACGGCCGCCAAGATCTGCGTCATGCGGGGCCTTGCCCTGCTGCGCCAGACCCTGGGCAGCCTTGATCAGATCGAGCGCATGCTGCGCATGACGGTCTACGTGCAGTGCAGCCAGGACTTCACCGAACTGAGCGAAGTGGCAGACGGCGCCTCCGACGTGCTGCACGTCATCCTGGGCGAAGCCGGCGTGCATACGCGCACCTCGGTCGGTGTGTTCCAGCTGCCGAAGAATGCGTCTGTTGAGCTGGACTTGGTGGCCGCGGCGAAGACTATTGCCGGATGACATCCGCCCCTTTGGGCGGCTGAAAACGGAAGGCGTCGGCGGCCAGGCGCGGGTTGACCTCGACCTTGCTGAAAGTCAGCACCGAACGCTGGCCAAAGCTGTCGAGGATGTCGAGCGCTGCCAGCTCGGGCACCTTGTCCGCCACGCGAAAACCGACTCGAATGGCTTGCAACTGCCCCTCTTTCGCCTTCGGCTTCGCCTCCACCCACTGCAGACCATCCTTGTCGGGCAGGGCCGCCAGCGTGAAGTCGGCCTGCAGTGCGCGCAGGTCGGGCGCCGCAGCAATCAGCGCCGCCGGCGTGCTGCCCAGCACCTGCGACTGCTTGCGTGCCGTCACCTGGTTCAGGTCCACGTCGTAGAGCCAGAGCGTCTGGCCATCGGCCACGATGCTTTGCTCGAACGGTTTCTTGTAGATGAACTTGAAACGGTTGGGCCGCACGAACTCGAAGCTGCCGCTGGAGGTCTTGTGGCGCGCGCTCTGCCCTTCACGTGCCGGCATGGTCACCACCTGAGTGAAGTCGGCACGGCCGCTGCTGGCGGACCGCATGAAAACCTCCAGGCTTTCCAGGCCATCCGCCCTTGCGGATATTGCGCTCACCGCTATCAATAACAGAGCAAAAATATGTTTCAAGGTTTTCACTCCGTGCGCAATGGCACCAGGATTTCACGCTGACCATTGGTGCTCATGGCGCTGACCAGGCCGGCTTTTTCCATGTCTTCCACCAGGCGGGCAGCGCGGTTGTAGCCGATCTTGAGGTGACGCTGCACCAGCGAGATGCTGGCCTTGCGGTTCTTCAGCACGATCTCGACCGCCTGGTCGTACATCGGGTCTTTCTCACCGCTGCCACCGCCCTCACCGCCGAGGCCGTCTTCACCCTCCACCGTGCCGCCTTCGAGCACGCCTTCGATGTAGTCCGGCTCGCCCTGGGCTTTCAGGTAGCTCACCACGCGGTGCACCTCGTCATCGCTGACAAAGGCGCCGTGCACGCGCACCGGCAATCCGGTGCCGCTGGCCATGTAGAGCATGTCGCCCATACCCAAGAGCGCCTCAGCCCCCATCTGGTCGAGGATGGTGCGGCTGTCGATCTTGCTGGACACCTGAAAGGCGATGCGGGTCGGGATGTTGGCCTTGATCAGGCCGGTGATCACGTCCACACTCGGGCGCTGGGTGGCAAGGATCAGGTGGATGCCGGCGGCGCGCGCCTTCTGGGCCAGCCGGGCGATCAACTCCTCGATCTTCTTGCCCACCACCATCATCAAATCGGCCAGCTCGTCGATGACGACCACGATGTGCGGCAGGCGCTGCAGCGGCTCCGGGCTCTCGGGCGTCAGGCTGAAGGGGTTGTAGATGAACTCCTCGCGTGCCTTGGCTTCGTCGATCTTGTGGTTGTAGCCAGCCAGGTTGCGCACGCCGAGCTTGCTCATGAGCTTGTAGCGGCGCTCCATCTCGGCCACGCACCAGTTCAGGCCGTGCGCAGCCTGCTTCATGTCGGTCACCACCGGCGCCAGCAGGTGCGGAATGCCTTCGTAGACCGACATTTCCAGCATCTTGGGGTCGATCATCAGCAGCCGCACATCGCGCGCCTCGGCCTTGTACAGCAGGCTCAGGATCATGGCGTTGATGCCGACCGACTTGCCGGAACCGGTGGTACCGGCCACCAGCACGTGCGGCATCTTGGCCAGGTCGGCCACCACCGGGTTGCCGACAATGTCTTTCCCCAGGCCCATGGTCAGCATGGACTTGGCTTCGTTATAAACCTGCGAGCCCAGGATCTCGGACAGACGGATCGACTGGCGCTTGGCATTGGGCAACTCCAGCGCCATGTAGTTCTTGCCGGGGATGGTTTCGACCACGCGGATCGACACCAGGCTCAAGGAGCGCGCCAGGTCCTTGGCCAGACCGACGATCTGCGAGCCCTTCACGCCGGTGGCAGGCTCGATCTCGTAGCGCGTGACCACCGGACCGGGCTGAGCCAGCACCACGCGCACATCGACGCCGAAGTCCTTCAACTTCTTCTCGATCATGCGGCTGGTCATCTCCAGCGTCTCGGGCGCCACGCTCTCCTGGCGCGTCGGCGCGCCGTCGAGCAGGTCGACCTGCGGCAGCTTGGAGTCCGGCAGTTCGCTGAACAGCGGCTTTTGCCGTTCCTTGGCCACGCGCTCGCTCTGCGGCACCTCCACCAGCACCGGCTCGATCAGCACCGGGGCGTGATGCTGCTCGATGATTTCCTCGCGCTCTTCCATCACCACTTCTTCACGTTCGCGTGCCGCCTGCTGGCCCAGCGCCAGGTCTTCGGCGATCTCGCGCTTTTCGCGGCGGGACTCGATGAAGCCGTCGATCCAGCCGCCCAGGCGTTCGGCCACATGGCCCCAGGAAAAGCGGAACACCAGCGCCGAACCGATCACGCCCAGGCTGATGGCCATCAGCGCCGAGCCGGCAAAACCCAGCCAGCGCACACTGAACGGGCCGACGAAATACCCCAGCACGCCACCGCCATGGCCCGGCAGGCGAGCCTCCAGACTGTAGAAACGGGCCCACTCGATGGCCGCACTGGCGCACAGCAGCATGGCCAGGCCGAGCCAGAACGCGGTGCGGCCGGCGGCCCAGCGGCTCAGGCGCGACGACTCGTGCACCGCCGGGGCCTCCAGCAGCTCATGGCCGCGCAACCAGCGTGCCAGCGAAGCCAGCCAGGCCCGCACGCCGGCGGCAAAAGCCCACCAGACCGAAAAGCCGAGCAGGTAGTAGCTCGCGTCGGCCAGCCAGGCGCCCAGGCGGCCGCCGCGGTTGTGGATGGCGCCGCTTTCTCCGGAGGTGGACCAGGCGGCGTCCTGCAGGGAATGGCTGGTCAACGCCAGCAGCCAGAAGGCCAGCCCCACCAGACCGGCCACCAGGGCCAGTTCATGGGCAAAACGGCTCCAGCCCGCACGGACCGGCGCCTCGCCCTGGCGGGCGCTGTTGTTCAGGGTATTGAGAGAGTAAGTCATAGGCAGGAATGGGGCCTAGCTTAACGCAGCCGGGGCCATTTTTCGCCTGGTCCCGTGGCCAATTCGTCCCGCTGGCACAGGGGCATCTGGCGAGTGCCCGGCGCCGGGCGCCATCCCTTCTTACAATCGAGTCTGCATTCCCATTGCAAAGGTTTCAGAATGTCACAGAACAAGCATGCCCAAGTCCTGATTCTTGGTTCCGGCCCGGCCGGCTACACCGCCGCCATCTATGCCGCGCGCGCCAACCTCAAGCCGCTGCTGGTCACCGGCATCGCCCAGGGCGGCCAGCTCATGACCACCACCGAAGTCGACAACTGGCCGGCCGACGTGGACGGCGTGCAGGGCCCGGACCTGATGCAGCGCTTCCTGGCCCACGCCGAGCGCTTCAAGACCGAGATCGTGTTCGACCACATCAACCAGGTTGATTTCAGCAAGCGCCCCTTCACCCTCACTGGCGACAGCGGCACCTACACCTGCGACTCGCTCATCATCGCCACCGGTGCCTCGGCCAAGTACCTGGGCCTGCCGTCCGAGACCGCCTTCATGGGCCGGGGCGTCTCGGGCTGCGCCACCTGCGACGGCTTCTTCTACCGCGACCAGGTGACCTGCGTGGTCGGCGGCGGCAACACCGCCGTGGAAGAAGCGCTCTACCTCTCCAACATCGCCAGCAAGGTCTACCTGGTGCACCGCCGCGACAAGTTCAAGGCCGAGCCGATCCTGGTGGACAAGCTCATGGACAAAGTGGCAGCCGGCAAGATCGTGCTCAAGACCTTCCAGACGCTGGACGAAGTGCTGGGCGACGCCAGCGGCGTGACCGGCATCCGCCTCAAGAGCACCAAGGACGGCAGCACCGAAGATCTGGCGCTCCAGGGCTGTTTCATCGCCATCGGCCACGCGCCCAACACCGAGATCTTCCAGGGCCAGCTGGAACTGGAAAACGGCTACATCGTCACCAAGGGCGGCCTCAAGGGCTTTGCCACCCAGACCTCGGTGCCGGGCATCTTTGCCGCCGGCGACGTGCAGGACCACGTCTACCGCCAAGCCATCACCAGCGCCGGCACCGGCTGCATGGCGGCGCTGGACGCCCAGAGGTTCTTGGAGCAGGAGGCGTAACCTCCTGCCTCCCCCAGGCTGCGCTCCCTTCGTTCGCTGCGCCACCCCCCTCCTGCTGCGCGGAGGGGGCGCACCCAGCGGCCCGGCCAAGCCGGTTCCGCGGGTGCCCGCGAACGGGCCGACGCTGCGCGCGGCCCTGAGTTGAGCGCTTCCGCCAACTTTGCTATAATTTATGGCTTTGCTGGGTTCTCCAGCGCTCATGGGTTACCGCCACCCTATTGGCGAGGTGAAGCTCTCACGTCAGTGACAGCTGTTTAACGGAGTGTCCTCATGGCACGCGTATGTGAAGTCACGGGCAAGGGCCCGATGGTCGGAAACAATGTTTCCCACGCCAACAACAAAACCAAGCGCCGGTTCCTGCCGAACCTGCAATATCGCCGTTTCTGGGTCGAGTCTGAAAACCGTTGGGTTCGCCTGCGGATTTCCAACGCTGGCCTGCGTCTGATCGACAAGAATGGTATCGACTCTGTGCTCGCCGATCTGCGCGCACGTGGCCAGGCATAAGGAGCTGAATCATGGCAACCAAAGGCGGACGCGAAAAAATCAAGCTGGAATCCACGGCCGGTACCGGTCACTTCTACACCACCAGCAAAAACAAGAAAACCATGCCCGAGAAAATGGCGATCATGAAGTTTGATCCCAAGGCTCGCAAGCACGTGGAATACAAGGAAATGAAGCTGAAGTAATTCAGTCTTTCCTCTCTCAGAAAAGCCCGCTTCATGCGGGCTTTTTTGTGGCCGAAGGATTCACATCACCAGATGGCGATCCGGCATGGCCACCTTGCCAAGTCTCACCGCAGCCGACGACTTCACCACCGCGGCGCGGGCGATGAAAGTGCCTGTCCTGTCGTGTGCACCCAGCAACTCGACCTACCCCAGAGAACCAGATACAAAAAAGCCCGCAGCAGCGGGCTTTTTCAGAGGCGGGAAAAGGAGCGGTTCAGACGCGTGCCGCACGCAGCTTGCGTGAAAACTCCTGCAGCGCGGCAATGCCACTTTCCTCGGCATGATGGCACCAGGCCTGCAGATTGGCCAACAGCTGCTCACGCGTGAGCGAGGTGTTGAGCCAGAGCTGGCGCAACTCTTCGCGCATGGTCACCATCTTGTCGAGTACCGGCGAAGCGGCGCGGGCCTTGGCCAGCTCCGGCATGACGGCGGCGGGCACCTTGTCAGCGTCGCGGTGCAGCCAGCGGTTGGCAGCCTTGATGGCAGCGCTGTCGGCGCTGCGGGCCTTCAGGGCAGCCACTTCCTGCTGGAAGGCGCGCTGCATGCCATGGGCGTAACCCGCCATGATTTCGTAGCGGTTGGCGATCAGGGCTTCGAGTGTCTTCTCGTCCGCCACCGGCTTGATGTCGCCGAAAGCGAGCTTCGGTGGCGTCTTCTTGACCTTGGCCAAGCCGACTTTTTGCATCAGGCTGATGTAGACCCAGCCGATGTCGAACTCATAGGGCTTGACCGAGAACTTCGCCGAGGTCGGGTAGGTATGGTGGTTGTTGTGCAGTTCTTCACCGCCAATGATGATGCCCCAAGGCGTCAGATTGGTGCTGGCGTCCGGCGCTTCGAAGTTGCGGTAACCCCAGTAGTGGCCCACGCCATTGACGACACCCGCAGCCCAGAACGGAATCCAGGCCATCTGGACGGCCCACACGGCCAAGCCGGCGGCACCGAACAGGGTCAGGTCGAGGATCATCATCAGGCCGACGCCCTGCCACGAATAACGGGTGTAGAGGTTCTTCTCGATCCAGTCGTTCGGCGTGCCATGGCCGTAGCGCGCCATGGTTTCCTTGTTCTTGGCTTCGGCGCGATAGAGCTCGGCGCCTTCCAGAAACACCTTCTTGATGCCGTACACATGCGGGCTGTGCGGGTCTTCGGCCTGCTCGCACTTGGCGTGGTGCTTGCGGTGGATGGAGGCCCACTCCTTGGTCACCTGGCCGGTGGTCATCCAGAGCCAGAAGCGGAAGAAGTGCGATGCAATCGGGTGCAGGTCCAGCGCGCGGTGCGCCTGGTTGCGGTGCAGGAAAATGGTGACGCTGGCGATGGTCACGTGCGTCATGGCCAAGGTGACCAGAACGATCTGCCACCAGGAAAAATCCAACAGGCCATGGGCGAGCCACTCAATGGCCGCATTCAGCACAGCCCACTCAGGTAACAACATAGTCGAAGACTCTCAACGAAATGAATAGTAATAAGGGCAAGCGATTGCTTACCCCCGTAGGCATGAATTTTAAAGGTTTCGCCCTGGTTTGACCATCCCTGGGCAGCTGCAGGCGAAAAACCTTAATTCAAGTCAAATGCTCACTTCTTTTGCCAAATGGCGGCAAAAAAGCCATCCGTTTGATGCTTATGCGGCCACAGGCGCAGGTATTTCTGGCCGCTGTCGCCCCCGCTGCACAGGCTGACGGCATCGGCCACCTTCAGCTGGGCCAGCACCTCCCCGGCCTCCAACGGCATGAACTCGCTGTTGGCGACCGAGAAGGCCTCGGCAATAGCCTCGTTTTCCTGCGGCAAGACGCTGCAGGTCGCATAAACCAGCCGGCCGCCAGACTTCAGCAGCCGCGCGGCGCTTTGCAGAATGGCCGCCTGCTTGACGCTCATCTCCTGCACCGCCTGCATGTTCTGGCGCCACTTCAGGTCCGGGTTGCGCCGCAGCGTGCCGAGGCCGGAGCACGGTGCATCCACCAGCACACGGTCGAGCTTGCCGGCCAGGCGCTTGATGCGATCGTCGCGCTCATGGGCAATCGCCGCCGGGTGCACGTTGGACAGGCCGCTGCGCGCCAGCCGCGGCTTCAATGCCTCCAGCCGGTGAGCCGAGGTGTCAAAGGCATAAAGCCGCCCGGTGCTGCGCATGGCGGCACCAATGGCCAGGGTCTTGCCGCCGGCGCCGGCGCAGAAATCGGCCACCATCTCGCCGCGCTTGGCCTCCAGCAGCAAGGCCAGCAGTTGCGAGCCTTCGTCCTGCACCTCGATGGCCCCGCGGGTAAAGACATCGAGCTTGTTCAGGGGCGGTTTGCCGTCGATGCGCAAGCCCCAGGGCGAGTACGGCGTCGGCACGGCCTTGATGCCGGCGACCTGCAACTCCTTCTGGATGGCCTCGCGCTTGGCCAGTTGGGTGTTGACGCGCAGGTCCAGCCCGGCGCCCAGGTTGAGGCTGTCGACCAGCGGCCAGAAACCATCGCCCAGCTGCTCTTTGAGCGGCTGCACCAGCCAGTCGGGCAGGTTGTGGCGATGCCGGTCCATCAGCTCTTCCGGCTTGACCTGGTCGCACTGGTCAAGCCACTGCTTTTCCTGGTCGGTCAGCGCGCTCTTGAGGAAATCGCGCGGCCCGTAGAAGCCGAGGATGGCCAAACGCCGCTCTTTCGGGCCGCTGCCCGAAAGCGCCAACTGGTCGAACAGCAGCTTCTTGCGCAGCACGGTGTAGACGGTTTCAGCCAGCGTGGCGCGCTCGCGCGGGCCGAGGCCACGGTGGTCGCGGAAAAAGCGCGACACGATGGCATCGGCCGGATGATCGAATTTGAGGGTGAGCCGGACGAGCTCGGAGCAGACGTCCAACAGGGCTTTAGGGTGCATAGGGGAGAATTGTCCCATGCTTGAGGAAAAACTCCCCCCCTTGATCGAAACCCGGCCGGGCATCTACCGCCACTACAAGAACCTGATGTACGAAGTGCTGGGCACGGTGCGCCACAGCGAAACGCTGGAGCCGATGACGCTGTACCGTGCGCTCTATGGCGAGCGCGGCCTGTGGGTGCGGCCGGCGGCCATGTTCGAAGAAGAAGTGGTGATCGACGGCGTGCGGCAACCGCGTTTTGCCTGGGTTTCAGAACAAAATCTGCAGCAAGCCCCCGAAAAACCTGCGCAGTAAGCTATTATTTTTGCAGCATCTCAGCTACCGCACGTGGGTAGATCAGGTGCTCCTGCGTCAGCACACGCGCTGCCAGCGTGTGCTCGTCGTCGTCCGGCAGCACCGGCACCACGGCCTGGGCCAGGATCTGGCCATGGTCCAGTTCGGCCGTCACCTGGTGCACAGTGGCACCGGCGAACTTGCAGCCGGCTTCAATGGCGCGGCGATGCGTGTGCAGACCCGGGAAGGCCGGCAGCAGCGAGGGGTGGATGTTGAGCAGCCGGCCCTCGTAATGACTGACGAAACCGGGCGTCAGGATGCGCATGAAACCGGCCAACACCACCAGCGCCGGCTCAAAGCGGTCGATCGCCGCCATCAGCGCCGCATCAAATGCTTCACGTGACGCAAAGCCCTTGTGGTCCAGCACCTCGGTGGCAATGCCCTTGTCGCGCGCAAAGACCAGCCCCTTGGCATCGGCCTTGTTGCTGATGACGGCAGCCACCCTTGTGTCGTGGTTGTCTTGCCAGCGCTCGCGCTCGGCGGCCTTGACGATGGCCGCCATGTTGGAGCCGCCGCCGGAAATCAGGATGACGATGTTTTTCATTTCTTGCTTCTGAGCCAGACCGCATTCTGCACGGTCAGACACCTCGCTAACGGAAAAACCAACCGGGGAACACCGTGGAACCGGCTCCGCCGGGCCACCGGCGTTGTCCCCTGAGGGGAAGACGGCCACACGCAGTGGGCCGGCGCAGGGGGGAGCCTATCTCTGGCTTGTCGCGGTTTGGACAGTGGGAGGCGAACGATCGTGCTAAAAACACAGGCTTGCGCTTGCAAAAATGAATACGCACAGCCTGTTTGGAGACCTCTATGGATTTGGCATTCACCCCTGACGAACAGAAATTCCGCGAGGAGATCCGCGCCTGGGTGCGCGAGAACCTGCCGGCCGACATTGCCCACAAGGTGCACAACGCCCTGCACCTGACGCGCGACGATCACCAGCGCTGGGCCAAGATCCTGGGCAAAAAAGGCTGGCTCGGCTGGGGCTGGCCCAAGCAGTTCGGCGGCCCGGGCTGGAATGCGGTGCAAAAGCACCTGTTCGAGGAGGAATGCGCGCTGGCCGGTGCGCCGCGCGTCATTCCCTTCGGCCCGGTGATGGTAGCCCCCGTCATCATGGCCTTCGGCAGCCCGGAGCAGCAGCAGCGCTTCCTGCCCGGCATCGCCAGCGGCGAAGTCTGGTGGAGCCAGGGCTACAGCGAACCGGGCTCGGGCTCGGACCTGGCCTCGGTCAAGACCCGTGCCGAACGCCAAGGCGACAAGTACATCGTCAACGGCCAGAAGACCTGGACCACCTTGGGCCAGTATGGTGAGTGGATCTTCTGCCTGGTGCGCACCAGCACCGAGGGCAAGCCGCAGACCGGCATCTCCTTCCTGCTGATCGACATGAAGTCGCCCGGCGTGACGGTGCGGCCGATCCGCCTGCTCGACGGCGAGTGCGAGGTCAACGAGGTGTTTTTCGACAACGTCGAAGTGCCGGCCGAGAACCTGATCGGAGAAGAGAACAAGGGCTGGACCTACGCCAAGCACCTGCTCAGCCATGAGCGCACCAACATCGCCGACGTCAACCGTGCCAAGCGCGAACTGGAGCGCTTGAAACGCATCGCCAAGGCTGAAGGCGTTTATGACGACGTGCGCTTCCGCGACGAGATCGCCAAGCTGGAAGTAGACGTGGTGGCGCTGGAAATGCTGGTGCTGCGCGTGCTCTCGGCCGAGAAGTCGGGCAAGAACTCGCTCGACATCGCCGGCCTGCTCAAGATCCGCGGCAGCGAGATCCAGCAGCGCTACGCCGAACTCATGATGCTGGCGGCCGGCCCCTACGCCCTGCCGCTGATCCGCGAGGCGATGGAAGCCGGCTGGCAGGGTGACTACCCCGGCGGCCTGCTGGCCAATGCGCCGCTGGCCTCGACCTACTTCAACATGCGCAAGACCACCATCTACGGCGGCAGCAATGAAGTGCAACGCAACATCGTCGCGCAGACGATTCTCGGCTGATCGCAGCAGGAACAGGAGAACAACATGGATTTCGATTTCACCGACGACCAGCAGCAACTGCGCGACGCCGTGCACAAATGGGTGGAGAAGGGCTACAGCTTCGAACGCCGCCGCGCTACGGAAGCCGCCGGCGGCTTCTCGCGCGAGGCCTTCAATGAACTCGCGGAACTCGGCCTGTGCGGCCTCTACATCCCGGAAGACGATGGCGGCCTCGGCATGGGCCCGATCGAGGGCATGGTGGTGATGGAGGAACTGGGGCGCGGCATCGTGCTCGAACCGCTGGCACACAGCCTGATCGCCGGTGGCGTGCTCGCCGGTTATGCAGGCGCCGAACTCAAGGCTGCCTGGCTGCCGCGCATCGCCTCGGGCGAGGCGCTGGTGGTGTTGGCGCAGCAGGAACGCCGTGCACGCTACCGCCTGGATGTGTGCGACACCAAGGCGACCCAAGCCGCAAATGGCTGGACCGTCTCCGGCACCAAGAACGTGGTGCCGGCCGGCGACCAGGCCGATGCCTTCCTGGTGCCCGCCACCGCAAACGGCAAGATCGCCCTGTTCCTGGTCGAGCGCACGGCCACCGGCGTGGCCACCCGCGGCTACGGCACGCAAGACGGCGGTCGTGCGGCCGACGTGGTGCTGGCCAACGCGCCGGCGCAACTCGTCACGCTGGACGGCCTGACCGCCCTGGAGCACGCGGTGGACATTGGCATTGCCGCCACCTGCGCCGAAGCCGTTGGCGTGATGGACCAGACCCTGGCCGTGACAATGGACTACATGAACACGCGCAAGCAGTTCGGCGTGGCGATTGCCAGCTTCCAGGCCCTGCGTCACCGCGCGGCCGACATGAAGATGCAACTGGAGCTGGCACGCTCCATGAGCTATTACGCCAGCCTCAAGCTCAATGCCCCGGCGGAAGAGCGGCGTCGTGCCATGGCACGCGCCAAATACCAGTTGGGCCAGTCGATGCGCTTTGTCGGCCAGCAGGCGGTGCAGTTGCACGGTGGCATCGGCGTGACCGACGAGTACATCGTCAGCCACTACTTCAAGAAGCTGACGCAACTGGAAATGACCTTCGGCGACAGCCTGTACCAGTTGGGCGAAGTGTCGACGCACATGCAGGAGACGGCAGGCGTGTTTGCCTGACTTGCCAATGACACCTTGAGGTGCAATGCTCGTGGATCTCATGCATCCACGAGCATTTTTTCTTGCCAGGAGACACACCATCATGTTGCATCGCCGTCTTCTTCTCCTGATCGCCGCCGCGGGGCTGGCACTGGCCGGCTGCGCTACCCGCCCCAGCCTGGAAGAAACCCCGCCCATCGTCTTCGTGCCCGGCAACGGCGACAGCGCCGCGCTGTGGCAGACGACCGTATGGCGCTTCGAATCCAACGGCTGGCCGCGCGAACGCCTGTATGCCGTCAACATGCCCTACCCGCTCGCGCGCGACGTCGACAGCCAACCCCAGGCCGGGCGCAGTTCGACCGCCGAGCACATGGCCTACCTGAAGGCCGAGGTGGAAAAAGTGCTGCGCGCCACCGGCGCCAGCAAGGTCGTTCTGGTGGGCAACTCGCGCGGCGGTTATGCGATCCGCAACTACATCCAGAACGGCGGCGGTGACCAGACCGTTAGCCGGGCCATCCTGGGCGGCACGCCGAACCATGGCGTCTGGGCCATCAAGGGCTTTCGCGAAGGCAACGAGTTCTCCGGCACCGGCCCCTTTCTGAGCGCGCTCAACGCACCGAAAAACGCCGCCGGCGACGAAGTCACGGGCCCGGTGCAATGGATGACCATCCGCTCCGACAGCAACGACAAGTACGCCCAGCCCGACGGTCTGTGGATCGGTGCCAAGGGCAAACCCACCGGCGTTACGGCGGCTGGCCCGGAACTCAAGGGCGCGACCAACGTGGTGATCCCGCGCATCGACCACCGCGAAACGGCCTACTCGCCGGCGGCCTTCGACGCCGCCTACCGCTTCATCACCGGCCACGCCCCGCAGACCACGGCCATCCAATCCGAAATCAGTGTGGTGCTCAACGGCAAGGTCACCGGCTTAGGGCTCGACCCGCTTGATTCCAGAAGCGGCAACTTCGCCAACAACCTGCCGCTGCCCGGCGCGCAACTCGCGGTCTATGCCACGGACCCCGCCACGGGCGCGCGTACGGGTGCCGCCGTACATCGCACGACCGTCGGCGCCGACGGCCTGTGGGGGCCCTTCACCGCGCAGCCCGGCGTGCCATATGAGTTCGAGATCAGCGCACCCGGCTACGCCACCACCCACATCTACCGTAGCGGCTTCCCGCGCAGCAGCAACCTTGTCCACCTGAGCGTCGAGCGCCTGGCCGACGCCAACAAGGACGCCCGATCCGTCGTCACGCTGATACGCCCGCGCGGCTACTTCGACCCGGCTCGCGACCGGATACGCCTGGACGGCAACACCCCGCCCGGCGTGCCGGCCGGTGCCGGTGTCGCCGCCTCCAAGCTCAAGCTCACCAGCGATGGGCTGCGCGCTATCACCGGGGAGTTCAATGGCGAGCGTGTGACGGGCCAGACCTGGCCGGTGGCCGAAGGCCACGTGGTCGTGTTGGAATTGACTGACTGAGCGCGATATGATGTCCTCACGCCAGCAGGCGTGAGGACTTGGGCACATGCGCCATCAGAAACTCCATCTGGTCGGCCAAGATGCGGCGGTTGCGCAGAATGAAGTCTTCCCACAGGCTGGGCACGTAGGGCGCATAGAGCAAGGGCATGTTGGCCTGCTCGGGGGTGCGGTGACTCTTGCGGTGGTTGCAGGCGCGGCAGGCGGTGACCACGTTCATCCAGTGGTCCTGCCCGTTCTGCGCGAACGGGATGATGTGCTCGCGTGTCAGTTCGACCTCATGGAAATGATCGCCACAGTAGGCGCAGACGTTGCGGTCGCGCACGAACAGCTTGCTGTTGGTCAGGCTGGGCCGCAGATTGAAGGGATTGATGTTGGGCACGCCCTTGGTGCCGATGATGCTGTTGACCGTGATGATCGACTGCTGCCCCGTGATCGCGTTGTGGCCACCATGGAACACGGCCACCTTGCCGCCGGATTCCCAGCGCACCTCATCGGCAGCGTAATGCAAGACCGCCTCTTCGAGCGAAATCCACGACTGGGGCAGCCCTTGGGCCGACAGCTTCAAGACTTTCAAAACACGCCTCCTGACCGGTCACAAAAACCATTCATACGGAACGCTTGCGTCTGTGGCAGCCGGCCGGGCCATGCTGCCTCGCCATTGAGACACAATATACCCTGTTTTCATGACAAATTGGCGGCAGTTGCTTTAGGTTACAGCGCTGACTGCTATCAAAAAGATACTGATCCATGAAGGTCTTCCGCGGCTTCCACCACCCCGGCATTGCTCCAGCTTGTGCCATGACCATCGGCAACTTCGATGGCGTGCACCGCGGCCACCAGGCCATGCTGGCGCTTTTGCGCGGCGAGGCCCAGCAGCGCGGCGTGCCGAGTTGTGTGCTGACCTTCGAGCCGCATCCGCGCGATTACTTCGCCAGCATCACCCACAAACCCGAGATTGCACCGGCGCGCGTGGGCACGTTGCGCGACAAGCTGACCGAGCTGACGCGCTGCGGCGTGGACCAGACCGTGGTGCTGCCCTTCGATGCCCGGCTGGCCGCGCTCTCGCCCCAAGCCTTCATCGACCAGGTGCTGGTGCAGGGCCTGGGCGCGCGTTACGTGTTGGTGGGTGACGATTTCCGTTTCGGCGCCAAGCGCGCCGGTGACTACGCCATGCTCGATGCCGCAGGCGTACGCCAAGGCTTTGACGTGGCCCGCATGAACAGTTACGAGGTGCATGGCCTGCGCGTGTCCAGTTCGGCCGTGCGCGCGGCACTGGGTGAAGGCCGCATGGCGGATGCAGCGCGCCTGCTCGGCCACCCGTACCACATCTCCGGCCACGTGGTGCACGGGCGCAAGCTCGGCCGCGAGCTGGGCTTTAAGACCCTCAATCTGCGCTTTGCCCACTGGAAACCGGCCGCCAGCGGCATCTTTGCCGTGCTGGTGCACGGGCTGGCGTCCGAGCCACTGCGCGGTGTGGCCAATCTGGGCGTGCGCCCCTCGCTCGACCCCAACGATGTGAACGGCGGACGCGTGCTGCTGGAGACCCATTGCCTGGACTGGCCGGCCAGCCTGGGCCCGGAGGGGGCCTACGGTAAAATCATCCGCGTGGAACTGCTGCACAAACTGCATGACGAGCTCAGGTACGACGGTCTGGATGCCCTGACAACGGGGATAACCAAGGACTGCGACGACGCGCGGGCTTTTTTTGCCTCCATGCACGCCGAAACGCACCGGCAGACGACGCGCGACCGAATTTAGACGATCTGTCTCGACCGCCCTTGCCCTTGAACCAAGCTCAGGGCAGACGGCCTCCCTCTTGTAGCCCCAACCTCTGCGTTCGGGCTGAGCTTGTCGAAGCCCTCTCACAACACCATCGCCATGTCTGATACCAACACCGACAAACCGGATTACCGCAGCACCCTGAACCTGCCCGACACCCCTTTCCCCATGCGCGGCGATCTGCCCAAGCGCGAGCCGGGCTGGGTCAAGGAATGGGAAGACAAGGGCCTGTACAAGAAGCTGCGCGACGTTCGTGCGGGCAAACCGAAGTTCGTGTTGCACGACGGCCCACCCTACGCCAACGGCCAGATCCACATCGGCCACGCCGTCAACAAGGTGCTGAAGGACATGATCGTCAAGGCGCGCCAGCTCAAGGGACTGGACGCCATCTACGTGCCGGGCTGGGACTGCCACGGCCTGCCGATCGAAAACGCGATCGAGAAACTGCACGGCCGCAATCTGCCGCGCGATGAAGTGCAGGCCAAATCGCGCGCCTTCGCCACCGAGCAGATCGCCGGCCAGATGGCGGACTTCAAACGCCTCGGTGTGCTGGGCGAATGGGACAACCCGTACCGCACGATGGACTTCGGCAACGAGGCCAACGAAATCCGCGCCCTGAAACGCATCATGGAGCGCGGTCTCGTCTACCGTGGTTTGAAGCCGGTCTACTGGTGCTTCGACTGCGGCAGCTCGCTGGCCGAGTTCGAGATCGAGTACCAGGACAAGAAGAGCACCACGCTGGATGTGGGCTTCGAATGCGCCGAGCCAGAGAAGCTGGCCGCGGCCTTCGGCCTGCCGAAGCTGGACCAGCCGGCCTATGCCGTGATCTGGACCACCACCGCCTGGACCATCCCCGCCAACCAGGCGCTCAACCTCAACCCCGAGCTCGAGTACGCACTGGTGCAGACCGAGCGCGGACTCTTGGTGTTGGCTGCCGTGCTGGTGGAGAAGTGCATGGAGCGCTACCAACTCAGCGGCAAGGTGCTGGCCACCACGCAGGGCAAAAACCTCGGCCTGATCAACTTCAAGCACCCGCTGTACGACGTCAAAGATGAAAACGGGGTCAGCGGCTACCAGCGTTTCAGCCCGGTCTACCTGGCCGACTACGCCACGGCGGAAGACGGCACCGGCCTGGTCCACTCCTCGCCCGCCTACGGCGTGGACGACTTCAACAGCTGCGTTGCCCACGGCATGGTTTTTGATGACATCCTGAACCCGGTGCAGGGTGATGGTCGCTACGCGCCCGACTTCGCCCTGTTCGGCGGCCTCAACATTTGGAAAGCGGTGCCAGTGGTCATTGAAGCGTTGAGGAACGCCGGCCGCCTGTTCGCCACCCACGACATCACGCACAGCTACCCACATTGCTGGCGCCACAAGACGCCGGTGATCTACCGTGCCGCGGCGCAATGGTTTGTGCGCATGGACGAGGGCGAGGGCGTGTTCACCAAGGACAAAGCCGCCAAGACGCTGCGCCAGCTGGCGCTGGCCGCCATCGAGGAAACCAGCTTCTTCCCCGAGAACGGCAAGGCCCGTCTGCGCGACATGATTGCCGGCCGGCCCGACTGGTGCATCTCGCGCCAGCGCAACTGGGGCGTGCCGCTGCCCTTTTTCATCCACAAGGACAGCGGCGAGCTGCACCCACGCACCATGGACATCATGGACCAGGCCGCCAGCATGGTGGAGGCCGGTGGCATCGAGGCGTGGAGCAAGGTCACGGCCGAGGAGATCCTCGGCGCGGCCGACGCCGCGCATTACACCAAGGTCAACGACATCCTGGACGTCTGGTTCGATTCCGGCACCACGCACTTCCATGTGCTGAAGAACAGCCACAAAGACCAGTCCACCTGGCCGGCCGACCTGTACCTGGAAGGGCACGACCAGCACCGCGGTTGGTTCCACAGCTCACTGCTGACCGCCTGCGCCATGTACGACCACGCGCCTTACAAGGGTCTGCTGACGCACGGCTTCACCGTGGACGGCCAGGGCCGCAAGATGAGCAAGAGCGTGGGCAATGTGGTGGCGCCGCAGCAGATCAGCGAGAAGATGGGTGCCGAGATCATCCGCCTGTGGTGCGCCGCCACCGACTACTCGGGCGACCTCGGCATCGACGACAAGATCCTGGCGCGCGTGGTGGACGGCTACCGCCGCATCCGCAACACCCTGCGTTTCCTGCTGGCCAACGTGAGCGATTTCGATCCGGTCAAGGACGCCGTGCCGGCCGATCAGCTGCTGGAGATCGACCGCTATGCGCTGGCCCGCGCGGCTGAATTACAGAACGAGATTCTGGGCCACTACGAGGTCTATGAGTTCCACCCGGTGGTGGCCAAGCTGCAGGTCTACTGCTCGGAAGACCTCGGCGCCTTCTATCTGGACGTGCTGAAGGACCGCCTCTACACCACGGCACCGAAGTCGCTGGCACGCCGCAGCGCCCAGACCGCGCTGTGGCAGATCACCCACGCCATGCTGCGCTGGATGGCGCCCTTCCTCAGCTTCACCGCTGAAGAAGCGTGGAAGGTGTTCGGTACGTCTGAATCCATCTTCATGGAAACCTATTCGGACCTCGGCACACCCAATGCCGCACTGCTGAGCAAGTGGAGCCGCATCCGCGACATCCGTGACGTGGTCAACAAGGACATCGAGGCACTGCGTGCCGACGGCAAGGTCGGCGCTTCGCTGCAGGCCGAGGTGACGCTCACCGTTGGCGCTGACGACCACGCCCTGCTGGCCAGTCTGGGGGATGACCTGAAGTTCGTCTTCATCACATCCGCTATCAAATTAGTAGCTGGAGACGACGTATCCACGAGCGTAGAGGCCTCAAAACATGCCAAATGCGAGCGCTGCTGGCACTACCGTGAGGATGTAGGCCATGATGCGACCCACCCGACACTGTGCGGCCGTTGCACCAGCAACCTGTATGGTGCCGGTGAAGAAAGAAAGGTTGCCTGATGGCCAAACCGCGTTCACACACCAGTGCCGGCATGCTGCAATGGCTCGGCCTGGCCTTCATCCTGCTGCTGGCCGACCAGTTCACCAAGGTGCTGATCCTGGGTTATTACCACCTGGGTGAGAGCACCTACGTGACGAGCTTTTTCAACGTCGTGCGGGTGCACAACAGCGGCGCGGCTTTCTCCTTCCTGGCCGGCGGCTCGGGCTGGCAGCGCTGGTTCTTCGTTGGCATCGCAGTGGCAGCGGTGATCTTCATCCTCTTCATGCTGCGTTCGCACGCCGGCCAACGGCTGTTTTCCTTCGCCCTGGCCTGCATCCTGGGCGGCGCCATCGGCAATGTGATCGACCGCCTGCTGCACGGTTATGTGATCGATTTCCTCGACTTCCACCTGCGCAACTGGCATTTCCCGGCTTTTAACGTGGCCGACAGCGCCATCACCATCGGCGCCGCCTGCCTGATCCTGGACGAACTGCTGCGCGTGCGGCGTAGCCGATAAACCGATTCCAGCGGCAGCCAGCCCCAACCCCACGCATCCAACCAGTCAGCACAGAAAAAGGCCGCAGGGATTTCTCCCTGCGGCCTTTTTTATCCCTGCGTCGGATTAACCTTTGACGGGGTAACGGTTGCTGTAAAGCTCGTTGAGCTTCTGGCCGGTACCGGCATCGACGATGTCGCCGGTGCGGCGGGCTTCGAACAGCTCCTTTTTGACTTCAGCACGGCTGCGGCTCGGTGCCGCTACCTTGGCCGGGTAACGGTTGGGATAGAGCTCGTTGAGCTTCTGGCCGGTACCGGCGTCCACGATGTCGCCCGTGTGCTGGGCTTCGGCCAACTCGGCATTGACTTCAGCGCGGCTGCGGCTCGATGCCGCCACCTTGGCCGGGTAACGGTTCGGGTAGAGCTCATTGAGCTTCTGGCCGGTACCGGCATCGACGATGTCGCCCATGCGCTGGGCTTCTTGCAGTTCGGCCTGAACCTGGGCGCGGGTCTTGCCGGTTGCCGGGTCCGCAGCCAGAGCATTGCCGGCGGCCAGTGCTGCCAGGGCCAAAGTGATCACGGTGGTGTACTTGCTGTTCATGGTGTATTTCCTTTCAAAGACAAACAATGTTTCTGGGCATGGCAGGAAATCGCTTTCTCGTCTGTCCAACCTCGATGCATCGTTATTTGTTTCGATTCATCGATGAAATGAACTTTATGACAGCTTGATTTCAAGAAAAATAGCGTTTCATTCAAATAATCATTGCCAATTCAGCAATAATTCAGCTGTACCGACAAACATCCGAAAGCGGAAACATCATGGACAGACTTCAATCCATGCGCGTTTTCCAACGCGTGGTCGAAGAAGGCAGCTTCACTGCGGCCGCCCGCGCCTTGGACATGTCGCCGGCCGTGATCACCCGGCTGGTGGCCGATCTGGAGCAGAGCCTGGGCACGCGCCTGCTGCACCGAACGACGCGCAAGCTCTCGCTGACCGAAGCAGGAAATGAATACGGCGCACGGCTGCACAGCATCCTGCAGGACATCGACGAAGCGGAAATGGCTGCCGCGGCCCACAGCAAGGAGCTGCAGGGCTCGGTGCGCGTGCTGAGCACACCGACCATGGCCTCCTACTTCATTGCGCCGAACATTGCGCATTGGCGTGAGCGCCATCCTAAGCTGATGCTGGATCTGTCGATCGACCCCCAACCCTTGGCCCGTATCGAGGCCTTCGATCTGGCCGTCGTGGCAGCGGATGAGGACTTCGATGCCAACATCGTCGCCCGTCCCCTGGGCACCAACAACCTGATCCTGTGCGCCTCAGCCGACTATGTGCAGCGCGCGGGAGAGCCCTTGGCCCCTGATGATCTGGTGCAGCACGACTACCTCAAACCTGCCCTGCTGCCGGGCCAGGACCAAAGTGGCCGCAAACTTCGGCTTGAGCTGAGCGACCCGTGCTCGGAGGCCAGCGACCCCGTGGAAGTCGCGGTGACGCCGGTGCTGCGCACGCAAAGCTTCGACGTGATGTTGCGCGCGGGCTTGAGCGGCGTCGGTTTTTTTGCCGTTTCCGAACTCATTGCCAGGCCGTACCTGAACAGCGGGCAGCTGATCCAGTTGCTGCCCGACTGGATGCTGGGCCGGGTGACCGCCTATGCCGCCCTGCCGACACGCAAATTCATGCCCGCCAAGACACGGGCGTTTCTCGACTTCCTGATCGAGCGCGCCAGCGCCGTGAACTGAGACGGCACCGGCACACGCTTACAGCGTGAGGACGGTGCAGCCGGTGGTCTTGCGCGCTTCCAGGTCGCGGTGCGCCTGCTGCACCTGCTCCAGCGGGTAGGTCTGGTCGATCTGGATCTTGACCTTGCCGCTGCTGACCATGGCAAACAGATCGTCCGCCATCGCCTGCGTGCTCTCGCGCGTCGCGATGTGGGTGAACAGCGTCGGCCGCGACACATAAAGCGAGCCCTTGGCCGCCAGCAACCCGATGTCCAGCGGCTCGACCTTGCCCGAGGCATTGCCAAAGTTGGCCGCCAGACCGAACGGCCGCAGGCAGTCGAGTGACTTGAGGAAGGTGTCCTTGCCCACCGAGTCGTACACCACCGGCACGCCCTTGCCGCCGGTGATCTCCTTCACGCGCGCCACAAAATCTTCCTTCGCGTAATTGATGGCGTAGGCGGCGCCGTTCGCCTTGGCTAGGGCGCATTTTTCGTCCGAGCCGGCCGTGCCGATGAGCTGCAGGCCCATGGCCCGGGCCCATTGACAGGCAATCAGCCCAACGCCGCCAGCCGCTGCATGGAACAGCACGAAGTCGCCCGCCTGCAACCCACCCTGCGGCTGGGTCCGGCGCAGCAGGTACTGCACCGTCAACCCCTTGAGCATCATGGCGGCGCCGGTCTCGAAAGCGATGTCGTCGGGCAGCCTGCACACGCACTTGGCCGGCATCACGCGCACTTCGCAGTAGCTGCCGGGCGGCTGACTGGCGTAGGCGGCGCGGTCACCCACCTTGAGGTGCGTGACGCCTTCGCCCACCGCCTCGACAACGCCCGAGGCCTCCATGCCGAGCTGCAAGGGCATGGGCAGCTGGTACAGGCCGGAGCGCTGGTAGGTGTCGATGAAGTTCAGGCCGACCGCCTTGTGGCGGATGCGGATCTCGCCGGGGCCGGGGTCGCCCACCGTCACCTCGACGATCTTGAGCTGCTCGGGGCCGCCGTTCTGGTCAATGCGCACGGCGCGCGATGTGATGTGTGTCATGTGATGTCTCCTGCGAAATAGCGAAAAATTCTACTGTGCTGACCCCATCATGCCGCACAGTCAAAAGACCTGTGAAGGCAACGCCCATGATGTCTTGCTACAGTGCAGGCGATGCATGCACGCCTCACCCCAGCCACCGCCCTGCTCCTCACCATTCCGCCCCTGATGTGGGCCGGCAATGCCGTCGTCGGCCGCATGGTGGGCCCGCTGGTGCCGCCGATGACGCTCAACCTGCTGCGCTGGCTGCTGGCCTTTGTCCTGCTGCTGCCACTGGCTTCCGAGGTACTGCGCCGCGACAGCGGTTTGTGGACGCATTGGCGGCGCTTCAGCGTACTGGGCCTGCTCAGTGTCGGCGCCTACAACGCACTGCAGTACCTGGCCCTGCACACCTCCACACCGATCAACGTCACGCTGGTGGCGTCCAGCATCCCGGTCTGGATGCTGGTCTTCGGCCGCCTGTTCTTCAACGCCCGGATCACGCGTCGTCAACTGCTGGGGGCCGGCCTGTCCATGAGCGGTGTGCTGCTGGTGCTCAGCCGCGGCGAGCCGGGCTCGCTGCTGCAGCTGCGGCTGGTCCCGGGCGACTTCTATGTGCTGCTGGCTGCCATGGCCTGGGCCTGGTACAGCTGGATGCTGGTGCAGCCGGCCAAGGAGCCCGCAGACATCCGCAACAACTGGGCGTCCTTCCTGATGGCGCAGATCGTGTTCGGTCTGGTCTGGTCCGCCCTCTTCACGGCCGGCGAGTGGGCACTGACCGACGCAAAAATCCTGTGGAGCTGGCCACTGGCTGGCGCACTGCTGTTTGTGGCCCTGGGGCCGGCCCTGCTGGCCTACCGCTGCTGGGGCACCGGCGTACAACGTGCCGGGCCGTCGGTGGCCGGTTTCTTCTCCAACCTCACACCGCTGTTTGCCGCCGTGCTGTCCTCGGCCCTGCTGGGCGAATTGCCGCAGGCCTACCATGGCGTGGCTTTTGCGCTGATCGTGGGCGGCATCGTGGTATCTTCCCGGCGTTGAGCATCAACCATCCTTGCTGGAATTTGCCATGAAACCTGTCGCCTTCAAGTCGCTGCTGCTGTCCACCTTCATCCTGCTGGCGGGATGCGCCACCACCTCCGGCAACAGTGCCAGCACGGGCTCGAGCTCGAGCTCGGGCAATGGCACGATGAACGACCTGATCGTCAACGCCCAGCTGCCGGCTGGCGCCAGGATCAACCACAGCCAGTCGCTGATCATGGGCTCGGGCGAGAACTGGGTCGGGCGCGTGATGCTGGAGCTCGACCAGAACCCTAACGCCGCCTACAACTTCTTTCTGGAACAGTACCCGCAGCAGGGCTGGACGCTGGTGAGCGCCGTGCGCGGCAAGACCAGCCTGCTGGTCTTCACCAAGGCCGACCGCAGCGCCACCGTCGAACTGAACGAAGGCGGCGTCATGGGTGGCTCGCAGGCCACGCTGACCGTCACGCCCAAGAGCACACTGCCGCCGGCACCGACCCCGTCGACCCAGCCGGTACGCCGCTAAACAGCTCAGCAGCAGGGGCCGGCACGCTGACAGCGGGCGCCGGCCTGACAAGCCTCAGTAGGTGCCCGGGTAGGCACCACCATCAGCCAGCACGTTCTGGCCGTTCATGTAGCCGGCGTGCTGGCTGCACAGGAAGGCGCAGATCGCGCCGAATTCCTCGGACGTCCCGAAACGCTGTGCCGGAATCGTCTTCTTGCGCGCCTCGGCCACGGCATCGATGCTCTGGCCGGTTTTCTGCGACGCCCCCACCATCGTGGCCTTCAGGCGGTCCGTGTCAAAAGCACCCGGCAGCAGGTTGTTGATGGTCACACCCCGCGCCGCCAGCTTGGGGTTGCGTGCCACGCCGGCCACAAAGCCCGTCAGACCGCTGCGCGCACCGTTGGACAGGCCCAGGATGTCGATCGGCGCTTTCACCGCGCTGGACGTGATGTTGATGATGCGGCCGAAACCACGCTCGGCCATGCCATCCACCGTGGCCTTGATCAGCTCGATCGGGGTCAGCATGTTGGCATCCACCGCCTTGATCCAGGTGTCACGATCCCAGTCGCGGAAGTCGCCGGGCGGCGGGCCGCCGGCATTGGTCACCACGATGTCGAAATCACGGCGCAGGGCGAAGATCGCCTCGCGCCCGGCCGGGGTGGTGATGTCGGTCGCCACGGCCAGCACCTCTGTGCCCCGGGCTTCGGCCTTGAGCTTGTCGGCCGCAGCCTGCAGCGCCTCGGCGCCGCGCGCCACGATCAGCACATTGACGCCTTCGCGCACCAGCGCCTGCGCGCAACCAAAACCCAGCCCCTTGCTGGCGCCGCCGACCAGCGCCCACTTGCCTGCAATTCCGAGATCCATGTCATTTCCTTTAATAGCGATTCAAGAGTGATGTGATGATAAATGTCCCTGCCGAACGCGGTGTGCCACGCATGCAAAAGCCCATACGTGGAACGCCGTGGAACCGGCTTAGCCGGGCCACTGGCGTTGCCCCCTGCAAGGGGGGTGGCGCAGCGAACGCAGGGAGCGGAGCCTGGGGGTGTTCACCTCGTTCTGCTGAAGACGAAGATGCCAGCCACCACCAGCACGGTACCAGCCGCAATCCAGGGCGTGAACGGCTCGCCCAGCAGCCACACGCCCATCAGGATGGTGGACATCGGCCCGACCATGCCGACCTGTGCCGTCAGACCGGCGCCGATGCGCTCAATCGCCATCATCACCAGCAGCACCGGCACCGCCGTGCAGGCGATGGCATTGAGCAGCGAAAGCCAGATCACCGGCATCGCCACCTCGGCCGCCGTGAGCGGCCGCAGCAGGACAAACTGCAGAATGCAAAGAAGACAGGCCACACTGGTCGCCAACCCGACCAGGCGCAGCGAGCCTAGGCGCTGCACCAGCTCGCCGCTGTAGGTCAGGTACAGCGCGTAACTGATGGCACTGATGAACACCAGCAGCGAGCCCCAGGCCACCTCACTGCCAGCCAGTGTGACCTCGCGACCGAACACCAGCAGCACGCCGGCGTAGCTGATGAGCATGCCCCACAGTTGCTTGCGCTGCACACGGCGGCCAAACAGCACCCGCCCCAGCAGCAGCACCAGGGTGGGCGTGAGATACAGGATCAAGCGCTCCAGCGACGCCGTGATGAAGGCCAGCCCGGCAAAGTCAAGAAAACTCGCCAGGTAGTAGCCGGAAAAACCCAGCCCCAACACGCCCAGCCAGTCACGCCGCTTCAGCGGCGGCTGGCCGCCACCATCCTGTCTATAGGTTGCCCACCAGACCATGGCCGCGAACAGCGGCAGCGCGAACAGCATGCGGTACATGATGAGCGTGACCGCATCGACGCCGTGGCGGTAAGCCAGCTTGACGATGATCGCCTTGCCACTGAAGGCAATGGCACCGATGACCGCGAACAACAAACCGGATGCTACGTTTTTTGTAGCGCTTCGCGCATATTTCACAAGGGCAAAGACCGAATTTCTTTCAAAACATTGAAGCCGCGGGTCAGAAGCCGGCCGCCAGCCCGTCGCGTCGCGCATCGCTGGCCGCCACATAACCCTCGACCTTCGGGTCGCCGGCGCGCCAGATGAACTGGCCGGCGCCGAAGTCCTGGTAGGAGTCGTTGATGACCTCCATGCGGTGGCCGCGCTCGGCCAGGCCCTGCACCGTGGCCTTGTCCATATTGGCCTCGACGTTGATCTCCAGCCCGGCGTTGTAGCGCCAACGCGGCGCGTCGCAGGCGGCCTGCGGGTTCTGGCCGTAGTCGAGCATGCGCACCAGCGTCTGCATGTGGCCTTGCGGCTGCATGTTGGCGCCCATCACGCCGTAGCTCATCACCGGCTGGCCATCCTTGGTGAGGAAGGCCGGGATGATGGTATGGAACGGGCGCTTGCCCGGTGCCACCAGATTGGCCGGGTTCAGGCCGTTCGCGTCCAGGCTGAAGCCGTGGCCGCGGTTCTGCAGGCTGATGCCGAAGGTCGGCTCGACACAGCCCGAGCCGAAGCCCATGTAGTTGCTCTGGATGAAGCTGACCATCATGCCGTTCTCATCCGCCGTGGTGAGGTAGATGGTGCCGCCCTTGACCGGGTTGCCGGCCTTGAAGTCCTGGGCCTTCTTCATGTCGATCAGCTTGGCACGCGAGGCCAGGTAGGCATCATCCAGCATCTGCTCGGCGGTGACCTCCATCGCCGAAGGCTCGGCCACGTAGCGGTAGACGTCGGCAAAAGCCAGCTTCATGGCTTCGATCTGCAGATGCTGCGAATCGACGCTG
This sequence comes from Hylemonella sp., assembly GCA_030680575.1. Lineage (GTDB taxonomy): Bacteria > Pseudomonadota > Gammaproteobacteria > Burkholderiales > Burkholderiaceae_C > Hylemonella. The sequence goes on from JAUXVI010000057.1 coordinate 63,734, forward strand.
TCCACCGGCAGCGAACCCAGGTCGAACTTGTCGAGAATGCCCAGCGCGATCAGCGCAGCAATGCCCTGCCCGTTCGGCGGGATCTCGTGCAAGGTGTAGCCGCGGTAGTTCTTGCCGATGGGTTTGACCCATTCAGGTTTATAGGCAGCGAAGTCACTGGCCTTGATGCTGCCGCCATGCTGGGCAGAAAACTTCTCGATCGCCTGCGCGATCTCGCCGCCGTAATAGGCCTGGCCCTTGGTTTCGGCTATGGCACGCAGGCCGCGTGCGGCGGCTTTGAACTGGAACAGCTCGCCCACCTGCGGCGCCCGGCCCCAGGGCAGGAAGGCCTGCGCAAACCCCGGCAGGCCTTGCAGCTCGGGCGTGGCGGCCGCCCACTTCTGCTGCACCACCACCGGCAGCAGATAGCCGCGCTCGGCGATCTCGATCGCCGGCTCCATCAGGTCGGCAAAGGGCAGCTTGCCGAAGCGTTCGCTCATGGCGACCCAGCCCGCCACCGCCCCCGGCACGGTGACGGCATCGATGCCGCGCTTGGGCGGGTTCTTCGCATCGTCACCGTACTTGCGTTTGAAGTACTCCGGCGTCCAGCTCTGCGGCGCGCGGCCCGAGGCGTTCAGACCGTGCAGTTCCTTGCCGTCCCACAGAATGCAGAAGGCATCGCTGCCCAGGCCGTTGCTGACCGGCTCGGTGATGGTGATGGCCGCTGCCGCCGCAATGGCGGCATCAACCGCATTGCCGCCCTTGTAGAGCATGCGCAGACCGGCCTGCGCGGCCAGCGGGTGCGAGGTGGAGACGACGTTGCGCGCGAACACCGGCAGACGGGTGGAGCTGTAGGGGTTGCTGTAGTTGAAATTCATGATGCGTTCAATTCAATGCCATGCGATTTGGCGATCGGTGGGGGTTTTCATCCGTTGATGGCGGGCCTGGGAAACAGACCTGCCCAAGGCCCGAGTCTCAAGCGTCATGGCCGTCATGCCCGACGATCCTGCGGTGCAGTTTGCGCAGCGACCACCAGACGGCAAAACCGACCACCGGCACCGCCAGCGCCGCCGTGGTTTCGCCGGACAGCGGCCAGCCCAGGCTGTGCGCGCCCTTGGCCAGGTAGCTCACCAGGCCGACGATGTAGTAGGTGATGGCCGCCACCGACAGGCCCTCCACCGTGGACTGCAGCTTGAGCTGCAGGTCCTGCCGCTGGTTCATGGTGGCCAGCAGGGCCTGGCTGCTCTGCTGCTGCTCGATCTCGACGCGTGTGCGCAGCAGGTTGCTGATGCGCGAGACACGTTGCGACAGCGCGTCCTGCCGGCGTGTCACCCACTCGCAGGTGCTGCGCGCCGGTGACAGACGCCGGTCCATGAATTCGCGGATGGTCTGCATGCCGACCAGCCGGGTTTCGGTGATGTCGTCGATGCGCTTGTCGACCAGCTCGAAATAGGCGGTGCTGGCGGAAAAGCGCGAATGGGAGGCGGCGTAATGACTCTCCACCTGACCCGCCAGCCGGGTCAGCCGATCCAGCAGGCGCGGCTCGTCGTTGCGCGTGGCCGTACGGATGGATTCGGCCAGCCCGGCCAGCTCGCGCTCGGCCGAACCCAGAATGCTGGAGGCCTCGCGTGCCGCCGGCAGGCCCAGCAGGGCCGCCATGCGGTAGGTTTCGATCTCCAGCAGACGCTGCACCAATCGACCCAGGCGGCGCGGCGACATGTGCAATCCGTCCACACTCGGCGCTTTGGCATCCTCGCTGCTGGAGGCGTCGACAAACAGCAACATGCGGGAAAAGCCGTCGGCATGGATGGCAAAGTCGGTGTAGACCTCGCCGGCGCCACCGGCCACGCCGGAGGCAACCAGCGAGTCCTCGCGCAGCACATGGCGCACCAGATTGGTGGCGTCAGCCTGATCGGGCAGCGCCCACAGGTGCAGGCTGGTCAGGCACTGGCCTGGCAGCGCGGCAAACCAGTTCTGCGGCACCACCTCGATGGCAGTTTCCGGCTCGCGCTCAACGTGGTTCGACGCCGGCAGCATCCGCAGGAAGGTCCAGGAAACGAATTCGGTGTGCAGCTCCCAGCGCAGTCGAAACGCCCCGACATCCATGCGGAAATGCGTCGAGTGAGCGTCCGGCAGCGGCAGATGATGGTCGCGCAGCAGGGCCATCACATGGGCCCGGCTGGCTTCGCGCTGGGCGGCATCGCACACCATGACCACGTGGGTGATGGCCAGCGGCGTGCTCATCGCCTCGGGGGGACGGGCGTGGATCTCGTTGTGCAGCGCGATCCGTTGTGGATGCGACGGGGGGGCATTTTTCAATTGCATGGCGTCCTCTCGGCTTCATTGTGACGCATGGTCGTGTCCCGTTCCTGTCAGTACCGGGATACGCAAAAAAACGGCACCCGAAGGTGCCATTTTTCCTGTCAGACAGCGCTTTTATTCTTCGACAAAAGCCTCTTCCCGCTTGCTCTTGACTGCCGGCAACAGCACGATGATCAGGAGCAGTGCGGCAGCCGCCAGCAGACCGGCCGACAACGGACGCGTGACGAACACGCTCCAGTCACCGCGCGACAGCAGCAGGGCACGGCGCAGGTTTTCCTCCATCATCGGCCCCAGGATGAAGCCCAGCAGCAACGGTGCGGGCTCGACCCCGAGCTTGATGAAGGTGTAGCCGATGACGCCGAAGGCCGCCACCATCCAGATGTCCCAGGTGTTGTTGTTGGTCGAGTACACACCGATGGCGCAGAACAGCACGATGGCCGGAAACAGCCAGCGGTACGGCACGGTCAGCAGCTTGATCCAGATGCCGATCAGCGGCAGGTTCAGGATGATGAGCATCAGGTTGCCAAGCCACATGGAGGCGATCAGACCCCAGAACAGTTCGGGGTTGCTGGTCATGACCTGCGGGCCGGGCTGGATGTTGTGGATGGTCATGGCACCCACCATCAGCGCCATCACGGCGTTGGGCGGAATGCCCAGCGTCAGCAACGGGATGAAGGAGGTCTGCGAACCGGCGTTGTTGGCCGACTCGGGCGCCGCCACACCGCGGATGTTGCCCTTGCCGAAGGGTACTTCACCCGGCTTGAGCTTGGTCTTCTTCTCAACGGTGTAGGCGGCAAAGGCTGCCAGCAACGCGCCGCCGCCCGGCAGGATACCCAGAATGGAGCCGATGGCCGTACCGCGCAGGATGGCCGGGAACATGAGCTTCAGATCGCGGCCCGTGGGGTAGATGTTCTTGACCTTGCCGGTGAACACCTCGCGCTGGTCCTCGGGGTGCGACAGGTTGGCGATGATCTCGCCGTAACCGAACACGCCCATGGCAATGGTGATGAAGCCAATGCCGTCGGTCAGTTCGGGGATGTCAAACGAGAAACGCGCCACACCCGAGTTCACGTCGGTGCCCACCAGACCCAGCAGCAGGCCCAGCACGATCATGGCCACCGCCTTGAGCAGCGAGCCAGACGCCAGCACCACGGCACCGATCAGGCCAAGCACCATGAGCGAGAAGTACTCGGCCGGCCCGAACTTGAAAGCCACTTCGGTCAGCGGCGCGGCAAAACCGGCCAGGATCAGGGTGCCGACGCAGCCGGCAAAAAAGGAACCCAGACCGGCCGCGGACAGCGCCGGACCCGCACGCCCCTGGCGCGCCATCTGGTAGCCGTCGATCACGGTCACCACCGAGGACGACTCGCCCGGCAGGTTGACCAGAATGGCGGTGGTGGAGCCACCGTACTGGGCGCCGTAGTAGATGCCGGCCAGCATGATGAGCGCAGCCACCGGCGGCAGCGCATAGGTGGCCGGCAGCAGCATGGCAATGGTGGCAATCGGGCCGACGCCGGGCAGCACGCCGATCAGCGTGCCGAGCAGACAGCCGGCAAAGGCGTACATCAGGTTCTGCGCCGTGAAGGCAACGCCGAAGCCGATCGAGAGGTTGTTGATCAAATCCATCATGTTCTTGTTCTCCTCAGCCTGCGATGAAAGTCGGCCAGACCGGGAACTGCAGTTTCAGCAGCATGACAAAGGCCAGGTAGCTGCCCACCGCCAGGACGGCGGCCAGGACCAGCACTTCACTGAGTTTGAAACGTTCACCGGCCAGGCTGGCCACGATGGTCAGTGCAAAAATGCCGGCAATCAGACCCATGGGGGGCAGGCCGATGCTCGGCAGGCCACCGATCATGACGCCGAACAGCAGGTTGGCACCGATGATGAACGCCAGCGGCTTCCAGGCCCATTTACCGACTTTTTCACCGTCTTCGGTTTCCACGACCATGGCTTTGAACATGATCAGCCCGCCCAGAAAAGCCAAGACAATGCCCAGCATCAGCGGAAAATAGCCCGGTCCCATACGGGCACCCGTGCCCACGTTGTAGTTGGAGGCGCCCCAGGCAAACCCGACACCTACCACCGTGAACATAAGCCCGGAGAAAAAGTCTTTCTGACTCTTGATATTCACAAACAGTCTCCTAAGAGCAATTCTCAAACGTTCGATTTTGCAACGGAAAGCCCCTGCGTACGGATGTGGATTCCACCTACGCCTGGCGCGCATCGGCTCGCAAAACTTCGGGAATACCCTTGGTTTTCAGCACTTACGCACTGTCTGGGTGCATTCAGACCAGCGGGGGCGTGGCGCTCAGCACTTCGTCCAGCACAGTCAGGCCTTCGGCCACGCGCAAGGCGCCCGCCAAGCGCAGCGGACGCATGCCGTCGCTGACCGCCTGGCGCCTGAGGGCGTCGATGTTGGGTTCGCGGCTGACCCGGTCCTTGAACGCCTCGCTCACCACCAGCAGCTCATACAGGCCCATGCGCCCCAGGAAACCGGTCATGCGGCAATCGACGCAGCCCACCGGTTTGTAGGGCTTGTAGCCGCCGCTGAGTTGCCAGGGTTTCACCACTTCGGCCAGCGCCTCGCGCTTGGCTGTGTCATCCAACGCCTTGCACTGCGGGCACAGCGTGCGCACCAGGCGCTGCGCCAGCACGCCCAGCACGGTGGCGTTGATCAGATACGGCGGAATACCGAGCTCCATCAGGCGCGTGATGGCCGACGGCGCGTCGTTGGTGTGCAGGGTGGAAAACACCAGATGGCCGGTGAGTGCGGCCTGCACCGCCATCTCGGCGGTTTCCAGGTCGCGGATCTCGCCCACCATGATGATGTCCGGGTCCTGCCGCATCAGCGCACGCAGGCCCTCAGGGAAGCCGAAGTCGAGCTGCGGCTGCACCTGGGTCTGGTTGAAGGCTGGCTCGATCATCTCGATCGGATCTTCCACCGTGCTCACGTTCACCTCTTCGGTGGCGATGCGCTTCAAGGTGGAGTACAGCGTGGTGGTCTTGCCCGAGCCGGTGGGGCCGGTCACCAGGATGATGCCGTGCGGCCGTTTCACCAACGCCTCCCAGCGCTGCGCGTCGTGCGGGGAGAAGCCCAGCTCGGCCAGGTCCTTCACTGTGGTGTCGGGGTCGAAGATCCGCATCACCATCTTTTCGCCAAACGCGGTGGGCAGGGTCGAGATCCGCATCTCGACCTCATCGCCGCGCGGATTGCGCGTCTTGATGCGGCCGTCCTGCGGGCGGCGCTTCTCCACCACGTCCATGCGGCCGAGCAGCTTGATGCGCGCCGTCATGGCGTTGAGCACGCCCATGGGCATCTGGTAGACCGAGTGCAGCACGCCGTCGATGCGGAAGCGGATCACACCCTGCTCGCGGCGCGGCTCCAGGTGGATATCGCTGGCGCGCTGGTCGAAGGCGTACTGCCACAACCAGTCCACCACCTGCACCACACCCTGGTCGTTGGCATCGAGCTGCTTGTTGCTTTTGCCCAGTTCCACCAGTTGCTCGAAACTCGCGCCCCCGGCACCGCCGCCGGCCTTGACCGCCGCACGCACCGACTTGGCCAGGGCAAAAAATTCAGCCGTGTAACGATGAATGTCCTGCGGGTTGGCCACCACGCGGCGCACGCTGCGACGTGATTGGCGCTCGACCTCGCCCACCCAATCGGTGAGAAAGGGCTCGGCCGTGGCCACCACCACCTCGGTCGGTGTCACCTGCACCGGCAGCACACGATGCCGCTCGGCGTAGGCAGCACTCATCATGTCGGCCACCTTGCCCACGTCGACCTTGAGCGGGTCGATGCGCAGGTAGTCCAGCCCGGCACGACCGGCCAGCCACTGCGTCAGGGTTTCAATATCGAGCGGCTTGTGATCACTGGCGCGTCGCATCGAGACGCTGGCCAGCCGCAACAGCGGATGCTGTGCGCTCTCGGCCTGGGCACAACGCGCGATGGTGCGCTGCGCTTCCTCGTCCGAGATCACGCCATCGGCCTGCAACCACTCCACCAGGCGACGCCAGTCGATCGGGCCGTCATGCGGCGTTTTGGCGAGGGGTTTGGTTTTCACATCGGCACTCATTCAATCGGTTTGAAACCGCGCAACCACTTGGGCGCCGGCAGGCCCCATTGAGTCTGGATGATTTCGGCGCGGGCAGCAAGCTCGGCCCGCTTCGGACGGCTGGGTGTGCGTTGTGCCAGCACTACCGTGTTGCCTTCACGCGTCGCCTTGAAGGCCCAGATGGCATCGCGGCCGAAGGCAGCGGCAATCTTCTCCACACTGCGGTCAAAACTCGACGAACGGCCGAACAGGTTGACCGTCATGCAACCCTCCTCAGTCAGCAGACGCCGGCAGTCGGCATAAAACTCCGCGCTGTCGAGCACCGGCGCCGCCGCCTCGTGGTCGTACAGATCGACCTGCAAGGCATCCACGGCACCGAACCAGCGCGGGTTCTTGATCTCCTGCGCCGCGTCGGCCAGGATCACCTGCAGCTTCGCGTTGTCGTCCGGCAGATGGAACCAGCCGCGGCAGGCGTGCAGCACCTGCGGGTTGAGTTCGATGGCGGTGGTCTTCATGCGCAGCACCCGGGCAGCGAACTTGGTGAGCGAGCCGGCACCCAGGCCGAGCTGCACCGCCTGGCGTTTTGTCACGGTGGCCGGATCGACGAACAGCAGCCAGGCCATCATGCGCTGGACGTACTCGTGCACCAGCGCGGTCGGGTCGTCCATGTCCATGGAGCCCTGGATCCAGATGGTACCCAGGTGCATGTGGCGGATGTCGCCTTCGTCGGAGAAGTGGACTTCGGGGAGAGTGGGTTGGCGTTTTTTCAAGATCGGGCCATTATCCCCAAACAGGTCTCACGCGCCTGACACCAGACCGGCCTCCACCATCACCGCCCGCCAGGCGGCCAGCTTGCGCTCGAAACTCCAGCTGGCATTGGCCGGGCTTGTAGAGGGCAGCTTGACCACGGCGAAATCCTCGATACCGAGGCTATGTCGCACCAGCTTGGCATGCTTGAAGCTCTCGCCCCCGTTGTGCGCAATCATCTTCAGCTGCGGGCAATGAGCCTTCAGGCTAGCGAAGTCGTTCACCTCGGGGTTGCGGATGGCGCTGTCCAGGCTGCCGCTGCGCTCGCAGCTGGCATAAACATCCCACAACCCCAGACCCCGGTCGAGCAGCCATCTGCTACGTTTTTCATAGCTGCTGGCGCCCGTATCCATTGGCACAGAAGGCCAAATGGCTTGCAAAATTCTCCAGAACTGGTTATGCGGATGCCCGTAGTACTGCTGCGCCCGCAACGAGGCCACGCCGGGGAAGCTGCCCAGGATCAGCAGGCGGGTGTTCGCGGACACGATGGGCGGCAGGCCAAACAGCCGCTCGGCGCCGGCTTGCGGAACAACGGCTTGCTGCTTGCGCGTCATAACGTCATGGAGCGTCACGCCGGCAACAAGACCTGCAGGCGCGGCAGGGCCGTCATGGCATTGCGTGTGGTCGCCGCGGCCAGTGCTTCCGGGTCGAGGCCGCGCAAGTCCGCCAGCACCTGCGCAATACGCGGCAGCTCGCCCGGCTCGTTGCGGCCTTGCGGCGCGCCTGCAGCCCGCGCTTCGGCCGTCTGATACAGCCAGTGCGGCGGCATGTCAGGCGCATCGGTCTCCAGCACGATGGCCTCCAGCGGCAGCGTGGCCTCCAGCCGGCGCAGGTTCTCGGCACGCTCGTAGGTGAGCGCGCCGCCGAAACCGAGCTTAAGACCGAGCGCGAGAAAGGCCTGCGCCTGCTGCAAGCTACCGTTGAAGGCGTGGGCAATGCCTTGCCATGGCGTGCCATTGCCGATGGAGCGCAGCCCCTTGAGCAGCATGTCGGCCGAACGGCGCACGTGCAAGATCACCGGCAGGCCATGCTTGCGAGCCAACTTAAGCTGCTCGACATAAAAAAATTCCTGCCGCTCACGCAGCGGACTGGCCAGCAGTTCCGGCACGAAGTAGTCCAACCCGATCTCGCCCACCGCCACCAGGCGCGGGTCGTCGCGCTGTGCGGTCAGCGCGGCGTCGAGCCGGGCCAGGTCATCATCCTGCGCCTGCTTCACGTACAGGGGGTGGATGCCCAGCGCATAGCTGTCGCCGAACTCATGCGCCAGCGTCCGCACCCGTTCGAAGTCCTGCACCTGCACCGCCGGCAGCACGCAATGCACTACGCCACGCGCCCGTGCACGTTCGCGCACGGCAGCCACGTCCGGCGCGAACTCGGGCGCATCCAGATGGCAATGGGTGTCGATCCAGAATTGCATCGCCCCACCACCGTTCAGCCGCTCAAACGCCCCTGATCCAGCCTAAGCTGACGCTGGCAGCGCGCCGCCAGCGTCTCGTCGTGCGTGACCACGATGAAGGCCGTGCCCTGCTCGCACGCCAGTTTCAACATAAGTTCGAACACGCCGTCGGCGGTGCTGCGGTCCAGGTTGCCGGTGGGCTCGTCGGCCAGCACGCAGGCCGGCTGTGTCACCAGCGCGCGCGCAATCGCCACACGCTGGCGCTCGCCGCCCGACAGTTCGGCCGGGCGGTGCAACACGCGCTCGGCCAGGCCCACGGCCGCCAGCATGCGCGCGGCTGTCTGCGCCGCTTCGGCGCGGTCCTGGCGCCGGATCCACAGCGGCATGGCCACGTTGTCCAACGCGCTGAATTCCGGCAACAGGTGGTGGAACTGGTAAACAAAACCGAGGTGCTGGTTGCGCAACTGGCCCTGGGCCGCCGGTGACAGCGACGACATCGCCTGCCCCATCAGTTGCACCGTGCCGCTGCTGGGCGCATCAAGCCCGCCCAGCAGGTGTAGCAGGGTGCTCTTGCCGGAACCGGAGGCGCCGACAATGGCCAGCGTCTCACCGCGCTGCACTTGCAGGTCCACGCCTTGCAGCACGGTCACATCAAGCCGGCCCTCAGTGAAACGCTTACCCAAGCCCCAGGCCTGCAAAACAATCTCACTCATAACGAAGGGCCTCGGCCGGGTTGACGCGGCTGGCACGCCAGCTCGGGTAGATGGTGGCCACAAACGCCAGCACCAGGGAAATGATGGCGATCGGCACGATGTCACTGCTTTGCGGGTCGCTCGGCATGCGGCTGATCAGGTAGATGTCGCGTGGCAGGAAGCTGGCTTGGAACAAACGCTCCAGCGCCGGCACGATGACGTCGATGTTGAAGGCCACGCCCAGGCCCAGCAGCAGGCCGGCCAGCGTGCCGATCACGCCCACCATGGCGCCCTGCACCACGAAGATACCCATGATGCTGCGCGGGCTGGCGCCCAGCGTGCGCAGGATGGCGATGTCGGCGCGCTTGTCGGTCACCGTCATCACCAGCGTGCTGACCAGATTGAAAGCGGCCACCGCCACGATCAGGGTGAGGATGATGAACATCATGCGTTTTTCCAGTTGCACGGCGGCGAACCAGTTGCGGTTCTGCCGCGTCCAGTCGCGGATCAGCAGGTCACCGCTGAGTGTGCGCGCCAGCTCGGCCGCCACCTCGCGCGCCTGGTGCAGGTCACGGATCTTGAGGCGGATGCCGGTCGGGCCTTCGAGCCGGAATATCCTGGCCGCGTCGTCCACATGCAGCATCACCAGGCCAGCGTCGTATTCGTAGTGGCCGGAGTCGAAGGTGCCGACCACCGTCACCTGCTTCAGGCGCGGCACCACACCGGCCGGTGTCACCTGGCCGCTGGGCGCCACCAGGGTCACCTTGTCGCCCTCGCGCACGCCCATGGCGCGCGCCAGGTCCGCCCCCAGCACGATGCCGAATTCGCCTGCCACCAGACGCGCCAGCGCACCGTTTTTCAGGGTCACGGCCAGGTCGGTCACCTCGGGTTCGCGCGCCGGGTCGATGCCGCGCACGATGGTGCCTTTCATGTCCTCACCCCGCGCCAGCAGCGCCTGCGTGCCGATGAAGGGCGCGGCGCCGACCACCTGCGGGTTGGCACGCACCTCGCGCAGGGTCAGGTCGACATCGGGCAAGGCCGCACCGTTGGGGGCGAAGATCTCGATGTGCGACACCACGCCCAGCATGCGGTCTCGCACCTCCTTCTGGAAGCCGTTCATCACGCTGAGCACGATGATGAGCGCAGCCACCCCCAGCGCGATGCCCAGCATGGACACGCCCGAGATGAAAGAGATGAACCCGTTGCGCCGGGTGGCGCGGCCGGCGCGGGTGTAGCGCCAGCCGAGAATGAGTTCGTAGGGGATTTGCATGGTTTATTTGAGTTCCGGTCGCCATTATTCGCGATGAATGGCATTCGCCGTTCCGCACCCTGACGATGCGATGGAACATTTCACCGGACAATAGCAGCATGCACCTCCTGATTCCGTTCGCCGTCAGTGACGACCCGGCCAGCCGCCAGACCTTGCGCAGCCTGCGCCTACCCCATCTGACGCGACTGTTGGCCCGGTTGACACCGCAGCCGGCCGAAGCTGGCGCAGACAGCTCCCCCGCACTGCCGCACGAACGCGCATTGGCTAAGACGCTGAGGCTGGACCCGCTGGCGCCGCCTTGGGCGGCACTGCAGGCCCATGACCTGGGCTTGGAGGATGCGCGTGAGGAAGCCTGGGCCTTCATCACCCCCAGCCACTGGCAGGTAGGGCAGGCACAGGTGACGCTGCTGGCCCCCGAGGAACTGGCGCTGGCAGAAGACGAGTCGCGCACGCTGCTGGCCGCCATGCAGCCCTACTTCGCCGAAGACGGCATCACGCTGCTCTACGAGAACCCGACGCGCTGGCTGGCACGCGGTGCCGCCTTTCGCGGCCTGGCCACTGCCGCGCCCGAGCGTGCCATCGGACGCGACGTGGCGCCCTGGCTACCCGCCTCGCCCACGCTGCGCCGACTGCAGAACGAGATGCAGATGCTGCTCTACACCCACGCCATCAACGAAGCGCGCGCCCAGCGCCGCGCGCTGGCGGTGAACTCGTTCTGGATCAGCGGCAGCGGCGCCCTGGCAGCAACCCCCGTGGCGCCAGCCGAACGCCCCTTGGTGCCGCAGACGCTGATGCAAGCCGCACAACGGCAGGACTGGCCGGCCTGGGGCCGGGCCTGGGAAGCACTCGATGCCACGCAAGGCGCGACCTTGCTGGCGGCCCTGGAACAGGGCAACGCCGCGGTACGGCTGACACTGTGCGGTGAACGACAGGCCCAGACCTTTGCCCTTGCGCCGCGCGGCCTTTGGTCCAAGTTATCAAGCATTTTCGGGGCCCCGCCCTTGTCGAACATCATGGATAAGCTATGAAAATCGTAGCAAGAGAAATTCCACCCCGCGCCGCCTGGGCGCTGGAACAGGCCGGCGTGCACCCGCTGCTGGCGCGGTTGTTTGCGGCGCGCGGTGTCGCGGCCAAGGACGAACTGGACGACGGCCTGGCGCGCCTGCTGCCGCCCGCCGGCATGAAAGGCACGACGGAGGCGGCCGTGCTGCTGGCCGATGCCATGGCGCAGAACAAGACGCTGTGCATCGTGGCTGACTACGACTGCGACGGCGCCACCGCCTGCGCGGTGGCGGTGCGCGGCCTGCGTCTGCTGGGCGCACAGAACGTGAGCTACCTGGTGCCCGACCGTGTGGTGGATGGCTACGGCCTGACGCCGCCGATTGCCCAACGCGTCAAGGCCAGTGGTGCCGACGTGCTGATCACGGTGGACAACGGCATTGCCAGCGTCGACGGCGTGCGCGTCGCCCGCGAACTGGGCCTGCAGGTGCTGGTGACGGACCACCATCTGCCCGCGGCAGAGTTACCGCAGGCCGATGTGATCGTGAATCCGAATCAGCCGGGCTGCACCTTCGAGAGCAAGTCGATCGCCGGCGTCGGTGTGATGTTTTACGTATTGCTGGCCTTGCGTGCCGAACTGCGCCAGCGCGGTGCCTTCACGGCGCCGAGCGCCGCCGGGCCGTCCCAAGGCGCGAGAGCCCCCTCGGGGGGCAGCGCAGTACACGCAGTGACAAGCGTGGGGGCCAACAATCTCCAACCCAAACTCGATGCCCTGCTGCCGCTGGTGGCCCTGGGCACCGTGGCCGACGTGGTGAAACTCGACGCCAACAACCGGCGGCTGGTGGCACAGGGCCTCAAGCGCGTGCGTGCTGGCGCCCTGCCGCCGGGCATGAGCAGCCTGTTCGAGGTTGCCGGACGCAAAACGGCAGTGGCCACCACTTTCGACTTCGGTTTCGCTTTGGGCCCGCGCATCAATGCCGCGGGCCGCCTGTCGGACATGACGCTGGGCATCGAATGCCTGCTGAGCGATGACCCGGCGCGCGCCGAGGAGCTGGCGCGCATGCTCGACGGCATCAACCGCGAACGGCGCGAGATCGAAGGCGAAATGCGCGAGCAGGCGTTCGACATTGCCGAGTCGCTGTTCGACGAAGGCGATGAACCACCGCCGGCCATCTGCGTGTTCGACCCCGACTTCCATGAAGGCGTGGTCGGCATCGTGGCTTCGCGCATCAAGGACAAACTGCACCGCCCGAGTTTCGTCTTCGCCGCCAGCCAGGCGCCCGGCAAGGAACATGAACTCAAGGGTTCGGGCCGCTCGATTCCCGGCTTCCACCTGCGCGACGCGCTTGACCTGGTGGCCAAACGCTACCCCGGCGTGCTGCTGCGCTTCGGCGGCCACGCCATGGCCGCCGGCTGCACCATTGCCGAAGAGCATCTTGATGCCTTCGAACAAGGCCTGAACGAAGTCGCGCAGGAATGGCTGGACGCCGCCACGCTGACGCGTCGGATCGAGACCGATGGCCCGCTGTCGCCCGAGTACCGCCGTGCCGACATGGTGGACACGCTGCACCGCGAAGTCTGGGGCCAGGGTTTTGCGCCACCGACCTTCAGCGAGGAAGTGGAAGTGATCTCACAGCGACTGGTGGGCGAGAAGCACCTGGCGCTCAAGCTCAAGCACCAGGGTCAGCCGGTGGACGGCATCTGGTTCGGCCGCACCGAGCCGCTGCCACAGCGCGTGCTGCTGGCCTTCCGCCTCGATGCAGACGAATGGCAAGGCGTGCGCCGGGTCAGGTTTCTCGTCGAGGGTGCGGAGCTCTGAGCCCGGCGTCCTTTGTCATGACAGTTGCGGCACGTCCCTGTAGGCTGCAGACGGGAGCGTCGGCATGGCGCCCTGCCCACCCACATTGAAGACAGACACGACCTCGGCCAGGCGCTGCGCCTGATCACGCAGTGCGGAGGCCGCCGCCGCCGACTCTTCGACCAGCGCCGCATTCTGCTGGGTCATCTGGTCCAGATTGGCCACCGCATCGTTCACCAACGCAATGCCGTCACGCTGTTCGCCGGAGGCCACCGTGATCTCTCCGATCAGATCGGTGACCCGCTGCACACTGCTGACAATTTCGCTCATGGTCTGCCCGGCCTGCTCCACCTGCCTGGAACCCGACTCGACTGTCTCCACCGACAGGCTGATGAGCTCCTTGATTTCCTTGGCGGCCTCAGCCGAGCGCTGCGCGAGGCTGCGCACTTCAGAGGCCACCACGGCAAAGCCCCGCCCCTGTTCACCGGCACGGGCCGCTTCCACGGCAGCATTGAGCGCCAGGATGTTGGTCTGAAAAGCAATGCCGTCGATCGTGCCGATGATGTCGGCGATCTTGCGCGACGAATCGGTGATGTGCTGCATGCTGTTCACCACCTGCCCCACCACTTCGCCGCCGCGGCTGGCAACCTGAGCCGCCGTGGTGGCCAACTGGTTGGCCTGGCGCGCCGTATCGGCCGACTGGTTCACGGTGCTCGTCAACTCCTCCATGCTGGACGCCGTCTGCTGCAGATTGGACGCGGTCTGCTCGGTGCGAACCGACAGGTCATGGTTGCCGTTGGCGATTTCGTTGGAAGCGGTGGAAACAGACTCCACACCGTTGCGCACCTCAGAAACCAGACTGCGCAGCTTGCTCACCATCTCGGACAAGGCCCGCGTCAGCACACCAAACTCATCGTTGCGATCATCCCGGATTTGCTGCGTCAGATCCCCAGCGGTGATGGCTTCAGCGACAGACACAGCACGCTCCAGCGGTCGTGTGATGGAGCGCACCAGCATCAAGGACAGAACAATGCTCAAGGCAAACACCAGCACGGCGCTGATGGCCGCCACCATCTGGACCTCGTTGCGGGTTTGAAGTGCCGTCTGTCGGGCTTCGTCGCGCTGTTTTTCCTGCACCGCGACGTATTTGTCGATGGCCGCAAGATACTGCTCCACCAGGGGCCGGAATTGCTTGTCGTGAAATTCCTGTCGCGCAGACGGATAACCGGAAGTTTTCAACTCGGCCACCTTCTCGCTCACGCCGCGGACTTTCACGCGCGTGCCTGCCACGTTCGCCAAGGCTTCCTTGTCCGCCGGCGTGGTGGCACCTTTGTTGACGCGTTCCTGCACAGGCGTGATGCGGGCCGTCAATGCGGCCACCCGGGTGTCGAAATCCTGCTGCAGTGCTTCGTCGGTCGTGATCAGGCTGGCCATGGACATGGACACCGCCAATTCGGCCAGCCCGCGCCAGGTCACTGCATTGGTAATCGAGTCCTCGTACTTCTGCACCAGCCGTTCGGCTTCGTCCGTCGTCTGCCGGGTTCGAACTTGCGTCCACAACGCAACCGCGAACATGAGCAACAGCAGGCCCAGAATAACGCTCCAGAGCTTGTGCGATACGCGCAGGTCATTGAATTTCATTGGCAATCCTTTCATCTCCATGTCTGGCCTGCCCCAGACCCCGCTTGTGTTCTCACAGCGGTTCCGTCGGTCCATGGTGGTTTATCGGCGATTTTTCATCGTTACCCCAACCTGGGCTGACCAATGCGCGACATTCGGGTAATCCCGAATCCCTGACAGGAACACCCGAAAGAAGGACGCGCAGGAACGCGGAGAAGAGATGTGCGCCGAAGCGGCGCTAGACCACCGCGATGCGGTTGCGACCTTCAGCTTTCGCCTTGTAGAGCGCGCCATCGGCACGCGCCAGCAGCACATCGACCTTGTCATCGTCAGGTCGATTGGTCGTCACCCCGATGCTGACCGTGATGGGCGGCAGCCCCTCGGCCGGCTGGGCCACGACCGCGCGGATACGCTCAGCCACGACCAGCGCCTGCTCTTGCGTGGTTTCCGGCAGCAGGACGACAAACTCCTCGCCACCGAAGCGGCCCAGCTGGTCGGGTCGTCGCAACAGCGGAACAATGCGTGCCACAAAATCGGTCAGAACACGATCGCCCATCTGATGGCCGTGGGCGTCGTTGACGGTCTTGAAGTGGTCGATGTCCAGCATCAGCAGGGCCATGCGGTTGCCGTGCCGACGGCAACGCTCCAGTTCCTGCTCGCACGCTGCTATGAAGGATCGCCGTGTCAGGGCATTGGTCAGCGAGTCGTGGGAAGCGGAGTATTCAAGCAACACGCGCAAGCGATCGCTGGCCATGAGGATGAGGCCAACCCCCAGTGCCACGACGAACAGGGCATTCATCACGACGTACAGCGTCTGTACGCGCGTCGGGTCGAGCAGGTGTTCGTCCGGCAGCGGCAGCCAGGCCGACAGAAAGCGCAACACCAGAATGCTGGTGTGGATCAGCAAGACCACCACCGTGAAGCGGGTTGAGAACACCTCCGGCCCATGACGCCAGATCAGCACAGCCAGCGACATCTGGATATAGGCCCAGAGCAGGGAAACGATCAGGACGCGGGCGGTGAAGCTGGGCTCGACGAGGGTGTACCAGGTCAGAGCGGGAAGGACCGCCAGGATCAGCCCCATGCGCGACCGGTAGGCCGGGGCGAGCCCGAAGAAATGCCGGGCGCCGAAATCAAACATGGCGACGCCGGTCAGCAACAGGCCATTGGCGGCGACCACAGACACCAGATCGGGAATCTGACCGCGCCCGGCAAACAGCAGTGTCGACACGAAGCTGGCCGTCGGTGCAAAAGCCCACCAGCCCAGCCCCCGAATGGATTTGGGATAGCTCAGGCGCAGGAACAGCAGCACCACGGACAGCAGCAAGCCCATGATGCCGCTCAAAAGGATGATGGAGCGCAGGTCGAGTTCCATCACGGCACGGCCACCTCAACCCAGCGCTTCAAAGACACCACCGTCTGCCCGAAAGTCATGCCTCAGCCCAACAGATCCGAATCACGGCGTGGTGCACGATCGAGGTGGTAGAGGAAAAACACCAGCAGAACCGTGGCGCCGACGATCCACAAGGGACCGAACAGCCAGAACAGCAGCGGCACGGTGAAGTAGTAGGCCCGCATGCCGAGACGGTAGAAGATGGCCGCGCGGTTGAGCTCCGCGCCCACATGCGCCGGTTGTGTGCAGTCGAGCGCCAGGTCTTTCTGCACATTGATCTGGTAGCCGATGTGGTGGTACAGCCGCATCGACAGGCAAAACGCGAAAAAGGCGAACAACAGGTCGAACAACAGCACAAGCAGCTTGAACAACCACATTTCCGAACTGTTGGTCCCCAAGACGTTGAGTGCGTGCCAGGTCCCGGTCAGCTTGTCGCCCTGGGCACTCAGGGTCAGCACGCCGATGATGAGCAGGATGGCCGTGGAGGCCATGAAGCTCGATGTCATGGTGGAGTTGCGCAGGGTCTGCACCGCCAGAATGTCGCGGCCGTCGCGCATCACCCCCTCGACCCAGGCCGCCCGTGCGGCATTCATGCCATAGAGCGCACTGGAAGCCGGGTCGCGCTGGTTGCGCCAACGCAAATAAAGCTGGTAGATCACCACCGTCCCCGCACTGAGGGCCACGCCGGCGAAATCGTAGATATGCGTCGAGATGAAATCAACCATGCGGGCATTGTGCCACCGCGCACACCCTAAAATGGCCGAGTGACATCCATTCTCAACGCCGATCTGCACTGCCATTCCGTCGTCTCCGACGGCACCCTCACACCCGAGGAACTGGCCGTGCGAGCCGCGGCCAACGGCGTCGAGTTGTGGGCACTGACCGACCATGACGAGATCGGCGGCCAGCACCGCGCCGCCGCCGCGGCCCGCGCGCAGGGCATGAAGTACCTCACCGGCACCGAAATCTCCATCACCTTCGCCGGCCAGACCGTGCACATCGTCGGCCTGGGCTTTGACCCTGACGACACACGCATGCAACAGGGCCTGCACCAGACGCGCGGCGGACGCGGCCAGCGCGCCATGGACATGTCGGACAGTCTGGCGGCGGTCGGCATCCGTGGCGCCTATGAGGGTGCGCTGAAATACGCCGGCAACCCCGAACTGATCTCGCGCACCCACTTTGCCCGCTTTCTGGTGGAAGCCGGCATCTGCCGCGACACCAATGAGGTCTTCCGCAAATACCTGACCGAGGGCAAGCCCGGCTTTGTGCCGCATCGTTGGGCCACGCTGCGCGACGCCGTGAGTTGGATCGTGGATGCCGGCGGCCAGGCGGTGATTGCCCACCCGGCGCGCTACAGCTTCAGCGCCAACGAGGAATACGCCCTGTTCAGCGAATTCAAAACCCATGGCGGCCAAGCGGTGGAGGTGGTGACCGGCAGCCACACCGCGGCCGAATACGTCAGATACGCCGACATGGCGCGCGAGTTCGGCTTGGCCGCCTCGCGCGGCAGCGACTTCCACAGCCCCGACGAATCCCGCACCGACTTGGGCGCCCTGCCCTACCTGCCCGGCGGACTGACCCCGGTCTGGGAGTTGCTGGCGGGACGGATCCAGTGAGTTGCCGCCGGGCCGGCCCCACGCCGTGGGAACGCGTGGAAAACCTCTGATGCCGCAGCACAACCTGGCCGGCATGTTGCTGGCGCTTTCGGCCCTGGCGTGCTTCGCCACACTCGACACCACCACCAAGTACATCACGCTCAGCGTGCCCCTGCTGCTGGCGCTGTGGTTCCGTTATGCCTTCCAGGCAGTGGTCACCACCGTGGTGATGCTGCCGCAGCGCGGCCGCAGCCTGTTGCATACGCAGCGCCTTTTTTTGCAATGCCTGCGTGGTGTCCTGCTGTTCGTCACCAGCCTGTTCACGTTTCTCTGCCTCAAGTACATGCCAGTGGGTGAATTCACCGCCATCGCCATGATCACGCCGCTGGTGGTCACCCTGCTGGCGGCCACCACGTTGGGCGAAAAGGTCTCGCCGCTGCGCTGGACGTTGGTGGCGGGCGGTTTTGTCGGCACGCTCATCATCATCCGGCCCGGCGGCGATCTGTTCGGTTGGCCCATGCTGCTGCCGCTGGTGCAGGTCGCGGCCTATTCGGCCTTCCAGATCCTGACCAGCCAGCTGGTAAAGACCGAAGACGCTGTGACCATGCACTTCTACACTGGCTGGGTCGGTGCGCTGCTGGCGTCGCTGGCGCTGCCCTTGGCCTGGGTCCTGCCGGACACATGGGGGCAATGGGCCGGGTTGCTGCTGATGGGCGCCATGGGATCGGTGGGTCACTTCCTGCTGATCCTGGCCTATCGCCGCACGGCCGCTGCCACGCTGACGCCCCTGCTGTATGCCCAGATCGCCTTTGCCATGTTGGGTGGCTGGCTGGTCTTCTCGCATGTTCCCGACGGCTGGGCTCTGCTGGGCATGACTATGATTGCCTTTTGCGGTGCCAGCAGCGCCTGGCTGGCCGTGCGTGAGAGCCGACTGCAGTTGGCACCGATGGAGGTCTGATGGCACAGTATTTCGAAGTTCACCCTGACAACCCGCAGTTGCGTCTGCTCAAGCAGGCGGCTGCGCTGCTGGAGAAAGGCGGTGTGCTGGCGGTGCCCACCGATTCGAGTTATGCCCTGGTCTGCCACCTCGACGACAAGGCCGCCGCCGACCGGCTGCGCAGCATCCGCGGCGTGGACGACAAGCACCACCTGACTCTGCTGTGCCGCGACTTGAGCGAGCTGGCCAACTATGCACGCGTCGACAACCGGCAATACCGCCTGATCAAGGCCGCCACGCCGGGGCCCTACACCTTCATCCTGGAAGCCACCAAGGAAGTGCCACGGCGCCTGAGCCATCCCTCACGCAAGACCATCGGCCTGCGCGTGCCGGAACATCCCGTGCTGCAGGCCTTGCTGGCACTGCACAGCGAACCCTTGCTGGCAACCACCTTGATCGCCGCCGGTGAGACCGATTCGATCAACGACGCGAACGAGATCCGCGAACGTTACGAACACCAGATTGCCGCGGTCATCGACGCCGGCGCCTGCGCGCACGAGCCCACCACCGTGGTGGACCTCACCAGCGGCGAACCGGTGGTGCTGCGCCAGGGCCGAGGCGACTTGGCCACCCTGGGCCTGTGACACCCTGCCGCGCCCCTTCATCACTCTGAGACAATGGCCCCGTGGATATCGCCCAACTGATTCAAACCGTTCTCATTTACGCCTTGCCGGTGTTGTTCGCCATCACCGTGCACGAGGCGGCCCATGGCTATGCGGCGCGCCACTTCGGCGACAACACGGCCGCCATGATGGGCCGCATCACCCTCAACCCCATCAAGCACATCGATCCGATCGGCACCATCCTGATGCCGCTGCTGCTGTACTTCGCAACCTCGGGGGCCTTCCTGTTCGGCTACGCCCGGCCGGTGCCGGTGCGCTTCGACCGTCTGCGCCATCCCAAGCGCGACATGGTCTGGGTGGCGCTGGCCGGCCCGGGGGCCAACCTGCTGCAGGCACTGCTGTGGGCTGTGCTGATGTACGTGCTGCTGGCACTGGACGTGAACGAGCGCTTCTTCCTTGAAATGTGCAAGGCCGGTGTGCTGGTCAACGTGGTGATGTTTGCCTTCAACCTGTTCCCGTTGCCGCCACTGGATGGCGGCCGCATCCTGATCGGCCTGCTGCCCTGGCGCTACGCCGCCCTGCTGGCGCGCGTTGAGCCCTGGGGCTTTTTCATTGTCATGGCACTGGTGATCCTGGGCGTGGTCAGCACGCTGTGGATGCAACCCATCATGGCCCTGACCTATGGCCTGCTCGACATCCTGCTCACCCCCCTCTCTTTCCTGATTCGTTAAGACTTCCCGCCATGCGCTCCACTCGTGTTCTGACCGGCATCACCACTTCGGGCACGCCCCACCTGGGCAACTACGTCGGCGCCATCCGGCCGGCCATCGCCGCCAGCCGTGCGCCCGGCGTGGAAAGCTTCTACTTCCTGGCCGACTACCACGCCCTGATCAAGATCGACGAGCCGGCGCGTATCCAGCGCTCCACGCTGGAGATCGCCGCCACCTGGATCGCCGCCGGCCTCGACCCCGAGCGCGTCACCTTCTACCGCCAGTCCGACATTCCGGAAATCCCCGAGCTGACCTGGTTCCTGACCTGCGTCTGCGGCAAGGGCCTGCTCAACCGCGCCCATGCCTACAAGGCCTCGGTCGACAAGAACAACGCCGCCGGTGTCGACCCGGACGCCGACGTCACCGCCGGCCTCTTCATGTACCCGGTGCTGATGGCGGCCGACATCCTGATGTTCAATGCCCACCGCGTGCCGGTGGGGCGCGACCAGATCCAGCACATCGAGATGGCGCGCGACATGGCCGCCAGCTTCAACCACCGCTACGGTGAGCACTTCGTGCTGCCGGAGGCGCAGATCGAAGAAGCCGTGGCCACGCTGCCGGGTCTCGACGGGCGCAAGATGAGCAAGAGCTACGACAACACCATTCCGCTGTTCGCCCCGCGCGAGCAGATGCGTAAGCTGATTGCCGGCATCAAGACCGACTCGCGCGCGCCCGGCGAGCCGAAAGACACCGAGGGTTCCGCGCTGTTCCAGATCTACCAGGCCTTTGCCACACCGGATGAGACTGCCGCCTTGCGCCAGGCCTACGCCGACGGCATTGCCTGGGCCGACGCCAAGCAGGTGCTGTTCGAGCGCATCGACCACGAAATCGCACCGATGCGCGACACCTACGAGTCCTTGATGCGGCATCCGGAGCGACTGGAAGATCTGCTGCATGCAGGCGCAGCCAAGGCGCGCGCCATCGCCACGCCCTTCACGGCCAAACTGCGCCATGCCGTTGGTCTGCGCGACCTGCGGGCACAGGGCAGTGAAAAACAAGTCAAAGCCGCCAAGGCGGCCCTGCCGTCCTTCAAGCAATACCGTGAAAGCGACGGCCAGTTCTACTTCAAGCTGGTCGATGCGCAAGGCAAATTACTGCTGCAGAGCACCGGCTACGCTGCGCCCAAGGATGCCGGCCAGGCCATCCGCGCCTTGCAGCAGGCCGACGCCGCATCGGCGCAGTTCACGCCGGCAGACGGAGTGACCCAGGAGGATGTGGTCAGCGCCCTGCACCAACTGCGGGACGCGGCCTGAGCACTGCTACAATAGCGGTCTTTCGAGACACCCCGGAGAGGTGGCAGAGTGGTCGAATGTACCTGACTCGAAATCAGGCGTAGGGGCGACCCTACCGAGGGTTCGAATCCCTCCCTCTCCGCCAGACAGCAAATAAAAACGGGCCTTCACGGCCCGTTTTTATTTCCACCCGCCATCAGGTGGATGTCACCGTGATTTTTTTGGCTGCGGATCTTGCCCTGGCCAGAGCATTGGCGCCTTTTGCCAGCGCGACAGCCATACGGCGATACGGACGCGTTGTGGGCTTGCCGAAGATTCGCACGTCAATGCCAGGCTCGCTCATGGCGTTTTCCACACCCGCGTAGCTTGGATTTGCACCATCCTGCGTTGCCAAGACGACGGCGCTGGCGCCCTCGGTCGATTCGATCAACGGGATCGGCAATCCGAGAATTGCTCGTGCGTGGAGGTCAAACTCGCTCAAGTTCTGGCTGATCAACGTCACCATGCCTGTGTCATGCGGGCGGGGGCTCAACTCACTGAAGATGACTTCGTCTTGGGTCACGAAGAACTCCACACCAAACAAGCCCGCACCACCCAGGTCCGAAGTGACCTTTTCGGCCATCTCTTGTGCGGCTTTCAGGTAGTCCGGTTTCATGGCTTGAGGTTGCCAGCTGTACTGGTAGTCGCCTCGCTCCTGTACGTGACCGATCGGGTCGCAGAAGATGGTTTTTCCATTGCGCTGTCGGATGGTGAGAAGGGTGATCTCAAACTCAAAATGGATGAACTCTTCAACGATCACCTTTTGTCGATCACCGCGCATGCCTTGGCAGGCATAGTCCCAGCTCGCTTGAATCTCTGCGGCGCTTCTGGCGACACTCTGGCCTTTGCCGGATGAACTCATGACTGGCTTGATGACCACCGGGAATCCGATCGTTTGTGCCTGCGCCAGCAAGTCTTGCGCCGATTCTGCGTAGCTGAATTTGGCGGTGCGAACCCCCAAACCGACGGCCACATCCCTGATCCGGTCGCGGTTCATCGTGAGGTTGGCCGCCCTGGCGCTGGGAATGACCTCAAACCCTTCTTTCTCGACTTCCAACAAGACCTCTGTTCTGATCGCTTCAATTTCAGGGACGATCAGATCGGGTTGGTGCTGATGGATCGCAGCCCGCAAAGCGGTCTCATCGAGCATGCTGAACACACAGTTTTCGTCTGCCACCTGCATGGCGGGAGCGCCCGCATAGCTGTCACAGGCCACCACATGGCAGCCCAGGCGCTTTGCGCTGATCACGAATTCCTTACCGAGTTCACCGGAGCCGAGAAGCAAGATTTTTTTCATATCTGAATGTGGAAAATGTCATAACTTTTCGAATTGTGGCCCATCTCCGGTTCTGTTTCGGCCGCGGATTGCTGGCAGGCGTCGGCTTCGTGCCTTCTGTCAGGCTGATCCCCGGGAGTCGGGGGATCTCCAAGGGCACGTGAATCCCGCCCCCGTCTTCCGGCTGGGTACAGCCTCAGCATCAGGGGCTGTGTTTTTTATCCGGTCTGCGCTAGAGTGCGAAGACCGCTTCATTGCAAGGCTGCCATGCGATCAATCACCCGTCCCGCCTTCATGCTCGCCATGACCCTGCTGACTGGGTTTTGGTTCAACACGTCCCTTGCCCAAGCGCCAGCTCAGGATCGTGCTGATGAGGTGGATGTCGCAGCCATCAAGCCCCCCCCACGCGACGTCAAGGACATTTTGCGAGTGCTGGAACAGGGCAAGATCGACCTGTCTGAGATCGAGCAGGCCAGAAAAATCCTGGCCACGCCCCAACCAGCCCCAAACGCGGACAACCCGACCTGGAACGAGTTCCACTTCAAGCGCGCCTTGGCACAGCAAAAACTGGGGCGGATCAGCGAAGCGGTCGTCGAGATGCGCCAGGCAGCTTTCGATCGCCGCCTGAGCGACCCCAAGCTGGAAGCCAGGGACCTGATTGATCTGTCGGTACTGGAGAGTTTCGCCGGCAACACGGCCAACGCCATTGATGCGCTGGAAAAGGCCAAGAAGGCGCTGCGCAGCGTGCCTCAGGCGGGCGGTTTTCTCCTGACAGTCAACCGTCTGCTGGTGATCAACTACGCGACTGTCGGTAACTTTGAAGCCGCCAAGACGACGCTGGTTGAGATGGACAACCTGCTGAACCGTCTGCGCCGCGCGCCTTTGGTGGCCGAGTACATCTCGATCTGGGAAGCCAATGTGGAGAGCGCGCGGGGCACCCTTCTGTGGCAACAAGGTCAATGGGTCGAAAGCGAGCGTTCTCTGCGCAAAGCGTTGCGCCTGCTGCAGCAGAACTACCAGGCTGCGAAAACCAGTGCCAACAAGGCGGATGACCTGACGACCAGTGGCCGCACCTACAGCGATGGCACCAACAACCCCCGAATGCATCTGTCCCAGATCATCTTGCGCAACATGAACCTGGCCGATGTCCTGCTGCAGCAAAGACGACTGATCGACGCCGAGTTCTATGCCCGTGAAGCCTTGAAGCTGGCCCTTGACAACTTCGGGCGCAATTCCACGGACGTCGGCAAGGCGCTGGCCACGATGTCGAAAATCGTTTCCGAGCAAGGGCGCTTCCCCGAAGCGGTTCTGCTGGCACGGGCCTCGCTGAAAGCCCACACCGAGAGCGGCATCACCGATGAATCGCGCGTCATGGCCATGGCACGAAAGTTCTATGCCACGGCGCTGGTCGCCGATGGACAGCACCAGGAAGCCGACAAGGTCTTCAACGAGATGATGGCCGGCGTGCGCAAGGATCCTGCGCTTCAAAAGACCTTCAACCCTGACGATCTCGACTGGGTGCTGGCCATGCAGAGAATCGGCAAACAGGCCGAGGCCCAGGCCATGGCGGAACACATGCTCAAACGGGCCGAGACCCAGTCCGGCAAAAATTCGCCGCGCACGGCCCTGATCGCCGCCTTTCATGCCGTCTCGCTGCAGAACCTGGGCAAGCTGAAGGAAGCCCATGCGGCATTCAGAGAAGCCGCACCGATCCTGGTCGACCAGACCCGCAGCGATGCCGAAAACGACACCGCCAGCATCAAGCAACAGCAACGCACCACCTACCTGTTTGAAAACTACGTCGCACTGCTGGCCCGGATTGCCCAGAGCGACCCGGCTCAGGCGCAAGCCGCTGCTGCCGAAGCCTTCCGTGTGGCCGACCTGGCCAAGAGCAGCGGCGTGCAGCGCGCGCTCACGGCCAGTGCCGCGCGCGCCAACATCAAGGACCCGCAATTGGCGCAACTGGCGCGCAAGGAGCAGGACCTGCAACGCCGTGTCAACTCCTTGTCGGAACTGCTGACCGGCCTGCTGGCCGCCCCGCCCGAACAACAACTGCCGTCGGTGCAGGCCAAGATCCGACAGGACATCACAACCTTCAAGGCCGAACGCGAGACGCTGAAAAAAGAGATCGAGCGCAAATACCCCGACTACGCCGAGATGGTCGAACCCAAACCCGCCACGGTGGAACGCACGCGCGCGCTCCTGCGTGCCGACGAGGTGCTGGTGTCGTGGTACTTTGCTGAAAAGGAAGCCTATGTCTGGGCCATCAGCAAGCACGACATCCCGCTGTTCAAGGCTGTTGCGCTAGGTCGCAGCGAGATGGCCCGGCAGGTCAGCCACTTGCGCAAAGCGCTGGACCCAGGGGTGGCCACCATTGACGAAATCCCGGCATTTGACGTGAAGGCGGCCTTCCACCTGTACCAGCAGATCCTGGCGCCGGTGCATGAGAGCCTCAAGGGCAAGAAAGTCCTGCTGGTCGTGCCCCACGCCGAACTCGGGCAGTTGCCGCTGTCGGTTCTGGTCACGCAGGACACGGCACCCGCTGCAGGCAACCCTGCACTGCTGTTTGCCAGCTACAA
Source organism: Hylemonella sp. (assembly GCA_030680575.1). Classification (GTDB taxonomy): domain Bacteria; phylum Pseudomonadota; class Gammaproteobacteria; order Burkholderiales; family Burkholderiaceae_C; genus Hylemonella. Next base: position 89,119 of record JAUXVI010000057.1, read on the forward strand.
GGCCGTGCCCTGGCTGATCCGCGACATCGCCATTGCCCAGCTGCCTTCGGTCACGGCGCTCGCCGCCTTGCGCAACACGCCGCCGGGCAACCCCAACCGCAAAAGCTTCATCGGTTTCGGCGACCCCTTCTTCAGCAGCGATCAGGCCAGGAGTGCCGACCGGGCCCAGGCCAAGACGATGCAACTGGCCACACGCGGTCTGCCCCTGAACCTGCGCAGTGCGCCCAAGACCGCCGGCGTCAGCTCCGCAGAACTGGGCATGTTGCCGCGCCTGCCGGACACCCGGCAGGAAATCCTCGACATCGCCAAGGTGCTGGCCGCAGCACCTTCTGATGTCTACCTGAACCGGCAGGCCAGCGTGAAGGCGGTCATGGAAGCCGACCTCTCCAACCGCAAAGTGGTGATGTTCGCCACCCACGGCCTGGTGCCGGGAGAGCTCGACGGTCTGAGCCAGCCGGCCCTGGCCCTGACCTCCCCCGATGTGACGGGTGACAAGGACGATGGCCTGCTGACCATGGACAAGGTGCTGTCCCTCAAGCTGGATGCCGACTGGGTGGTGCTGTCCGCCTGCAACACGGCGTCGGGCGAAGGTGCGGGCTCGGAAGCGGTGTCCGGTCTGGGCCGCGCCTTCTTCTTTGCCGGCGCCAAGGCACTGCTGGTTTCCAACTGGCCGGTCGATTCCGTGGCAGCACGTCTGCTGATGACAGACTTGTTCCGGCGCCAGCAGACCGGTGACAAGGCACCGGGGAAGTCCGATGCCTTGCGCCAGGCCATGCTGCAGCTGATCGACCAGGGTGGCATGGGCGATGGCAAGGCAATGAAGTATTCTTATGCCCACCCCCTTTTCTGGGCGCCTTTCATGGTGGTCGGTGACTAGGCCAAGGTGCGACGTGCACGGGTCGCTGGGCATGGTCTTTTGTGCAAGTGTCGAATGAGATGGAGAAAAACATGATTCGTACTGTCCTGGCTTCTGCGCTTCTGTCTGGCCTGCTCACTCAAGGTGCGGCTCTGGCGGCTCCCTTGATCACCACCAAAGAAGCGGCCTTGCCTCCGGCCGCAGGCGCACTGGCAACGCGCGGCATTTCGCGCGGCCCCGCCATCAAGATGGTGTCGCCCGAGCCCGAGGCAGCGGTCAAATCGCCATTCAACCTCAAGCTCAATTTCGAAGCCCGTGGTGGCGAGAAGATCGACCCCAATTCGGTCAAGGTGGTCTACATGAAATCGCCTTTCGTGGACCTGACCTCACGCCTGCAATCCGCCATCACCCCGACCGGCATCGACTTCCAGCAAGCCGAAGTGCCGCCGGGTGAACACACTCTGCGCGTCACCGTCAAGGACAGTGCTGGCCGCGAGACCAACAGCACGATGACCATCGTCGTCAACAAATAATGAAGTGTCCGTATTGCCTGAGTGATATCGAAGACGAGGCACTGGTCTGCAAGGTCTGCACGCGGGACCTCTATCTCTTCAAGCCGCTGCTGGAAAAGATCTCGAAACTGGAGGGGCAACTGGCGGCCGCGGCAGACCCCGCCAGCTTTGACGCGCGCATTCGTGATCTGGAGCAGCAGCTGGCCAATGCCCATGAGCGACTCCACCCCGTTCGCACGGGACCGCTGGCTTTCTTGTTCAACCTGACGGTCTTCATCTTGCTGCCTCTGGGCCTGCTGTTGCTGTCGCACTGGCTGATCACCATTGCCCTGGACACCAGCCTGCTGTACCTGCGCATCATCTCGATCGCCGTGCCCCTGCCCTTCGGCCTGGTGCTCTTTCTGCGCCGCCGGCGCGCGGTCCTGCCCTGGTTTGCCGGCACCGTATTTCTCGCCATTGCCTCCGTCATCGGCATGAGCTGGATCACCAGTCTGGTGGACAACACGCCCGTGCTGCCGCAAAACGCCTTTGAATGGCGCGAATACTTGGAATATGCCGCCAGCATCTCCTTCAGCTTCCTGACCGGCATGCTGCTCGGTGGCGTGCTGAATTCGCGCAGCCACCGCCCGGCCGGCAAGCCGCGCGACTCCCTGCTCAGATCGCTCGTCTCCCGTCTGGTGGGCGGCAATCTGACACCGCAACAGCTTGGCGCCTTGATCAAAAAACTGGAGGAATACGGCAGTTCGATCGTGGCCGTGGGCACCACGGCCGTGTCGATCTACACCGGCCTCAAGGGCGTGCTGGGCAGCTGAGAAACACCGCATTGCCAGCAGCCGACCTACACCCCCGTAGGGCTCAGTCATCCTGAGCCCTGTTCAAATCCATCCAACGGATGGACCGCAACGCTTTGCAACCTGAACTATTCCATGCTTTCCACCCAGGATAAAACCCGCATCGACGACACCCGCATCTCGTGTGTGCGTCCCCTCATGACCCCCGCGCTGCTTGAAGAGCGCCTGCCCGCCACCGAGCAGCAGCTGGCCCTGGTGGAGCGCTCACGACAGGACATCTCGGCTGTCTTGCACGGCCAGGATGACCGACTGGTGGTGGTGGTGGGCCCGTGCTCCATCCATGACCATGAACAGGCACTGGCCTACGCCCGGCTGCTCAAGCAGGAGGCTGACAAGCATGCGCAAGACCTGCTGGTGGTGATGCGTGTGTATTTCGAGAAGCCCCGCACCACCGTCGGCTGGAAGGGTTACATCAACGACCCGCACCTCGATGACAGCTTTGCCATGAACGAGGGCTTGGAGATGGCACGCAAGCTCTTGCTCGACGTGGTGGACCTGGGTCTGCCCGTGGGCACCGAGTTTCTGGACCTGCTGAGCCCGCAGTTCATCAGCGATCTGGTGAGCTGGGGCGCCATCGGGGCGCGCACCACGGAAAGCCAGAGCCACCGCCAGCTCGCCAGCGGCCTGTCGTGTCCGGTGGGTTTCAAGAACGGCACCGACGGCGGCGTCAAGGTGGCAGCCGATGCCGTGGTGGCCTCGCGTGCACCGCATGCCTTCATGGGCATGACCAAGATGGGGCAGGCCGCCATCTTCGAGACCCGCGGCAACCGGGATGTGCACATCATCCTGCGCGGTGGCAAGGCACCCAACTACGCGGCAGCCGATGTGGATGCCGCCTGCCAGGTGCTACAAGCCGCCGGCTTGCCGCCACAGGTGATGATCGACGTCTCGCACGCCAACAGCAGCAAGCAGTACCAGCGGCAGATCGAAGTGGCCAAGGACGTGGCGACCCAGATCGCCGCTGGCGACCGCCGCATCATCGGCCTGATGATCGAAAGTCATCTGCACGAAGGCCGGCAGGACCTGATGCCGGGCAAACCGCTGGCCTACGGCGTGTCCATCACCGACGCCTGCATCAGCTTCGAACAGACCGTGCCGGTGCTGGAGAGTCTTGCGCAAGCCGTACGCCAGCGCCGGCAAGCTTGAGCCGCAAGTCGGTGTCAGGCCGGCACGTTCAACGCCCCGTCTGCTTCAGCTGTTTCAGGTCGGCCACGATCTCGGCCGAGTGACGTGAGGTGTTGACCGACAGATACACCTTGGCGATGCGGCCCTGCGGGTCGATGAGGAAGGTGTAGCGCTTGGCGAACTTGAAGAGCTTCCAGTCCGAGATGGCGCCATAGCGCTGTGCCACGTCGCCTTGCGTGTCGGCCAGCAAGGGAAACGGCAGCTTGTACTTCTGGGCAAAGGCCGCGTGCGAGGCGCTGTCGTCGACGCTGATGCCCACCACCTCGGCGCCGAGCGCGCTGAGTTGCTCCCAGTCGTCGCGGAAGGTGCAGGCCTCTTCGGTGCAGCCGGGCGTGTCGTTCTTGGGGTAGAAATAAAGCACCAGCCACTTGCCGCGCCAGTCAGCCAGGCGGCGCGGCTTGCCGCTCTGGTCTGGCAGGGTGAAGTCCGGCGCGGGCTGGCCTGCGGCCGGCACGGCGGCCTGCACACTCGCTGCACCCAAGGGCAGCAGCAGGCACAGGGCGCGCCGCAGGCGGGAGATCACGGCCGCAGCTCCTTGATGCCACCCATGTACGGCTGCAGGGCAGCCGGCACTTCCACGCTGCCGTCGGCGCGCTGGTAGTTCTCCAACACCGCCACCAGCGTGCGGCCCACCGCCAGGCCGGAGCCATTGAGGGTGTGCACCAGCTCGTTCTTGCCCTGAGCGTTCTTGAAGCGCGCCTGCAGGCGGCGCGCCTGGAAGGCCTCGCAGTTGGAGACCGAGCTGATCTCACGATAGGTGTTCTGCGCCGGCAGCCAGACTTCCAGGTCATAGGTCTTGGCGGCCCCAAAACCCATGTCACCGGTGCACAGGCTCATGACGCGATACGGCAGGCCTAGCTTTTGCAGGATGGCCTCGGCGTGGCGCGTCATCTCTTCCAGCGCGTCGTAGCTCTTCTCCGGGTGCACGATCTGCACCATCTCGACCTTGTCGAACTGGTGCTGGCGGATCATGCCGCGCGTGTCGCGGCCGTAGGAGCCGGCCTCGGAGCGGAAGCACGGGGTGTGGGCGGTGAACTTGAGCGGCAGTTCGGCCTCGGCCACGATCTCGTCGCGCACGAAGTTCGTCAGCGGCACTTCGCTGGTGGGAATCAGGTAGAGCGCCGCGTCTTCGACCACCTCGCCTTCCTGGCCACCCTTCTTGGCGGCAAACAGGTCGGCTTCAAACTTGGGCAGTTGGCCGGTGCCGCGCAGGCTGTCGGCATTGACGATGTAGGGCGTGTAGCACTCGGTGTAGCCGTGCTCCTGGGTCTGCACGTCGAGCATGAACTGGGCAATGGCACGGTGCAGCCGGGCAATGCCGCCCTTCATGACGGTGAAGCGCGACCCGGTGAGCTTGACGCCGAGGTCGAAGTCCAGCCCCAGCGGGGCGCCGACGTCCACGTGGTCCTTGATAGTGAAATCCATGGCCTTGGGCGTGCCCCAGGAGCGCACCACCACGTTGCCGGTCTCGTCCGCGCCCACCGGTACGCTTTCGTGCGGCAGGTTGGGCACGGCCAGCAGCAGGGTCTGCAGCTCAGCCTGGATCTGGTCCAGTCGGGCCGCGGAGCTTTCCAGCTCGGCCTTGAGGGCGCTGACCTCGGCCATGGCGACTTCGGCCTGGGCATGCTCGCCCTTGCCCTTGAGCGCGCCGATCTGCTTGCTCAGGGTGTTGCGCTTGGCCTGCAGCTCTTCGGTGCGGGTCTGGATGGTCTTGCGCTCGGCTTCCAAGGCGCGGAAGGCGTCCACATTCAGGAAGGCTTGCGGCTTCTTGCGCGTCTCCAGACGGGCGACGACCGAATCGAGGTCTTTACGGAGCAGGGTGATGTCTAGCATAGCTGAATTGTAGGTCGGCAGGTCAATGAGGCACAGGGGGTCAGAGTTCGGTCTTCAAGCCCTTGGGCAGAGGGAATTTGACCGTTTCCTCGATGCCGTCCATCTTGCGCACCGACAGTGCACCGAATGCCTTGATGCGGTCCACCACCTGGCGCACCAGGATGCTGGGTGCGGAAGCGCCGGCCGTCAGGCCCACGCGGCCCTTGCCCTCGAACCATTCGGCTTTCAGCTCGTCGGCGTTGTCCACCATGTAACTCTCGGTGCCCAGTTTTTCCGCCACTTCACGCAGGCGGTTGCTGTTGGAGCTGGTCGGGCTGCCGACCACGATGACGATGTCCACCTGCGGGCTCAGCAGCTTGACGGCATCCTGCCGGTTCTGCGTGGCATAGCAGATGTCCTGTTGCTTGGGTTCACGCACGTTCGGAAAACGCGCCTTGACCGCCGCCAGGATGCCGGCCGCGTCGTCCATGCTCAGCGTGGTCTGCGTCACCACGGCCAGCTTGTCGGTCTGCACCGGCTGCACGTGCGCCACGTCGGCCACGTCCTCCACCAGGTGAATGCCACTGTCGAGCTGGCCCATGGTGCCTTCCACCTCGGGGTGGCCCTTGTGGCCGATCATGATGAACTCATAACCTTCCTTGTGCAGCTTGGCGACCTCGATGTGCACCTTGGTCACCAGCGGACAGGTGGCATCGAACACATGGAAACCGCGCTGGGCAGCCTCCTGCTGCACCGCCTTGCTGACACCGTGGGCCGAAAAGATCAAGGTGGCGCCAGGCGGCACGTCGTCCAACTCCTCGATGAAAATCGCGCCCTTGGCCTTCAGGTCGTTCACCACATAGGTGTTGTGCACGATCTCGTGGCGCACATAAATCGGCGCGCCGAACTTGTGCAGCGCGCGCTCGACGATCTCGATGGCACGGTCGACACCGGCGCAAAAACCGCGCGGCTCCGCGAGGATGATCTCGTCCAGCATCAGAGCACTCCCAGCAGATGCACTTCAAACGTCACGGGCTGGCCGGCCAGCGGGTGGTTGAAGTCGAACAGCACAGCGCCGTCTTCACGCACCTGCAGCACCACGCCGGCAAAGCGGCCCTGGCCGTCGGGCGTGGGGAACTGCACCACGTCGCCCAGGCTGTATTGCTCCAGCGGGTCGCCCATATCGGTCAGCACCTTGCGCGCCAGCCACTGCTGCATGTCGGGGTTGCGCTCGCCGAAGGCGGCACCGGCCGGCAGTTCGAAAGTCTGGCGCACGCCCTCCTCCAGGCCCAGCAGGCATTGCTCCACCGACGGCGAGAGTTCACCCGTGCCGAGCGACAGCGTGGCCGGTTTGCCCTCGAAGGTGTTGATGATGTCGCCAGCAGGACCGGCCAGGCGGTAATGCAGGGTCAGGAAGGAGCCGGCCTGGACGCGGGGAAGGGTGGAGGTCATAAAAGTCCCTATAAACTGGCCTCCATTGTAAAAACCTTGGGTCAACCAGCCTCTGATGCCGCTCAAAGACCTTCCACCCGACGCCCGCCCGCGCGAAAAGCTGCTGGCCCGCGGCCCCGGCGCCTTGAGCGACGCTGAGCTGCTGGCCCTGCTGCTGCGCACCGGGCTGGCCGGCAAGGGTGTGCTGCAGCTGGCGCAGGAACTGCTGAATGAGCAGACCGGTTTTGGCGGCATGGCCGGCCTGCTGCATGCCACGGCCGACGATTTGAAGCGCATCAAGGGCCTGGGGCCAGCCAAGCGGGCCGAGCTGGTGGCCGTGCTGGAACTGGCGCGCCGCGCCATGGCCGAGCAGTTAAAGGAACGCGCCGCGCTCGACACACCGGAGGCCGTCAAGCACTACCTGCAGCTGCACCTGGGCGCCAAAAAGCATGAAGTGTTCGCCGTGCTGTTCCTCGACAGCCAGCATCGCCTACTGGCGCTGGAAGAACTGTTCCGCGGCACCCTGAGCCAGACCAGCGTCTACCCGCGCGAGGTGGTGCTGCGCGCCCTGCACCACCATGCCGCCGCCGTGGTGCTGGCGCACAACCACCCCAGCGGCACGGTGTTGCCCTCGCGCGCCGACGAGGCGCTGACGCAGGCACTCAAGGCTGCGCTGGCACTGGTCGATGTGCGCGTACTCGACCACGTGATCGTGGCACCCGGCCAAGCGCTGTCGATGGCCGAAAAAGGGCTCGTGTGATGGTCACCGTCAAGTCGCTCGCCGACCTGAAGCAGGTCAAGAAGGCCATCGAAGCGCAGGCCAAGCTGGAAGCCGAGCGCCGGGCCGAGCGTGAACGCACCGCGCGTCAATCCACGGCCGACAAGGACCTGTTCATCAAGGCCGCTGGCGCCGTCCAGCCCTTGACTGACAAGCGCCAGGCGCTATTGAAAAAAGAGCAACCGAAACCCATTCCGGTACAGCGCGAGCGCGACGAGCAGGCGGTGCTGGTGGAAGCCATCAGCGACGAGTTCGATGTCAGCACTCTGCTGGATGCCGACGAGCACATGAGCTTCCGCTGCCCCGGCATCGGCCCCGACGTGACGCGCAAACTGCGCCGCGGCGACTGGGCCATCCAGCGCGAGATCGACCTGCACGGCCTGCGCACCGACGAGGCGCGTGGTGCGTTGGGCCAGTTCATCCGCGACGCCCGCAAACACGGCATCCGCTGCGTGCGCGTGGTGCACGGCAAGGGCCTCGGCTCACCGGGCAAGACCCCGGTGCTGAAAAGCCGCGTGCACAGCTGGCTGGTACAGAAGAAGGAAGTGCTGGCTTTTGTGCAGGCCAAGCCGGCGGAGGGTGGTGCGGGTGCCTTGGTGGTACTGCTCCAGCCAGCCACCGCGTCAACTTAACTAAGGCGAGGGCCATATGAGTTACCAACGAGATTTCAAAACCTGGGATGAATTGGAAGCGCATGTCCGCCAAATGGCCGAGTCCAACGCAACCTCACAAGGGCTAGACGTAGGTTATTTCTCAGATCTTTTGTTCCGAGGACAAGCCAACCATGATTGGGCGCTTGAAACCACTCTAGAAAGAGCGAAACCTCAATCAAAAGAACTGGCCGAATACTACAGAGCCGTAGCGATAGCAAAGACGCAAATTGAGACATTCACCAATCGCACTTGGGAAGACATTGACTACCTAAGCCTGCGACAGGCTTTTGCTGAGTACGATTCATTGCGCTTCTCGAACCTACCTCACTACGACTTCCTCGTATACCTTCGTCACCACGGTTTCCCATCTCCACTTCTGGATTGGTCCCGGTCTTTCTATGTCGCAGCATTCTTCGCCTTCAATAGTCCCAAAGCAGAACGTGTATCTATCTTCGTCTACCAAGAACACAGAGGTAGTGGCAAGTCCAGTTCTTCGGGTTCCGCACAAATTAGGGCTCTTGGCCCGCATGTTCGCAGCCACCCACGACATTTCTTGCAGCAGGGCGAATACACGCTATGCGGCCACCATATCGAGGGAAGTTGGCGGTTTGCACCACACTCGGACGTTTTCGCCAGACACGAAGAGTCTCAAGACAAGCTGTGGAAATTCACTGTGCCTGCATCTGAGTCTGCCAAAGTAATAAAGCGGCTTGACGAATACAACATCAATGCCTTCTCACTCTTTCAGTCCGAAGAGTCGCTCATGGCGACCCTTGCTGCGCGAGCCTTTTCGCCGCAAGGTCTGTAACTGACTACTGTGGCGTATTCCTCATCCAATCCGCCGTGCCGAAGAACGACTCACGCAAGCGCGCCCGCAGCGCCTCCTCGATCCCCACCTCGCCCATGGCCTGGTCCATGCAGGCCAGCCACTGGTCGCGCTCCAGGATGCCGATCTTGAACGGCATATGCCGCGCGCGCAGGCGCGGGTGGCCGAAGCGTTCGATGTAGTGCTGCGGGCCACCGAGCCAGCCGCAGAGGAACCAGAACAGTTTTTCGCGTGCGCTGGCCAGATCGCTGCCGTGGGCGGCGCGCAACTCCTTGTAGCCCGGCTCCAGGTCCATCAAATCGTAGAAGCGCTCCACCAGCGCCTTCACACGTTCTTCGCCGCCGATCCAGTCAAAGGCACTGGCCGGCTCCGGCTTCTCTTCTGTATTCATGGTCAAAATGGCATTCGGCCCTTGATAACTATGCGCGAACAGCTATTAAATTAATAGCAAATCAAATTCAGTTCATTGCGCCGCGCGACGCAGCGTCTCGACCACCGGCCGGCGCAGCACGTCGCGCAGGCCCCACCAGCCGGCTGCCAGTGCCAGCACGGCACCGGCCAGTGCCCCGAGCAGCGGCACCCACAAGGAGACGCTCCAGTCGAATTCGAAGACAAAACGCGCCAGCGCCCAGCCCACCGCTGCAGCCACCACCGAGGCCAGGAAACCGGCCAGCAGGCCGACACCCAGCAGCTCGGCGCGCTGCACCTGGCGCAGCAGGCCGGCGCTGGCACCCACCGCGCGCATGATGGCGAACTCGCGTGCCCGATCCTCGCGCGTGGCCGTCACCGCCGCCAACAGCACCACCAGGCCGGCAGCGAGCGTGAAGCCGAACAGGAACTCCACCGCGCGGATCACCTGGTCCAGCACGCGCTGCACCTGCAGCAGCGTGGTGCTCATGTCCACCACCGTGATGTTGGGGAAGTGCCGCACCAGCGCGTTGTCAAAGCCTTTGACGTCCGGCGCGCGGAAGGCGCTCATGTAGGTGCTGGGCACCTCGGGCATGCGGCTGACCGGGTAGATGGCGAAGAAGTTGGCGCGCATCGAACCCCAGTCCACCTTGCGCAGCGAGGTGATGGTGGACTCGGTCGGCACACCGGCGATGTCGAAGCGCAGACGGTCGCCCAGCTTCAGGCCCAGCGTCTTGGCGATACCTTCCTCCATGCTGATGGCGCCCTCTTCTTCTGCCGTCCACTGCCCGGCCACCACCGGGTTGTGCACGGGCAAGGTAGCGCTGTGCGACAGGTTGAACTCGCGGTCCAGCAGCCGGCGCGCGCGGTCTTCGGCGTAGTCCTCCGGCTTCACGTCGCGGCCGTTCACCGCCACCAGCCGGCCGCGGATCATGGGGTACCAGTCGTAGCCGCTGACGCCTGCGTTTTTCAAGGCCTGCTGGAAGGCGTCGCCCTGGTCGGGCTGGACGTTGATGACAAAACGATTCGGCGCATCGGCCGGCGTGGCCTGGCGCCAGCCGGCAATCAGGTCAGTGCGCAGCAGCACCAGCAGCACCAGCGCCAGCAGGCCCACCGCCAGGCTGCTCACCTGCACCACGGTGTAGGCTGGTCGGGCCGCAATCTGGCGCGTGGCCAGCACCAGCCAGCGCGGGGCGCTGGCCTCGTTCACCGCGCGCCGCAGCAGCCACACCGCCCCCCAACTGGCGGCAGCGAACAGCGCCACCGCGGCGGCAAAACCACCGACGGCAATCAACCCGAGCTTGAGGTCGCTGCTCACCGCCAGCAGCAGCGCCGCAAAACCGGCAACGCCGAGCGCCAACACGCCGAGCGAGGCCGGGCGCAGGTTGCCGACATCGCGCCGCAGCACACGCAGCGCCGGCACCTGGGCCAGCTGCAGCACCGGCGGCAGGCCAAAGGCCACGAGCAAGGTCTGCCCCATACCGAGGCCGAACAGCACCGGCCAGATGCTCGGTGCCGGTAAGGTGGTTTCCACCAGGCCGGCCAGCAGCAGCACAAACACATAGTGCACGGCGTAACCCAACAGCACGCCCACCGTGCTGGCGGCCAGACCAGCGAGCACGAACTCGAAGGTGTAGCTCCAGGCGATGGTGCGGTGGCCCAAGCCCAGCACACGCAGCATGGCGCAGTCGTCCAGGTGGTTGCTGGCAAAACCGCGCGCGGCCAGCGCCACCGCCACCGCACTGAGCAGGGCCGCCAGCAGTGCCACCAGGTTCAAAAATTTCTCAGCCCGGTCCAGCGTCTGCCCCATCTCGGGCCGGCCGCCCTGCAGCGACTCGACGCGCAGGCCACGCAGGCTACGCTGGGTGATCTCGTCATTCGCCCATTTCACGTAGCGCGCCACAGCACGGTCGGCACCGGCCACGGCCAGCCGGTAGCTGACGCGGCTGGCTGGCTGGATCAATCCGGTGGCGGCAATATCGGCCTCGCGCATCATGGCGCGCGGCGCGAAGTTGATGAAGCCGGCACCACGGTCGGGCTCCAGCACGATGACGCGGGCAATGCGGAAGCTGCGCTCGCCCAGCAGCAGCGCGTCACCCGCCTGCAGCCCGAGGGCTTCCAGCAGCGGCGCGTCGACCCAGACCTCGCCCGGCGCCGGAATCTCATCCGTCTTTTGCCCCGGCGCGGCCGCATCACTGGCCACGGTTAACTGGCCGCGCAGCGGGTAGCCATCCTCCACCGCCTTCAGCGCCACGAGCCGGCTGCCGCCGCCACGTTCCTCCGGCGCGCGTGCCATGGTGGGGAAACTCAGCGAAGTCGACACCGTCAAGCCCAGCGCCCGCGCCTGCTTGGCAAAAGCCTCGGGGGCCGGGTTGTCACTCGCCACCACGGCGTCTCCGCCGAGCAGCTGGCGCGCGTCGCGCTGCAGGCCGCCCTTGAGCCGGTCGGCAAAGAACCCGACGGCGGTGAGCGCCGCCACCGCCAACGTGACGGCCAGCAGCAGCAGGCGCAGTTCACCGGAGCGCAGATCGCGCCACAGGGTGCGCCAGCCAAGTTGCCAGAAAGTGATGTTCATGCCGCAAGCTTAGGGCAAGTACCGCCCGTTTGCCCGACCAAGGACTTCAGGCCACCGCGCGCAGCTTGGGGCCTGCCAATTCCGGCTGCAACTGAAGGCGCTGCACGCCGGTGTAGCAAAGAAAATGCTTGTTGGTCGCCCGACCGATGGTGCACAGGCCGACACGCTCGGCCACCGCATGCCCCATCTGCGTGATGCCGCTGCGCGACACCACGATCGGCACGCCCATCTGGGCCGACTTGATGACCATCTCGCTGGTGAGGCGGCCCGTGGTGTAGAAAATCTTGTCGCCAGTGGGCGCTGTGCGATCCGGCGCCGGGCCGCCCCAAGCCGGGTCAGCCCCCTCGGGGGGCAGCGAACCACACGCAGTGGGGAGCGTGGGGGTCATTGCCATCCAGCCGGCGATCGTGTCCACCGCGTTGTGGCGGCCAACATCCTCAACAAACAACTGCAACTCATCGCCGCGGAACAGCGCACACGCGTGCACCGACCCGGCCGACTTGTAGGTGCTCTCCTTGAGCCGGATCGCGTTGACGATGGCGTACAGCTGCGACTGGCGCAGCACCATGTTGGCCGGCAGCTGGATGCTGTCGATCTCGTCCATGAGGTTGCCGAACACGCTGCCCTGCCCACACCCGGTGGTGACCACGCGTTTGGAGGTGCGCTCTTCGATGTGGTCGATGCCGTGGCGTGTCTTGACCGAGGCTGCGCCCACTTCCCAGTCCACGGTGATGGACTCGATATCGTCGCTGGAGGCGATCAGGCGCTGGTTGAGCAAGTAGCCCAGCACCAGCCATTCGGGGTGCGCGCCCAGCGTCATGAGCGTCACCAGCTCGCGCTTGTCCACGTACACGGTCAGGTCGCGCTCGGCGGGGATGGAGATGGTCTCGCGCTCGCCGTGCTGGTTCATGACCTCGACTTCGCGGGTCAGTGGCGCACGCGCCTGGGTGAGGTGGGGCAAAGGCATGGCGGCAGACTACAGCAGATTCAATGACAACAAAGTCAAAGGGCCGGCACCCGGAGGCGCGGCCCTTTCAAACGCAGGCAGACCGGAAATGGTTGCGCTGCGGCGGATCACTTGCCGGTGGTGGCTGCCGCAGGCGCCTTGCCGCTGGGTGGGCTGGCCGCCGTCGTGCTGGGCGAGTGAGCGCCCGCGGCTTCGACCGGTTTGGCCACGGCCGCCGCAGCAACCGCCACGTAGGTGAACGGCCCCGGATCGGCACAGGCCGGCAACGCCGCAGCGGGCTTGACGGACTTGCCGGTGGACGCGGCGGTCTTGAAGTAGTTGCCCGCCGCGCGGTCCATCGACAGGCAGAGCTTGTAGTTGTCGACCTTGGCCGCCCAGGCCGTTTTGGCCTTGGCTTCTTCGGCCTTGGCTTTGGCTTCGTCGGTCAACACCGGCGCTGGCAGCTTGGCGAACACCGAGGTGGCCAGCAGCATCGAGAGGCACAGAAGGCTGCGTTTCATGGGGTTTCCTTGATTCAGAAAAATCGGTGGGCTCAAGCTGCGCGGGGTGCGTCGCTGGCGGCCGACGCGGCCGCTGCAGCCGTGCGGTGCGCGGGGATCTTGCCGGCCTTGATGTCGTCGTACCAGAGTTCGTGGTGTTCCTTGGCCCAGGTCTCGTCCACATAGCCGGTCTTCATGGCCTTGTAGGCGCCTTCCAT
>JAUXVI010000004.1 GCA_030680575.1 Hylemonella sp.
TCGGCCACCGTGGTGCGGTCCGCTTCGCGCAGCACCGTGACCATCTGCTCTTCCGTGAATCGACTTTTTCTCATAGGCTCCTCGTGGGTTGGGAGCCATCTTCCTAGAAATCATTGGTCCGGAAAAACCGGGCAGGTCACCCCCCGACGCGGTTGGTGGCAGCGATGGCATATCGACACTGGCATACGACGTCACCGGGGTCGGTGGCAGCGATGGCGGCATTGGCGGCAATGGCGGCAACACAATCACCGGCGGCCGGACGATGACGGCTGACGGGGGCACCGTCTCACTGCGTTGCGGCACACCGTTGATGAACGGCACACTGGTCCCCTTGCCTTCCACCGACGGGAAACTGCCGCTGAAATAGCTGTTCTTGGACTCCACGACCACACGACCGGCTCGTCCGCTCAAGTCGGCGCGGGTACCAGCGTACAGATCGGCGTTGGTCACGTCGAGCGCCAGGTTCATGGTGGTGTCGGCACGCGCGGTCAACGTCGAGGTGTTCACGCTGCCGCGAATCTCTCGCCCCGTCAGCGTGGCGGAGGTACCCGCCGTCACAGCCGCATCCAGCGTCTGCTGGGCCGTGGCCGTCACCGATGAGCCGCTGATGGCCCCACTGACGTTGCTACCGCGCACATTGGCCTGGCCACCGGCAGAGACATTGGAAGCCACATTGCCGTCACTGCTCAGCGTCGCGGAGGTGCCCGCCGTCACCGTCGCATCCAGCGTCTGCTGGGCCGTGACCGCCACCGATGAGCCCCTGATAGTCCCGCCGACGTTGCGCCCGCTCACGGTGGCCAAGCCACCGGCCGAGACATTGGCCGCCACATTGCCTTCACTGGTCAGCGTCGCGGATGTCGCCGCCGTCACAGTCGCATCCAGTGTCTGCTGGGCCGTGACCGCCACCGACGCGCCGCTGATAGTCCCTCCGACGTTGCGGCCGCGCACAGTGGTCAAGCCGCCAGCCGAGACATTGGAAGCCACATTGCCGTCACTGGTCAGCGTCGCGGATGTCGCCGCCGTCACCGTCGCATCCAGTGTCTGCTGGGCCGTGACCGCCACCGACGCGCCGCTGATGGCCCCACTGACGTTGCGGCCGCTCACGCTGGCCAAGCCGCCAGCCGAGACATTGGCGGCAACATTGCCGTCACTGTTGAGCACAATGCCACCTACGCTGGTGGTGGCGCCAGTCACGTTACCTCCTGCCGTCAGCGAACTGGTCACGCCGGCCGCCGTGGCCTTGAGCGTGCTGTTGCTCAGGGCCACATCGCCGCTAGCATCGATCGCGTAGTTCCGAACCCAGAGGGTGTTACCCAAAGTGACGTTCCTGGCCGTCACGTTCAGTTGCCCCAGCGCATTGCCGTCGGCGCCGCCGCTGTGCAGGGCCACGTCGCCGCGGTTGTCGCCGGAACCGGTCGTCGTCAACGTCAAGGCACGGGCCGTGCCACCACTGTTCTGAACGGCACCATTGAGCTGGATGTCGCGGCCCCTGGTTGCCAGGGTGGTGTCGGCCAGCAGGTTCACCGCCGCATCAAAGCGAATCCCCGCCGCGCCGGTGACGGTCACATCCCCGCCAATACCCGAGCCGGCAGCACCGGCATTGAGCCTCAATCCATCCAGGGTCACGCCGCTGAAGCGCAGGTTGTAGCGGTTACTGAACTGCAGATCTTCCGCGTACGTCCCACCCGCAATATTGAGCGTTCCACCGACCCCAGCTAGGTTAGCCCCTTCCTGGATGCGACCGGTACTGCCCGTCTGCGCGCCCATTCTGGTGATCGCCACATTGGAGACATCCCCCTGAAAACCCGAGGCGGCGAGGCTGGTATCGACGCCGCTCATGAGGAAGGGGGAGAAATCCACCGCGCCAGATGTTCTGGCCATCACGGCACTCTCACTGCTGCTGCCCCACCAGTTGCCCGAAGCGTTGACGGTGGCGTTTCCGGCCACGGCGACGCCGTAACCGTTGCCGGTCAGGCTGTTGCCCGAAATCACGATGCCGGAAGCGGCATTGTTGGCATTGGCGTTGGTGTCGATGTAAACACCGGCCGTGTTGGTAGCCGAGGAAGTCGCAAGGTCGACAGCGTTCTGACTCACGACCGCATCCGGTGTCGGGCCGCTCAGCTCAATGCCATGACTGGAGACACCCCCCACCACATCACTGATGGTGTTGCGGCTAATCTCCAGGTCTGTCGTCCTGCCAGTGGACGGTGCGCCGTAGGTTCGACCGTGATTGACCAGAATGCCTTCGGCGATGAGGTTGGAGCGCACGCCACTGATCTGGTTGCGGGCAATCGTGACGTCGCTGGCCGTGGTAGTTCCTTCCGAACTGCCAATCCAGATCCCTTTCGCGCCGTTGTAGACGGTCTCGCCGTTGTAAACAGAGGACGTCGCCCCGGAAATACTGATGTTGCGAATGACGTTGTCTTCAATCGCCAAGTTGGATGTCGCGCCGGCACGTACGCGGGCAAAAATGCCGGCTACCGTCTTGCCCCAGCTGCCGGCCGCAGCGTTCGTCGGGCTGATGTCCTCGATCAGGTTGTACTTGATGGTTACGTTATCGGCCGGCTCGACCGCGACAGCGCGGATACCGTCACCGCTGCTGATGCCATGGATGTCGTGAATCCGGTTGTAAGACAGCGTTGCACCATTGGCATGCGCCCCGCCGATCACGCCGATCTGGACACCGTATGCGCCGTTGGCATTACTGATGTCGAAGCCGCTGACGGTCACGTTTTCGGCATCGATCAGCACACTGGCGCAGACGCTGCCGCCCCAGGCCGTGCAGGTGTTGATCCGCGGTGCGGACAAGCCCGGGCCAGCCGCAGTGAGGCTGCCCCGATCACCCAACACCGTGAGGCCTGCCTTGTTCACCCTGAAGCCGGCAAAGGTTCCAGCACCGACATTGACCGTAGCGCCACTGCTGGCTTGATCGATGGCCGTACCGATTGACATCGCTTGTTGACCACCGGCGGTGAGATTGCCGACGCCGACCTCGAAATTCTGCGTCGTGGCCGAGCCGCTCCAGCCCTGGATATAGCTCGCACCAGCCGTCGGCAGGTACACAGCGTAGTCATACGCCTTCTGCTTCGTGCGCTGCAACCAGGTGTACTGGTTGCTGGCCGTGCTGCCCGCATTGCGTACGGCATAACTGAAACCGGCAATGTTCAGACTGCCAAAGTCGTGCAAGGCCGACTCGTCCTGCATGTAGACCGGGTTGGCTTCGTTGAAGCTGTTGCTGGCCTCAATGCTGATGTTGTTCACCCGCTGGTTGTAGCTGCGGTTGGCCTGGTACAGCGCCAGGCCACCCCATTTATTGTTCAGGGTCGTGGTATTGCGCACCGTCACATTGGCGCTGTCGGTCAATTGAAGACCAGCACCTTGGGTTTCCTCGCCATCACTGACCCGGGCACCGTTCAGCGTCACGTTGTCGATCAAGGCCCCATCAACGCCATTCAAGTCCAACTCGGCCCGGCCAGCGCCACGGCTGGTGACGTTGCGAATCGTGAAATTGCGCAGCCGCGCGTCGGCCGAACCGCCTGGCGACACCTTGATGCCATAGGCGGTACCAACGTCGTTGGACGGCCCGTAGAGCATAAAGTCACTCAGCGTCACATCATCGGCCGTCACGTACATGCCGTAATTGCCCGTGACGCCCCGCGCGTCAATGAGAGTCTGAGCTTCCCCGGCACCGTCCAGCGTGACGCTCTTGTTGACATTGAGCGTGGAAGCCAAGGTGTAGGTACCCGCCCTAACTTGCACCGTTCCGCCCTTCACCACGGCATAGATGCCGGACTGGATGGTCTTGAGCGGCTGGCGAGCATTACCCAGTCCGTTCCCCATATTGAAGTCGTCGCCAGAGGTGGCCGTGCTGTCGTCGTCCACGATCACGCGTGTGCGGTTCGAGGTTGCGTACTTGCGGTCTTCCACCGCCATCTTGTTGTTCGCATTGGCCAACGCGAGCAACGACGCCTGCCACTCGGCGGGGGCATCGCCGGTGTTGGAATTCGCACTGTTGATGTTTAAGCCGATACCCCATTCGTTGCCGACACCGCCTTCTCTTTCCCTGTTACCGGTCATCGTGACGCCCGTTCCATTCGTGTACTGGAACAGAATGCCACCCTTGGTGTTTTCGATCTCGTTGTTGGTGATCGATCCAACGTTGCCCGTGCCAAAGACGCGTATCCCGGTACGGACGTCGTGGATCTTGTTGCCCGTGATGTTGAAGCCGGTGACGTTTTGGTTGACGAAGATGCCCAGGCTGTTGGGCGTCGCACCCCACTGATCGGTTGTCAGTGACGAATACGGCGCTGTCAGCGGCCCTGCAATTTCCAGCCCTTGAACAGTCACATTGTTGGCCAGTACCTCGACGCCAGTCGTTGTGCTGTTCGGCACGACGATCTTGGCATTGTCAACCCCGCGCAAGGTCATATTGGCCTTGTTCAATTTGACCTGTTGGTTGAAGGTGCCGGCCTGCAACTCCACCGTCGCGCCGGCACCCGCCGTGCCGGTCTTGACGATCTTCACGGCATCCTGAATCGAAGCCGTGTCATGCACCTTTACGGTGTTGGAACTGCCGGCAATACCAGCACTGGGCGCATTGAGGGCGGACTTGAGCACCACGGTATTGCCATCGACCACGATGGCGCTGCTGGCCTGTTGCACACCTTCCAGGTTGATGACTCCGGACACCAGATTGGCCGCATCACCGGTGCTCAGCAGGATTCGTGCGCCTTCAAGACGCGCCCCCGCCATATTGCTGATCGTGGCATTGGTGCCCTGTGCCCCGGCGGGCACCGCAAACTCGTACAGTCCCCCGCTGAGCGACACCGTGGCCCGGTCGGCACCCGAGAGAGCAATGCGCCCACCCGTGGCGATGATCGCCCCTTTGTTCACGACCGAGGGCGCCACCAGGGCCACCAAGCCCGCGTTTTCAGCCGTGATGCTGCCTTCGTTGGTGATGCTGCCGCTGATCGCATCGCTTATGGTGATCGGCCCTTCGGCCATGAATTGGGACTGGTCAATGCGGCCGGAGGTCACGATCAATGAGCCGACGTTGATGTTCGCCCCCTGATGGAAATAGACCCCGTTGGGATTCATCAGCACCACGGTGCCGTTGGCCGACAGGCTGCCGTAAATCTGCGACATGTTCGCGCTGGCAGCCACGCGGTTGAGCACAGCCGAACTGACATCGGGCTGGATGAACTGCGTGGTCTTGCCCGCAGCGATGTTGAACGACTGCCAGTCGATCACCGCGCGTTGTGTGGTCTGGGTCAGGGTCAGCTGGCTGCTGCTGAGTTGAGAACTCACCGTGCCCGCAGCCACGGTGCCGCCAGTGGGCAGCCCTGCCACGGTCCCGGGATTGATGGTGTCGGCCCACAGCGGCGCACAGAAGCACAAGGCCACCGCCAACGGCAAGGTCTTGAGGGTCGGTCTGACCGTCTCGGTACGTGGCCGGCGGTGGTGTTTCGAGAACCTGCGTTGACTTGTCATGTTGCTCTCCTTCCCAAACTCATTTCCTACCCAACTAGAAACGAACCATCAGCGATGCCAGCAAACGCATCGACTTGCCGCTGTCCGGCGTGCTGCTGGCCAGCGGCTTGGTCAAAGGCCAGACGGCTTCCATCTGCGCCGTCAGGTTGCCGGCCATGAACAGCCGCGCACCAATGCCGGCCGATGCCAGGCTTTGCGTGGCCGGCGTCCCAGCCGACTGCACCACCACTTGGGTGACCTCACCTATTTCGTAGAAACCGAGCAGTTGATAGGCCGGCAGCCATGACAAGGTCGAGCTCGCCTGGTAACGCGGCTCCAGGCGCAGGGCCAGGCCACGATCGCCCACCAGTTCGGCCGACTCGTAAGCCCGGCCGATACGCCGGCCGCCCAGAGCCAACTGTTCAGACGACAGCAAAGGAGTGTCCCCGGTCCACTGGCCCAGCACGCCCAGCGTTAAGGCCCAGCGGGCGCTCAGGGGCTGGACGCGCGTGTAGTCGAAAGTGAGCTTGCTGAACAGGCCGTCCGCTCCGGCGCGGCTTTTCAAGGGGTCAGTCCTGGTGGTGCCACCCACACCCTGGCTGACATCCAGCTCCAACGTGTTCTGGCCATCCCAACGGTCCAGCAGCAACCAGCTCAAGCCGGCACGGACGGCACGGATGCGGTCCTCGGTGGTACTCGTTCCCCCGCTGCTACCGTCAATGTCGGTGACGTCATACACCAGGCGGCTCAGCAGGCTTTGGTTGCGCGTGCGCAGCAGCGGATAACCGAGCGAAAGCGACACACCTTCCGAACGCCCCAGAATGTTGTTGGCCTTGAGACTGTCGCCCGGCTGCGTGCGTGCCTGCGACACCGTCACCCCCACCTTCAACCCTTCGTGATTCAGGGTCTGGCTGTAGGCCAGTTGGTGGTAGGCCATCTCGGTGTCACCGGTGCCCACGCCGATGTAACGCCACTGGTCGTTGACCCCCAGCAACTGGTTGACCGACACCCCCACCATGGCCTGGTTCGGCCCCAGGTAGCGGGTGCCGTAGTTGTCGATCGAGGCAAAACCCTCGACGTTCTTGATCTTGGCAATCAAGGTCAGGTCCGCCGCCCCTGGCACGTCCGACGGCGTCAGCACACTGCGCAGCTGCGTACCCGGAAACTCGTTGGCAATCAGCAGGTAGCGCTCCAGCACCTCGGCGCGCAAGGGCCGGATCGACTTGATCTCTTCCCCGATGGCCGCCAGCTCCTTGCGCACACGCTCGTCGCCCTCGATGTACACCTCGTGGACATAACCCTCGATCACGCGCAACGTCAGCCGGCCATCGGTGAGCGTCTGCGGCGGCACGATGACCAGCGACAGGAAATAACCCGCATTGCGGTAGAAGGCGGTCAGCGCCTGCGCCAGACCAAAGATGTCGCTGCCGGTGATCTCGCGGCCGAGGTAGGTGTCTGTCTGTTCGCGCAACTGCGCCGGGGTAAAAACGGTGGAACCGTCCACCTGGATCTCGCGCAGGGTAACGCGGATGGCCTTGACAGCCTCAGGCACCTCTTCGCGTGCGCCCGCCTTGAGTTCCGGCAGTTGTGCCTCACGCGGCGGTGACACCGGAACGTCAAAACGCTCACGCAGGCGCCCCGGATCGGTACTCGCTGGCGGCGGCTCAGCTTGTGCATGTGCAGCAGCGGACACGACCGCCAGCCCCAGAACACATACCCATCGCGCGATGCACGCGCATGCCAAGCCACCGGCAGCAGCCCACTGCCGGCCGGTGACGCCATTGCTTCCGCACACCATCCCTGTTCCTCCTGCGAAGACAGCTCAAGCAACAGGGGTGCTATTTATTTTTTGATACAGCCTTGCTGTCCAGGCTGCCCCCTCCCTACGAAGAAACTGGAATCATTGTAACGACATGTGTCGATCTGTGACGGTCCTGAGTTTGATACACACCAGAGAGAGCGTTATGCCCATGAAAAAAAGGGGTGCACAGCGTGCACCCCTTTGTTACAAATGCCGCGCCTCAGCGT
The DNA here is from genome assembly GCA_030680575.1 of Hylemonella sp. Classification (GTDB taxonomy): domain Bacteria; phylum Pseudomonadota; class Gammaproteobacteria; order Burkholderiales; family Burkholderiaceae_C; genus Hylemonella. The sequence continues at coordinate 7,498 of JAUXVI010000004.1, forward strand.
TTGGCTGGCGGCACATCGGTACAACTGCCGTGCGCCACCTCCGCGGCCATGCCAATGCTCTCACCCAGCGTGGGATGCGGGTGGATGGTCTTGCCGATGTCCACCGCATCAGCCCCCATCTCGATCGCCAGCGCGATCTCGCCGATCATGTCACCGGCATGCGTGCCGACAATGCCGCCACCGACGATGCGATGCGTTTCCTCGTCGAACAGCAGCTTGGTCACGCCTTCGTCGCGGCCGTTGGCAATGGCGCGGCCGGACGCCGTCCACGGGAACAGGCCCTTCTTGACCTTGATACCCTGCGCCTTGGCCTGGTCTTCGGTCAGACCGACCCAGGCCACTTCGGGGTCGGTGTAGGCCACACTCGGAATGACACGGGCGTTGAACGCCGCGCTGGCCAGTTCCTGGTTGCCCTGCAGTTCGCCGGCAATCACCTCGGCTGCCACATGCGCCTCGTGCACCGCCTTGTGCGCCAGCATGGGCTGGCCGACGATGTCGCCGATGGCAAAGATGTGCGGCACGTTGGTGCGCATCTGGATGTCGACGTTGATGAAGCCGCGCTCCGTGACGGCCACGCCAGCCTTGTCGGCGGCAATTTTCTTGCCGTTCGGGCTGCGGCCCACGGCTTGCAGCACCAGGTCGTAGGTCTGCGGTGGCGGTACCGCCCCACCCGGCTCGGCACTTTCGAACGTCACCTCAATACCGGCCGGCGTGGCTTTCGCACCCACGGTCTTGGTCTTGAGCATGATGTTGTCAAAACGCGGCGCATTCATCTTCTGCCAGATCTTGACCAGGTCACGGTCGGCGCCCTGCATCAGGCCGTCCATCATCTCCACCACGTCCAGGCGAGCACCCAGCGTGCTGTAGACCGTGCCCATCTCCAGGCCGATGATGCCGCCACCCAGGATCAGCATGCGCTTGGGGACTTCCTTCAGTGCCAGCGCGCCGGTGCTGTCCACCACACGCGGATCGTCCGGCATGAAAGGCAGGCGTACCGCCGAGGAACCTGCCGCGATGATGGCCTTCTTGAACGCCACCACCTGTTTCTTGCCGGTCTTGTCTTGCGCCGTGCCGGTGGTTTCCTCCACCTCGACGTGGTTGGCGCCGACGAAGGCGCCGTAGCCGCGCACCACCGCCACCTTGCGCATCTTGGCCATGGCGGCCAGGCCGCCAGTGAGCTTGCCGATCACCTTCTCCTTGTGGCCACGCAGCTTGTCGATGTTGACCACCGGCTTGCCGAAGTCCACGCCGAGGTCGCCCAGGTGGCTGACCTCGTCCATCACCGCGGCCACGTGCAGCAGCGCCTTGGACGGGATGCAGCCCACGTTCAGGCAGACACCACCCAGCGTGGCGTAGCGCTCGACCAGCACCACCTTCAGGCCGAGGTCGGCGGCACGGAAAGCGGCCGAGTAGCCGCCGGGGCCGCCACCAAGCACCAACACGTCGCAGTCCAGGTCGGCACTGCCGGCAAAGCTGGCTGCCGATGGCGCAACGGATGCTACATTTTTAGGAGCTACTGGCACAGCAACGGCAGGCTCAGGCACCTGTTTTTCTTCAGATTTGGCAGCAGGTGCCACAGCATCGGAGGCTTCCAGCAACAGCACCGCCGAGCCTTCCTTGACCTTGTCACCGAGCTTGACCTTGAGCTCCTTGACCACGCCGGCATGGCTGGACGGGATCTCCATCGAGGCCTTGTCGCTCTCGACCGTGATCAGGCTCTGCTCCGCCTTGATGGTGTCGCCGGCCTTGACCAGCACCTCAATCACCGCCACTTCGGCGAAGTCGCCGATGTCGGGAACCTTGACTTCTACCAGTGCCATTCAGTTCTCCTTGGTCAGAGCAGCACCCGGCGGAAATCGCCGAGCACCTGGCTCAGGTAGGCCGCGAAACGCGCGGCGGAGGCGCCATCGATGACCCGGTGGTCATAGGACAGCGACATGGGCAGGGTCAGACGCGGCTCGAAAGCCTTGCCGTCCCACACCGGCTCCATGAAGGTCTTGGTCAGGCCCAGGATAGCCACCTCGGGCGCATTGACGATGGGCGTGAAATAGCGCCCACCGATGCCGCCCAGCGAAGAGATCGAGAAACAACCGCCGGTCATCTCGGCCGGGGTCAGCTTGCCGTCGCGTGCCTTCTTCGACAACTCGCCCAGTTCCTGCGTGATCTGCAGGATGCCCTTCTTGTCAGCATCCTTGAGCACGGGCACCACCAGGCCGTTGGGCGTGTCGGCGGCAAAGCCGATGTGGAAGTACTTCTTGTAGACCAGGGCATCGCCATCGAGCGAGGCGTTGAACTCGGGGAACTTCTTCAGCGCGGCCACGCAGGCCTTGATCACGAAGGCCAGCATGGTGAACTTGATGCCCGCCTTCTCGTTTTCCTTGTTCAGCTGCACGCGCAGCGCTTCCAGCTCGGTGACGTCCGCGTGCTCGTGGTGGGTGACGTGGGGAATCATCACCCAGTTGCGGTGCAGGTTGGCGCCGCTGATCTTCTTGATGCGCGACAGCTCCTTGCGTTCGATCTCGCCGAACTTGGCGAAGTCGACCTTGGGCCAGGGCAGCAGGTCCAGCCCGGTGCCCGAACCGCCGCCAGCCGGTGCCGTGCCCATGGCCTGGGTGCGGGCGCCACCATTCATCACCGACTTGGTGAAGTTCTTCACGTCCTCGTCGGTGATGCGGCCCTTGTGGCCGGTGCCCTTGACTTCCTCCAGCGGCACGCCGAGTTCGCGCGCGAACTTGCGCACCGACGGGCTGGCATGCGGCAGCTTGCCGGACGGTGCCGTGGGCGCGTGGGCCGGCACGGCGACCGGGGACGACACACGTGCCACGGGCTCGCTGGCCAACGCCGGCACGGCAGCAGGTGCCGGGGCCGATACCACAGGCGCCAAAGGAGCCGAGGGCGCAGCCGCCTCTCCGGCTGCCTCCAGCATCAGCACCACCGAGCCTTCTTTCACCTTGTCGCCCAGCTTGACCTTGAGCTCCTTGACCACGCCGGCGTGGCTGGACGGGATCTCCATCGAGGCCTTGTCGGATTCGACCGTGATGAGCGACTGCTCGGCCTTGACGGTGTCGCCCGGCTTGACGAGCAGCTCGATCACCGCCACTTCGGAAAAGTCGCCGATGTCGGGGACCTTGATTTCAACGATTGCCATGTCTGTTCTTCCTGTTGGGAAGCGGGTCTTGCGGCTCCAGCGCCAGATCGCCAGGCGAGAGGCGTGCGCCGCAAGATCAACCCGCTTTATGCATACAGCGGATTCACTTTGTCAGCCTTGATGCCGTACTTGGCAATCGCCTCGGCCACCTTGACCGCCGGCACACTGCCCTCCTCGCTCAACGCCTTGAGGGCCGCGACCACGATGTAGTGGCGGTTGACCTCAAAGTGCTGGCGCAGCTTGCTGCGGAAGTCGCTGCGGCCAAAGCCGTCGGTGCCCAGCACCTTGTAGTTGCGCCCCTTCGGCAGGAAGGAGCGGATCTGCTCGGCGTAGGACTTCATGTAGTCGGTTGATGCCACCACCGGGCCGCTGTGCTTGTCCAGCTGCTGCGCCACGAAGGGCACGCGCGGGGTCTCGGTCGGGTGCAGCAGGTTCCAGCGTTCGCAGTCCTGGCCGTCGCGCGCCAGTTCGTTGAAGCTCGGGCAGCTCCAGACGTTGGCCGCCACACCCCACTCTTCTTCCAGCAGCTTCTTGGCTTCGATCGATTCACGCAGGATGGTGCCGGAGCCCAGCAGGTTGACGCGCGGCGTCTTCTTGGCGCCTTCTTCCAGCAGGTACATGCCATTGATGATCTGCTCTTCGGTACCGGCTTTCAGGCCCGGCATGGCGTAGTTCTCGTTCAGCAGCGTGATGTAGTAGAAGACGTTTTCCTGCTTCTCCACCATGCGTTTCAGACCATGCTGCATGATCACCGCCACTTCGTGCGCGAAGGTCGGGTCATAGCTGACGCAGTTCGGAATGGTGCCGGCCAGGATGTGGCTGTGGCCGTCCTCATGCTGCAGGCCCTCGCCATTGAGCGTGGTGCGCCCGGAGGTGCCGCCCAGCAGGAAGCCGCGTGCCTGCATGTCGCCGGCCGCCCAGGCCAGGTCGCCGATGCGCTGGAAGCCAAACATCGAGTAATACACGTAGAACGGAATCATGATCCGGTTGCTGGTGCTGTAGCTCGTGGCCGCCGCGATCCAGCTGGCCATGCCGCCGGCCTCGTTGATGCCTTCCTGCAGGATCTGCCCGGCCTTGTCTTCCTTGTAGTACATCACCTGGTCCTTGTCGACCGGGGTGTACTGCTGGCCTGCCGGGTTGTAGATGCCGACCTGGCGGAACAGGCCTTCCATACCGAAGGTACGCGCCTCGTCCACCAGGATCGGCACCACGCGCGGGCCCAGCGCCTGGTCGCGCAGCAACTGCGTCAGGAAGCGCACATAGGCCTGGGTGGTCGAAATCTCGCGGCCCTCTGGTGACGGCTCGAGAATAGCCTTGAAGGTGTCGAGCGAGGGCACGGTGAAGTGCTCTTCGGCCTTGGTACGGCGGTGCGGCAGGTAGCCACCGAGGGCCTTGCGGCGCTCGTGCAAGTACTTCATCTCGGGCGTGTCGTCGGCCGGTTTGTAGAACGGCAGGTCGGCGATCTGGCTGTCCGGGATCGGGATGTTGAAGCGGTCGCGGAAGGCCTTGACGTCTTCGTCCGACAGCTTCTTGGTCTGGTGCACGGTGTTCTTGCCTTCACCGATCTTGCCCATGCCGAAACCCTTGACGGTCTTGACCAGCAGCACGGTGGGTTGGCCCTTGTGCGTGTTGGCGGCGTGGAAGGCTGCATAGACCTTGTCCGAGTCGTGGCCGCCGCGGCGCAGGTTCCAGATCTCGTCATCGCTCATGTGGGCGACCATCTCCAGCGTGCGCGGGTCGCGGCCGAAGAAATGCTTGCGCACGTAGGCGCCGTCATTGGCCTTGAAGGCCTGGTAGTCGCCGTCGTTGCACTCCATCATGATCTTGCGCAGCGCGCCGTCCTTGTCGCGCGCCAGCAGGTCGTCCCAGCCCTTGCCCCAGATCAGCTTGAGCACGTTCCAGCCCGAGCCGCGGAACTCACCTTCGAGCTCCTGGATGATCTTGCCGTTGCCACGCACCGGGCCGTCCAGGCGCTGCAGGTTGCAGTTGATGACGAAAATCAGGTTATCGAGCTTCTCGCGGGCGGCCAGGCCAATCGCGCCCAGGCTCTCCACCTCGTCCATCTCACCGTCGCCACAGAACACCCAGACCTTGCGGTTCTCGGTGTTGGCAATGCCACGTGCATGCAGGTACTTGAGGAAGCGCGCCTGGTAGATCGCCATCAAGGGGCCCAGACCCATGGAGACGGTCGGGAACTGCCAGAACTCGGGCATCAGCTTGGGGTGCGGGTAGCTGGAGAGGCCCTTGCCGTCAACTTCCTGGCGGAAGTTCAGCAGCTGCTCTTCTGTCAGGCGGCCTTCGAGGTAGGCGCGTGCGTAGATGCCGGGCGAAACGTGGCCCTGGATGTAGATGCAGTCACCACCGTGGTTTTCACTCTCGGCATGCCAGAAATGGTTGAAGCCGGCGCCGAACATGTTGGCCAGCGAAGCGAAGGAGCCGATGTGGCCGCCCAGATCGCCACCTTCGGGCGGATGGTGGCGGTTGGCCTTGACCACCATGGCCATGGCATTCCAGCGCATGTAGGCACGCAGGCGGCCTTCAATCTGCAGATTGCCAGGACAACGCACTTCCTGATCAGGCTCGATGGTGTTCACATAACCCGTGGTGGCCGAAAACGGCATGTCAATGCCTTCCTGGCGCGCCTGCTCCAGCAACTGCTCCAGCAGGAAATGCGCCCGGGCACGGCCCTCGCCATGGGTGGCACCGCTGGCGATGACCGCCGACAGCGCGTCAATCCATTCGCGGGTTTCCTGTCGGTCTTCGTCATTGGCGCTGGCGCCAACCAAGTTTTCAGGTAGGGCTGACATGCGTGTCTCCTTCTTTCCTTGTGTGAACGTAATTTAGTACGGGGTCTTTATGGGTGGCGCGAAGTTTCTCATATTTTTATCCATATTTCAAATCATGCCTTTTGATTTCTTAATATGAAATTAGATGGAATCCAGGCAAAACAATCCTCACAACAGCACCACTACACTTGCGCTCTATGTCCCTGCGTTTGCCCTTCTCGCTGCCTTTCCTGCGCGATCTGTCCACCAATGGCCCGATACGCCAGTGGTGGCGCCGCCAGTCGCCCCACCGGCAAGACCGCTACGCCATGCTGGCACCGCTGGTTGCCGTGCTGTTGTTCCTTGCCGTCATCGCAGTCGTGTTTGCCTACTTGAGGTTGGAGGAAATCGACCGTGAGCAGGAGGCCCTGCGTCACGACCTTGAATACGCCCAGCAGCAGTTGCGCCTGCGGCTGCTGGAACGCCAGGACCAGCTCATGCGCATGGCGCGCGAGCTGGGTAACCGTGAAATGGATGCCGAGGAATTCCAGACACGTGCCGAATCACTGGTCAACCAGTATCCCGAGCTCAACAGCATGAGCTGGATCGACGAACGCCGCCGCATCAAGGCCAGCTACAGCAGTCTGTCAGCCTCCCATTTCCGGCAGACCGGGGAAACATTGACCGCCGGTGAGACAGAAAGCGCCTACAACCTGGCCCGCGAGGTGCAGCAACCGCTCTACTCGCAACGCAGCCCCAGCCCGGACAGTCTCTCTTTGCTGGAACTGCACATCCCCCTGTCGTGGCGCAACAAGTTCGCCGGCGTGATGCTGGTCGAGTATTCGGTGGATGGCTTGTACCGCTTTGGCGTGCCGGCCGAGGTCACGGCGCGCTACGCCTTTTCGCTGCACGATGCCAAGGGCGAACTGCTTGCAGGCACCAACCTGCCCAAGCGCAACCCCGCCACCCGCCTGCTGCCCTGGGCCAGCCCGGCCAACGAGTACGAAGCACCGGTGTCGCCGGTGGGCAATGGACTGGTACTGAAGGCACGGGCCTACCGCACCTCGCTGGGCGTGATCGGTAGCGGCCTGTTCTGGCTCGTCTGCACCCTGAGTGCCATGACCGCCTGGATGCTGATTGCCAACTGGCGTCACACCCGGCGTCGCATGCAGGCACAACAAGCGCTGCTGCTGGAAACCAACTTCCGCCGCGCCATGGAGAACTCCATGCCCACGGGCATGCGCGCGCTCGACCTGCTGGGCCGCATCACCTACGTCAACACTGCCTTCTGCCAGATGACCGGCTGGCGCGAGGACGAACTGGTGGGGCAAACGGCCCCTTTCCCCTACTGGCCGGAGGAAGACCACGAACTGCTGAGTGCACGACTGGACGACGAGTTGCAGGGCCGCGTCAGCAGCACCGGCTTTCAGATCCGCGTCAAGCGCAAGAACGGCACGGTGTTCGATGCACGCATCCACGTCTCACCCCTGATCGACGCGCGCGGCCAGCAGACCGGCTGGATGACCTCGATGACTGACATCACCGAGCCGAACCGGGTGCGCGAACAGCTCTATGCGTCGTATGAGCGCTTTACCACCGTGCTCGAAGCGCTCGATGCCTCGGTCTCGGTGGCACCGCTGGGCACCGACGAGCTGCTGTTTGCCAACAAGATGTACCGCCTCTGGTTCCACGACCAGAGCAGCGGCCATGTCCGGCTGGCCGGGCACACCAGCCAACCCATCCAGCTGTCGGACGGCGATGCGCGCGACAGCGTGGACACCCTGGTCGGCATGCCCACCAGCAACCTGCCGGACGTGGAAACCGAAAGCGCTGAACTCTATGTGGAAGAACTGGGCAAGTGGCTGGAGGTGCGCACGCGTTACCTGACCTGGGTCGACGGCCGCCTGGCGCAGATGGTGATTGCCACCGACATCACGGCACGCCGCCTGGCGGAGGAACAGGCCGCCGCCCAGACCGAGCGGGCACAGACCGCCAGCCGCCTGATCACCATGGGCGAGATGGCCTCCAGCGTGGCGCATGAGTTGAACCAGCCGCTGACCGCCATCAACAACTACTGCAACGGCATGGTCTCGCGCATCAAGGCGCACCAGATTTCCGAAGCAGACCTGCTGACCGCGCTGGAAAAAACCGCCAAGCAGGCACAGCGTGCCGGTCAGATCATCCAGCGCATCCGCGCCTTCGTGAAACGCAGCGAACCGAACCGCACCCTCTCTGACATCAGCACCATGGTGGACGAAGCGGTGGAGTTGACGGAAATTGGTCTGCGCCGTTTCAATGTGCGATTGACACACCACGTGGCAGAACGCCTGCCCAAATTGATGGTAGACCCGATCCTGATCGAACAGGTGCTGGTCAACCTGCTCAAGAACGCCGCCGAATCGGTGGCACAGGCCCACCGGCCCGCCGATCGGCGCCGCATCGAGTTGCGCGTGACACGCGCAGAGGCCGAGGGCAAGCCGGTGGTGGACTTCTCAGTGACCGACACCGGCAAAGGCATCGAGCCCGAAGTGATGGAACGTCTGTACGAAGCCTTCTACACGACCAAGGCCGAGGGCCTGGGCATCGGCTTGGGGCTGTGCCGCTCTATCGTCGAGTCGCACCAGGGCCGGATGACGGCCGAGAACATCTACAATGGCCCCGAGGTGACAGGGTGCCGGTTCTCCTTCTGGCTCCCTCTGGCCGACACGGCGCCTGACAAGGCAGCACTTCAACCCCCAGCAGAGAAAGTCTCAGGTTAAAGCATGAGTTTGATTCCGAAAAAGGGTACGGTTTATGTGGTGGATGACGACGAGGCCGTGCGCGATTCGCTGCAATGGCTGCTCGAAGGCAAGGACTACCGGGTGCGTTGTTTCGACTCGGCCGAATCCTTCCTCAGCCGCTACGACCCGCGCGAAGTTGCCTGCCTGATCGTCGACATCCGCATGGGCGGCATGACCGGTCTGGAACTGCAAAACCGCCTGCTCGAGAGCCGCTCGCCGTTGCCCATCGTCTTCATCACCGGCCACGGCGACGTGCCCATGGCGGTTGACACCATGAAAAAGGGCGCGATGGACTTCATCCAGAAGCCCTTCAAGGAAGACCAGCTGGTCAGTCTGGTCGAACGCATGCTGGAAACCGCACGCGAGTCCTTCAGCGTGCACCAGCAGGCCGCCAGCCGCGACGCCTTGCTCTCCAAGCTCACGCTGCGCGAGAGCCAAGTGCTGGAACGCATCGTGGCCGGCCGCTTGAACAAGCAGATCGCCGACGACTTGGGCATCAGCATCAAGACGGTGGAGGCGCACCGCGCCAACATCATGGAAAAACTCAGCGCCAATACCGTGGCCGACCTGCTCAAGATCGCCCTCGGGCAGGCGGCCCCCAAAACCTGATACTACTCTTTCAATAGCACCTCACGCCCGCTGCATAAGACCTAGCGGGCGTTTTTACTTTCAAAACCGGGAACCACCATGACACAGACCACCGGCCGCCTGATCGACGGCAACGCCCTCTCCAAGCAACTGCGCGCCGAAGTGGCACAGCGCGCCGCCGCCCTCAAGGCCCGCGGCATCACGCCCGGGCTGGCGGTGATCCTGGTGGGCGACAACCCGGCCTCGCAGGTCTATGTGCGCAACAAGGTCAAGGCTTGCGAAGACAGCGGCCTGCACTCGGTGCTGGAGAAATACGACGCCGCCATGACTGAGACCCAGTTGCTGGCCCGCATCGACGCGCTCAACAACGACCCCGGCATCCACGGCATCCTGGTGCAGCTGCCGCTGCCGGCGCACATCGACGCCCACAAGGTGATCGAGGCCATTTCCCCGGCCAAGGACGTGGACGGCTTTCACGTCGCCAGCGCCGGTGCGCTGATGGTCGGCCAGCCCGGCTTCTGGCCTTGCACGCCCTACGGCTGCATGAAGATGCTGGAATCGATCCATTACGACCTCAAGGGCAAGCACGCCGTGGTGATCGGCCGCTCCAACATCGTGGGCAAGCCCATGGCGCTGATGCTGCTGCAGAAGAACGCCACCGTCACCATCTGCCACAGCGGCACGAAGGACCTGAAAGCCATGACGCTGCAGGCCGACGTGATCGTCGCCGCGGTTGGCAAGCGCAACGTGCTGACGGCCGACATGGTCAAACCCGGTGCGGTGGTGATCGACGTCGGCATGAACCGCAACGACGAGGGCAAGCTGTGTGGCGATGTGGACTTCGAAGGCGTCAAACAGGTCGCCAGCTGGATCACCCCGGTGCCCGGCGGCGTCGGCCCCATGACCATCACCATGCTGCTGGTCAATACGATGGAAGCGGCCGAGCGCGTGGCCGCGGCCTGATCGACGTCATTGGAAAAATCCATCGGTGCGGCCTTGAATCAAGGCGTATCGAACGCAAAATGAACAGCATGAGCAATCCCCTCCTCGACTTCTCCGACCTCCCGCTGTTCGACCAGATCCAGCCCGAGCATGTGGCCCCCGCCATTGACGCCCTGCTGCAGGAGTCCGACGCCGCGCTGGAGACCGTCACCGCGCCGGACTTCCCGGCCGACTGGACGGCGATTGCCCGCGTGCTCGACGTCACCACCGAGAAGTTCGGCCGGGCCTGGGGCGCGGTGAGCCACCTCAACAGCGTGGCCGACACGCCCGAACTGCGCGCCGCCTACAACGCCGCCCTGCCCCGCGTCACCGAGTTCTGGACCCGCCTGGGCTCTGACGAGCGCCTGTATGCCAAGTACAAGGCGATCGATCCGTCCACCCTCAACCCCGAGCAGCGTCAGGCACACAAGAACGCGCTGCGCAACTTCGTGCTGGGCGGTGCCGAGCTGCAAGGTGAGGCCAAGGCGCGCTACGCACAGATCCAGGAGCGCCAGGCCGAGCTGACGCAGAAGTTCAGCGAGAACGCGCTGGATGCCACCGATGCCTTCGCCTACTACGCGACCGAGGCCGAACTCGACGGCCTGCCCGAGGACGTGAAGCAGTCCGCGCGCGCCGCCGCCCAGAAAGAGGACAAGGACGGCTACAAGCTCACGCTCAAGATGCCGAGCTACCTGCCGGTGATGCAGTTCGCCAAAAGCAGCGCGCTGCGCCACACGCTTTACCGCGCCTACGTCACGCGTGCCTCCGATCAGGCCGAGGGCGAAGCGGCGAAGTTTGACAACAGTGCCCTGATCCGTGACATCCTGGCGCTGCGCCAGGAAGAAGCCCAACTGCTGGGTTATGTGAATTTTGGCGAGGTCTCGGTCGTGCCCAAGATGGCCGAATCGCCCGAGCAGGTGGTGCGCTTCCTGCGCGACCTGGCGCAAAAAGCCCGCCCCTATGCCGAACAGGATCTGGTCGACCTGCGTACTTTCGCTGCTGAGCAGTTGGGTATCGCCGACCCGCAGCCCTGGGACTGGCCCTATATCTCCGAAAAGCTCAAGGAAGCGCGCTACGCCTTCAGCGAGCAGGAGGTCAAGCAGTACTTCACCGCACCGCGTGTACTGGCCGGCCTGTTCAAGATCGTCGAAACCTTGTTCGAAGTGTCTATCCGGCGTGATGCTGCCCCGGTGTGGCACCCGGCCGTCGAGTTCTACCGAATCGAACGTGCGCACCCGGAGGGCGCCCTCAAGGGCACGGAACTGGTGGGCCAGTTCTACCTCGACCAGCCAGCACGCAACGGCAAACGCGGCGGCGCCTGGATGGACGACGTGCGCGCACGCTGGCTGCGCCCCGACACCGGCCGCCTGCAAACGCCGGTGGCGCATCTGGTGTGCAACTTCGCCGACGGCGTCGACGGCAACCCCGCCCTGCTGACACACGACGACGTCATCACCCTGTTCCACGAGTTCGGCCACGGCCTGCACCACATGCTCACACAGGTCAACGAGGAAAGAGTCTCGGGCATCAGCGGCGTGGAGTGGGACGCGGTGGAACTGCCCAGCCAGTTCATGGAGAACTTCTGCTGGGAATGGGATGTGCTCAAGCACATGACGGCGCACGTCGACACCGGTGAGCCGCTGCCGCGCGCCCTGTACGACAAGATGATGGCCGCCAAGAATTTCCAGAGCGGCATGCAGACCTTGCGCCAGATCGAGTTCGCCCTGTTCGACATGCTGCTGCACACCGAACACGACCCGGCACAGGACTTCATGCCCCTGCTCGACCTGGTGCGCTCGGAAGTGGCGGTGCTGCAGCCGCCGGCCTGGAGCCGCACCGCGCACACCTTCAGCCACATCTTCGCCGGCGGTTATGCGGCGGGTTACTACAGCTACAAATGGGCCGAGGTGCTGAGCGCCGATGCCTATGCGGCCTTCGAGGAAACAGTTGGTAAAGACGGCTTGCCCAGCGTGCAAACCGGGCGACAATACCGCCAAGCCATCCTGGAGGCCGGCGGCAGCCGCCCGGCCATCGAGTCGTTCAAGGCCTTCCGCGGCCGCGAACCCAGCCTCGACGCCCTGCTGCGGCACCAGGGCATGGCCTGATCCATCCAAGGAAAATGACACACATGAAACGGTCACTCCGCCAGCACCCGGCAACCCTTGCGGCCGCCAGTCTTTTGCTGGCCCTGACCGCTTCCCTGGCTCAGGCGCAAGGCATCTACCGCATCGTCGGACCGGATGGCCGCGTCACCTTCTCTGACAAACCGCCGGCCACCAGTGACAAGGCCACCGCCCTCAGCGCCGATGGCCGCGCAGAGAGTGCCGCAGCCAGCGCGCTGCCCTATGAGCTGCAGCAGCTGACACGCCGTTATCCGGTCACGCTCTACAGCGGCGACAACTGCGCCCCCTGCGACAGCGGCCGCGCCCTGCTGAACAACCGTGGCATTCCCTTCACCGAGCGCACCGTCAGCACACCGCAAGATACAGATGCCCTGCAGAAGTTGAATGGCGACGCATCCATTCCGGTGCTGACCATCGGTGGTCAACGCCTCCAAGGGTTCATGGCGTCAGACTGGGCGCAGTACCTCGACGCGGCCGGTTACCCCAAGAGCTCGCAGTTGCCCGCCAATTACCGCAACCCGGCGCCAGCACCGTTGGTGCCCCCGCCGCCGCCCATTCCTGCTACGGCCAATGGCAAGCAACCCGCAGCAGCGCCCAATGCCGTATCGCCGCGCGCACCAACGGTCACCCCGGACAACCCCGCCGGCATCACCTTCTGAGCCGTCATCGGCTCAGTACTTAAAAGTTCAGGGTTTTGACGCCGCTGGCCGTCCCCAGCAGACAGACCTGCGCTCGCTGGTGCGCGAACACGCCGACCGTCACCACGCCCGGCCACTGGTTCACTTCGGACTCGAACGCCAGCGGCTCGCTGATCTGCAGGCCGGTCACATCCAGAATGTGCTGGTCGTTGTCGGTCAGCAGCGGCTCGCTGCCCTGCATGCGCACCTTGGCAGTGCCGCCGAGTGCCGCGAACTGGCGGACCAAGCGCTGCGTCGCCATCGGGATCACCTCCACCGGCAGCGGAAACTTGCCCAAGGTCTGGACCAGCTTGGACTCGTCGGCAATGCAGACAAAGCGCCGCGATTGCGCCGCCACGATCTTCTCGCGCGTCAGCGCCGCACCACCACCCTTGATCATGTAGCCACGGCCATCGATCTCGTCCGCACCGTCGATGTAAACCGACAACTCACCCACCTCATTGGCATCGAACACCGGAATGCCCAGCGCCAGCAGGCGCTCGGTACTGGCCACCGAACTCGATACCGCGCCCTTGATCTGGTCCTTCATCGAGGCCAGCGCATCGATGAACTTGTTGACCGTGGAGCCGGTACCGACACCGACGATTTCGCCGGGAACCACGTATTGCAGGGCCGCCTGGCCGACCAGGGTCTTGAGTTCGTCTTGGGTAAGCATGTCTGAAATGGAAGTGAGTGGGTTGATCTGGGAAAATCGGGAGAATTGCAGGAATTATCCAATGTCTCTGATCCCCTACGCCCTCTCCCGCGCCTTGCTGTTCCGCCTCGACCCGGAAGCCGCGCACGACGTCACCATCGACATGCTGGCGCGCACCCAGAACACGCCGCTGACCTGCACCTACAGCCAGCCCCGGGTAGATGACCCGGTCACGCTGGCCGGCCTGAACTTCCCCAACCGTGTCGGCATGGCCGCCGGCCTGGACAAGAACGCGCGCTGCATCGACGGTCTGGGTGCCATGGGTTTCGGTTTCGTCGAGGTCGGCACCGTCACGCCGCTGGCCCAGCCGGGCAACCCCAAACCGCGCATGTTCCGCCTGCCCGCTGCCAATGCACTGATCAACCGCATGGGCTTCAACAACGACGGCCTGGACGCCTTCATTGCCAACGTGCAGCGTGCCACCTTCCGCAGCAAGCCCGGCATGCCACTGCTGCTGGGCCTGAACATCGGCAAGAACGCCGCCACGCCGATCGAAAAGGCCACCGACGACTACCTGATCGGTCTGGCCGGCGTCTACCCGCACGCCGACTACGTCACCATCAACATTTCCAGCCCCAACACCAAGAACCTGCGCGCGCTGCAAAGCGACGAGGCGCTGGACGCCCTGCTCGGCGCCATCGCCGCCAAGCGCGAACAGCTGGCGCAGCAACACGGCAAACGCGTGCCCATCTTCGTGAAAATCGCACCGGACCTGGACGAAGACCAGGTCAAGGTCATCGCCGCCACCCTACTGCGCCACGGCATGGACGGCGTCATCGCTACCAACACCACGCTGAGCCGCGAGGCCGTGCAAGGCCTGCCACATGCCGAGGAAGCCGGCGGCCTGTCGGGTGCACCGGTGCTGGCATCCAGCAACCGCGTCATCCGTCAGCTGCGCGCAGCACTCGGCAAGGACTATCCCATCATCGGCGTCGGCGGCATCCTCAGTACGGCGGATGCACTGAGCAAGATCGAAGCCGGCGCCGACGTGGTGCAGATCTACACCGGGCTGATCTACAAGGGTCCGGAACTGGTGAGCCAGAGCGCGGAAGCCATCAAAAACCGACTCCAGCCCTCTTCGAAAGGGCGCTGATCGCTACTGTTTCGATAGCAGATCGACGCCCCAGGGGCCCCTGACCATGCGGCGCGCCGGGCGGACGATCAAGGCTTGGCGTCCGGCGTCGTGCCCTTGGTGCCCAACGGCGGCGCAAACAGGCTACGGTAGAACGCCGCATTGCGGTCGCTGTTCTGTTTCTGCAGGTCCTTGATCCGCTGGACAAAACCTTCTGGGAGCTCAACATGATTAAAGCGAGCAACGGGATCGTCAAAGACTTGTTTCTTGGCGTCTAGTTTGATATCCACAGTTCTTCGCGTAAAAGAACTGCAGCCAAACTGCAAACTAACAACGGAGAGGTGTCGATAGAAATCTCTTGTGTAACCAAGAAGCGCCATCGCGCCCGACATCGACCAGCCCGAGCTCTCGCTGACGTTGAAGTTGGTAATGAATATGGCCTCCCGCTTTGACACGGGGTCTGCGAACGGTATCAGCTGCCCATGCAGAACCTCATTCCTGATAATCCCGGGCGTCGGCTCTATGGCCAAAACCCCATGCGGACGCTCTTTCGGATCAAACGGACGCAACCACCCCATCGAACTTCCAAGTGGCACCCACTGTGACTTGATCTCCGTCGCCCAGGGCAGCGGCGTCTTGCTCTCGTCAATGTACAGATCAATCAGGCAGTCTTCCACCTTGCGGCAGGCATCCTCGCGCCCACCAAAGCCGCACTCCTGGTACGAACGGTCTTCAATGCGAAAGGCTGCTGCCACCACACCTTGCACGTCTTCGATGTACCTGGCCGGCATGCCAAACAGGTCGGCAAACTCCTTGGTGTAGACCCAGACGTTGTTGTCCTTGCGGAAGGCCATACCATCGTAGGTTTGGTTGATCTCGTAGCGCTGCGATGACTGGTTGCGCGGCTTGCTCAGCCTTTGCTGAGCAAGGTCCTGGGCACCCACCATCTGGGCAAGCAATGCCACACACAAGACGGCCATGCGACCGCGGCTACGCCGGTTCTGACGACGATGCTCCATCCGATACCCTCCCTGAATACAGCGTTCAGTGTAGCGGCGGCGGAAGCACCCGTTGGCAATACCCCTCAGCCCGCAGATGTATCGACCGAACAACAATGAAAATCGGTCTCAACCCTTTTCCTGATTGCGCTGATCGCTATTCTTTTTGTAGCAACCCAGCGACATGCTCGCCAATCGCCATACTGCTGGTCAACCCCGGCGACTCGATGCCGAACAGGTTGACCAGGCCCGGCACGCCGTGCTCGGCCGGGCCATCGATGCGGAAATCCGGCGCTTTCTCTCCTGGCCCGTAGATCTTGGGCCGCACACCGCTGTAGCTGGGCTGCAGCGCACCATCGGGCAACGCGGGCCAGTAGCGCCGCACCTCGGCGTAGAAGCCATCGGCGCGGCGCGGGTCCACGGTGTAGTCGATGCTCTCGGGCTGCTTCGTGTCCAGCCATTCCAGGTCGGGGCCGAACTTGGCCTGTCCGCCCAGGTCCAGCGTCAGGTGCACGCCCAGCCAGGCGTCGGCCGGTGCCGGGTAGATCAGGCGCGAGAACGGCGAGCGGCCAGCCAAGGAATAGTAGCTACCCTTGGCGTAGGTCTCCTGCGGCACATGGCGCGCATCCAGGCCTTCGAAGCGACGCGCCAGGGCACACGCGTGCAGCGACGCCGAATTGACAACGATGGACGCAGCGATCTCGCTGCCATCCGCCATCCGTAGCACGTGGGGCGCACCACCCTGCCCCAGCACGGCCGATTCGACGGCCGAGCCCAGCGCCACCATGCCACCCGCCTTCTCCAGATCGCCCTGCAGCGCCAACATGAAGCCGTGGCTGTCCACAATGCCAGTCGTGGGCGACAGCAGCGCGGCCGTGCATGCCAGCGCGGGCTCCAGGGCCTTGGCTTGCGCCGCGTCCAGCCATTGCACGGGCACGCCGTTGGCCGCCGCCTTGTCCTGCAGGCCACGCAAAGCAGCCGCTTCGGATTCGCTGGTGGCCACGACCAGCTTGCCACAGTTGCTGTGGTCCACGCCATGGCTGGCGCACAAGGCGTAGAGCAACTCCTTGCCGCGTACGCACAGCTTCGCCTTGAGCGAACCGGGCGTGTAGTACAGGCCGGCGTGGATCACCTCGCTGTTGCGCGAACTCACGCCCTGGCCGATGGCGGTCTGTGCTTCCACGACGATCACCTCGCGCCCGGCCAGCGCCAAGGCACGCGCCACGGCCAACCCAACCACACCCGCACCCACCACCACGCAATCGACTTGTTCCACGCTCAACTCCGCTTCATTTCAGAACGACCAAGAAAAAAGGACCTGGCATTTCTGCCGGGTCCTTTATTTTCGTTTGGTGGGCGATACATGGATCGAACATGTGACCCCTGCAGTGTGAATGCAGTGCTCTACCGCTGAGCTAATCGCCCTGAATCCGTTTCCTCAAAGCCGCTTGCGTCTCCGGGAAAACCAGGATTATGCCACAGATTCGGCGGTCTTTTGGCTCAAGCGGCGTTGCGCCACACCGTCTTGCCGCCACTGGCCTTGTCGAGCTGGGCAAGCAGGTCTTCGTGGGCTGCCAGCTCCTGTTCGTTGGCAGCCAGCACCGGCAATTCAAAGCGACTCAGATCCACGCGCTCAAAGCTGCCGCTGCCGTCTTCGGCATCGGCCACATCGATCAGCAGCGCATCCTGCCCGCGCGTGAGGTTGATGTAGACGTCGGCCAGCAACTCGGCGTCAAGCAAGGCCCCGTGCAGCGTGCGGCCCGAGTTGTCGACGCCCAGACGGTCGCACAGCGCATCGAGCGAGTTGCGCTTGCCCGGGAACATCTCCTTGGCCATCACCAGCGTGTCGGTGACGCTGGCGACAAACTCACCGAAGGCCGGCTTGCCGATGAGCTCCAGCTCCTTGTTCAGGAAACTGACGTCGAAGGCCGCGTTGTGGATGATGATGTCGGCATCCTGCAGGTAGGCCAGGATTTCCTCCGCCACCTCGACGAATTTGGGCTTGTCGCGCAGGAATTCGTTGCTGATGCCGTGCACCCGCAACGCATCCTCGTGGCTGTCGCGCTCGGGGTTGAGGTAGAAATGCAGGTTGTTGCCGGTGAGCTTGCGGTTGAGCAGCTCCACACAGCCGATTTCGATGATGCGGTCGCCGCCTTCGGCGGACAGGCCCGTGGTTTCAGTGTCAAGAACGATCTGGCGCATGGCTCAATGATAGCCGTGCCGGGTATCAGATTCTGGCCGGCGAAAACCGTGTCAGGCTAGGCGCCGAGCACAACCGGGTTGAACACCCGGTGAGCACGGCAACAACGCATGGCGCGGTTTCTCGCTGGATCAGTGATTCTCTTTGGCGTGGTTGATGGAGTATTTCGGAATCTCCACCACCACGTCCTGCTGCGCCAGGATGGCCTGGCAGCTCAGGCGCGACTGCGGCTCCAGACCCCAGGCGCGGTCCAGCAGGTCTTCTTCGTTTTCGTCGGGCTCGTTGAGCGAGTTGTACCCCTCCCGCACAATGACGTGGCAGGTGGTGCAGGCGCAACTCATGTCGCAGGCGTGCTCGATCTCGATGTGGTTGTCCAGCAGTGCCTCACAGATTGAGGTGCCGGCCGGCGCGGAAATCTGTGCGCCTTGCGGACAGTACTCGGGGTGGGGAAGGATCTTGATGATGGGCATGGTGTGTTCAGAGTGGGTGGACTCAGACCGTTTCAATGTTCTTGCCCGCCAGCGCCTTCTGGATGCCGCGGTTCATGCGCATGGCGGCAAAGGCTTCGGTGCCCTTGGCCAGCGCCTCGGTGGCGGCATCGATGACCGCCGCGTCGTCTTCCTGGGTACGCGATGCTTCCAGCGCGGCCATCAGGCCATCAATGGCCGTGCGCTCCTCGTCCGACAGCAGGTCGCCATCGGCCGCCAGCGCACTGCGCGTGGCCAGCAACATGCGGTCGGCTTCGACACGCGCCTCCACCAGCGCGCGGGCGCGCATGTCGGACTCGGCGGTGGTGAAGCTCTCTTGCAGCATCTTGGCAATCTGCTCGTCGCCCAGGCCGTAGGACGGCTTGACGTCGATGCGTGCCTCCACGCCGCTGACCTGCTCACGTGCACTGACCTGCAGCAGGCCGTCGGCATCGACCGTGAAGGTGACGCGGATGCGCGCGGCACCAGCTGCCATGGGCGGGATGCCGCGCAGCTCGAAGCGTGCCAGGCTACGGCAGTCGGCCACCAGGTCGCGCTCGCCCTGCACCACGTGCAGCGCCAGTGCGGTCTGGCCGTCCTTGTAGGTGGTGAAGTCCTGCGCCATCGCGGTCGGGATGGTCTGGTTGCGCGGCACGATGCGCTCGACCAGGCCGCCCATGGTCTCGATGCCGAGCGAGAGCGGAATCACGTCGAGCAGCAGCAGGTCGCCAGCAGCGTTGTTGCCGGCCAACTGGTTGGCCTGGATGGCAGCACCCAGCGCCACCACCTCGTCGGGGTTGAGGTTGGTCAGCGGCTCGTGGCCGAAGAACTCGCCCACCGTACGCTGGATCACTGGCATGCGGGTCGAGCCACCCACCATCACCACACCCTGCACGTCGTCGATGCTCAGCTTGGCGTCGCGCAAGGCCTTGCGCACCGCGCTCATGGTGCGCGCCGTCAGCGCTGCGGTGACGTCTTCGAACTGCGCACGTGTCACCGTCAAATTGACTTTCGACGCCGTCAATTGGGCGTGAAACGCTACAGATTCAGTAGCAGACAGGGCTTCCTTGCAGGCGCGGGCCGCCATCTTGATGGACGCCTTGTCAGCCGCGTTCACGCTGCTCAGGCCTGCCTGTTGCAGCGCCCAGGCCGCCAGCGCGGCGTCGTAGTCATCGCCGCCCAAGGCCGAGTCGCCGCCGGTGGCGATGACCTCGAACACGCCTTTGGAGAGACGAAGGATAGAGATATCAAAGGTGCCGCCGCCCAGGTCGTACACCGCGTAGATGCCTTCGCTGGCGTTGTCCAGGCCGTAGGCAATGGCGGCTGCGGTCGGTTCGTTAATCAGGCGCAGCACATTCAGGCCCGCCAGTTGCGCGGCATCTTTCGTGGCCTGGCGCTGCGCGTCGTCGAAATAGGCCGGCACCGTGATGACGGCGCCATAGAGGTCATCGTTGAAGGTGTCCTCGGCGCGAAAGCGCAGCGTGGCCAATATTTCGGCGCTCACCTCCACCGGCGACTTCTCGCCCACCACGGTCTGCAGGCCCAGCATGCCGGGGTGGTCCACCAGCTTGTACGGCAGCTTCTCGCGCCCGGCCACGTCCTGCACGCCGCGGCCCATGAAGCGCTTGACGGAAGCAATGGTGTTCTCCGGGTCTTCAGCCAGCGCGGCCAGGGCGTCGAAACCGATCTGACGCCCGCCATTGGCGAGATAACGCACCACCGACGGCAGGATCACGCGGCCTTGCGCGTCGGGCAGGCATTCGGCCACGCCGTTGCGCACGGAGGCCACCAGCGAATGGGTGGTGCCGAGGTCAATGCCCACGGCGATGCGCCGCTGGTGCGGATCGGGGGACTGACCGGGTTCGGAAATTTGCAGCAGTGCCATCGTTGTTCTATTCGGATCAAGGCCGTGTTCAGGGCCTTATTGTCGCCGGGCCGCGGTATCCATCTGGTCGTAGCGGGCTTCGATGTCGCGGCCAAAACGCTCGATGAACATCAGCGCCCGCACCTGGGCCACGGCCGCCGGGTAATCGTGTGCCACATCAAGCAGTTGCTCGCAGAGCTGGAGCGTTTCTCGCCGGCTGTGCGCAATCTGGTCGCTCAGCGCATCCAGGTCTTCGCTGCTGCCGACGTCGTCCAGCGCCTCGCGCCATTCCATCTGCTGCATCAGGAACTCGGCCGGCATGGCGGTGTTGTTCTCGGCATTCACCGTCACCCCGTTGAGTTCGCACAGGTAGGCGGCGCGCTTGAGCGGGTCTTTCAGGCGCTGGTAGGCCTCGTTGATGCGCACCGACCACTGCATGGCCACGCGCTGTGCTGCCGCGCCCTGGGCGGCAAACTTGTCCGGGTGGGCTTCGCGCTGCAGCTCTTTCCAGCGCGCGTCAATGGCCGCGCGGTCCTGCGCAAACTGCTGCGGCAGGCCGAACAGTTCAAAGTCGTTGGATTGGAGATTCACACCCGGAACGACTCGCCGCAGCCGCAGCGATCGCGCTCATTCGGGTTGTTGAAGCGGAAACCTTCGTTCAGCCCTTCGCGCACGTAATCAAGCTCGGTGCCGTCGATGTAGGACAGGCTCTTGGGGTCGATCAGCACCTTGACGCCATGCCCTTCGAACACGATGTCCTCCGGTGCCACGTCGTCCACGTACTCCAGCTTGTAGGCCAGGCCGGAGCAGCCGGTGGTCTTGACGCCCAGACGCACACCCACACCCTTGCCGCGCTTGCTCAAGTAGCGGGTGACATGCCGGGCCGCGGCTTCAGTAAGAGTAACTGCCATTTCAGTCTTTCATGCCCCCGTGGGCCTACACACCTCAATATCAGGGCACCCGTGGAACCGGCTTCGCCGGGCCACCGGGTGCGCCCCCTCGAGGGGGAAGCGCCGAAGGCGCCTCGGGGGGAGCCATCAGTTCATGTGTTTCTTGCGGTAGTCGTCCACGGCGGCCTTGATCGCGTCTTCGGCCAGGATGGAGCAGTGGATCTTGACCGGCGGCAGCGCCAGTTCTTCGGCGATCTCGCTGTTCTTCAGCGCAGCCGCCTGGTCCAGCGTCTTGCCCTTGACCCACTCGGTCACCAGCGAGCTCGACGCGATGGCCGAGCCGCAGCCGTAGGTCTTGAAACGCGCATCCTCGATGACGCCGGTCTGCGCGTTCACCTTGATCTGCAGTTTCATCACGTCACCGCAGGCGGGTGCCCCCACCATACCGGTGCCTACCGTGTCGTCGCCCTTGTCGAAGGAGCCAACGTTGCGCGGGTTTTCATAGTGGTCAACGACTTTTTCAGAATAAGCCATGGTCTTACCTCTTCAATCTTCAGTTAATGAGCAGCCCATTGGATGGTGCTCAGATCCACACCGTCCTGGAACATTTCCCAGAGCGGGCTCAACTCACGCAACTTGGCCACGTTGAGCTTGATGGTGGAAATCGCGTAATCGATCTCCTCTTCGGTCGTGAAGCGGCCGATGGTCATGCGCAGGCTGCTGTGCGCCAGCTCGTCGCTGCGACCCAGGGCGCGCAGCACGTAGCTGGGCTCCAGCGAGGCCGAGGTACAGGCCGAGCCGCTAGAGACCGCCAGGCCCTTGATCCCCATGATCAACGACTCGCCTTCGACGAAGTTGAAGCTCATGTTCAGGTTCTGCGGCACGCGCTTCTCGGCGTGGCCATTGAGGAAGGTCTGCTCGACATCTTTCAGGCCGTTGAGCAGGCGGTCGTGCAGTGCACGCGCCTTGGCGTTGTCTTGCGCCATTTCCAGCTTGGCGATGCGGAAGGCCTCGCCCATGCCGACGCACTGGTGCGTGGGCAGGGTGCCGGAGCGCATGCCGCGCTCATGGCCGCCGCCGTGCATCTGCGCTTCAATGCGCACGCGCGGCTTGCGGCGCACGTACAACGCACCGATGCCCTTGGGACCGTAGGTCTTGTGCGAAGCCAGGCTCATCAGGTCGACCGGCAGCGTATTGAGGTCGATCTCCACCTTGCCGGTGGCCTGCGCCGCGTCGACATGGAAAATGATGCCCTTCTCGCGGCACAGGGCGCCGATGGCCGGAATATCCTGGATGACGCCGATCTCGTTGTTCACGAACATCACGCTGATCAGGATGGTGTCCGGGCGGATGGCAGCCTTGAGCTTGTCGAGGTCGAGCAAGCCGTCTTCCTGCACGTCGAGGTAGCTCACCTCGAAGCCCTGGCGCTCCAGCTCGCGCATGGTGTCCAGCACGGCCTTGTGCTCGGTCTTCACCGTGATCAGGTGCTTGCCCTTGCCCTGGTAGAAGTGCGCAGCACCCTTGAGCGCCAGGTTGTTGGACTCGGTGGCACCGGAAGTCCAGACGATCTCACGCGGGTCGGCACCAACCAGTTCGGCCACATAGCCGCGCGCATTCTCCACAGCCTCTTCGGCCTCCCAGCCCCAGGCGTGGCTGCGTGAAGCCGGGTTGCCGAAATGCTCGCGCAACCAGGGAATCATGGCGTCGACCACGCGCGGATCGCAAGGCGTGGTGGCACCGTAGTCCAGGTAAATCGGGAAATGAGGGGTCATGTCCATACAGGCTCGCTACGAAACTCGGTAAAAAAGTCTTGAAAATCAGGGTTTGGAGAATGCATTGCCCAGCGCGAACACCGAGTTGGGCGCATTCACCCGCACCGGCTTCACCACCGGCATGGCAGAGATGGCGCGCTTGACGGTGGGCTTGTCTTCAATGGTGATGCCCTTGGCCAGTTGGTCATCCACCAGCTTTTGCAGCGTGACGGAATCGAGAAACTCGACCATGCGGGTGTTGAGCGAGGCCCACAGCTCGTGCGTCATGCAGCGGCCGGCGTCGCCCAGGCAGTTTTCCTTGCCGCCGCACTGGGTGGCATCGATCGGCTCGTCCACCGACAGAATGATGTCGGCCACGGTGATGTCAGCCGCCTTGCGGGCCAGCGTGTAGCCGCCACCGGGGCCACGGGTGGATTCCACCAGTTCGTGCCGGCGCAGCTTGCCGAACAACTGTTCGAGGTAGGACAGCGAGATCTGCTGGCGTTGGCTGATGGCAGCCAGCGTCACGGGGCCGTTGCTCTGGCGCAGGGCCAGGTCAATCATCGCGGTGACCGCAAAGCGGCCTTTGGTTGTGAGGCGCATCGCAAACTCCTGTTCCGGGTTTGGCTATCGGTATTTCCCCGGGGCTGTTGGCTCCGAGGGGCTTTCCTACCCTGCCCAGTTGACTGCCTGTGGCACTGCGTGCCGACCGGCTTACCGGGCTTTCCTGACTATTTGTGTCAAGTATAGCAAGAAACCCCGTACTCTGCTCGGATAAGAGCTCGCCCATGCGGCCAGCGACAGCCAGGCATGGCCCCTGGCGTGGGCTACAGCCCGGCCGGGTGGTCGGGCACGGCAGCGCCGAAAGCGCGTGCCTTGAGCAGGTTGAGCTGGTCGCGCGTGCGGGCGGCCTGTTCGAACTCCAGATTGCGTGCGTGCTCCAGCATCTGCTTTTCCAGCCGCTTGACCTCGCGCGCCATGTCCTTCTCGCTCATTTCTTCCACCTTGGCGCGTGCCATCGCCTCCTGCTCCAGCCGGTCGGCTTCGCGTCCGGCCTTCTCGCTGTAAACGCCGTCGATCAGGTCGCGCACCTGCTTGACGATGCTGCGCGGCGTGATGCCGTGCGCCAGGTTGTGCTCGATTTGCTTGCGCCGACGACGCTCGGTTTCGCCGATGGCCTTGGCCATGGAGTCGGTCACCTTGTCGGCATAAAGAATGGCGCGGCCGTGCAGGTTGCGCGCGGCGCGGCCGATGGTCTGGATCAGCGAACGCTCGGAACGCAGGAAACCCTCCTTGTCGGCGTCCAGGATCGCCACCAGCGACACCTCGGGAATGTCCAGGCCCTCGCGCAGCAGATTGATGCCCACCAGCACGTCGAAGGCGCCCAGCCGCAGGTCGCGCAGAATTTCCACCCGCTCCACCGTGTCCACGTCGCTGTGCAGGTAACGCACCTTGACGCCGTTGTCGGTCAGGTAGTCGGTCAGCTGCTCGGCCATGCGCTTGGTCAGCGTGGTGATGAGCACGCGCTCGTGCTTGTCGACCCGGATGCGGATTTCCTGCAACACGTCGTCCACCTGGTGCGTGGCCGGGCGCACCTCCACTTCGGGGTCCACCAGGCCGGTCGGGCGCACCACCTGTTCCACCACCTGGCCGGCGTGCTCGTTTTCCCAGTTGCCCGGCGTGGCCGAGACGAAAACCGCCTGGCGCATCTTGGTCTCGAATTCCGCGAACTTCAGCGGCCGGTTGTCCAGCGCGCTGGGCAGCCGAAAGCCGTACTCCACCAGCGTGGTCTTGCGCGCACGGTCGCCGTTGTACATGCCGCCAAACTGGCCGATCAACACGTGACTCTCGTCCAGGAACATCAGCGCGTCTTTCGGCAGGTAATCCGTCAGCGTGGCCGGCGGTTCACCCGGCGCGGCACCCGACAGATGCCGCGTGTAGTTCTCGATGCCCTTGCAGTGGCCGACCTCCGACAGCATTTCCAGGTCGAAACGCGTGCGCTGCTCCAGCCGCTGCGCCTCCACCAGCTTGCCCATACCCACAAACTCCTTCAGGCGCTCGGCCAGCTCCACCTTGATGGTCTCCACCGCTGCTAGCACCTGCTCACGCGGCGTCACGTAATGGCTGCTCGGGTAGACGGTGAAACGCGGCACCTTCTGGCGGATGCGGCCGGTCAACGGATCGAACAGCTGCAGGCTCTCGATCTCGTCGTCGAACAGCTCGATGCGCAGCGCCATCTCGCTGTGCTCGGCCGGAAACACGTCGATGGTGTCGCCACGCACGCGGAACTTGCCGCGAGAAAATTCCATGTCGTTGCGCTGGTACTGCATGCGCACCAACTGGGCAATGATGTCGCGCTGACCCATCTTGTCGCCGGCGCGCAGTGTCATCACCATCTGGTGGTAGGCATCGGGCTGACCAATGCCGTAGATGGCCGAGACGGTAGCCACGATCACCACGTCGCGCCGCTCCAGCACGCTCTTGGTGCACGAGAGGCGCATCTGTTCGATGTGCTCGTTGATGGCGCTGTCCTTCTCGATGAACAGGTCGCGCTGCGGCACGTAGGCCTCGGGCTGGTAGTAGTCGTAGTAGCTGACGAAGTACTCCACCGCGTTCTTGGGGAAGAACTCGCGGAACTCGCTGTAAAGCTGCGCCGCCAGCGTCTTGTTGGGAGCAAACACGATGGCCGGCCGCCCCAGGCGGGCGATCACGTTGGCCATGGTGAAGGTCTTGCCCGAACCCGTCACACCCAGCAGGGTCTGGAACACCTCGCCGTCCTGCACGCCCTCGACCAGCTTGGCGATGGCCTCGGGCTGGTCGCCCGCCGGCGGATAAGGCTGGTAAAGCTCGAAAGGCGAGCCGGGAAAACTGACAAAGTGCCCCTCAGGAATGGCTGCGGGAGCGCTGTCGACCTCGGGCACGGGGACTGCTGAAACGTCTTGCATGGAAACCTGATGGCTAAGCCCGTAAAATTCAGGGCAACTGACAAGAATACGTCATTCCGGCGCGGTGCGCAGCCCCTTGCCGGAAGGACGGGATGAATCGACCACTTCACTACTTATCCAAGGAACCGTCATGTCCATGTTCTCCGCCGTCGAAATGGCTCCCCGCGACCCCATCCTGGGTCTGAACGAGCAGTTCAACGCCGACACCAATCCCAACAAGGTCAACCTCGGCGTGGGTGTGTATTTCGACGACAACGGCAAGCTGCCCCTGCTGCAGTGCGTCCAGACCGCTGAAAAAGCCATGATGGACAAGCCCACCGCCCGTGGTTACCTCCCCATTGACGGCATTGCCGCCTATGACGCTGCCGTCAAGAGCCTGGTGTTCGGCGCTGATTCCGAACCGGTGAAAAGCGGCCGCGTCGCCACCGTGCAAGGCATCGGCGGCACCGGCGGCCTGAAGATCGGCGCCGACTTCCTGAAGAAGCTCAACCCGAACGCCAAGGTGCTGATCTCCGACCCGAGCTGGGAAAACCACCGCGCCCTGTTCACCAGCGCCGGCTTCACGGTGGAAACCTACCGCTACTACGACGCCGCCACGCGCGGTGTGGACTTCGCCGGCATGCTGGCCGACATCACGGCTGCCGCCCCCGGCACCATCATCCTGCTGCACGCCTGCTGCCACAACCCGACCGGCTACGACATCACCGCCGCCCAGTGGGACCAGGTGATTGCCGCCATCAAGGCCAAGAACCTGGTGGCCTTCCTGGACATGGCCTACCAGGGCTTCGGCAACGGCATTGCGGAAGACGGCGCCGTCATTGGCAAATTCGTCGCCGCTGGCCTGGATTTCTTCGTCTCCACCTCGTTCTCCAAGAGCTTCAGCCTCTATGGCGAGCGCGTGGGCGCTTTGAGCGTGCTGTGCGCCAGCAAGGAAGAGGCCGACCGCGTGCTGTCCCAGCTCAAGATCGTGATCCGCACCAACTACAGCAACCCGCCCACCCACGGCGGCGCCGTGGTGGCCGCCGTGCTGAACAACCCCGAGCTGCGCGCCCTGTGGGAAAAGGAGCTGGGCGAGATGCGCGTGCGCATCAAGGCCATGCGCCAGAAGCTGGTGGATGGCCTGAAGGCCGCCGGCGTGAAGCAGGACATGAGCTTCATCACCAGCCAGATCGGCATGTTCAGCTACTCCGGCCTCTCCAAGGACCAGATGGTGCGCCTGCGCAGCGAGTTCGGCGTCTACGGTACCGACACCGGCCGCATGTGCGTGGCCGCGCTCAACAGCAAGAACATCGACTACGTCTGCCAGGCCATTGCCAAGGTGATGTAAGCCGGTTCGGCCTGCACCTCACAAGCCGCCTTCGGGCGGCTTTTTCATGATATTTTTGGCCTCAAGGCCATGTATTCATTGCGCCAATAGCTATGTTTTTAATAGCAACCAGGGCGCCATCGAGTCCAACCTATTCCAGCGCGAAGCGCTGCCTGAAGGCGTCACAAAACTGCGGGCTGCCGCTGAGCGACAAGGTCACCGTATGGCGCGGTGCGCCGGCCGGCGCAAGCTGGCTGCTGAACTTACCTGTCACTTCGTCGTAGTTGATGGCTTCATGGGCAGTCCACTCCTGCTGGCCTTCCAGGTTGTAGTCCCACTCGCCGCCCTCGTCCAGCGGCGCGCGCACGTCGGGGAAGGTGGCATAGGCCCAGTCCAGCACCCGTGCCATCTCGGCACGCACGGCGGCGACGTGTTGGGGCGCCGTCGAGGCCATGGCATCGAAGCAGCCGTGGCCATGCTCGTCTTCGCTGTAGTCGAAGTCCAGGTAGTGCAGGCTCATGGTGGTGCCGTGCTGGCGCCCGGGTTCAGCCCTGGGCCGGTGCTTCACCCGCAGCCGAAGCGGGCTTGGCTTTGCGTTGGCCGTGCTTGGGCAGGACCTCAATATAGACAGCGGCAGCACCTTCCTTGGCGACGGCATCGAGCTGCTCGATCAGGCTGCCGAAATGGACAGGGGCGGCAGTCTCGGCACTGAGGCCCAGCTTGCAATCGAAGTCCCAGAAGTCCACGCCTTCGGGCAGGGCCGCACGGCGCTGGCGTTTGGCGTATTTGCGGATGTCGTGCTTGACGGCGTCAAGCAAGCGGTCGCGGTTTTTGCCCTCGATGTTGAGCTGGTAAGTTTTGCGCACGATGGGCCTTTAGAAATTTCGCGGGGGCTCGATTATCGTCGCCCACGGGGGCAGCGGCTCGGGAGCGCTTAAACTGGGCGCCCTTAACGAGCACCTGTTCATGCCATTTTCTTCCCTGGGCTTGTCCCCCGCCCTACTGCGCGCCGTCAACGCCCGGTCTTACACGAACCCCACCGCCATCCAGAGCGCCGCCATTCCGGCTGTGCTGCAAGGGCGCGATGTGCTGGGCTCGGCCCAGACCGGCTCGGGCAAGACCGCCGCCTTTGCGCTGCCGCTGTTGCAGCAACTGGCGCAAGCCCCCCAGGACAGGCCGCGCCGCGTGCATACGCTGGTGCTGGTGCCCACGCGTGAACTGGCGGCCCAGGTCGGCGACGAGTTCCGCAGCCTGGCGCAGCACCTGGCCGACCCCGTCAAAGTGACGGTGGTGTTTGGCGGCGTCTCCATCAACCCGCAGATGATGGGCCTGCGCGGCGGCACCGATATCGTGGTGGCCACACCCGGCCGCCTGCTGGACCTGATCGACCACAACGCACTCTCGCTGGGCAACGTCAGCACGCTGGTGCTGGATGAAGCCGACCGTCTGCTGGACCTGGGCTTTGCCGAGGAGCTGGCGCGCATCCTGGCGCTGCTGCCGACCCAGCGGCAGAACCTGTTTTTCTCGGCCACCTTCCCGCCCGAGGTACAGACGCTGGCGCAAACGCTGTTGCGTGAACCGGTACACATCGACGTGCTACCCGAAGCGCAAAACGAACCCGACATCGCGCAGCGCGCGATAGCCGTCGATACCGGCAAACGCACCCAGCTGCTACGCCATCTGATAACGCAGCACGGCTGGAGCCGGGTGCTGGTGTTCGTAGCCACCAAGCATGCGGCCGAGATCGTGGCCGACAAGTTGCGCAAGGCTGGCATCGATGCCGAACCCTTCCACGGCGAGTTGAGCCAGGGCAAGCGGACCCAGGTGCTGACCGATTTCAAGGCCTCGCGCATCAGCGTGATGGTGGCCACCGACGTGGCCGCGCGCGGCATCGACATTGCGCAGTTGCCGGTGGTGGTGAACTACGACCTGCCGCGCTCGACCGCCGACTACACCCACCGCATCGGCCGCACCGGCCGTGCCGGCGAGAGTGGCCTGGCGGTGAGTTTTGTCAGCGCCGCCACCGAGGCGCACTTCCGCCTGATCGAGAAGCGCCAGGGTCTCAAGCTGGCGCGTGAACAGCTGGCGGGTTTCGAGCCGGTGGACATCGCGCCGATAGACGCCGCCGGTACCGGCGGCGTCAAGGGCAAACGCCCGAGCAAGAAAGACAAACTGCGTGCCGCTGCGGCCCGCAAGCCATAAGCACCAGCCCTTGAATGCCTGATGTTCTGACCCTGCTGGTGGCCGAACCCGTCATCACCGTCGCCTATGTGGTCTTCGGTCTGGTGGGTTTCGGCTCCACGCTGGTGAGCGCGCCGCTGCTGGCGCACCTGCTGCCGGTCTCCACCGTGGTGCCCACCTTGGCGCTGACAGACATGATTGCCTCCTGGTCCAACGGCTGGCGCCTGAGCCAGCATGTGGCGCGGCAGGAATTGGTTCGGCTGGTGCCGGCGCTGTTTGCCGGCAGCGCCCTGGGAGCCTGGCTTCTGTTCACGCTGCCAGTCAAACTGCTGATGCCGCTGCTGGGTGCTTTCGTGGTGCTGTACGCACTCAACGGTCTGCGACCGAAAGCCGTGCCCTCGCCGATCTCGCCGCGCTGGGCCTGGTGGTACGGTAGCGTCGGTGGTGTGTTCAGCGCATTGTTTGGTGCCGGCGGCTGGGTCTACTCGGTCTACCTGTTGCGCCGGCTGGACGATCCACAGCAGATCCGCGCCACACAAACCGCGGTGCTGATGTTCAGCTCGGTGGTGCGGGTGGCACTGTTCCTGCTGGCCGGTCGCCTGCTGGACACGCAGCTGCTGTGGCTGGTGCTGGCCCTGCTGCCGGCGGTGGGCCTGGGCCTCTTTATTGGCCACCACATCAGCCTGCGGCTGGACCGCCGGCGTTTCCTGTTGCTGCTGCACAGCGTGCTGCTGCTCACCGGCAGCAGCCTGCTGTTGCGCTCGTTGATTTAATCCCAGATTACCGAGCGCATCGAGATCGATGCGCCCTGAAATTTGGCATTGAAGAACTCCGGCGCTTCCCGGGCATCCGCGGCACCAGCGGCGTAGAGCAGCGGCAGAAAGTGGTCGTAGGTCGGGTGTGCCAGCTGCGCCACCTGGCCGAGCTGCTGGAAGTTCTGCAGCTCATCCAGCCGGCCCTGCGCAATCTGCTCGCCAATGGTACGGTCGAACTCGATCGCCCAGTCGTAAGCCTGGTCGTTCGACGCGCTGCGCTGCATGGTGCGCAGGTTGTGCACGATGTTGCCGCTGCCGACGATCAGCACACCGCGCTCGCGCAGGCTTTTGAGCTGCTGGCCCAGCGCATAGTGCTCGGCCGGCGGGCGGCCGTAGTCCATGCTGAGCTGGATGACCGGGATGTCGGCCTGGGGAAACATGGGCTTGAGCACCGCCCAACTGCCATGGTCGAAGCCCCACTCGTGTTCGTCCAGCCCCAGCGGGGTGTGGGTGTGGGGCTGCTGCAGGCTGGTGGCCAAAGCTTGCGCCACGGCTGGCGCACCCGGTGCCGGGTATTGCTGGTCGAACAGGGCTTGCGGGAAGCCGCCGAAGTCGTGGATGGTTTTGGGCTGGGCCATGCCGGTCAGCCACCAGCCGCGCGTGATCCAGTGCGCCGAGATGCACAGGATGAGCTGCGGTTGGGGCCATTTTTTGCCGAACTCGCGCCCCAGGGCCTCCCATTGCGGGCGGAATTCGTTGTCCTCGATCACGTTCAGCGGGCTGCCGTGGCCGACAAACAGCACCGGCATGCGCGGGCTGGGCTGGAGATTCTGGAGCTGGGAGAGGCTAGCAGCCCCGGCAAAGGCGGTCATCTGGGTTCCGATCAAGGTGCTGGCGCTGCCGCTCAGGGCGGCCATGAATGTGCGGCGATGCATGTATTTTGACCTTCTTCCCCAGAAGGAGTGGGCACCGGACCCTGAAGTTCTGCACTGGCTAAGGGTTTTTCTGGGGGCTAAACATCCGTGAAATTACGCAAGCGGACTTCGGCTTCTACTGATATATTGCACTGCAGCAAATCCTTTTGGAAGCGAGTCCGCCATGCTTTACCAGCTCTATGAATCCCAGCGCACGCTGATGGAGCCTTTTTCCGATCTGGCGCAAACCGCGGCCAAGGCCTTCAACAACCCCTTACTGCCTTTGGGGCACCTGCCCTTTGCGCAGCGAATTGCGGCCGGCTACGGCCTGATGCACCGCTTGGGCAAGGACTACGAAAAGCCCGAGTTCGACATCCGTACCGTCGGCGTGGACGGTGTCAACGTCGCGATCCACGAACGTGTGGAAATGAGCAAGCCGTTCTGCGAACTGCGCCGTTTCAAGCGTTTTACGGATGATCCGGCCACCCTGACCAAGCTCAAGGGCCAGCCGGTGGTGCTGATCGTGGCGCCGCTGTCGGGCCACTACGCCACGCTGCTGCGCGACACGGTGCGCACCATGCTGAGAGACCACAAGGTCTACATCACCGACTGGAAGAATGCGCGCCTGGTGCCGCTGTCCGAGGGCGAGTTCCACTTGGACGACTACGTCAACTACGTGCAGGAGTTCATCCGCTACTTGCAAAAAACCTATGGCAACTGCCATGTGATGAGCGTGTGCCAGCCCACGGTGCCGGTGCTGGCTGCCGTCTCGCTGATGGCCAGCCGCGGCGAGAAGACGCCGCTGACCATGACCATGATGGGCGGACCGATCGACGCGCGCAAGTCGCCCACCGCAGTCAACAACCTGGCCATGAACAAGAGCCACAGCTGGTTCGAACACAACGTGATCTACCGCGTGCCGAGCAACTTCCCCGGTGCCGGCCGGCGCGTCTACCCCGGCTTCATGCAGCATGCCGGCTTTGTGGCCATGAACCCGGACCACCACGCCAAGAGTCACTACGACTACTTCCAGCACCTGATCAAGGGGGACGATGCCAGCGCCGAAGCGCACCGCCAGTTCTACGACGAGTACAACGCCGTGCTCGACATGGACGCCGACTACTACCTGGAAACCATCAAGACCGTGTTCCAGGACTTCAGCCTGGTGCAAGGCACCTGGGACGTGAAGAACGAACACGGCGAGCTGGAGCGCGTGAAGCCGCAGGACATCAAGACCACGGCCCTGCTGTCGGTCGAAGGCGAGCTGGACGACATCTCCGGCTCGGGCCAGACCGAGGCGGTGCACACCATCTGCCAAGGGGTGCCCAAGGCACGCCAGCGGCACCTGGAGGCCAAAGGGGCCGGCCACTACGGCATCTTCTCGGGCCGACGCTGGCGCGAGATCGTCTACCCGGCGGTGAAGGCCTTCATCCTGGAACACAACAAACCGCTCGCGGCGCCGGTTGCTGCCGGGAAAGCCGGTGCCACAAAACCGGTGGCGCGCAAGGCCACATCCCGAACTGCCGCCAAAGCGGCGTGAGGATCGGCCGGATAATCGGCCCCATGCCTGCGACTGCCGACCAGATTCTCGACGCCCTGCCCCAGACCCAGTGCACGCGCTGCGGTTACCCGGACTGCGCCGGCTACGCGCAGGCCATCGCGGCCGGCGAGGCACCCATCAACCAGTGCCCGCCCGGCGGTGCCGAGGGCATTGCCCGGCTGGCACGGCTCACGGGCCAGCCCGAAGCACCGCTGAACCCCGCCTTCGGCCTGGAGGGTCCGCTCACCGTGGCGGTGATCGACGAAGACTGGTGCATCGGCTGTACGCTGTGCATCAAGGCCTGCCCGACCGATGCCATCCTGGGCAGCAACAAGCTGATGCACACCGTGATCGAACCGCACTGCACCGGCTGCGAGCTGTGCATACCGGTCTGCCCGGTGGACTGCATTCGGCTGGAAAACGTCAGCGGCGAGCGCACCGGCTGGGCTGCCTGGTCAGCGACGCAGGCCGCCACTGCACGCAAGCGCTATGAATTTCATAGCTTCTGGCGCAAGCGGGACAAGGCCGAACACGATAAAAATCTTGAAGAAAAAGCGAAGATGAAGCTGGCCGATCTGGGCCAGCACTCGCTGCACACCGACCCGGCGGTGCTGGACAAGAAGCGCGCCGTGATCGAGGCGGCGCTGGCGCGCGCCCGGGCGCGGCGCGAAGGCGGCGCCTGAGGTCGCCCGATTACCCGATACAGCGCCTTAACTCGCCACCAGGTTCTTGTAGACGCCGCAGCCGATGAACACGTCATCGACCTGCATCACATACGACATCTTGGTCTGCACGGCGCCGGTGGCCGGGTTGGTGATGTCGTACTCCACCCAGCCCGGCTCGTGGCTGGCCTGAGACACGATCGCATTGAGCAGACCCTGGCCGTCGATGCCCGGAATGTCCTGCACCCGCGTGCCGACCTTGGCCGGGTTGCCGCCGAAGGCGACATAAGCACCGTTGCGGTCGAGCGCGAAGATGTACATGTCACGGTCATGGAAACCCTGCTGCGAATCGGTCAAACCGCGCAGGAAACTGTCACGCCCGGTCTGCTGACGGAACTGGATGGCACGCTGCACCAGGGCCAGCGCTTCGTCGGCCGTGCCCTGCTGCAGGCGGAAGGCGGCAACCGCCTGCGCCAGCGTGGAGGCCCGGCTCTCCAGGTTGACGGCCTGCGTCACGGCCCGCTCCACCATCTGCGCGTTGCGCTGCGTGATCTCGTCGAGCTGACGCACCGCCTGCGTGATCTCGGTGAGCGAGGAGCTTTGCTCGGCACTGGAGGTGGAGATCTGGGACATGTTGTCCGCCACACCGCGGATGCCGGACACGATGTCGGCAATGTGGGTGCCGGCGGTGCGGATCTGGCCCACACTGGTGGTGACCTGTTCGCTGGAGGCACCAATCAGCAGTCGGATTTCCTTGGCCGACTCGGCCGAGCGCTGCGCCAGTGAGCGCACCTCGCTGGCGACCACGGCAAAACCGCGACCGGCCTCACCGGCGCGCGCCGCTTCCACCGCGGCGTTGAGCGCCAGGATGTTGGTCTGGAAGGCCAGGCCGTCGATGACGCCGATGATCTCGTTCATGCGCTGCGCCGTGCCCTGCACCGCCTCCACCGACTTCACGGCCTCGGCCATGGCCTGGGCACCGCGGTCGGCCACATCGCGCACGCGCGCTGCCTGGCTATTGGCCTCCTGTGTCGTCTGGGCGTTGTCCTGCACGGTGCTGGAGAGTTCCTCCACACTGGCTGCCGTCTGCTCTAGGTTGGCCGCCTGCTGTTCGGTGCGGTCGGAGAGTTCACGGTTGCCGGTCGCCAGACTCTGGCCGGCGTTGGCCACCAGCGCCGAGTTGCTGCGGATGCTGGCCACCATGGCCGACAGGCTGCCGACCATGGCTTTCATGGACAGGCCGATCTTGGCGACCTCATCGCTGCCACGAACCTGCACCTGGTCGCGCAGATCGCCGGCGGTGGTCTTGTCCATCAACTGCATGACCTGCCGCAGATCGGACATGAAACTGACCTGAAAGGCCATCATCAGGTACAGCAGGATCAACAAGCCCGCAATGCCCGCCTCCACCCCGATGAAATATTCGGCCGCGACGGTCGCCACCATCAAAACCATCAGCAGTGTCAGCTTGGCTGACATCTGCAACCGGCGCATCAACCACGCGCCGGGCCCAAACAGACGCTTGAAAAAGCTCATGGATTTGTCTCTCTCTTATGCTTGTAGTCACATATCCTGCCTCAAGCGCGAACGCAGAAACACAGGGTATGTCCCATTTTTCTGCAGTATAGGGTTGCGGGCCTGTTTGAATCTAGTAGTTGAGCCAGAACTAAGCCCGTAAGTCCATCGTCAGTGTTCGTCCGAATTCACGGACACCACCTAAGCAAGATTCAGCATAAGGAATGTCGAGGCCGGGACCCTGGAACAGGGTTAACCCGGCCTGACAGAGCAAGAGAGGGTCAGGCCGCCAGGGCGCTGAAAGCGCTCACCACCTCGGGCGGCGCCTGGACCAGTTCGATCAGCACGCCCTCGCCGGCGATCGGAAACTCCTCGCTGGCCTTGGGATGCAAAAAGCAGATGTCAAAACCAGCCGCACCCTTGCGGATGCCGCCAGGCGCAAAACGCACACCCCGGGCCGTGAGCCATTCGACCGCGCGGGGCAGGTCGTCAATCCACAAGCCGACATGGTTGAGCGGTGTGGTGTGCACCGCCGGTTTTTTCTCGGGGTCGAGCGGCTGCATCAGGTCGACCTCAACCTTGAACGGGCCGCGGCCCATGGCGCAGATGTCTTCGTCCACGTTCTCGCGCTCGCTCTTGAAGGTGCCGGTGACTTCCAACCCGAGCATGTCGACCCAGAGTTTTTGCAGACGGGTCTTGTCCGGCCCGCCGATGGCGATCTGCTGGATGCCCAGCACCTTGAAAGGACGGCTCATTACTGGAACTCCACGATCGGCTGGTCCACCACCAAGCTGTCGCCCTTGGTCGCCAGCACCTTGCCCACCACGCCGTCAGCCGCGGCGAACAGCACGTTCTCCATCTTCATGGCCTCGATCACGGCCACGCGCTCGCCGGCCAGCACTTTCTGGCCCGGCTGCACGGACACATCCACCAGCAGACCGGGCATGGGCGAGAGCACAAAACGGCTCAGGTCCGGCGGCGCCTTGAAGGGCATCAGCTGGTGCAGCTCGGCCATGCGCGGCGAGATCACCAGCGCCTCGATGCGGGTGCCGTTGTGCTGCAGCCGCAAAGCCAGCGGGTTCTTCTGCATGCCGCGCTCGACCTGGGCGGTGAAGACCTGGCCATTCACCGTGCCGGTGATGCAGATGTCGTTCAGGCGCGAGTTGCTACGAATTTCATAGCTGGTCGCGCCGATCTTGACCCGCGCAGAGCCGGTTTCGCCCACAAACTCGTCCACATGCACCGGGGTGTAGCTGTTCTTGCCGTCAGCCGCCAGCGTGATCACCACATAGTCCTTGCCGGCATTCACGGCATAACCCGGCAACTGGCCGGAGATGGTCGTGGCGCGTTCACGCGACTTGCGGCGCACAAAGGCCGCCAGCGCCACCAAGAAATTCGGGTCTTCGTGCGGCACGTCTTCCGCGGCAAAACCCTTGCCGTAGTGCTCGGCAATGAAGCCGGTGTTGAAGTCGCCGGCCACGAATTTCGGGTGTGCTAGCAAGGCGGCCTGGAACGGGATGTTGGAGCTGATGCCGCGGATGACGAAGCCATTGAGCGCTTCGCGCATCTTGGTTATCGCGTCATTGCGGTCGGTCCCGTGCACGATGAGCTTGGCGATCATCGAGTCGTAGTACATCGGGATCTCGCCGCCGTCCTGCACGCCGGTGTCCACGCGCACGCCGAACAGGTGCTCGGTATCGGATTGCCACATGCTCTGCGCCGGCGGCGTGAAACGCACCAGGCGGCCGGTGCTTGGAAGGAAGTTGCGGAACGGGTCTTCGGCGTTGATGCGGCACTCGATGGCCCAGCCATTGCGCTGCACGTCCTTCTGTGCCAACGGCAGCTTCTCGCCGGCGGCGACACGGATCATCAGCTCCACCAGATCCAGGCCGGTGATGCACTCGGTCACCGGGTGCTCCACCTGCAAGCGGGTGTTCATCTCCAGGAAGTAAAAATCCTGGTCCTTGCCGACCACGAACTCCACCGTGCCGGCGCTCTGGTACTTCACCGCCTTGGCCAGTGCCACGGCCTGCTCGCCCATGGCCTTGCGGGTGGCATCAGAGATGAAGGGCGACGGCGCCTCCTCGATCACCTTCTGGTGGCGGCGCTGGATCGAGCACTCGCGCTCGTTCAGGTAGATCACATTGCCGTGGCTGTCGCCCAGGATCTGGATCTCGATGTGGCGCGGCTCCTGCACGAACTTCTCGATGAAGATGCGGTCGTCGCCAAAGCTGTTGCGAGCTTCGTTCTGGCAAGCGGTGAAGCCTTCAAGCGCTTCCTTGTCGTTGAAGGCCACGCGCAGGCCCTTGCCGCCGCCGCCGGCCGAGGCCTTGATCATCACCGGGTAGCCGATGTCCTTGGCGATCTCCACCGCACGCGCGGCCGACTCAATGGCGTCGTTCCAGCCCGGGATGGTGTTGACCTTGGCTTCGTTCGCCAGCTTCTTGGAGGCGATCTTGTCGCCCATGGCCGCGATGGAGTAATGCTTCGGCCCGATGAAGGCAATGCCCTCGTCCTCGCAACGCTTGGCGAAGGCCTCGTTCTCGCTCAGGAAGCCGTAACCCGGGTGAATGGCCTCGGCGCCGGTCTGCTTGGCCGCCGCAATGATCTTGTCCGCCACCAGGTAGGACTCACGGCTGGCCGCCGGGCCCAGCAGCACGGCCTCGTCGGCCAGCAGCACGTGACGCGCGTCGCGGTCGGCTTCGGAATACACCGCCACGGTGGCGATGCCCATTTTTTTGGCGGTGGCGATGACCCTACATGCTATTTCGCCACGGTTGGCAATCAGAATCTTTTTAAACATGGTTCAGTTCCTTCATTCAGCGAAATAGCATGTAGACGCCCGCTGCGCGGGCTGCGGCAGGCGATTTGGCTCCGACATCACGTCGGCTCCGCCGACATGAGTCTGCGCCGCAACAGCCACGGCGTGGCCGTTGTCACCACGGTTGGCAATCAGGATTTTCTTGAACATGATGCTTTCCTGTTCTCTCTCAATGTTGTTGGGCCAGCAGCGCCTTGCGCCGGGCCGTGAAGTTCCACCACGGCTGGCTGGGCCCGCCGTTCATAAAGTCGTGCGCGGCCAGAAACACATCCAGCACGCAAGGGTCATGGCGTTGCCCCATGGGGCCGCGCAGTTGCTCGTAGGTTTCCAGCGGGTCCATCTCACGCACTTGCTGCGGCGTTGCAATGCCAAGACCGCGCAAATCAGCAGCCATCGATTTCCCGATGTTCGGGATATCGGTCAGCACACGGGCTTGTTCGGCGTGGGTCGCTTTGGGCATGACAGGACTCGTGTGGACGGAATCAGAGCGGGATGTTGCCGTGCTTGCGCCACGGGTTGTCCAGCTTCTTGTCCTTCAGCATCACCAGCGAGCGGCAGATGCGCTTGCGGGTTTCGTGCGGCAGGATCACGTCGTCGATGAAGCCGCGCGCGCCGGCCACAAACGGGTTGGCGAAGCGCGCCTTGTACTCGGCTTCCTTGGCAGCCAGCTTGGCCGGGTCGCCCTTGTCTTCGCGGAAGATGATCTCCACCGCACCCTTGGCGCCCATCACGGCGATCTCGGCATTGGGCCAGGCGAAGTTGACGTCGCCACGCAGGTGCTTGGAGGCCATCACGTCGTAGGCGCCGCCGTAGGCCTTGCGCGTGATGACGGTGATTTTCGGCACGGTGCACTCGGCATAGGCGTAGAGCAGTTTGGCGCCGTGTTTGATGATGCCGCCGTATTCCTGGCTGGTGCCGGGCATGAAGCCGGGCACATCGACAAAGGTCACCACCGGGATGTTGAAGGCGTCGCAGAAGCGCACAAAACGCGCCGCCTTGATCGAGCTCTTGATGTCCAGGCAACCGGCCAGCACCAGCGGCTGGTTGGCCACGATGCCCACGGTCTGGCCGTCCATGCGGGCAAAGCCGATCAGAATGTTCTTGGCGTACTCGGGCTGGATCTCGAAGAAGTCGCCATCGTCGACCGTCTTCAAGATCAATTCCTTCATGTCGTAGGGCTTGTTGGGGTTGTCCGGCACGAGCGTGTCCAAGCTCAGCTCCATGCGGTCGCTCGGGTCGCCGCTCTTGCGTACCGGCGCCTTCTCGCGGTTGTTGAGCGGCAGGTAGTTGTAGAGGCGGCGCAGCATCAGCAGCGCCTCCACATCGTTCTCGAACGCCAGATCGGCCACGCCACTCTTGGTGGTGTGGGTGATGGCGCCGCCCCGTTCTTCGGCAGTCACCTCTTCGTGCGTCACGGTCTTCACCACCTCGGGGCCGGTGACGAACATGTAGGCCGAATCCTTCACCATGAAAATGAAGTCGGTCATGGCGGGGGAATACACCGCGCCGCCGGCCGACGGGCCCATGATCATGCTGATCTGCGGCACCACACCGCTGGCCATCACGTTGCGCTGGAACACGTCGGCATAACCGCCCAGCGATGCCACGCCTTCCTGAATGCGCGCACCGCCCGAGTCGTTCAGGCCGATCACCGGCGCACCGACCTTCATGGCCTGGTCCATGATCTTGCAGATCTTC
>JAUXVI010000005.1 GCA_030680575.1 Hylemonella sp.
TCGGCCACCGTGGTGCGGTCCGCTTCGCGCAGCACCGTGACCATCTGCTCTTCCGTGAATCGACTTTTTCTCATAGGCTCCTCGTGGGTTGGGAGCCATCTTCCTAGAAATCATTGGTCCGGAAAAACCGGGCAGGTCACATGCATGTCCCGAGGGCGCTGAAGGAGCGGCACATTGCGAACATGCGTACACGCGGCTTCCCGGACTACCGCATCCGCCCTGATGGAGAGCGCGACGCCTACGCCCCGATTGCCCTGATTGAACCGCTGACGGACGACAATCGCAACGCCTTGGGCTTCGATATCTCGACGACCCCACAGGCGCATGCGGCGCTGCTCGCCTCGCGAGACAGCGGCCACGTGGCGCTGTCCCGCAAGCTCCAGCTGGTGCAGGATGACGGCAAGCCCAACGCACCGGCTGCCGTGGTGATGTATCTGCCGATCTATGCCAATGGTGCGCGGCTCGACACGCCGGAGGATCGCCGCAAAGCCCTGCTGGCTTGGGTTGATGCCCCCTTCCGGATGGCGGACCTGATCGCCGGGCTCAACATTGAACTGGGAACCGATATCGGCCTGACCATTTCCGAAAACAACGTTGAATCACCTGAGACACTGCTCTTTCGCAGTGGGCACCAGGGCGGCGACGATTCCATCACCCAGCTGAAAACCAGGCGCGTCCTGGATGTGGGCGGCCACCGCTGGCACATTGATGTGGTGACGCTGCCCGGGTTCGAGCGACGGTTCGACAACGTCGCGCATGGTCGGGTGGCTTTTGTGGGTGTGCTCCTGAGTCTGCTGTTTGGCTGGATTACCTGGATGCTGATGACCAGCAAGGCCAGGGCGATTGCGTTGGCGCGCGAAAAAACCCGGGAGCTCAGAGGCATTCGCGATGATCTCGAAAGCACGCTGAACGCCATACCCGACCTGATGGTGGAACTGGGGCTGGATGGGCGCATCCATCACTACCGATCTTCGCGCGCCGAACTCCTGTCCGCGCACCCGACGTCGTTCCTCGGACGCAAGTTGTCCGACATGTTGCCGGCCGATGCCGCCAACATCTGGATGGAGGCGGTTCGAGAAGCCGATGCGCAGGGGATTTCGGTTGGCAAGCAGTACCAGGCACCCCACCCCGATGGGGATAAATGGTTTGAGCTCTGCATCGCCAAAAAAGAGAGTGGCCCAGACGATCCTGTGCGCTTCATCGCCATTGCGCGCGACATCACCGAGCGCAAGCATGCCGAGATCGATCTGAAAGCGCGGGACGAGACGCTGCGGCTTCTTGAGGCCTGCTTGTCGCGCCTCAATGATGTCGTGATCGTCACCGAGGCCGAGCCGATTGGCGAACCCGGCCCCCGCATCGTTTACGTGAACGACGCCTTCACACGCAGAACCGGCTACAGCCGCGAGGAGGCACTTGGCCGCAGCCCCCGCTTTCTGCAAGGTCCGAACACGGCACGCGATACATGTGAGCGAATCAGTGCCGCCCTGAAAAAATGGCAACCCATTCGGGAAGAGTTGATCAATTACACCAAGTCGGGCGAGGAATATTGGCTTGAGATCGACATCGTTCCGGTTGCCAATGATTCAGGCTGGTACACCCATTGGGTAGCGGTGGAGCGCGACATCACCGAGCGCAAGCAGCACGAGGAGCACACCTACCGGCTGGCTTATCTGGACGCGTTGACCGGCCTGCCGAACCGGCTCATGCTGCATGACCGGATGAAACAGGCCTTGGCGTCCGCGCGACGCACCGGGCAAATGGGGGCATTGATCTTTCTCGATCTGGACAATTTCAAGCAGATCAACGATGCCCGGGGCCATGCCATCGGCGACCAGCTCCTGATCCGAATCGCCTCGCACCTGAACCACATCATGCGTACCGACGACACCATCGCCCGACTGGGCGGCGACGAGTTCGTGATGTTGGTGAACGACCTCGGCCCGGACGAGGAAACCAGCGCCCTGAACGTCATGATGATCGCCCGGAAGGTGCATGAGGCACTGGAGACACCTTACGACATCGACGGCAGGCGTTATGCCTGCACGGGCAGCATCGGCATCACGATCTTTCCCAAGGCCAATGAAGACATCGACGACCTTCTGCGCGAGGCCGATACCGCCATGTACCGCGCCAAGGCGGCCGGGCGTAATCGGATCTCATTCTTTCAGGCCACGATGCAAGGCGAAGTCGAGGCGCGCCTCGCGATGGAACAAGACCTCAAACAGGCCCTGGCCGCGGGGCAAATGTCATTGCACGTTCAGTCGCAGTTCGACAGCAACTTCACTGAAATCGGCGGCGAGCTGCTCATGCGCTGGAATCATCCAAGCCGGGGCAGCATTTCGCCGTTGGAGTTCATCTCCATTGCCGAGGAATCCGGCCTCATCATCCCCTTGGGTGACTGGGTTGTCCGGCAGGCATGCAGCATGCTGGTCCAGATGAACGCAATCGGTCGCAAGACCACGCTGTCCGTCAACGTCAGTCCGCACCAGTTCCATCAAGACGACTTCGTCAACCGCATAAGCACCATCTTGAACGAGACAGGCGCCCCGGCCGACCGGCTGGTCTTTGAAGTCACGGAAGGACTCTTCATCCAGAACTGGGAAGAGACCAGACAGCGCATGATTGAACTCGTCAACATGGGCATCCGATTTTCCATCGATGACTTCGGCACCGGTTACTCCAGCCTGGCCTACCTGAAGAAACTGCCGCTGTATGAACTGAAAATCGACAAGAGCTTCGTGCAGGACACGCCCGACGACCCCAGCGACACCGCCATCGTGAGATCGATTCTGTCGATGGCCAAGCACTTGAACCTGCGGGTGGTTGCCGAAGGCGTGGAAACCAGGGCACAGGCGGACTTCCTGATCGCCAACCAGTGTGATTGCCTGCAGGGCTATCTGCTGAGCCGACCCCAACCGCTGGCAGCCTGGATGGCTTAGCAGGCCCCCGTCCAGCCGCCCGGCCCGCCATTCATGACAGTTGTGACCGCAGCACCCACGCGAACACCGCCAGCAGCAGCGCCGCCAGGATGGCGCCATACCAGCCCCAGGGCGCCTTTTTCTCGGCGTAGGGGTCGGTCAGCGCGCGCTCGGCATTGGGCGGCAGCTGTGCCACTTGCGTCAGCGAGGTGCCGAAAGGAATGTTGATGCGTGCCCGCGCGTTGATGGCCCAGCCGTTGGCATCGAGGATGGGGCCGAGGTTGCGGCTGCGTAGCTTGAACCAGGCCAGCACCACCGCCGGGCCGGACACGATGAGCAGCAGCCCGGCCAGCGCGATGGGCAGTTGCCACCACTTGAGCGCAAACAGCCCGCCCAGCATCGCGGCCACAGCGGTCCCCAGGGCGCCCACGGCCAGCCCGATGGCGGCAAAGATGCCGGCGAACTTGCCGACGTCGAAAGGCGGTGGCGCGGCGGCTGGCGTCGCGGCCTTCTTGGAGCCATCGACCACGTTGGTGATGAGATGGGTTTCCGAAGCGGCCGCCTTGTTGGCCGCCAGCTTCTGCAGCTGCTCGGCCACAAAACGCGCCAGCCGCTTGTAGGGCGACCAGAAGGCCTGGCGCAGGCTGATCGGGTGCTCGACGATCTTGGTGATGGTGGCATCCCAGTCGCGGCCCTGGCGGTCGTAGAACACGCCGTTGCGCCCGACCATCAGCTGGTCCGAGTCGCCGGCGGTGAAGGCGGCGGCGATGCTGAGCTTCTCGCCGTTGCGCACGCAGTCGCAGTAAATCAGGCAGATGCGCGACAGCGTGGCCAGCGCCGCATGCCGGGCGGCATCGTTGACCGCCACACACAGATCGCAGGAACGGCCGTCCAGGTACAGCGTGCCGACCTGGAACGTGGCTTTGCCCTGGCGAGTGTAGAAGTCGCGGAAGGCAACGAAGTTGTTGGCCAGCGGCATCAGGTCGCGCACGTAGTGGGCCAGCTTTTCCAGCAAGCGCACACCGTCGCCCTCGGCCGCCGGGTCGGGCTTGCCCGCCAGCCAGGCCACATAGGGCGCCAGCTTGTCTTTCAGGGCCAACCAGTCGGCTTCGCTCAGCGCCTCGCGGCTGCCCAACAGCGGCGTCACCGCTGCGTCGCGCAGGGTAGCCATGCGCGCGGCCCAGGCCGGGTTGAGGCCAGCACCCAGCGGCAGCGCCGCACCGGCCTGCACACGCGCCAGCGGCAGTGCGGCAATGTCGTCGGCATCGGCGGTAAGCGTGCCGCCACTGCCCAGGCTGCTCAGGGTTTCGTCGGCCGCATTGAGCGCATCCCCCGCGCGCGTGTCGAACGCCGCCAGCCGGCAGCGCACAAACCAGTCTTCCACTTTTTCGGCCACCGCCGCCAGCGCGGCATGGGCCGCCTCGGTGGCGTCGCCCAGCGGCTGCGCCGCCTGGCCTGCGGCCTGCCACGCCGCCAGCGCCCGCTCGGCGTAGCGCACTTGGGCCGCACTGGCCGCCTCCACCGTG
Organism: Hylemonella sp.; assembly: GCA_030680575.1. Classification (GTDB taxonomy): domain Bacteria; phylum Pseudomonadota; class Gammaproteobacteria; order Burkholderiales; family Burkholderiaceae_C; genus Hylemonella. Next base: position 4,445 of record JAUXVI010000005.1, read on the forward strand.
ACCATGCCGTCATGGCCACCGATGTCGGCCAGCAACTCGCGCGCGGCCACCGCAATCTGCAATCCCTCTGCGTCGTCGTCACGAATGGCGTCCAGTGGCACGCCCGGCAGTTGCTGCGCCAGCACCTCGGGGTTCTTCAGCCGGGCACCGGCCCACTGCACGGCGGCGATCAGCTCCGGGGCACGCACCTGCGCATCGGCATCGCTGTCCACAAAGGCCAAGGTGCGGCTGTCGAACTCGATACCCTTGATCGGGCAAGACAGTGCGACCCAGAGTTTCTGGTCAAGCTGGTCGATGGCCAGCAGTTCTTCGACGGTATCGAGCCGGACCTGGTCGAAACCGCCGGCACGGAAGAAGCGCCAGTGAAAGGGGGCTGTGGTCATGGTGACGTGGCTCCTGGTTGTTTTGCGCTTCATCTTAACGCAGGCCCCAGCCTTTGCCACCCTCGGTTACGCACGGTCACCAGTGCGCTGATCGCCGCCTGAGGGCTACACGCCGGCCGGGAGTTTGGAGCGCATCGCCCTGCGGCGGTCCAGCTTGCGGCCGTCGGCAATGAAGGTGCCGTCGCCCACAGCGTGCAGCATGCGGCGTTCCTTGCGCTTAGTGTCCAGCCAGGCGGCCACGCCTTGCAGGAAAACGACGCCGTGCTTCTTGTTGTAGTCGATCACCTGGCACTCGATATTGGCCAGGCACTCCTTGATCAGTGGCGCCTTGACCTGGCTGGCCGGCAGCGGCGTGAGTTTGAATTTGGCGAACTTGTCCGTGTCGGTACCCGAACAGGTGCCCACGCCCACCACCTTGTCGAGCAGGTCCACCGTGGGGATGGCAATCACGCATTCCTTGCTCTTGCGCAGCGCGGCAAAGGAATGGTTCCACGGCCCGGTGGTGATGGCGAACACCGGCGTGAAGTCCACCACCATGGTCCAGGAGATGGTCATGATGTTGGGCTGCTGGCCGTCATGGGTGGTGATCAGCACCACCGGGCCGGGCTCGATCAGGGTGAAAGCTTTCTGGAGGGGGAGTTTTTTCATACCTAATTGCGAGCGCGCCTTGTGGTCGTCTCGCTCGATGGGATTCTTAGGCCTTGCCTGTGTCATCCTCGAATCGTCCTCTAAGGAATTTGCCGGAAGCTCCTTTTAGCTCGTCTCTATCAAAGAGTTTGCCTTGAAACTCGAAACTCCGATTAATGCGAACGATGAGCAACTGCTCAAAGTCCCCTTGGCTCTTGACGAGGACACGGTCGCTGGTTTTTTCAGGTGAGATGGTCTTCACCTCGACGAGCTTTCCAGCAATTGTGCCGTCGGAGCCTGCCTCGTGAGTACCGTGACGGCGAAGTCCAAATTTGATCTCAGCAAAGATTTCTCCGAGCTCTCCCCAAATTTGCAGATATCTGCCCGTGTTCTGAAAGTGGCGTTCAGCACAATCAATTAGATCGTAGAAGACCTCTGCTTGCTCTAGGGTGCTAAAGGGGAATCCATCTCTGCTTTGAAAGGGAGTGTTTAGCTCAACTGAGAGTACGTTTTCAAGCTGAGAATCGATCCAATCTCTGTCTAAGCATTCCCATTCCCAAGGCGCAGCGCCGGAACCAGCGGCATCGGCTATCTTCTGTGCGCTGTAGCCACGGGCGTTCATTTCGTGAAGAAAATCCCAATCGCTCATGATTTGCTTTACTCCAGTAGCGCCGCCACTCTCACACGTAACTCTTCGATCTGAGTCTCGTTTGCCGCCAGCGGCATCCCCACATTCAACCCCACCGCATTGAAGACCCCCCGCCGGAACGGTTTGGCCATCGCCGTCGGCTTGCCGCTTACGAGTTCGATGCGGCTGAAAAAGGAACCCCAGAGATTGGTGAGCGCCATGGGCACCACGGGCACCGGCTGCTGCTCCAGGAGCTTCATGATGCCGCCCTTGAATTCCTGCAGCGTGCCGTCTTGGGTGATGCCGCCTTCGGGGAAGATGGCGAGCAGGTCGCCTTCTTTCAGCACCTCAGCCGCAGCCTTGAACGCCGCCTCGTAGGCTTCGGGGTCCTCATGGCGCGGGGCAATGGGAATGGCCTTGGCCAGCTTGAACAGCCAGCCCAGCACCGGCACCTTGAAGATGCGGTGGTCCATGATGAAGCGGATGGGGCGCGGGCTGGCGGCCTGCAGCAGCACGGCGTCGACAAAGCTCACGTGGTTGCAGGCCAGGATGGCGGGGCCCTCGGTCGGGATGTGTTCGTCGCCCTGCACCTTGAAACGGTAGACGAAATGGCTGAGCAGCCAGGCCACGAAGCGCAGCAGGTATTCCGGCACCAGCAGGAAGATGTAGAGCGCCACCACGGCGTTGGCCAGGCCCACCAGGAAGAAGATTTGCGGGATGGTGACGTCCATGGCCAGCAGCGCGCCGGCGATGAGCGAGCTGGCGATCATGAACAGGGCGTTGAGGATGTTGTTGGCGGCGATGATGCGGGCGCGGTGCGTGGCCGGGCTACGCAGTTGGATGAGCGCGTACATCGGCACGCTGTACAGGCCGGCGAACAGGCTGAGCAGCAACAGGTCGGCCATGACGCGCCAGTGCGCAGGTTGGACCAGGAAGGCAGCCAGGCCCATCACGTCCGCCGCTGGCAAGCCACGCGAGGCGAAATACAGGTCGATGGCAAACACCGTCATGCCGATGGCGCCCAGCGGCACCAGGCCGATTTCCACATGGCGGCGGCTGAGCATTTCACACATCAGCGAGCCGATGCCGATGCCAATGGAGAACACCACCAGCAGGGCTGAGGCGACGTGCGCGTCGCCATGCAGCACCTCCTTGGCGAAGCTGGGGAACTGGCTCAGGAAGACGGCGCCGAAGAACCACATCCAGCTGATGCCCAACAGCGAGCGGAACACCACAATATTGCCGTGTGCCAGTTTCAGATTGCGCCAGGTCTCGCTCACTGGGTTCCAGTTGATCTTCAGGCCGGGGTCGGTGGCGGGCGCGTGCGGGATGCGTGCCGCCGTCACACGCCCCAGCACCGCCACGCCGACGCAGGCCATGGCCACGTTCTGGTGCCCCACTTCGGGCATGGCGACGATGAGGCCGCCCACCACGTTGCCGAGCAGGATGGCAACAAAGGTGCCCATCTCCACCATGCCGTTGCCACCGGTGAGCTCGCGCTCGCTCAGCACCTGCGGCAGGTAAGCGAACTTCACCGGGCCGAACAACGTGGAGTGCAGGCCCATCATGAAGGTGCACAGCAGCAGCGCCGGCACGTTGCCCATGATGAAGCCCCAGGCCGCCACCAGCATGATGGCGATCTCCAGGTTCTTGACGAAGCGGATCATGGCCGTCTTCTCGAACTTGTCGGTCAGCTGGCCGCTGGTGGCGCTGAACAGCAGGAAGGGCAGGATGAACAACGCGCCGATCACCAGCCCGGCCATGGCGGGCGGCAACCAGCCCACGCTGAGCTGGTAGGTCACCATGACGGTGAAGGCGAACTTGAAGAGGTTGTCGTTGGCGGCGCCACAGAACTGCGTCCAGAAGAAGGGCGCGAAGCGGCGCTGGCGCAGCAGGGCGAACTGGTTTGGGTGGGCATCGGCGGCCGCGGCCTGCTGCGTGGGCGGCCAGGTGTCGTCAAAGTCGCGCAAAGCGTGCTCCTCCTGTGTTGTTCTTGAGTCTGCTTGCGATTCTGCCCGAGGCCATGCAGGGCTTTGATGACAGAGCTGGCCGAGCAGAAACTTGCAGAAAAGGAGCGCGAGGGGTATACCTTGCTGCTGGCCATGCGCAGTTGGGAGTTCGAAGCTTTTGCCGCTTTGCGGCGCTGAGAGCCGTCATGACTTGATATATATCAATCTCAGCGTACCCCTGGGGGCATATAAATCAGCCAGAAGTCCTACAAGGTGAACGACCCGATGCAGGTTGTTCGTCATACACATCACAGGAGACAACTTCATGGCCCACATCGTGATTCTTGGTGCAGGCCTCGGCGGTATGCCGATGGCTTATGAAATGCGCGAACAAGCGCGCGCCGGTGACAAGGTCACCGTCATTTCCAACAACCCGAAATTCCATTTCGTACCGTCCAACCCCTGGGTGGCGGTGAACTGGCGCACGCGCGACGACATCGAGCTGGACATCGCGCCCGCGCTGGCGAAAAAGAAGATCGACTTCATCGGCGTCGGTGCCAAACGCGTGCACCCGGAGAAGAACCAGGTCGAACTCGACGACGGCCGCAGCATCGACTACGACTTCCTCATCATTGCCACCGGGCCGAAGCTGGCTTTCGACGAAGTGGAAGGCCTGGGACCGAAAGGCCATACCCAGTCGATCTGCCATGTGGAGCATGCGGTGGAGGCGGAGCAGCGTTGGCAGGAGTTCGTCAAGGACCCGGGCCATGTGGTGGTGGGTGCGGTGCAGGGCGCTTCCTGCTACGGCCCGGCCTACGAGCTCGCCATGATCATGGACACCGACCTGCGCCGCCGCAAGATCCGCGACAAGGTGCCGATGACTTTCGTCACCGCCGAGCCTTATGTCGGGCACCTGGGCCTGGGTGGCGTCGGCGACTCCAAGGGGCTGCTGGAATCGGTCATGCGTGAACGCCACATCAAGTGGATCTGCAACGCCAAGACCACCAAGGTGGAGGCCGGCAAGATGTTTGTTACCGAGCACAACGAAGACGGCACGCCGAAGAAGGAGCACGTGCTGGACTTCAAGTACTCGATGATGCTGCCGGCCTTCAAGGGCATTGATGCGGTGTTCGGCATCGAAGGGCTGACCAACCCGCGCGGTTTCATCCTGATCGACCCGCACCAGCGCAACCCGAAGTACCCCAACATCTATTCGGTCGGCGTCAGCGTGGCGATTCCGCCCGTGGAAGTGACCCCGGTGCCCACCGGCGCACCGAAGACGGGTTACATGATCGAGTCGATGGTCACGGCCACGGCGCACAACATCCGCGAGGTGCTCGACAACAAGGAGCCCACGCACAAGGCCACCTGGAACGCGCTGTGCTTGGCCGACTTCGGCGACACCGGCGCCTGCTTCGTGGCCTTGCCGCAGATTCCGCCACGCAATGTGAACTGGTTCTCGCAAGGCAAATGGGTGCACCTGGCCAAAATCGCCTTTGAGAAATACTTCATCCGCAAGATGAAGAACGGCACCTCTGAACCCCTGTTCGAGAAACTGGTGATGAACGCCCTGGGCATCATGAAGCTCAAGGACAAATAGCCAAGCCGAGCGCGCGGCCCATGGCCACCGAGTACATCTTCTTCGATACCGACCTGCGCGAACGCTTTGAGCAGGCGCTCGCGGCCCGCGCGCTGACCTGTCAGGTGCGGGAGGATGCGATGGAAGGCTTCGTCGTGCGGATTGCCGACGAACCCGCCGACGACGTGCTGGATGCGATTGAGGCTGAGTACGAAACGCTGATGCATGAGCAGATGCTGCGCGCCGAGGCACGGCCGGACTGGGTCAGCCACCAGGTGGCCGGGGTGCGCTTCACACGTGCCGACGGCAGCACCGGCACGGTGCGCTTACCGGCAGCAGTGGCCCGCCCGCTGATGGAGCGCTTCACGGCCGAAGAGGCCTACGCCCTGGTGAGCGCCATCGCCCACAGCCTGGAGAACCCGGTCGACGGGCCGCTGTGTAAGAAATAGTGCCCCCACGCTCCCTCACTTTGTGTGGTCGCTGCCCCCCAAGGGGGCCGTTGTCGCCTTGGGAGCGGCCCGGCGGCTCCTGGCCTGACTATTCCCCGGTGAAAACCGTCAACACGCCGGTGTAGCCATACAGATGGTGGCGCGCAATCTCGCCGCCGGCAAAAAAGCCCACCAGCGGCACGTCACCCAGAGCACGGCGCACGATCTGTAACTCGGCGCTCGGGCCGCCAAAGTGCGGGCCGCCACGACCGGAGCAGCTCACGTACACCGCGCCGGCAATGCGCCGCGCCGGGTGCGGCGCAGCTTCCAGCTCGGAGGCCCCCAAGGCATGGGCGGTACCGACTGTCATCTCCTCCGGCTCCAGCTCTTCGCGGATTTCGGCGCAGATGCGCGTGAGGTCGGCACGCGCGGCCTGCACATTGCGCTGGCAGAACGCCAGCTCCATGCCGGGTTCGGCCAGATCGGCCAGCGCCACACCCTGTCGCGCAGGGTCGAGGCCGATGATGTGGCGCACCAGCACGTCACTGCCGAAGTTGCCGGTGCGGCTGACGGCATGGCCATCGCTGGCAGCGTCGGCCGGGCGCATGAGGCCGGCCAGCGTGGCGCGCACGGCGTCGAGCGCCTGCTGCGGCCGATCGAGCGACACGTTGAGGTCGCGCAGCAGCACCTCCAGGGCCGGTTCGCCGTCGAGCTTGAAGACCACGTTGCGCTCGGCCTCGGTCACCACATGGCTCTTGGCCACCGGCAGGCAACCCTGCGTGACACGCGACACCAGCCGCACGCCTGCGCCAAAGGCCACACCGCTCAAACCGCCATGGAAAACACCGGTGGAGCGGCCCTGGCCGCGAATGAAACCGTCGCCTCCCAGGGCGAACTGCACGCTCTCGCTGCGGCTGGACGCCAGGCCGCCAAACAGGTAGCCCGAGTCGGTGCGCTCGGCCATCTCGTTGATCAGTTCGGCCAGGTCGGGCGTTTCGCCGTCGGCATGCACCAGCGCGGTGTGGGCCTCGAAGCCCAGTCCGAGCGGCGCCACGCCGGAGAACACGCGGTACTGGTCGGTCGGCAGCTCGCACAGCATGACGACCAGCGCCGGCTCGTCGAAGTACTCGACGTTGTTGGCCGCAATGCCCACGCCCACCGTGCCGGCCCAGTCGGTGACTTCGGGCAGCTCGGCACTCAGGTGCGCGAGGATCTGCTCGGCTGCGGCAGCGTAGTGGTCGGTGATGTAGAGCAGCGCCAGCGTCGGGCTGTGTGCGTAACCCGGCAGCGTGAGCTGTGCGCGCAGCTGAGCCAGCACCAGGCCGGCAGCCATCTCCCATTGCGGATGGGTGGCATGAGCGTGAGGAAAAAGCTTCACAAAACAACTCCTGAGCGACGCGCTCAGCGGCGCCGTGTCACACTCTTTTTAACGTCTTTTGTGGCTCTGGCGCCCGTCTTTGCTGCGCCAAGCGCTTCCTTTTTGATAGCACCCTTGGATGCCACCGGCGCCTTGCTGGCCGCCTCTTTCATGGCATGGCTGGCGATCTGCTGGAACTGCTGCGTGAGCGCACCCCAGAACTGCATCGGGTCCGGCGTCGGCGCGGCGGCCGCTTTCGCGCTGGCCGCGGCACGCGGCTTGCGTGGCGTGGCGGTTTTGGCGGGCTTGCTGGGGGCCGCTTGCGGTGCGGCCGCTGCCGGCTGGAAGGCCTGGGCCAGGTCGGGCGGATTGAAGTTCATGCCCTTGAGTGTGGCCAGCGTCATCTTCTGCACCTCCAGCGCCTGGATGGTGGCGCGCAAGGCGGTGGCATTCTGGTCGAGCCAGAACTGCACGGCCTTGAGCTCCTCGATGCGCTTGTCCAGCACCTTCGGGTCCAGCGTGGGCGCCACCCAGTTGTTCATGGCCGGCAGGGACGCTGCGGCCCCCTTGCCCAGGCTTTGCAGGAAATCGAAACCCGGCACGAATTTGCCGAAACCGGTGGGGTCGGGATGGCTCATGGTTGCTCCAATCGGTGGTGTTGCGGGCACTGACAGCTTACTCGAAGGCCGGCTGCTCGGCACCGTGCTGCTGGACGTAGCGCACGAACTCGTCGGCCGGCAACGGCCGGCTGAAGAGATAACCCTGGTAGGCGTGGCACTGGCCGGCCTCGAGCACAAGCCGTTGGGCCGTGGTTTCCACGCCTTCGGCCACCACCATCAGGTTGAGGCTGTGGCCGAGGGCGATGATGGTGCTGACGAGGGAGGCGTCGTTGGGGTCGGTGAGCAGGTCGCGCACGAAGGACTGGTCGATCTTGAGCTGGTCCAGCGGCAATCGCTTGAGGTAGGCCAGCGAGGAGTAGCCAGTGCCGAAATCGTCGAGCGAGAAGCGCACGCCGTGCGCGCGCAGGGCTTCCATCTTGGCAATGACGTCCTCCACGTTGTGCATCAGCAGGCTTTCTGTGATCTCCAGCTTGAGCTGCTGCGCCGCCACGCCGGTGCGCGCCAGCACCTCGAACACTTGTGGCACGAAGTCGGGGTGACGGAACTGCTGCGTGCTGACGTTGACCGCCAGGCTCAGGTGCTGCAAGGCCGGCTGCGGTGCCCAGCGCACCAGCTCGCGACAGGCCGCCTCCAGCACCCACTGGCCGAGCGGGTGGATGAGCCCGCTGTCCTCGGCCACCGAAATGAAAGTGGCCGGCAACACCATGCCGCGCCGCGGGTGCTGCCAGCGCAGCAGCGCCTCGGCGCCGATGATGCGGCCCTGGCGATCGATCTGCGGCTGGATGTGCAGCCCCAGTTGCCCCCCGCTCTGCAGGGCAGCGCGCAGGTCGCTCTCCAGCGCGGCGTGCTCGGCCACCACGGCCTGCATCTGCGGATCGAAGAAACGCAGCGTGTTGCGCCCGGCCGCCTTGGCCTGGTACATGGCCAGGTCGGCCTGCTTGAGCAGCTCGTCCACCGTGCCCTGCCCGTGCACGAACAACGCAATGCCCATGCTGGGCGTGCTGTGCTGCTCGTTGTCCGCCAGCCGATAGGGCCGGTTGAGCGCGGCCATGATCTTGCGCGCCACGCCCTCGGCCTGGCTGGCGGCGATGCCCGGCTGCTCGCTGAGCTCTTCGATCAGCACGATGAACTCGTCACCGCCCAGACGCGCCACGGTGTCGCCCACGCGCACCTGCAGCTGGATGCGCGTGGCCACCTCCTTGAGCAGCTGGTCGCCCACGTCGTGGCCCAGCGTGTCATTGATGGTCTTGAACTGGTCGAGGTCGATGAACAGCAGCGCACCGCTGCTGCCGCGGCGCGCACCGCTGGCCAGGGCATGCTGCAGGTGGTCAGTCAGCAGCCGGCGGTTGGGCAGGCCGGTGAGCGCATCGTAGAAGGCCAGCTGGCGGATCTGCGCCTCGGCCTGCTTGCGCTCGCTGATGTCCACGGCCGTGCAGGCCATCTGGGCCGGCTGCCCTGCGGCATCACGCAGCAGGGTGCCGCTGGTGAGCATGGGAAATTCATGACCGTCGGTGGCCACGTGCCACAGCTCGCTCACCTCGTTGCCCCGGCCGTCGCGCACGGCACGCCAGAACGCCTCGGCCTCGTCGAGGTACGACGGCGCGTAGAAACGCATGAAGCGTTGCCCCAGCAGCGTTTCACGCGGGCTGCCCTGCAGCTTGGCGCAGCGGGCGTTGACGTAGTTGAGCGTGCCGTCCTGGTTGGCAATCCAGGCAGCGAAGGTGGCGTGCTCAAAGATGGCCTTGAAGCGGCTGATCTCTTCGTTGGCCAGCAGCAGCCCCTGTGTGCGCAGGGCCACCTGGCGGCGCAGCAGCAACGCCAGCGACACCGCGAGCAGCAACAGCGTGAGCAGCCCGCCCAGCCCCCACCACACGCCAGGCGGCACCTGCCGGGCCGAGATCTGCGACCAGCGCTTGAGCACGGTGAAATAGATTGATGCCGGATCGTTCTGCCAGGCCTGCAGGTGGCGCTCGATGGCCTCGAGCAGCTCGTCATTGCGCCCCTGCGCCGTGGCATAGAACAGGCGCGAGGGCTGGAACATGATGGTGGTTTCCACCAGCCGGTGGCGCGGCGCCTGCACGTTGCCGAAGAACTGGTTGGCGATCACGGCATCTGCCTGCCGTGCCTCGACCAGACGGAAGCCCTCCTCCAGCGTCGCCACGGTGAGCAGTTCCGGCTTGACGCCGAAGCTGCGCGTCAGATCGGTAAAGACGCTGAGCTGGATCGAGCCGGCCAGCACGGCCACGCGCCGGCCGTCCAGATGGAGGATGGAGGCGATCGGCACATCGCTGCGGCGGTAGACCTGCGACCAGCTCAGCAGCGCCGGTGTTTCGTGAAAATCGAACTGCTCATCGCGGTCGGCGGTGTAGGCCACATCGGGCATGAGGTCGATGCGGCCAGCCTGCAGGGCGTCCAGACAGTCCGTCCAGTTGCAGGTCTCGAAGCGCAGCGTCCACCCCTCCAGCCGCGCCACCTCCTGCAGCAGTTCGACCAGGATGCCGGTTGGCTGGCCCTGGCCATCGGCAAAGATCTTGGGTTCGTTGTTGTACAGGCCCACGCGCACGTCGCGCGGCTGCGCCAAGGCGGCGGCGCACCCCAGTGCACCGGCCAGGCAGCCGACGAACCAACGCTGAAATGAACCCAAAGTGCCCCCTCAGCCATATACCAACGATGGCTGCATCTTAGGGGCAATCGGTCAGCACGGCCAGCCGGGCGCCGGCCGACCGCGCGGGCTGCACGGCGTTATTCGACGCGGCCGATGCGCTGCACCAGCGCGGCCATGCTGCGCGCATCGGCCTGCACGAAGCGCTCGAACTCGGGCGCATCCTGGTACTGGAAGGACGTGCCGGCAGCGGCCAGCGCCTGTTTGGCGCGGGCATCTTCCGATGCGGCCTTGGCCGCCTGGCGCAGCTTGGCCACCACCGCTTCGGGCGTGCCAGCCGGCACGAACAGACCGGCCCACTGCGAGTAGCTGATCGGCACACCCAGTTCCTTGAAGCTCGGCACCTCCGGCAGCGCGGCCAGCCGGCCTTCGCCCCAGTGCGCCAGCACGCGCAGCTTGCCGGCACGCACATGCTGCATCACGCTTGACGGGCCGGTGGCCAGCGCATCGACCTGGCCACCCAGCAGGGCCAGCACGGCCGGGCCGGCGCCGGTGTAGGGCACGTGCAGCATGAAGCTGTTGGTGGCCACCTTGAGCTGCTCCATCGGCACGTGCATGGTGCCGTAGTTGCCGGAGGAACCGAAGGTGATGGCACCGGGTTTGGCCTTGACCGCCGCCATGAACTCCTTGTAGGTCTTCCACGGGCTGTCGGCACGCACCACCAGCGCGGTCGGGTCGGCGGTGAAACGCGCCACCGGCTTGAGCTGGTCGAGCGTGAACATGGGGGCACGCTTGAGCACCTTGTCGGCCTCGGGCAGCACGACGATGGACGACAGCGCCATCAGCAGGCTGTAACCGTCCGGCCGCGCCTTGGCCACCTGCGCCATGCCGATGCCGCCGCCAGCGCCGCCCTTGTTCTCCACGATCATGGATTGCTTGAGCGCACGGCCCATGGCCTCGGCCACCGGGCGGCCCACGGTGTCGGCCACGCCACCGGGCGGGAACGGCACCAGCATGCTGACCGGTTTGCTCGGGTAGTCCTCCTGTGCCAGGACGGGCAGGCCCATCAGGCCCGTGAAGCCGGCACCGGCGAGTTGCAGAAGTTGGCGGCGTTGTGTCATGGTTATCTCCTCGGGTTGTTGTTCAGGGGCATCGGCACAGCCTGTGCGTCAGATTTCTTCCACCGGGTTATTCAACTCACCCAGACCGGAAATGGCCACGCGCACCACGTCACCTTGACGCAGGAATTTCGGCGGGTTGAAGCCGACGCCCACACCGACCGAGGTGCCGGTGGCGATGATGTCGCCCGGCAGCAGCGTCATGGCGGCCGACATGGTTTCGATCAGCGTCGGCACGTCGAAGATGAGCTGCGAGATGTGGGCGTTCTGGCGCAGTTCGCCGTTGACCCAGGTCTGCATGCGCATGTCGGTCGGTGCTTCGTCGCGGCTGGTCATCCAGGGACCGAGCGGGCAGAAGCCGTCGAGCGACTTGCCGAGGAACCACTGCGCGTGGTTCTTCTGCAGGTCGCGCGCGGTGACGTCGTTCAGCGCCACGAAGCCCCAGACATGCGCCATGGCGTCCGCCTTCTTGACGTTGCGGCAGGTGCTGCCGATGACGACGCCGATCTCGCCCTCGTAGTCCACCGAGCTGGTGTGCTGCGGGTTGAAGCGGATCGGGTCGGTCGGGCCGCTCAGCGTGGTGGTGGCCTTGGTGAAGATCTGCGGGAACTGCGGAATGGCCGAGGCCGCGCCGCTGGTGGCGTTGAAGCCGCTCTTGTCGAACTCGACCGCATGCTCGTGGTAGTTCTTGCCGACGGCAAACGGGTTGCGCAGGAAGGCAGAGAGCGGCGCCAGGAACTTGACCTGTGCCAGCGGCACGCGCTCGGTCACGGCTGCCTGCAGCTGCGCAGCGCTCACGCCCTGCTCGATGACTGCCAGCACCGGGTTGGGGTGGCTGGCCAGGGCGCCACCGACCAGAGCCACTTCCTGCTTGCCTTCATCCACCAGCGCCAGGTACACCTGGCCGGCTTTTTCCACACGTGCGATCTTCATGCGAGCTCCTGAAAAAGAACATGCAACTCAAATTGGTTGCAATTGGTTTATCTTGGTGAAAATTATAGACCCGACGATTTGCCAATGTCACGGTGGAAAACACGTAGGCGGACCAAATCGATTGGTCGAATTTGGTTTGACAATTTGATACCATTGCTCATCCAAGCCACCACCTGCCCCCATGGACTCGTCTGCCCTGCTGCGCGAAAACATCCTCGACAACCTGAAGTCAGGCACCTGGCGTGCCGGTCACCGCATTCCGACCGAGCGCGCGCTGTGCGAGCAGTTCGGCATCGGGCGCTCAGCGGTGCGCCGTGTGCTGTCGCAACTCAAGGAAGCGGGGCTGATTTCACAGACCGTGGGCAGCGGCACCTATGTCACCGACCAGGCCGCCGGGCTGTTACCGGGCCTGATCTCAAGCGCACCGCTGGCCACCACCAGCCCGGCGGAATTGATGGAGGCTCGCATGGCGCTGGAGCCGGCCATCGTGGAGATGGTGGTGCGCAACGCCACGCCGGCCGACTTTGCCCGCATGACGCAGTGCTGCGAGCAGGCCGAGCGGGCCAGCTCGCTCGACGAGTTCGAGCACTGGGACGGGCTGCTGCACGAAGTGATTGCCGAGGCGGCGCACAACAGCTTCATCGGCACGGTGTTTCGCCTGATGAGCCAGGCGCGCGCGCAGGGTGAGTGGGGCATGCTCAAGCGCAAGAGCGTCACACCCGAACGGCGCGCCGCCTACCAGCGCGAGCACCGCGCACTGGTGGCCGCGCTGCGCGAACGCGACCTGAGCACGGCGCTGGCGCACACGCGCGAACACCTGCTGCACGTGCGGCGCAACCTGTTGGGCCTGTAAGACTTCAGGCCACGCGCGACACCGCCAGCGCACGGGCGCGGCTTTTCTGTCGCCAGCGCAGCCACCCCGTCAGCAGCAAGACCAGTGGCACCAGGCCACACGCGCCCACGACCACGCGCCCCCAGAAGCCGAAAGCCTCACCGTTGTGCAGAGGGTGCAGCCAGTTCATGACCCGATGCCCCCAGGCACTCTGCAGCGGGTCCTGCACGGCGACCACCTGGCCTGCCGCCAGATCGATCCAGACCTGCGTTTTCGGGAAACGCCGGCCGGGCTCCTGCGCTTGATGCAGGCGTACAGACAGGACCGTGCCTGTGCGTGCCGGCAGATCGACCCAGCGCACCTCGGCCTGCGGAAACCGACTGCGGGCCAGCACGACTCCTTGATCAACATCCAGTGGTGCCGTCACGCCCGCCGGGACGGCCTGCACCATGCCGCCGGGTGGCGAAATTCTCAGCACGGTGCGTGTTGTCTCCGGCCAGGCCAAGGCAGTACCCGTCAGGCACAGCACGAGCAGAATGAGCCCCCCATACACGCCAGCGAGCATGTGCACGTCATAACACGCCCGGACCGGACCGCTGCGCACCCAGGGGCGCAAGGCTGGCAACAGACGACGCGCCGAGGGCCACCAGAGGTAGAGGCCGGAGACGATGGACAGCGCCATGACCCATCCCATCCAGCCCACCAGGGTCCGCCCGACAGCGCCGGCCAGGAAGGTGTAGTGCAGGTCGTAGACCCAGGTAACCAGATAGTCACCCCAGAAACGGCGGCTGGAGATTGCCAGTGTTGCCGGGTCGAGCGTGAGCATGAGCGGCGCAAAGAAATGGCCCTCGCGCTCCGCCGGCTGGTAGTAACGCGCCGTCAGCGGCACCTCGGGCGCAAGCGGCCACTCCACCCGCCAGCCACCCTCGCGCTGTGGCTCGGCACGGCGCAGCACCTGCTGCACCGCAGCCATCGAGGGCGGCGGCACCCGCCGCTGGGCTGTAAGTGCCGGGTTCAGGCCCCGGTCCAGTTCGTTGTAGAAAACGAGCAGGCTCCCCGTCAGACCCAGCAGCACAAAAACGACGCCGAGCAGCAGTCCAAGCCAGAGATGAACCCGAAGCCAGGTGCGCCGGGCTTGCGCGCGGGGCCTGCTCACAAACGGACGCTCAGCGACGCAAACAGACTGCGTGGTGTGCCGGGCGCATGCAGCGTCTGGCTGCCGTCGTACCAGACGTACTCAACGTAGCGATCGGCCAGATTCCGGATCTGCAGATCCAGGCTCGTCACTTTGTTGATCTGGTAGCTGGCCGCGAGGTTGATCAGCAGGTTGTTGCCGAACTGACCGGTTGCGTTGGTGCGCTCCAGGTAGTAATCCGTCTGCCCGCTCAACCAAGCCGACAGGCGCCATGGCCCGGAGGTCCGGTAGTCCGCCCCCAGTCCGTACAGCACACGTGGCACGTGGTCGATCTCTTTGCCTTCCGTGGCCAGCGAGGCCGCGTCGGCCTGGAGGATCTCGGAACGCTGCAACGAGATCGAACCCCACCAGTTCAGGCGGCTGCTCGGCCGGCCGTTGAGTTCGATGTCCAACCCCTGGCGCCGCGTCTTGCCGATGTTCTCCGCGTCGTTGCCCGGGTCGTTGAGCTTGCGGCGTGCCTCGTTGCTGGCAACTTGTTCCCACAGGGCCACCCGCCCGTCCAGCTTGGATGCGGCGCGGAACTTGACCCCCAACTCCCAGCCGTCGTTGATGGAAGGCTCCAGGTCGGTGACGTTGGCCACTTTGTACGCCGCCGTGCCGACGCCCACCTGGAACGACCGCCCCCAATTCCCGTACAGGGACGCCGCATCGGTGACCGCGTAGAGCGCGCTCAACTTCGGCTGCCGGATCACGCCGTAGTTGTTCATGTCATAGGTGACCCCGGTCAGCCGGTTGGTGTAGTTGCCTCCCAGCAGGTCCACGCGATAGGCGGGCGTGACCGTCAGCCGCGGCGAGGGTTTGATCACCGCCTGGACGAAGCCGCCGGAGGTGTTGAAGTCAAACTGCTGCCGGCGTGTCTGGGCGGTGCGGACCTGCTCGACCGTGTTGTACCGATCGCTGCGGTTGTCCTGCCGCTCCGTGTCCAGTCCGCCGGCCACGATGACGTCCCCGAGGGAGGTCCGGCCAAGGCGCCAGGTCAGTTGGGTCGATGCACCCATGTGCGTCTCGCCGACGAAACGCTCCTGCTGGGACGTGCCGGCCGAGAAGCGGACGTAGCGCAGGTCGTAGAGGTCGTTCCAGTACACCTGGCCCGTGGCATGCAGTTTTTCGCCCAACTCGCCCTCGGCCTGCAGGGCAAGCTGGCTCATGCGGCGCCGGTCTTCGTCGGTGGCATTGTGTGCAGGCGACTGGGTCGGGTTGGTGTGCACCTGCGCAGCCGTCAGGTAGCCGGGCTCCTGCGCATGCGCCGTGTGGTGCCGAGCGATGAGGCCGATCTGCGCACCGCTGGCGGTGCGTGTGAACCATTTGCCGGAAAAGGTCGAGCTGTCAGCGACGGCGTGGTCCCGATAGCCGTTTGTGGTCTGCCGGCTGAATGCATAGTTCTGCATCAGGCTGTCGGTCTCGATCCCCAGCGCAGCATGCGCCTGCTGGCTGCCGAAGCTGCCTGCCGCCAGGCGGCCGAGCTTGTAGTTGCCGCCACGTTTGGTGGTGATGTTCACATTGCCCGCGATGTTGTGCAGGCCGTAGCGCGGATCATTCGTTCCCTTGACGACTTCCAGCGACTCGATGTCCAGTTGCGGCGCCAGATCGATGTAGGGCATGTTGCCGTCGTTGCTGTTGCCCGGAACGCCGTCGAGCAGCAGCTTGACCGCATTGATCTCGCCCTCGCCGTTGAAGCCCCGCAGCGACAGCTTGCCCGAGGTGGTCCCCTGGCCGAACTGTGTCAGCATCACGCCGGGCACCTGCCCGAACAGCTGCCAGTTGTTGGTGATCATCTGGTTGTCGATGCGCTCCGTGGGAACTACCGTCACCGAGGTCAGCACCCGCTCGGTACTCAGGGCGCCGGCACCCGAACTCACCACCACCTCCCCCAGCGAAAGCGCCGTCGAATCGGGCCCCGGGGTCGGTGATTGGGCAACCGCGATGCCGGGCCCGACCAGCGACAACATGACCATCAGCGGCCGCGTCAGAAATGACCTGTCTTTTTTCATTACTTGTTCTCGATTGATTCCAGGAATGCGCCCAAGTGGCTGCACACCGCCATCGGCCGGCCGCGGCCCGTCGAGATGGGTGTGCGCCTTGCGCGCCGTACATGCGCAGCGCCGATGCCCGCGCACAGCGGATCGGCAGCGCAACGATGCGAGGCGTCCCGCATCGCACACGACTCAGCGCAGGGCCGGCGGCCCGCGCGGCAGCGAAGCCCGCGTGGAAACCGAGAAGAAGAAAAGTGCCTGCGCGTCCGGTGGGGCCAAACCAGATTCCGCATTGAAGAAGTGCATAGAAGCCGCGGGTGGCGGCCCCAGCCGTTCAGCGACGAGCAGGCAAAAGGGGCAATGATCAAGCGTCGGTCCGGTGTCCCGCCTGTCAGGGACAACCGTGCTCTGGGCATTCGGGTCGGTCACCGCCGGGGCGGCGGTGACCTCGGCTGGCTCGGCCAGCAGCCAGCGCGGCCCTTCGCTGGTACAGACCTCAATCGCCAGCGCCCGGCCGCCCGAGACGGCGAGCGCACGCGACACCGTGGGTGCCAGCGCACCCAGCAGTGACACGGCCACGGCCAGCCACAGGGTCAGCCGGGAAGCGCGCCAGCGATGCATGCGGTCAGCCGGAGAGGGAGCCAGCAAGAGATGAAGCGGTCAGCGGCTCAGTGCTTCATGGGACCGTGGCCATGACCGCCACCCTGGCTCATGTCTTTCTGGGCTGCGGCATTGAGCGGGCGGGCCGGCACCTTGAGTTCCAGCGTCTGGCGTTTGCCGTCGCGGCCTTCGACCACCAGCGTCAGCGGCACCATGTCGCCATCCTTGACCTGGCCCTTGAGGTCCAGCAGCATGACGTGGTAGCCGCCGGGTTTGAGCTCGACCAGCTTGCCGGCCGGCAGCTCCAGGCCGGGAACGGCGCGCATCTTCATGACCTGGTCGACCATGGCCATCTCGTGGATTTCCACTACGCCGGCCACCGGCGACTTGGCTTCGACCAGCCGGGCATCCTTGGCCGAG
Source organism: Hylemonella sp. (assembly GCA_030680575.1). GTDB lineage: Bacteria > Pseudomonadota > Gammaproteobacteria > Burkholderiales > Burkholderiaceae_C > Hylemonella. The sequence goes on from JAUXVI010000005.1 coordinate 21,689, forward strand.
ACGAGTTGCATGAAGGCGCCAGTGGCTTTTTGCTGCGGCACGGTGGCGCGCACCCAGGCGTCCTTGACGCTGACCTGGGCTTGGGCCGTTGCTGCCAGAACGAGTGCGGCGAGAGTGAGGGTGATACGTTTCATGATGATCTCCTGGGTAAAAAATGAACAGTCAATGGGAATCGCTTGGGCTTACCAAGTCAGCGAACGCGTGTTGCCGCTGAACAGGGCGTCACCCGACAGCTTTCGGTTGCTCGGTTGCAGGCCCGGCAGCAGATCCGCCTCGGCCACGCCGTAGTGCTTCATGCACATGGGGCACACCAGCACGACAGCGCCTTGTTTCATCAGCGCCTCGAGCATTTTTTGTTGCGCCGCGTACTTGTCGGCATGGGCCTTGGCACCCAGCAACACCCCCTTGTCGTTCAGGAAGATGGTCAGCGGATGGCCGTTTTCATGCTGGTGCTGACCGAAGGTCAGGCCCATGCTGGCGCGGTGCGGCTCGTCCGTGGTCAGGTTGATGAACAGCGGATCGGTGTCGCCCGCCCAAGCCGGGGCGGCCAGGCTGCCGAGGACGAGGGCCAGTGCCAGAAACAGGCGTTGGATGTATTTCATGGTGAGATTTGTGGAGACGTGAAAGAAAAAGTGGATGGCGTGCTCAATCGCCTTGCAGCAAGCGTTGCAGGTCCTGGGCATAGTCCTGTGCGTTCTGTTCGTGGCGCAGTGCCAGGCGCAGCCGGCCCTGCGGATCGAAGGCATACGACAGGGTCGAGTGGTCCATGGTGTAGGAGCCGCCGGTGGGCACCTTCTGATAGAACACTTTGAATTCGGCAGCGGTCTCGCGCGTGCGCTGGGCATCGCCGTACAGGCCGAGAAAGCTCGGATCGAAGGCGGCGACATAAGGCTGGATGACCTGGGGCGTATCGCGTTCGGGGTCGATGGTGACGAAGATCACCTGCAGGCGTTCGCCCTCGGCGCCCAACAGCTTTTTGACCTCGGCCGCGCGGCTCAGCGCCGTGGGACAGACATCGGGACACTGGGTGAAGCCGAAGTACAGCAGCACCACCTTGCCCCGGAAATCCGCCAGGCTGCGTTCGCGGCCCTGCGCGTCGAGCAGACGGAAATCACGCCCATAGCTGGCACCCGTCAGGTCCAAGCCATGAAACCGGGATACGCCTACGGTGTTGTCCTGGCATCCGGATGTCAACAGCAACAGAATCAGCAGCCCGCCGGCGGCCAGCGCACGGGCCCAGGCCCGAAGAGGGAAAGCCATGCCTTCTCCTGAAGATATCAGTCAAATCAGCCCTCAACCCTTATCAAACGGGCGTCAGGCGCTATGATTTTGATAGCTCAGGAAAGGGAGGGAGGACCGCGAGCCGGCAGCGGCGCGGCCGTGCGGCCAGCGATGTGCGCCGCGGCAACAGGCTGCAGCGCATGCGCCAGCGGCGGCAGGGGTGCCACGGACAAGCGCACCACCGGTGGCGGCGCGCTGAGGGTAGCGCACAGCGGGCAGTCCAGCGTGTGGCCGGACAGTTCCTTGGCGCCGTCGTCGGTTTTCACCAGCAGCTTCATGGCACCGGAGCCGGAGCAGATCAGCTCCATGGCCTGCGGTTTGACAATGGGCGAAGCAATCGCCACCCCGATGGACAGCGCGAACCACACCAGCACGAAGCGGGCAAGGAAGTGAGCGCGGCGCAAGGTCTGCATGGCCGGGATTATGACAGCCCAGCTACTCGGCAGTCCACTGGGGGATGGAACGACCCAACCCAGGAACGCCGTGGAACCGGCTTCGCCGGACCACTGGCGTTGCCCCCTGCAAGGGGGGCTGAGACCTGCGGCTCCAAGCCTGCCTGCGCAGGCTTGGACAGGTCGAAGAGCCTCGGCCTCCGGCCGAGGCCCCACGGCGATGAGCGACACGCAGTGCGCGCAGCCTGGGGGTGTTCAGAATTTCGGTGGCCGTTTGTCGCGCAACGAGGCCACGCCCTCGTGCACATCGGGGCCGCCAAAGCCCATGAACTCCAGCGCCAGCGAAGTGTCGAAGGACGGGCCGGCCTGGCGCAGCCAGTTGTTGAGCGCGTACTTGGTCCAGCGGATCGCGCTCTGGCTGCCACTGGCCAAGCGGTCGGCCACGTCATAAGCCCGGGGCAGCAGCTCCGCTTCGTCCACCGCCAGCGACACCAGGCCAATGCGCTCGGCCTCTTCGCCGCTGACCGGCTCGCACAGCATCAGGTAGTACTTGGCCTTGGCCATGCCACACAGCAACGGCCAGATGATGGCGGCGTGATCGCCGGCCGCCACACCGAGGCGGGTGTGGCCGTCGACGATCTTGGCGCTTTTGCTGGCGATCGAGATGTCAGCCAGCAGGCCGGCCACCAGACCGGCGCCAACCGCCGGGCCGTGCATGGCGCTGACGATCGGCTTGTCGCAGTTGATGACGTTGTAGACCAGGTCGCGCGCTTCCTTCCAGACCCGGCTGCGCACGGCGAAGTCCTGCGCCATGTCCTGCACCAGGCCCAGGTCGCCGCCGCCGGAAAAGCCTTGCCCCTCGCCCCGCAGCACGGCGCAGCGCACCGTGTCGTCGGCACTGACGTCGCGCCAGATCTCGGTCAGCTCCCGGTGGCCGTGGTGGTCGGCCGTGGGCAGCTTGCCGTTGCGGGCCTTCATCTGAATGTCGAGCACGGCGCCGTTGTCACCGCGGCGTGTGATGTGAAGGGTCTGGTAGCGGCTGTAATCCATGCGTCGGTCTCCTGTGTTCTACTTCGTTGCAAAATACCCGGGCCTGATTCTGCAGGCATTTCACATCCGGCCCCTTCCGCCGTCACCAGTCTTGACTTGTGTCAAAGCCGATCCGGCTGGAGGCGCGCATGATGACGCTATTCGATACGGAGATTCCCATGGATAAACAACTGACAGCACCTTTCCTGAAACAGCTGCAGGAACAACGCGTCGGCCTGCTGGCCCAGATCGCCACCCTGCGTGGCGGCAATGTGGGACGCGCCGAGGCCTCGGCGGACCATTTCGGTGCCCAGACGGAAGACTCCCGCGCCCAGGCCTCCACCGCGCGCGACTTGGAGCTGGCCCTCGACGCCCGCGAAAGCGCCGAGCTCGATGCCATCGATGCCGCGCTCAAGCGGATTGAAGATGGCGTCTACGGCATCTGCATCGACTGTGATGCCGACATTCCGGCCCCTCGCCTGCATGCCGCCCCGGAAACCCTGCGCTGCATTGCCTGCCAGGGCAAGTTCGAACAACTCGGCAAATCAGCCAACGCCTGAAGCCCCCCATTTACCCATTGATTGATCAGGAGACCCCTATGTCCACATTCCACGCCATTGTCTGGCTTGACCGTTCCGAAGCCCACGTCATCATGTTCGACCGTGAGCATGTCGACGCACAGAAGATCAAGTCGCGCAGCCATCACAAGGCAACTGGCCTGCACGGTCGTGGCGATATCGTCAACGAGTCACATGCGACGAAGAGCATCGACGATAACTACTATCACGCAATCGCAGAAGCGCTCAAGGGCGTGCACGAGATTCTGGTGACCGGCCCGGCCCAGGCCAAGGACGAGTTCAAGGCGCACTGCGAGCACCACGACAAGGACATTGCCAAGGCCATCATCGGCGTGATCAGCAGCGACCACCCGAGCGACGGCCAGCTGGTCGCCATGGCCAAGCAGTACTTCCTCAAGCACGACAAGATGCAAGGCCAAGCCTGAACCTGACGTCGCATGAATGAAGGGGGCCGGTGGTGACACCGGCCCCCTTTTGTTTGGGTTCGTGCTGGAATTGGCGCGCGGATCAGCCGCCTTCGGTCTTCTGCCCCGAGCTGCGCCACTCGGGAAAACCGCCGCGGAACCAGTACACCTTGGTGTAGCCGGCCTTGAGCGCCGCATGGCTGGCCTTGAAGCTCTTCCAGCACTCGGCACCGTTGCAGGCGAAGATCAGTTCGGCACTGCGGTCGGTCGGCAATCTGGCCAGATCGAACTGGTCCAGCTTCGCATCGAAATCCGCATCCTTGGCACTTTTCTCCACATAAGGCACCAGCTTGGCGCCTGGCACATGGCCTGCCTTGAACTCGGCATCGGTGCGGGTATCGATGTAGCTGCCCCCGCGCTGCATCAACTGCGCGACGGTCTTCGCATCCACAACGCTGGCGCCCGGCAGGCTGCGCGGCGTGAAGTAGCCGAGCGTCGACACATAGTCGAAGCTGGCCGCCGTCTGCGGCGCCAGCTTGGCGCCCTCGGCCCGCGACACGCCGGTGGCCGCCAGTGCTTCCGTCAGCGAGGCGTTGAACGCCTCAGGCCCTGGGCGCACCCCCTCACGGATCGCGACACTCAAGCCCGGTACCGGCTTGGACTCCAGCACCACCTTGAGCGGCTCGCCCGCCGCCGCCCAACGCTCGAACACCGCGCGCTCGACCACCACCAGATCACAGCGGCGCAACTGCAGACAGGGCAGCAGCGCGTCCTGGTAACGCGTTTCGTACAAGGCACCAAAGTGGCGTTTGATGGTGGTGTTGGCCGCATTGACCTCCCCGCGCAGCAAATAGGTCACCACGCTGTCCTGCAGCGGCAAGCCCAGACGCTTGCCCGCCGCCTGCGCCAGGTTGGTGACCGGACTGTCCTTGGGCGCCACCAGCACGGCCTGCACCGGTTTTTCCAGCCCCAGCACCGGGATGTAGCCGTAACGCACCGCACTGCCGATGACATGCGCCGGCGCCACGAAGATGTCCTGAATGCGTGAGCGCGTCGCCCCCAGGTCGGCGGTGGCATCGTTCGACAGCGTGACCGTCACATTGGCGATGCGGTCCTTTCGCAGCGCCTGTTCCACAGCCGTCTTCCAGGCGCCATACACCACCACGCGCGACTGCTCGCCGCTGTCGCCGGGGTTGATCAGCACCCGCACGGGCGGTGCCGGCTGGGCCTGTGCCATCCCCACCAAACAGCCGGCCATCAGGCCACTGACCGCCAGCCACACCATCCCTCTTGTGTTCATGCTGCTCTCCCTGTCTGTATCAACCCTGTATCGAGCCGGCCCGCGCAACACGGACAACGCCCTGCACTTCTATTTATTGGCTGTGAAGCGATGCAATCTTCTGCTCAATGGCACCGAAGACGGATTGGCCATCGCGCGCTTTCATCTCGATGCGGATGGTGTCGCCGAACTTCATGTAGTCGGTACTGGGCTTGCCGTCCTGGATGGTCTCGATCGCACGCTTTTCGGCGATACAGCTGTAGCCCCTGGGCCAGTTGGTCTTGCCCTGGGTCTCGACGCCCTTGTTGCTGACGGTGCCGGAGCCGATGATGGAGCCGGCGCGCACATTGCGCGTCTTGCAGATGTGGGCAATCAGCTGGCCGAAATGGAAAGTCATTTCCGGGCCCGCATCACACATGCCGACCTTGCGGCCGTTCCAGGTGCTTTGCATGGTCAGGTTGATACGCCCCTGGTCCCAGGCGTCGCCCAGCTCGTCCAGCGTCACCGCCACCGGGCTGTAGGCCGACGCCGGCTTGCTCTGGAAAAAGCCGAAAACCTTGGCCAGCTCGTTGGGGATCAGGGTGCGCAGGCTGACGTCGTTGGCCAGCAGCACCAGGCGTATGCCTTCGAGCGCCTGCTCGGGCGTGCTCTGCATGGGCACATCGCCGGTGATCACGGCGACTTCGGCCTCGAAGTCGATGCCGTACTCTTCGCTGGGGCAGACCACGTCGTCGCAGGGGCCAATGAAGTCGTCGCTGCCGCCCTGGTACATCAGCGGATCCTTGTAGAAACTGCCCGGCACCTCGGAATCGCGCGCCTTGCGCACCTGCTCCACGTGGTTGATGTAGGCCGAGCCGTCA
>JAUXVI010000034.1 GCA_030680575.1 Hylemonella sp.
CCGATGAGGTCTTCAGGTTTCTTGTAGTCAGCCAGCAGGCTGTCGATCAGTTCGTTCGTGACGGTCATTTAGTTGCAATTCCATGGGAGTGCAGCAGTTTCCTGCCAATTGACCGTTTACACAAAAGTTTTTACACCCCCCCCGCCAAGTTCGCAAACGGATGCGCTGAAGTATCGAATCAGCTAAATGGCTTTTCATACCCTGATCTGTTGAATCGAATCTCTGACATTAAGGCCCTGAAGTCGCTGTATGGCGCTTCCACGAATGGGTATGAAAAACTTCAGGTTTTCCGTCTGCTAGGGCTTGATGTTGGAAATTCTGTTATTCAGAAGTTCATCAATGAGAGTTACCACATCGAGAATGAATTCATTTGTCAACTTGATCCAGCCAAATTCGACACTATCCCAGAATATGTCATCGCAGAGTGCGACAAACTCTTGACTCAGGCCGAGGGATGAATAGTCCTTGTTTTTCACCCCCCACCTCAAAGCATTAAAAGCACAACTAGGCATTCGTGTTGAAAATTTCCCTCAACTACCGTTGGGATCAAAGACATTTTGATTGAGAGAAAGTACCTCGAAGGCGTCTTAGCAACTTAGCATTGAAACTCGCACTACCACGGCCTTGCACCCTCAAATGCATCCTGAAACAGCTGCCGGATCGCCGCGCGCTCCAGCGGCCGGGGGTTGGGGTACTGGTTCTGCAAGGCGATGTCGCAGGCCTTGTCGAGGTCGGCTTCTTTCATGCCGATGTCTTTCAGCGCCACCGGCGCGCCGTTGGTCTTCGCCAGGTCGTACACCGCTTGCGCTGCACTGGCACCGCCGAGAGCGCGCGCGATGCGCTGCATGGCCTGCGGCGCTTCTCTGGCGTTGTAGGCCAGCGCGTGCGGCAGCACGATGGTGTGCGTCTCTGCGTGCGGCAGGTTGAAGCTGCCGCCCAGGGTGTGGCACAGCTTGTGGTGCAGCGCCATGCCGACGTGGCCGAGCACGGTGCCGCAGAGCCAGGCGCCGTAGAGCGCGTCTGACCGGGCGGCCATGTTGTTTGCTTCTTTTTTGATAGCAGGCAGCGCACGGCCGATGGCGGCCATGCCCTCTTCGGCCATCAAGTCCATGATGGGGTTGCTGTCCACCGCGTACAGGCCTTCGGCAGCGTGGGCGATGGCGTTGATGCCGCTGGTGACGCTCAAACCGACCGGCAAACTCAAGGTGAGTTCGGGGTCGTAGATCACGGTGCGCGGCAGCACGCGCAGGTCGCGCCCGGTTTTCTTCAGCCCGGCTTCTGTGATGCCGTAGATCGGCGTCATCTCCGAGCCGGCGTAGGTGGTGGGAATGGCAAGGATGGGCAGGCCGGAGTCGAGCGCAATGGCCTTGCCCAGACCGGTAGTGGAGCCGCCGCCGATGGCCACGGCACAGTCGGCCCCCAGTTTCTTTGCCAGCTCGCGCGCCTCGCGGGCGGTCTCGATGGGTACGTGCATGACGGCGTGGTCGAACACACCCGCTGCGCGTGGGCCCAGCAGCGTGGCCACCATCTCGGCCGAGGCGCGCTGCTCGGGGGTGGAGAGCACCAGCGCTTTTTTCGCCCCCAGCGCATCGATTTCTTTCGCCAGTTGCGAGAGCGAGCCGGCACCGAAGACGACGCGGGCGGGCTGGGCGGTGTAGACAAAGTTTTTCACGAAACGCTCCGAGAGAAATCAGCGCAGCAGCTTACAGCCGGTCGGGGATGCCGGCGCCGCGCTCCAGCACCTTGATGATGGCGGCGTAATCATCCTGCGCATTACCCTGCACCACGGCGGCACACATGAGCTGGTGCGTCATGGCGGTCTGCATCAGTGGCACGTCGTGGGTTTCGCCGGCGTTGAGGATGAGGTCGAGGTCCTTGATCATCTGCTCCACGGTGAAGGTGGGTCTGAAGTCGCGCTCGCTCAACTGCACCGCCTTGGCCTTGACGATGGGCGAGGCCACCGCGCTGGCGGTGAGCACCTGCCACATGTCGCGCCAGGCCAGGCCGCCCTTGCGCCCGAGCGTCAGCGCCTCGGCCAGCATGGCGCTGGTCTGCGCAATCATGAGGTTGACCACCAGCTTCATCAGGCGCGCCTGCTCGGCCTCGCCGAGGTAGAACTGGTTGGGGCCCAGGGTGCGCAGCAAGGGCAGCACGGTGGTGTACGCGGCGCGCGGGCCGGAGGCCATGACGGTGAGCTGCGCGGCCTCGGCCATCTTGTTGTTGCCGGAGACGGTGCAACGCAGGTAGAGCACGCCCTTGGCCGCCTGTGCCTGTGCCGCCTCGGCCGAAGCCTGCAGCGACACGGTGCTGGTGTCCACATAGATGGCGCCAACGTGGGCATGGGCCGCCACCTGCGCCGCCACAGCCAGCAGGGCCGCGTCGTTGGGCAGGGAAGACAGCACCACCTCGGCCGCGGCCAGGGCGGCGGCCGGGCTGGTGCTCACGGCCAGCCCCTGGGCGCGCGCCAGCTGGCAGCGCTCCGGGCTGGGGTCGCTCACCGTCACGCTGTGGCCGGCCGCGGCCAGATGGCGCGCCATGGGCAGGCCCATCTTGCCGACGCCGATGACATGGACTTTCATCCTCATTGCGTCTTCAGGTTGGCGGCCTTGACGATGCGCGCGGCCACCTCCATCTCGGTCTTGATGTAGGCGTTGAAGGCGTCCGGGCTCAGCGGGAAGGGGTCGGCGCCGAGCTTGGCCATGCGCTCCTTGAGCTCGGGGCTGGCCAGGGCTTTGTGGGCTTCCTCGTTCAGCCGTTTCACCACCGCGGCCGGCGTGGCGCTGGGCACGATCATGCCGACCCACAGCGTGTAGTCGGAGGCAGGCAGGCCAGCTTCGATGCTGGTGGGCACCTCGGGCAGGTTGGAGGCACGGGTCTTGGTGCTGACCGACAGCGCCTGCAAGCGGCCGTCGCGGATGAGCGGCAGGGCCGAGGCCAGCGGGGCGAAGAACCAGTCGTTGGAGCCGCCGATGACGTTGTTCATGGCGTCGGGCGTGCCCTTGTACGGCACATGCAGCGCGTCGATGCCGGACTGCAGGCGGAAGATCTCGGCGTTGAGGTGGGTGCCACTGCCAACGCCGGCCGAGGCGTAGTTGAGCTTACCCGGTGCCGCCTTGGCAGCGGTTATCAGGTCGGCCTGGGTTTTCCAGCCCTTGTTGGGGTGGGCCACCAGCACATTGGGAATGGCGGCCAGCGTGGTGACGCCGGTCAGGTCCTTCAGCGTGTCGTAGCCGGGGTTGCTGTAGAGCGCCGGGTTCAGCGCATGCGCCGAGGAATGCACCAGCACGGTGTAGCCGTCGGGTTCGCTCTTGGCCACCTGGGCAGCGGCAATGGTGCCGCCGGCGCCCACCTTGTTCTCGATGACCACCGGCTGGCCCATGCTGCGGCCCATGACCTCGCCCACGGTGCGCGCCACGATGTCGGTGGCGCTGCCGGCCGTGAACGGCACGATGAACTTGATGGGTTTGGCCGGGTAACCCTGGGCCAGCACGCTGCCGGCCAGCAGCAGCGCGGCTGCTGCAATAACTAAACGCTTCATGCTTGTCTCCTCGTATTTTTAGAACAAAAACACCGTGCAGCCCTTACGCTTATTGCGCGAGCCGCTATTCTTTTGAGAGTCCCAACGCCGTCGTGATCTTGTGGCCCGAGGCCTGCAGGGCGGCCAGTTTCGGTGCCAGCTCGACATCGAGCAACCGGCCGTGGCGCTTTTTCCAGCGGCCGGCCACCATCACGCTGTCGATGTTGGCCAGCGTGGTCTGCATCACCACCGTGCTCACCGGGTCGTGCACCGGCTGCATGTTCAGGTCGTCGGCGCGGATCAGCACCAGGTCGGCTTGCTTGCCCGGTGCCAGGGTGCCGATGCGGTCGAGCTGGCCCAGCATGCGCGCGCCTTCCACCGTCACCCAACTCAAGGCTTCGCGCGTGCGGATGGTGGAGGTGGGCGGGATGCTGCCGTGCGCTTCGCGGTAGGCCGCGTTGTCCAGGCTGCGCTGCATGCCGAGTGCCACACGGGCCTGCGTCAGCATGTCGCCGCTGAGCACGCTTTCCAGGTCGACGCCCAACGAGGGCGCCTTGCCCAATGCGCGCAGGCGGCCGGTGATGGGGTGGCCGTGGCCTTGCGTCATTTCGTTTTCTGCCGCGGCGGAAAAGCTCATGCCGAGTTCACAAAAACGCTGCAGCTGCGCATCGCTCAAAGCGTGGCCGTGCACGATGTTGATCTGCGGCCCCAGCAGGCCGGCGGCCTCCAACTGCTGCCAGCCGTCGGGCGTGCGCGCCGGGCCGCCGCCCTGGTGCAGCGAACCGAGGATGCCGAGCTCCTGCACCATGCGGAAGTCGTGCAGCGCCACGTCCAGAGTGGAATAGTGCGGCCCGAGCACGGCGGCGTGCACGCTCAACAGCGGATTGCCATGGTGGGCCTTGAGCAGGCGCTCGACCTCGGCACGCGGGTGCGGCACTTCCCAGAACGGGCGTTCGCCGGGTTTCGGATCGGGCTTCGGCGTGCCGTGGAAGAAAGCGGCGCGGATGCCGGATTCGAGCAGGCCTTGAATGGCGGCGTCGTTGTGCTGCGGCGTGCGGTTGTTGTGGCACCAATCCACCAGCGTGGTGCTGCCGCAGTTGAGCTGGTTGAGCGCGCCGACCAGGGTGGCGATGTAGAGGTCGCCCGGCTCGAACACGGTGGCCAGGCCCGCGTGCATCTTCTGGAAGTACTCCAGCAACGTCCAGTTGGCGGCCAGGCCGCGCAGCGCGGTCTGCCAGGTGTGCATGTGCGCGTTGACCGGGCCGGGGATGACGATGCAGCCGGATGCGTCCACCACGTCGGCATCGTCCACCTGGAGGGCGGGCGCAATCTCGGTGATGCGGTCGTCCGTGACCAGCACGTCACCCCGCAGCAGGTCGCCCTGCGCGTCCATGGTGATGACGGTGGCGCCACGGATGAGGGTGCGCATCGTGCGATCTGCTTCAGGACGACAGGCCGTCGGGAATCTGCAGGTTCAGCGGTTGGATCTGCAGGCCGGCATCGTTCGCCGTCTCCTGCAGCAGGATGGCGAAGTCCACGTTGTCCAGGCCGTGGCCGACCATGCGCGCGATCGACTCCCGCGTGGCGGCGGCAGCCGGCATGGGCACGCCGTGCGCCTTGGCGGCACTCATGCCGAGGTCCATGTCTTTGAGCAGCAGCTTGGGGGTGAAGGTGACCTGCTCCCAGTTCAGGTTGCACAGCACCGGGGTCTTGTAACGCGTGTACATGGAGCCCAGCACCGAATCGTTGATGCTTTCCAGGAAGATGTGGCGCGGGATGCCGGCCTTCTCGGCCAGCACGGTGATCTCGCACAGGTTCTGGATGATGACGCCGAACATGGTGTTGTGCGCGATCTTCCAGATGCGGGCCAGCTCGCCCTCGCCCACCCACATGACCTTGCGTGCCATGGCCTGCAGGTAGGGCTCGACCATGTCGTACAGCGCCTTGGGGCCGGAGGCCACCTGCAGCAGCTTGCCGGCTTTGGCCACCTTGGCGTTGCCGGACACCGGCGAGCACAGGTAGGCCACGCCCAGGCTTTCCAGCTGTTCGCGGATCTCGGCCGAACCTTCCTGCGAGATGGAGGAGCTGTCCACCACCACACGCGGCAGATGGCTGCCGGTGACCAGGCCGCCGGGGCCGAACAGCACTTCCTTCAGGTCGTCGGTGGTGGAGACCATGGTGAACACCACCTCGCAGCTGGCGAGGTCGATCTTGGCCTTCTCGATCACGGCGCCGTACTCGGCCAGGTGCACAGCCTTGGCGGCGGTGCGGTTCCACACGTGCACGGTGTGGCCAGCTTTCAGCAGCTTGGTCACCATGGCTTCGCCCATACGGCCCAGGCCGATCCAGCCTATCTTCTTGCTCATCGCTTGTGTCTCCTCAGTCGTGAACTTGTTCTTTAGCGCTTCGCAGTGTTGAGCAAAGCGGCAGGCGGAACAAGCGGACAGCGGAAAATCAGTTTTCCGGTGACTGAAAAAAAGACTTGGGGTTGTGGCACCAGAACGGCGCTATCCGGGCCGGCGACACATCAACAGTTGAAGGCCGGCGGGATGGGGTGAGCGCTGACAACGCGGCCGGCTGCATGGCAGCGCAGCGACAGCGCTACTTCGACGCGGTTTTCTTGGCCGCCCGTTTGAGCGGTGCCGCCACACGCCGTTTCGGCGCTGGCGCGACCTCTGGCGATTTGATGCGGGATTTTGGTAAGGCCACCTTCACAGGCTGAACGCCCGTCAAACCCAGCGCCCCCGCCGCACTGCTCATGGACTTGATGGAGGCGGCCAGCGTCATCTGGTCGAGTTCGGACAGGAAGGCATCAATCGCGCGCTTGAAGCCACTCTTGAGGTTGCAGAACGGGAGGATGGCGCAATCCACCGTCACATGGGCATCGTGGCACTCCACCACCGCAAAGTCCTTCTCGGTGCTGCGCACGATGTCACCAATGGAAATGTCTTCCGGTGCGCAGGCCAGCTTGATGCCGCCCATGCGACCGCGCACCGTCAGGATCATGCCGTTGACGCCCAGGTCATAGACGATCTTCGCGACATGCGCGCGCGAAATCTTGTAGGCCGCAACAATGTCGTCGATGGTGGAGAGTTCGCCACTCTTGTGCTTGACTGCGAGGTACATCATGACGCGCAGGGCGTAGTCGGTATAGACAGTCAGACGCAAAGTTCAGCTCCAGAAAAAAACCATTTTAGGTGAGGCACATCGCCAGACCCGCTCAGCCGCCCCAGCGCGTCATGGCCAGGGCCATGATGCCACCGACGCACCCAAGCGCCACCACCAACCAGCCCAAGGCCGCGGCACGCGTCAACCCGGGTCGCAGTGCCTGCCGGCCGGCGCCGATGTAGGCCAGCAACAGCAGCAACTTGCCCGCCAGCCAGGGGTGCGCAGCGCCGGGGTATTGGCCGCTCATCACCATGAGCATCAGACCGGCCGACAGCAGCAACGTGTCGTTGACATGCGGAAGCCAGCGCAACACCGGCCAGCGCAGGCGCCAGTCCAGCCCCATCAGGCCCAGCCCTCCCCGCAGCACAAACAGGGTCACGGTGAGCAGGACACATGTGAGGTGAATGTGACGAATGATCAGGTACAGCACCGAAGGGCAACCCCATGCGTGATGTCCATGTCATGCCCGGCACATCCGGACCAGCAGATTCGGCGCCTCAATTCAGGCCGTCTTGGCGGCATTGGCGGCAGCGGCGGCCAGCTGGCGCTCGGTGCAATCACGGGCGACCGACAGCACGCCGACCACGGTGCCAGCGTCGTCCTTCACCAGCGTGAAGCTCAGCTCCACGTAGAGCTTGTTGCCGTTCTTGTGCGCCGAACGGGTCGTCATGGCCCGGCCGGAATACTTGGACTCACCACTGGTGACGGCACGCTGAAACCCCTGCGAGTGGGCGCGCTGAAAGCGCTCCGGCACGATCGCCTCCAGCGTGTGCCCCAGCATTTCGTCGGCAGAGTACCCAAATATCTTTTCGGCACCATGATTCCAGATCAACACCTTTTCGTCGCGGTCGACAAAGATCATGGCGTCTTCCGCTTGCCCCACCATGTTGCGATACAGACTCAAGGGATCCAGGCCAGCAATGGACTGCATAGACACTTCTTTCTTCAAGAGAGTTTCTGAATACTTCTGTCAACCCACCCATGCCGTGGCATGGCAAGCGAGCTTGCCGGATGGTACGCGGTCTTGTACCGACGACCGCAAAACCAGCATAACGGGTAATGCTATTGCATTTCCCGGTGCCTGCAAAGCGGCTGGCCGTGTTCGTCATCCCGTCATTCAGCACCTTGTTGCCCGCCACCCGGGCCAACACAGCGTCGGCAAAGGCACAATTGAGGCATGGAAATCATTGACACTTGGGGGCCGTGGCTGCGCCACGTGCTGGAACTGGCCGCCACCCTGGCCTTCACGCTTTCGGGCGTGATGGTGGCCGCACGCAGCCGGCTGGATGCCGTGGGCGTTTACGCGGTCGCTTTTGTCGCGGCCTTCGGCGGCGGCACGCTGCGCGACCTTCTGCTGGATCAGCGCCCCTTCTTCTGGGTGCGCCACGTGGAATACCTGTGGGGCGTGCTGGCGCTCACCACGGCGGCCATGCTGTTCATGCGCCAGCGGCATTTCGAACCGACAGAAAAAATCATGCAATTGCCGGACGCCCTCGGCCTGGGCCTGTTTGCCGCCGTGGGCGTGGACGTGGCCTCGGCGGCCGGCATGCCGGCGCTGGTGGCGGTGCTGATGGGAGTAGTGACACCGGTGTTCGGCGGCGTGCTGCGCGACATCGTGTGCAACGAGATCCCGACCGCCTTTCGCGACCACCGGCCCTATGCGCTGTGCGCCTTCATCGGGGGTTGGGTCTACCTGGGCATGGAGGCGCTGGGCGCGCCGGAATGGGCCACCCTGAGCGGCACGGTGGCCATCACCGCCGGCCTGCGCATCCTGGCGCTGTGGCGCGACTGGCGTCTGCCCTTGTGGCAGGTGCACTGAGCCAGGCTCCGGCTTGCGCCGGGCCTGCCCAGTGGGTGCACGTCAGTCGAGGCTGGCGCCCGATTCACGCACCACCTTGCCCCACTTCACGGCTTCCTTCTGGATGAAGGCGGCAAACTGCTCCGGCTTTTCGCTGTAGACCTCGGCGCCCTGCTCGCTGATCTTCTTCTTCACATCCGGCTGGGCCAAGACCTTGATGATGGCCATGTTCAGACGGGTGATGACAGCCGGCGGTGTACCAGCCGGTGCGAACAGGCCAAACCACGAAGTGGCTTCATAACCAGGCACGCCGGCTTCGGCGATGGTCGGCACGTTGGGCAGTTCAGGCGAACGCTTGGCTGTGGTCACGGCCAGCGGGCGCAGCTTGCCGGAGCGCACATGCTGGATGGCGGACGGCATGTTGTCGAACATGATGCCGATCTGGTTGCCCAGCAGGTCCGTCACTGCCGGTGCGCTGCCTTTGTAAGGCACGTGCACCATGTCCACCTTGGCCATGGACTTGAACAACTCGCCCGAGAGGTGGATGGAGCTCCCGTTGCCGGACGAGCCGAAGTTGACCTTGCCTGGATTGGCCTTGGCATAGGCGATCAGCTCCGCCACGCTCTTGTAGGGCTGGGCGGGATTGGCCACCAGCAGGTTGGGCACGTTGGCCACACGCGTCAGCGGTGCGAAATCCTTGATCGGGTCGAAAGGCATCTTCTTGTACAGGCTGGCGTTGATGGCGTGCGTGCCCACCGTGCCCATGAACAGGGTGTGGCCGTCGGCCGGCGCCCTGGCGGCCGCCTGGCCACCGATGTTGCCGCCCGCACCAGCACGGTTGTCGATCACCACCGACTGGCCGAGTTCGGTGCTCAGGGCCTGGCCGACGATGCGCGCCAGGATGTCGGTGGTGCCACCGGCCGAGAACGGGACGATGATGGTGATGTTCTTGCTGGGGAAAGCCGTCTGCGCGCCAGCAGGTGCAACGGCCAGCAGGCCGGTGCCGAGCGCAGCAACAGCCAAGGTGCCGAGGCCAAAACGGCGACGTGAGGGAGATGAGAAACGGTTGGCGATAGACATGAGGTCATCCTTCAGGATGGGGAAGTGAATACCCGTGTGCCGGTTGAGGGCTGCCTTGTGAGCCGTCGGCCCGCACCCGGGCGAGGAATGCCCCGAAGGGCTGGTGAATCAGACCGGGGCCACCCCCAGCGTGGTGCCGCCACAGACGTAGAGCACCTGCCCGGTAACAAAACCGTTGTCGGGCGAGAGAAAGAACAGCGCAGCGCGCGCCACGTCCTGCGGCGTGCCGATGCGCTTGACGACGATGCTGTCGATGATGCGTTGCGTCTGCGGCGCGCCTTCCGGGTTGCTGTTGCGAAACAGCTCGGTAGCGATCGGCCCCGGGCCGATGGCGTTGACGGTGATGCCGTCACCGCCCAGCTCCATGGCCAGCGTGCGGGTCATGCCGATCAAACCAGCCTTGGTGGCCGAATAGACCACACGCTCCGGCTTGCCCAGTGCCGCACGCGAGGACATGTTGACGATACGCCCCTGCCCGCTGGCACGCAGCGTGGGCAGGAAGGCCTGCACCAGCAGCATGGGCGCACGCAGGTGCAGGCCCACCACGTCGTCGAGCTGCGCGGTGCTGGCGATGTCGATGGTGCCGGGGCGCGTGGCGCCGGCGTTGTTCACCAGTGCTGTCACGTTGTGCTTGGCGGCCACTTCGGCAGCACGCTCACGCGTGACGGCCTCGTTGGTCAGGTCGGCCTGGTAGGAGGTGAGCAAGGGGTGTTGCCAGCTGGGCAGCACGTGGTCGAGGTTGACCACGGCGCGACCCTGGGTCAGCAGGGCTTCGGCAATCGCGCGGCCGATGCCGTTGCTGGCGCCGGTGACCACGGTGACTTCGGTCGATGCAATGCCCATGCTCACACGCGCTCCAGAATCACGGCAATGCCCTGGCCGACACCGATGCACATGGTGCACAGCGCATAACGGCCACCGGTGGCATGCAGGCGGTTCACCGCCGTGGTGGCCAGGCGGGCACCGCTGGCGCCCAGCGGGTGGCCCAGCGCAATGGCGCCGCCCCAGGCGTTCACACGGGCGTCATCGTCCTTCAGGCCCAGGGCGCGCAGCACGGCCAGGCCTTGCGCGGCAAAGGCCTCGTTGAGTTCGATCACGTCAAGCTGGTCGAGCGTGATGCCGGTCTGAGCCAGCACCTTGAGCGTGGCCGGCGTGGGGCCAAAGCCCATGATGCGCGGCGCCACACCGGCGGTGGCCATGCCCACCACACGGGCGCGCGGCGTGAGGCCGTATTTGGCGGCGTTGGCTTCATTGGCCAGCAGCAGCGCGCAAGCACCATCGTTCACGCCCGAGGCATTGCCGGCCGTCACGGTGCCATCAGGCCGTACCACACCCTTGAGCTTGGCCAATGCTTCGAGGCTGGTAGCGCGCGGATGCTCGTCGGTGTCGACGACGATGGCGTCACCCTTCTTCTGGGGAATGGTGATGGGCGTGATCTCGCGCGCCAGGTGTCCGGCCTTCTGCGCCGCCACGGCATTGAGCTGGCTGGCCAGGGCCATGCGGTCCTGCGCCTCGCGCTCGATCTTGAAGTCGGTGGCCACGTTCTCGGCCGTCTCCGGCATGGAATCGACACCGTACATTTCTTTCATCAGCTTGTTGACGAAGCGCCAGCCGATGGTGGTGTCGTACACCGCGTTGTTGCGGCTGAAGGCGGTCTCAGCCTTGGGCATCACAAAGGGGGCGCGGCTCATGCTCTCCACACCGCCGGCAATCATCAGCCCGGCTTCGCCCGACTTGATGGCGCGCGCGGCCGTGCCCACGGCATCCAGCCCCGAACCGCACAGGCGGTTGATGGTGGCGCCAGGCACTTCCACCGGCAGGCCGGCCAGCAGGCTGGCCATGTGGGCCACGTTGCGGTTGTCTTCACCGGCCTGGTTGGCGCAGCCGTAGAGCACATCGGTCAGGGCCGCCCAGTCCACCTTCGGGTTGCGTGCCATCAGCGCCTTGAGGGGAATGGCGCCGAGGTCGTCGGTGCGCACGCTGCTCAAGGCACCGCCGTAACGACCGATGGGGGTGCGGATGGCGTCGCAGATGAAGGCTTGTGTCAATGTCTGGCTCATGGGGTGTCCTTGTCTCTATGAAGGGAATGGTTCAGTGCTGGATGGGCAAGCCGAGCAGCTTTTCCAGTTCGGCGTGTGTCAGGCCGTCGACCAGGTCGATCAGCTTGAGGCCCTGCGGCGTGCATTCGAGGGTGCAAAGGTCGGCATAGATGCGCTTGACGCAGGCGATGCCGGTCAGCGGGTAGGTGCAATCCTTCACCACCTTGCTCTCGCCCTGCTTGGTCAACAAATCCATCATGACCCAGGTCTGCTTGGCGCCGACCGCCAGGTCCATGGCGCCGCCCACCGCGGGGATGGCGTCCTTCTCGCCGGTGTGCCAGTTGGCCAGATCACCGGTGGCCGAGACCTGGAAGGCGCCCAGCACACAGATGTCCAGGTGGCCGCCGCGCATCATGGCGAAGCTGTCGGTGTGGTGGAAAAAGGAGCCGCCGGGCAGCAGCGTCACCGGCTGCTTGCCGGCGTTGATCAGGTCGTAGTCTTCCTGCCCCGGTGCCGGCGCCGGGCCCATGCCGAGCAGGCCGTTCTCGCTGTGCAGCAGCACTTCGCGCTCTTTGGGAATGTGGTTGGCCACCAGCGTCGGCTGGCCGATGCCGAGGTTCACCACCGCGCCTTCGGGAATGTCTTGCGCCACGCGGGCGGCGAGCTGGTCTTTGGTGCGTTTTTGATATGCCATGTGAGTTACTCCTGTGCGCCGTACGCGACAAACGACGTGTGCCATGTTCCAGTCGGGAAGCGCCGTGGAACCGGCTTCGCCGGGCCACTGGCGTTGCCCCCTGCAAGGGGGGTGGCGGTGCGCGCAGCCTGGGGGTGTGCCATATCACGCGGCTTTCTTGAACCCGCCGGCCTGGGTGGCCTGGCGTTCGATCTTGACAATCTTGCTGACGAAGATGGCCGGCGTCACGATGGCCTCGGGGTCAAGCCCGCCCAGTTCCACGATGTCGTGCACGCTGGCAATCGTCTGCTTGCAGGCCATGGCCATGGACGGGCCGAAGTTGCGTGCCGTCATACGGTAGGTCAGGTTGCCCCAGCGGTCGCCGCACTCGGCCTTGATCAGCGCCACGTCGCCATGGATCGGGTACTCCAGCACGTAGTGCTTGCCATTGATCTCACGCGTTTCCTTGCCCTTGGCCAGTTCGGTACCAAAACCTGTGGGCGTGAAGAAGGCGCCGATGCCGGCACCGGCGGCACGGATGCGCTCGGACAGGTTGCCTTGCGGCACCAGTTCCAGCTCCAGCTTGCCGCTGCGGTAGAGGCCGTCGAACACAAAGCTGTCGGCCTGGCGCGGGAAGCTGCAGATGATCTTGCGCACGCGGCCAGTGGCCAGCAAGGCGGCCAGGCCGGTATCGCCATTGCCAGCGTTGTTGTTGACCACCGTGAGGTCTTTCGCGCCCTGCGCGATCAGCCCGTCGATCAGTTCCATGGGAATGCCGGCGGTGCCGAAGCCGCCGATCATGACGGTGGCGCCGTCCTTGATGCCGGCCAGCGCCTCGGCCACCGAGGCCGCGATTTTGTTGATCATCCTGAGTCTCCGCAAGGCGATGCCAAATAAGAGGAAAGATGCCTTGACGGGCATCTTGATTTGTTCGCATATAGAACATTTGTTCGTATAATGAATTCTAGACCAATTCCCAAAACCCCCAAGATGCCCCCTGCCACCCACGCGACAGCCCCCCAGCCTGGCGACAGCTACGTGCAGTCCTTCGCCCGCGGGCTGGAAGTGATCCGCTCCTTCAGCGCACAGACACCGCAACAGACCCTGAGCGAGGTGGCCGAGCGCACCGGCCTGACGCGCGCCGGCGCACGCCGCATCCTGCTGACGCTGCAGACCCTGGGTTATGTGGAAAGCGATGGCCGGCTGTTCAAGCTCACGGCGCGCATCCTCGACCTCGGCTTTGCCTACCTCTCATCGATGCCGATCTGGAACCTGGCCGAGCCGGTGATGGAGGCGCTGGTGGAGCAGGTCAAGGAATCGTGCTCGGCCGCGGTGCTGGACGGCACCGACATCGTCTATGTGCTGCGCGTGCCCACCCACAAGATCATGCGCAACACCCTGGGCGTGGGCTCGCGCCTGCCGGCCTACTGCACCAGCATGGGCCGGGTGCTGCTGGCCGATCTGCCGGACGACGAACTCGTGAAACGGTTGAAGGCAGCCCACCCCAAGGCGCTGACCAAACACACGGTGACAGACATCGACGCCCTGTTGGCCAAGGTGCAGCAGACGCGCCGCCAGGGCTGGAGCCTGGTGAACCAGGAGCTGGAAGAAGGCCTGATCTCGCTGGCTGCCCCCATCACCAACCGCGCCGGCCGCACCATTGCCGCGCTCAACATCAGCGGCCAGGCCAACCGCACCAATGCCAAGGTGGCGCAAGAGAAACTGCTGCCGGCGCTGCTGCAGGCGGCACGCACCATCTCGCAGCGACTCGCTTAATCGATAATTCCTCCATGATGTTCCAGCCCTCCCAAGCCGATGTGCGCCGCTTCTTCTGCGGTGTCCACGCCAAGTCCCAAACCGGCCAGCCGATGGAAGCCATCGAACTGCTGGCCAGCCAGTGGATCGCCGAGCACCCCGAATTTCACGCCGAGCTGGCCGACCTGGACGGGGCGCTGGCCAAGATGGAGCAGGTCGAGCCGGAGCGGGTCAATCCCTTCCTGCACCTGTCGATGCACCTCTCCATCAGCGAGCAGTGCAGCATCGACCAGCCGCGCGGCATCCGCCAGGCGGTGGAGCTGCTGACGGCGAAACGCAATTCGCTGCACGACGCCCACCACGAGGTGATGGACTGCCTGGGACGCATGGTGTGGGAAAGCCAGCGCGCCGGCCGCCCGCCCGACGGCGCCGCCTACATCGACTGCGTGCAGCGGCAGGCAACGAAAGATTGAGGCATCCAGATCGCTATCAATTCGATAGCTTGTTGCGCATATTCCATATGGGCCAGGTAAGGTTTTAATAAGAAACCGACTCAAATCAACCTCTAACAAAACCACCGGCCAACGTATTAGACCAAGTCTCGCCTAAGCATCCGACCAAGCTCCTGCTCATAGAACGCTTCTGGCGGTTCGAAAAATGAGAATCGGTGATAGAAAGGAGTGAGTACCCTTGTCAGCACCAAGGAAAGGGCAGCTTCAATTTCCTCCGGGCTAATGTCAATTTCTATGTGAAAAATCGCATCTTTGGAGACGTACTCCTCGAAGATTTCACGACGGCCTCCGTGGCTAAACAGCCTCCGGCCAGCCAATCCATCCCATTGCGCAGATAGCTGAATGCGATAGGGACCAGTCGCTAGAAGCTCACCAAGCGTACGTACTCGTAGCAAGAACTCGGCGAGCCGCCACGGGGGAAGAGTCAACTCAATGCCCTTGCCGATAGCAGGGTTCCCATCTCTACCAGCCAACTCTGGTGAGTCCTCCTGAAACCCACGTACGAGTGTCACCATACCCTTTGTTGACACCTGCCAGAAGTCGGCGCGAGTAACATCCCTCGACTCATCTCGCGCCAGCCAGCACTCCACCAAATCATTCCCTAGCGAGTACGGTTCAAGTTCGGGCCTAGTAAACACGTACAAGGGAGACCAACCTGTGTATTTGGGAAGCTTCTGTAGGAGTTTGACAATTTGCTTCTGCGTCACCTCTTTCAGCTCGCCGACGAACCTGACTGACAGTACATACTTGCCGTGTTCGAACCGCGCAGGGTCTCCAGCCGGCAACTTTTCATCTTGAAGTTTTTTGAGCCGGCTGAGCCCCGCCTCTCGGAACTCTTGCAGCTGTTTGAAAGGATGCTCCAATACAGTGGGAGCAGCCGCCAAGTAAGCCAACACCCCGCCGGAACCGACACCGAGGAGGTTTGCGAGCTTGGCTAAAAGCTCCTCTCTACGATTGTGCAGGCAACGTTCAAGTAATTCGTCCCAGTCATTGGAGGTTTGAGGGGGAGAACTTTCAGGGCCCGGACGCCGTACGTAATAAGAGTCTTTTGCAATGGTCTTGCCATTGTCCGGCGAACCCGCCTTGCATCGAACTGGAACCTTGCCTCCGCCAGGAACTACCACCACTGGATACTTGTCGCCATTATCCGGATGTACTATCAAATGAGCATCGCAATGGAACAGCGGGTCAGCGTAGGCCTTCAGGATATTGTTGAAGTAGTCCGTGTCGAAATTGGCCCAGTTCGGGGGCCTGTTCGGATCAGGGACAGCTGGATTCTCGTCCTTGAATCCGAGAATGAGGACACCTCCACCATGATTCCGAAGAGCAAGGAGCTCTTTCGCAATCTTGGATTGAACCAGCTTGTCAGCAGGGTCCATCCATTGTTTCAGTTCAGTAGAGAGGTCCTCACGAGGAAACCGTAGCAACTCTTCAAATTGTTCGTTCATACCTCTACTCCCTCTTTTACTTGGACGATAGCAGTGTATTTAGTAGATTAAGCTCATTGAACGCTATGAAGTGGAGGCAGAACTTGAGCGGGCTCACCCGTCCGATGGGGTGTGACTAATTTCATTTTCCAGAGCTTCGATATGCTCGTAACCTTTTGATTCCCTAGGGTTTTGGCTATCTGCTTATTAACGCCCCCAGGCAATAAAAAAGCCACTCATCGAGTGGCTTTTTTGTGGGTGCGCAGCGCGATCAGCGGAAACGCTTTTGCGGCACGGTCTTGAGTTCGCCCGGCAGGCTGCTGATGTACTTGGCCAGTTCCTTCAGCTCGGCGTTGGAGAACTGCTTGGCGACACCGCCCATGATGCCGTTGGCACGGCCCCAGGTTGCATTACCTTCGGTCTTGTAGGACTTGAGCGCCACGAACAGGTAATCGGCGTGCTGGCCAGCGACCTTGGGGTAGCTCGGGTCGATCGGCTTGTTGAAATCAGCACCGTGGCAAGCCACGCAACCGCCCTTGGTCAGCAACTCGGCCACCTTGGCCGAGGGAGCCGGAGCGGCCTTGGCCGGGGCAGCAGCGCCGTCGACCTTGCCATGGGCTTCGTAGTAAGCTGCTACATCGGCGATGTCCTGATCGCTCAGGGTGTCGGCGATGCCGCGCATGGAGGGATGTTTACGCTCGCCTTTCTTGTAGGCGCTGAGTGCGGAGGTGATGAACTTGGCGTTCTGGCCCGAGATCATCGGCACCTGGTACACCTCAGGAAAACTGGACTTGTAGCCAGGGATGCCGTGGCAGCCAATGCACATGGCGACTTTGGTCTCGCCGGCTTTGGCGTCCTGGGCGTGGGCGGAAATGGCCGTCACAGAAGCGACAAGCAGGGAGGAGAGCGTCAGCAACAGTTTGTTCATTTTGCGAGGACAATCAGCCTGTGATTGATATAGATCAGCTTAGCATTATATCGACCGCCAACCCCGTGTTTTCCTCAGTCGTCGCTTGACTCAGCACAAACCATGAAATTCCAAGGTACTACCAATTACGTCGCCACCCAGGACCTGATGCTGTCAGTCAATGCAGCCATCACGCTCAAACGCCCACTGCTGGTCAAGGGCGAGCCCGGCACCGGCAAGACCATGCTGGCCGAAGAAGTGGCCACGGCGCTCGACCTGCCGCTGCTGCAATGGCATATCAAGTCGACCACCAAGGCGCAGCAAGGCCTGTACGAGTACGACGCGGTGAGCCGCCTGCGCGACAGCCAACTGGGTGACGAGAAGGTCAAGGACATCCACAACTACATCGTCAAGGGCGTGCTCTGGCAGGCCTTCACCGCCGACCGGCCGGTAGCGCTGCTGATCGACGAGATCGACAAGGCCGACATTGAATTCCCCAATGACCTGCTGCGCGAAATCGACCGCATGGAGTTCTACTGCTACGAGACGCGCGAACTGGTGAAGGCCAAGCACCGGCCGCTGGTGTTCATCACCTCCAACAACGAGAAGGAATTGCCCGATGCCTTCTTGCGCCGCTGTTTCTTCCACTACATCAAGTTCCCCGATGCGGAAACCATGAAGAAGATCGTGGAAGTTCACTTCCCCGGTCTCAAGCAGGAACTGCTGAGCGCGGCCATGAAAACCTTCTTCGACGTGCGCAACCTGCCCGGCCTGAAGAAAAAACCCTCCACCAGCGAACTGCTGGACTGGCTCAAGCTGCTGCTGGCCGAAGACATCCCGCTGGATGCGCTGCAGAGCAAGGACGACAAGGTGGCCGTGCCGCCGCTGGTGGGCGCGCTGCTGAAGAACGAGCAGGACGTGAGCCTGTTTGAAAAGCTGGTGTTCATGAACCAGCGCAATCGCTGAAGCGGGTGACACACCATGAACAAATTGCTGCTTGAAGGTCTGTCCGACGCCATTGGTTTCATCGGCGGCGCCCTGGCCGGCTACTGGGTCGGTCAGTTGCTGGGCTGGGACCTCTTTTCCGAGGGCTATGACAACGCCAGTATCGGCGCCATTCTCCTGGTGGGTCTGGGCGGCGGCGGCGGACTGCAGCTGGCTCGTCGCTGGCGCAGCCGCCGAACCGGATCTGATCAAGCGGGCCATTGAATGAGTCTGTCGCTGACGGCCATCACCTTGCAGGGCCAACACGCCCTGCTGGAGCCGCTCGCCCTGACCCATGAGCCGGAAGCGCAAGCCGCCGTGCAGGACGGCCACCTGTGGGAACTCTGGTACACCACGATTCCGGCGCCGCAGGCCATGCGCGGCGAGATCGAGCGACGTCTCGCCCTGCGGGCCGCCGGCAGCATGCTGCCCTTTGCCGTGCGCGAGATCAAGTCCGACGGCACACCCGGCCGTCTGGCCGGCATGACCACCTACATGCACATCGACGCCGCCAACCGGCGGCTGGAGATCGGCGCCACCTGGTACCGGCAAAGCGTGCAGCGCACCGCGCTCAATACCGAGTGCAAGCTGCTGCTGCTCACGCACGCGTTCGAGACGCTGGGCTGCATTGCGGTGGAATTCCGCACCCACTTCTTCAACCAGCAAAGCCGCAAGGCCATTGAACGCCTGGGCGCCAAGCTCGACGGCGTGCTGCGCTCGCACCAGATCATGGCCAACGGCAGCTTGCGCGACACCTGCGTCTACAGCGTGCTTGCCAGCGAATGGCCCGCCGTGAAGGCCCATTTGCAGCACCAGCTGGCCAAGCCCAGGAACTGAAAGCCCTGCCATGCTGAACGATTTTTTCTACACCCTGCGTGCCGCCAAGCTGCCGGTCTCGGTCAAGGAATACCTGACCCTGCTCGAAGCGTTGAAGGAAGGCGTGGTCGGCCCCAAGGCGGTGGCGGATGACAGCTCGACCTCCTCGGGTTACTCGATCGACGATTTCTACTACCTCAGCCGCACCACGCTGGTGAAGGACGAGAAACACTACGACAAGTTCGACCGCGCCTTTGCTGCCTACTTCAAGGGCGTGGAGATGCTGACCGACTTCACCAAGGACATTCCGCTGGAGTGGCTGCGCAAGAACCTCGAGCTCGAGCTCAGCGCCGAAGAGAAAGCCAAGATCGAGAAGATGGGCTGGGACGAGCTCATGGAAACGCTGAAAAAACGTTTTGAAGAGCAGAAAGAGCGCCACGAAGGCGGCAGCAAATGGATAGGCACGGGCGGCACCTCGCCGTTTGGCGCCAACGGCTTCAACCCACAGGGCATACGCATCGGCCAGGAAAAAAGCCGCAATAGAAGTGCGGTGAAAGTCTGGGACCAGCGTGCCTACAAGGACTACGACGACACCCAGGAGCTGGGCACGCGCAACATCAAGGTCGCGCTGCGCCGCCTGCGCAAGTTCGCGCGCGAGGGCCATGTGGAAGAGCTGGACCTGGACGACACCATCCGCTCCACCGCGGCCAACGCCGGCTGGCTGGACATCAAGATGGTGCCGGAGCGCCACAACAACGTGAAGGTGCTGCTGTTGATGGACGTGGGCGGCACCATGGACGAACACATCAGCCGCGTGGAAGAGCTGTTCTCGGCCACCAAGACCGAGTTCAAGCACAT
>JAUXVI010000035.1 GCA_030680575.1 Hylemonella sp.
TGGCGATGCCACTACAACACCGTGCGCCCCCATAGCAGCCTGGCCTACCTGACCCCGCACGAGTTCAAACAGCAATATCATTCAATCCCCAACCCGGCCGTCTTACAGGAATGAATGGCTCGGAAAAACCGGGCAGGTCAAAGATAATACCAATGCTGGGACAACCAGAGCGGCAAGTTGTCATTACGGATCAAACGAATGCAGGCATGCGTGGCTTCACGATTGAAAAGCCGTGACCTTTTGGCGAGTTCTGGTGAGATGCGGTGAGCGAGACGCGCCTAAATCATTGAACATAAACAGTTTTTAAAACCCTTAATCCGTAGGTCGAATGTTTAGGTCACTCAGGATCCACCAGAAATTAAGAATAGAAATCAAGGACTTGACCGAAAGGTCAGGTCCTTTTTCTTTGCCCGGGCGCATCCGCATCGGCACCGGCATTCGGTTTGCTAAAGTGCACTGATGTCAAAGGGCGAAACCACTTCCAGCCGCGCGCTGTTCATTCCCGCAATCTTTCTGCTCCTGGGTCTGGTGCTGACCTACTTTTTGCAGAGCAGCGCCCGTGAGGCAGCGCGCGAAGCACTGCACGACGAATTCAAGTTTCGCGTCAGCGAAGTCCTGGGAAACATTGACCGGCGTCTGCAAAGCTACGAACAGATTCTCGAAAGTACCGCTGGTCTTTTCGCTGCATCGAACCAGGTGGGGCGCGGCGATTTTGCGGAATACATCCGCGCCCTGAAACTGGAAGGCAAATACCCAGGCATTCAGGGCGTGGGGTTTGCCAAGCGGGTGCAAGACGAGGACAAGGCCAGGCACGTCGGCGAAATGCGGATCAGTGGCCTTGCAAACTACGACATCCGTCCTGCAGGCCAGCGGGATGTCTACACTCCCATCGTCTACCTGGAACCCTCCACCTGGCGTAATCATCGCGCCATCGGGTATGACATGTATTCCGAGCCGGTGCGCCGTGCCGCGCTAGAGAAATCACGGGATGAGGGAAAAGTCAGAATCAGCGGCAAGGTCCGGCTGGTGCAGGAAACCGACCAGGATCTGCAATCTGGCTTTCTGATGTATCTGCCGGTTTATCAGCGCAAGGCAGCGCTTCCAACCATTGAGGAGCGCCGTGCGAACCTGATCGGCTGGGTCTATGCCCCCTTCCGCATGAATGACCTGATGACGGGCATCCTGGGCGAGCGTTTTGGTGAAGTCGGCGCCACACTGAACCTTGAAATCTTCGACGGCGACTCGCTCCAGGCCAGCCAGCAGATGTTCAGCACCGATGGCCAGCGCCATGAAAACGCTCAATTTCATGCCGTCCAGCGCATCCCCTTGTTTGGGCACCAATGGACCGTCGTCATCGACTCGTTGGCCCCCTTCGAAGCCCGGATGCGCAGCGACAAGGCCAACATCATTGTCTTGGCCGGCACCATGGCCAGCATGCTGCTGGCCTTGGTGGCCTGGCTGCTCGTGACGGCACGGGAACGCGCGCTGGCCATCGCACACAAAATGACCGAGGAATTGCAGCACAGTGAAGCGGCACAAAAGCGGCTCAATCGCGCCCTGCGCCTGCTCAGCGACTGCAACATGGCGCTGGTGCACGCGGAAGACGAGTACAAGCTGCTGTCCGAGATCTGCCGCCTGTGCGTCGAGCGTGGCGGTTACCTCATGACCTGGGTCGGTTACGCGGAGCAGGATGCCCACAAGACCGTGCGACCGATCGCGCAGTCCGGCGACGAAAGCGGCTACCTCGAAACGATCAGCATCTCCTGGGCCGACAACGCGCAAGGCCGAGGGCCAACGGGCACCGCCATTCGCACCGGGCGCCCGAATGTGAATCAGAACATCCTGACCAACTCGGCCATGGCGCCGTGGCGCGAAGCGGCCAGCCAGCGGGGTTATCAGTCCAGCGTGGCACTGCCTCTGATCTGCGAGGCCAGGGTGCTGGGCGCCCTCACCCTCTATGCCCGCGATCCAGGGGCTTTCGACCCGGAGGAACTGCACCTGCTGGAGGAGCTGGCCAACGACCTGGCCTATGGCATCGTGACCTTGCGCACCCGCGAGGAACATGCCGCCGCCAAGGACAGGCTCACGTTCCTGGACAACTTTGACCCCCTCACCCATCTGCCCAATCGTCTGCTGCTGCGCGACCGCTTCGAGCGTGCCGTGCTGACCGCCAAGAGCGAGCAAGAGACCGTTTGCCTGTTGTACCTCGACCTGGATCAATTCAAGCAGGTCAACGACAGCCTGGGTTATGCGGTGGGCGACGAGGTGCTCGTCGGCGTCGTGGAGCGGCTGCGCCAGTGCGTGCCACCGGCCGCCACCATCAGCCGCCTGAGCGGGGACGAGTTCGTGGTCTTGTTGACCGGAAGCTACGACGCCACCGGCATTGCGGTTGTCGCCAACGCCATTCGTGATGTCTTTGCCGAACCCCTCACCATTGACGCGCATGTGCTGAATCTGTCCTTCTCCATAGGCATCAGCCTGTACCCGGACGATGGTGAGGATTTCGACACGCTGCTCAAGCATGCCCACACCGCCATTGGCAGCGCCAAGGAGGCGGGGCGCAACACCTATCGTTTCTTCACGCGTGAAATGAATGCCGGCCTGGTCGAGCAGATCCGTCTCACCGGCGGCCTGTCCAACGCCGTTCGCCATGGCGAATTCCTGCTCCACTACCAACCCCAGATCGACATTCGAAGCGGCCGGATCACCGGCGCCGAAGCCCTGATACGCTGGCAACACCCGACCGACGGGCTGGTACCGCCGAGCAAGTTCATCAACTTGGCGGAACGCAGCGGCCACATCGTGCAGATTGGCGAATGGGTGTTGAATGAAGCATGCCGTCAAGGCAAGATCTGGAGCCATCAGTACCCGGATGCGCCGGTGGTGGCCGTCAATCTGTCGGCCTTGCAGTTCAAGCGCGGCAACGTGCTGGACATGGTGACCAAAGCACTCGCCACCTCCGGCTTGCGCCCGGACCGGCTGGAACTGGAATTGACCGAATCCATCCTGCTGCAGGATGTGGAGGCGACGATGAAGACCCTGCAGGGCCTGAAGGCCCTGGGCGTCAAGCTTTCCATTGATGATTTCGGCACCGGTTATTCCAGCCTGTCCTACCTCAAGCAGTTGGCGATTGACAAACTCAAGATCGATCAATCGTTTGTGTGGGACATGCTGACCGATGAAGACGGCGCCTCGATCGTCAAGGCCATCATCCAGCTCGGGCACACCCTGCAGCTGACGGTGATCGCCGAAGGCGTGGAAACCGATGCCCAACTGGGGTTCCTCAACGCCGCGGGATGCGATGAAGCGCAAGGGTATCTGTTCAGCCGGCCGGTTCCGGCCGACCAGCTGGCCACCTTGCTGGAAAACAAAACCGGGGCTGCTTGAACGGCTGAAGGGTTGACACGGTGCAGGCCGCGCTTCACGTACGGGCCGCAACGCAGATCGTCACGAGCGCCGAGGAGTCAAGCAGGGCCCGCAAGGCATGCGGCTCGTTGCGCCGCAGGTGAATAAAGTCCCCGGCCTCCAGCAGTTGCAGGCCCTGCGGGGTGTCGAACTCGATGCGACCCTCGATGCATTGAACGGTAATTTCACCCGGGGCACTGTGCTCATGCAGCGCCATGCCGGCGCGCAGCACGATGCGCACCACTTCCAATTGCTCTGCCTTGAGCAGCGCCATCGTCCTGGCACTGGCCAGTTGCGCGCCAAGCGG
The DNA here is from genome assembly GCA_030680575.1 of Hylemonella sp. Taxonomy (GTDB): domain Bacteria; phylum Pseudomonadota; class Gammaproteobacteria; order Burkholderiales; family Burkholderiaceae_C; genus Hylemonella. The sequence continues at coordinate 3,713 of JAUXVI010000035.1, forward strand.
CAGAACGCTCACCACCTGGCCCGACTGCACATGTTGTTGCGCCATGGAACGTCCTCCCCCTGTCTTGTTGCTGTCACAGGCTTGATCCTTGGGTCTTGATCGAGCCTGGCTGGCAAGAAGTGCATGCACACCCCATAGATATACAGCACGAGCATCTTTTAGCATGGTCACATGACGCAGGTCAATTGACCGCAAACGGAACGTGGGCATGGGCCTGCGAGTTCTGACTGGCGCCAGTGGCCCCGTGCGGAGTGTCTGATGCAGATCAACCGCGTGCTTGATCAGGCGGCGTATCGTGCCAGCCAGTGCGACAAGGCCCTCCTGGCACCCGCACCGGAAGCCGAGTTACATGGAACCCTTGTCCCCTCCCGCTGGTGCCGACGCGTCTGCAACACCTCCGCTGGAACTGGTGTGCCCGGCAGGCAGCCTGCCCGCCTTGAAGGCCGCCGTCGACAACGGCGCCAGTTGCGTCTACCTCGGCCTGCGCGATGCCACCAATGCGCGCAATTTTGCTGGGCTCAATTTCGACGAAGCCTCGATCGCCAGCGGCATCGGCTACGCGCATGCGCGCGGCTGCAAGGTGTTCATGGCGCTCAACACCTACCCGCAAGCCGCCAACCCCGGCCTCTGGCGCGAGGCCCTGGACAAGGCGGTGGAATTGGGCGTGGACGCGGTGATCCTGGCCGACCCGGGGCTGATGCAATATGCCGTCACGCACCATCCGCAGTTGCGGCTGCACCTGTCGGTGCAGGGTTCGGCCACCAACTACGACGCAATCAACTTCTACCGCGAACAGTTCGGCGTGGTGCGCGCCGTGCTGCCGCGCGTGCTGTCGCTGACGCAGGTGCAACAGGTGATCGACAAGACCCCGGTGGAGATCGAGGTGTTCGGCTTCGGCAGCCTGTGCGTGATGGTCGAGGGGCGCTGTGCGCTCTCCAGCTACGTCACGGGCGAATCACCCAACACGCATGGTGTGTGCTCGCCGGCCAAGGCAGTGCGCTGGCAGGAAACCCCCAAGGGCCTGGAGTCGCGCTTGGGCGGCGTGCTGATCGACCGTTACGCCACTGGTGAAAACGCCGGCTACCCGACGCTGTGCAAGGGCCGCTTCGACGTCGAGGATGAGGAGAATTACTACGCCATCGAGGAACCCACCAGCCTGAACACGCTGGAGCTGTTGCCCCAGCTCATGAAGATGGGCGTGCGCGCCATCAAGATCGAAGGCCGTCAGCGCAGCCCGGCCTACGTGGCGCAGGTGACCAAGGTATGGCGCGAAGCCATTGACCAATGCATGGCCGCACCTCAACGCTACGCGCCCAAGGCAAGCTGGATGGCCAGCCTCGACCAGGTGGCCGAAGGCCAGCAGCACACCCTGGGTGCCTACCACCGGCCCTGGAAATGATGAAGCCCCAGACCATGAAACTCGCCCTCGGTCCGCTGCTGTACTACTGGCCGCGCGATACCGTCTTCAGCTTCTACGAGCACATGGCGGCCACACCGGTCGACATCGTGTACCTGGGCGAGACCGTGTGCTCGCGCCGCCACGAACTGCGTCTGGCCGACTGGCTGGCCATTGCAGCGCGCCTGCGCGACGCCGGCAAGGAGGTGGTGCTCTCCACCCAGGTGCTGCTGGAATCGGGCTCCGACGTGAGCGTGATGCACAAGATCGCCGACAACGGCGCGTTTACGGTGGAGGCCAACGACATGGGCGCCGTGCAGCGCCTGGCCGGCAAGCTGCCGTTCGTGGGCGGGCCGCACCTCAACCTCTACAACCTGCCCACGCTGCAGTGGATGGCTTCGCTGGGCGCCAGCCGCTGGGTCGTGCCGCTGGAGATGAAACAGGACGAACTGGCGGTGCTGCAGCAGGGCCGCCCCAGCGGGCTGCAGACGGAAGTGTTTGCCTACGGCCGCTTGCCGCTGGCCTACTCGGCGCGCTGCTTCACGGCGCGGCACAACAACCTGCCCAAGGACGACTGCCGCTTCAGCTGCCTGCAACACCCGGGCGGCCTGCTGCTCAAGACGCGGGAAAGCGAAGACTTCCTGGTGCTCAACGGCACGCAGACACAGTCCGCAAGGGTCTACAACCTGGTGGATGCGCTGGACGACATGCAGGCGCTGGGCGTGGATGTGGTCCGGCTCAGTCCGCAGGCTGAGCACATGGCCGAGGTGATCGGCGTATTCGATGCCGCACGCACGCAGGCCCTGGCGCCGCTGGACGCGCTGGCACGCCTGCAGCCCCTCATGCCGGCACAAGGCTGCAACGGTTATTGGCACGGCCGCCCCGGGCTGGAACAGCTTGCGCCCGCCACGGCCTGAACGTCATGTATTACAGCGAACGCTTCAACAGCTACAGCCATCTGGCGGGCACGGGGCTGGCCATCGCCGGCTCGGCGGTACTGATCGTGCTGGCGACGCGCTTGGGTGACCCCTGGAAGATCGTCAGCTTCAGCATCTACGGCGCCATGCTGGTGGCGCTGTACCTGTTCTCCACGCTGTACCACAGCGTACGCGGCCGCGCCAAGGACGTGCTGCGCAAGTTCGACCATTGCAGCATCTACCTGCTGATCGCCGGCAGCTACACGCCGTTCACGCTGGTGTCGCTGCGCGGTGCCTGGGGTTGGTCGCTGCTGGGTGTGGTGTGGGGGCTGGCCCTGCTGGGCATCCTGCAGGAGATCTGGCTGGCCAAAGGCGCGCGTGTGCTCTCGCTGGTCATCTACGTGCTGATGGGCTGGCTGGCACTGGTTGCGGCTGCGCCGTTATGGGACGCGCTCACACCCGCCGGCTTTGCCTGGCTGGCCGCTGGTGGTGCCTGCTACACCCTGGGCATCGTGTTTTATGCCACCGACCACAAGGTGCGCCACGGCCACGGCGTGTGGCACCTGTTCGTGCTGGGTGGCAGTTGCTGCCACTTCTTCACCGTGCTGTTTTACGTCGCCTGATTGTCTGGACCGATATGAACCCCTCGTCCCCCGCCGCCTCCCGACTGACTTCGTTTGTGCTGCCCGCCGCTGCCGGCTCGCTCCTGGCACGGCTGCCGGCCTACCCGGGCTCGCTGCTGCTGGTGACGGCGCTCAACCTCGGCTTGGCACCGCAGTTGCCGGCCGACGTGCGTGCGCTACTGGCACGCAAGAAGCTGCGCATCCATGTGCGCGATGCGCGCCTGACCTTTGACTTCACCTGGACCGGCCAGCGCTTCGCCGCCTGCACCGCACAACAAGCCGCCGACCTGACCATCGCGGCCAGCGTCCATGATTTCCTGCGGCTGGCGCAGCGCCAGGAAGACCCGGACACGCTGTTCTTCAGCCGCCGGCTCTCGATGGAGGGTGATACCGAGTTGGGCCTGATGGTCAAGAACACGCTCGATGCGCTGGAGTTGCCCATTCTGGACCTGCAGCAGCTGGCGCCGCCCCGCATGCTGGCGCGCCTTGCGGCTTGGCGATCCTCTTCGGCAGGACCTCGTCGTTCCGGAGAACGGCATGAGTGATCACCCAAGCACACGCCCTCTGGTGTATTCGTGTTCCGGTTGTTCCAGCGCGGCACAACTGGCCAACCAGGTGGCGCTGCAACTGGACCGGCGCGGCGTGGCCGAGATGTCCTGCATTGCCGGCGTGGGCGGTCATGTGCCTCACCTGATGAAGATCGTGCGCTCGGGCCGCCCGATCATTGCGCTCGACGGCTGTCCGCTGGTGTGCGTGCAAAGCAGTCTGGCCTGCCACGGCATCGCCGCCGACCGGCATTACCAGCTGCAGCAGTACGGCATCAAGAAGCGCCCGCACGAAGACTTCGACCCGGAGCAGGCGGCCATGGTGCTTGAGCGCGTGGCGGCTGATCTGCAGACTGCGCCGCTCTAGGCCCGATACGCCAGACCATGCCCACACCAAGACGCCTTGTTGTTGCCATCTCGGGCGCCAGCGGTGCGGTGTATGGCGTGCGCTTGCTGCAGGTATTGCAGGAAGCGACAGACATCGAAACCCATCTGGTGGTGTCCGACGCCGGCTGGCACAACCTGCAGCACGAGTTGGCCATGGAGCGCTCTGCCATCGAGGCCCTGGCCGCTCAGGTGCATGACGTACGCCATGTGGGCGCCACGCTGGCCAGCGGTTCTTTCCAGTGCGCCGGCATGGTGGTGGCGCCCTGCTCGATGCGCACCCTGGCCGCCGTGGCACACGGCCTGGCCGACAACCTGATCACGCGCGCGGCCGACGTCATGCTGAAGGAACGCCGGCGCCTGGTGCTGATGGTGCGCGAGTCCCCGCTGAGCCTGATCCACCTGCGCAACATGGTCAGCGTGACCGAGGCTGGCGGCATCATCTGCCCGCCGTTGCCGGCCTTCTACCTGCGTCCGCAATCCGTAGACGAGATCGTGGACCAGGGCGTGGCCCGCGTGCTCGACCTGCTGGACATCCCCCATGCACTAACTGCACGCTGGGCTGGCCTCACCACAAGCTCCTGATTGCCCCATGCCCTACGCCGACCTGCGCGACTTCATGGCCCAGCTGGAACAGACCGGCGAGCTGCGGCGCATCACGCAGCCGGTGTCACCCCATCTGGAAATGACTGCGCTGTGCGACCGCGTGTTGCGTGCCGGCGGCCCGGCGCTGCTGTTCGAAAAGCCCACGGGACACAACATGCCGGTGCTGGGCAACCTGTTCGGCACACCGGCACGCGTGGCGCGCGCCATGGGTGTGGTCGACCTGCGTGCGCTGCGTGACTTTGGCGAGGTGCTGGCCGCGCTCAAGGAGCCCGAGGCACCCAAGGGCTTCAAGGACATGCTGGGCCTGGGCGGCCTGCTCAAGACGCTATGGCACATGGCACCCAAGGAGCTGCGCTCGGCACCGTGCCAGGAGATGGTCTGGGAAGGCGCCGACGTCGACCTGGCGCGCTTGCCCATACAGCACTGTTGGCCCGGCGACGTGGCGCCGCTCATCACCTGGGGCCTGGTCATCACGCAGGGGCCACACAAGCCGCGGCAGAACCTGGGCATCTACCGCCAGCAGGTGCTCACGCGCAACCAGCTCATCATGCGCTGGCTGGCGCACCGCGGCGGCGCGCTCGATTTTCGCGACCACTGCGCCCTGCATCCGGGTCAGCCCTACCCGGTGGCGGTGGCGCTGGGCGCCGACCCGGCCACGCTGCTGGGCGCCGTGGCACCGGTGCCCGACAGCCTGTCGGAATACCAGTTCGCCGGCCTGTTGCGCGGCGCGCGCACCGACGTGGTCCCGGCGCTGGGCGTGCGCTTACGGGTGCCAGCCACAGCAGAGATCGTGCTCGAAGGCCACATCTACCCGGATGCAGCACACCCCAGCGGCTACCAGCACGCGCTGGAAGGGCCATACGGCGACCATACCGGCTACTACAACGAACAGGCTGAGTTCCCGGTGTTCACGGTGGACCGCATCACGCTGCGGCGCGACCCGATCTACCACTCCACCTACACCGGCAAACCGCCGGATGAACCGGCCGTGCTCGGCATGGCCATGAATGAGCTCTTCATTCCCTTGCTGCAGCGGCAGTTCCCCGAGATCACCGATTTCTACCTGCCGCCCGAGGGTTGCAGCTACCGCATGGCGGTGGTGCAGATCCGCAAGGCCTACCCCGGCCATGCGCGGCGCATCATGATGGGCGTGTGGAGCCACCTGCGTCAGTTCATGTACACCAAGTTCATCGTGGTGGTGGACGAAGACGTGAACCCGCGCGACTGGCGCGAGGTGGTCTGGGCGCTGACCACGCGCATGGACCCGGCGCGCGACACGATGATGATCGAGAACACCCCGATCGACTACCTGGACTTCGCCTCACCCGTCAGCGGGCTGGGCAGCAAGATGGGGTTGGACGCCACGAACAAATGGCCCGGCGAAACGCAGCGCGAGTGGGGCCGTCCGATCAGCATGGACCCGGCGGTGACAGCGCGTGTCGATGCACTTTGTCAGTCGCTTGGTCTGTAGCCGACGCACCGACACAAACCGGTGTCGCCTGGGTGCTGACAAAGCGTTGACTGCGCCGCAGAATGGGGCATGAACTTCGAACACACGCCCCGCGCGCAAGCCCTGCTGCACGCTCTCGAAGCGTTCATGCAGCGCTACCTGTTGCCCTACAACCCGGCCTGGCATCGCTCGGTGCAGGACAAGGTGTATCCGCCGCCGTTCCTGGAAGACCTCAAGACCCTGGCGCGCGAAGAGGGCTTGTGGAACCTGTTCCTGCCGGACCTGGATCACGACGAACCCGGCACCGCCCTGAGCCATCTCGACTACGCACCGCTGGCGGAAGCCATGGGCCGCCTGCCCTGGGCCGCTGAAGTGTTCAACTGCAGCGCCCCCGACACCGGCAACATGGAGCTGCTGCACCGCTTTGCCACGCCCGAGCAGCGTGCGCAATGGCTGCAACCCTTGCTGGCCGGAAGCATCCGCTCCGCCTTTGCCATGTCCGAGCCGGATGTGGCGTCGTCCGACCCCACCAACTTGCAGACCCTCGTGCGCCGCGACCACGATGAGCTGGTCATCAACGGCCGCAAGTGGTTCATCACCGGCGCGGCGCACCCGAACTGCAGGCTGCTGATCGTGATGTGCCGCAACGCCGAATCACCCGATACGCGGGACTTGCCCCACGACAACGGCAGCCCGCGCCACCATCAGCACAGCATGGTGCTGGTGCCGCTGGACACGCCGGGCGTGCACGTGCTGCGCAACATTGCCGTCATGCACCACCAGGCGCCGGAGGGGCACTGCGAGATTCTGTTGCGCGATGTGCGTGTGCCTGCCAGCAACCTGTTGGGCAGCTGGGGCGAGGGTTTTGCGATGGCGCAGGCCCGCCTGGGACCGGGACGTGTGCATCACTGCATGCGCACCATCGGTCAGTGTGAGCTGGCGCTTGAACTGGCGAGCGAACGCACACTGGAGCGGCAGGCCTTTGGCAAATACCTGTCGGACTTTGCCAATGTGCAGGACTGGATTGCCGAATCAAGAATCGAGATCGACCAGGCCCGGCTGCTGGTCTTGCAAACCGCCTGGCTGCTGGACCAGGGCAAGACAGAACCGAGACAGTTGCGCGCCCAGGTGGCCGCCATCAAGGTGGTGGCCGCGCGGCTGCAGACACGCGTGGTGGATCGCGCCATGCAGGCCTTCGGGGCCATGGGCCTGTCGCCCGACACACCGCTGGCCTACTTCTGGAGCTGGGGCCGCGCCCTGCACCTGATGGATGGGCCGGACGAGGTGCACCTGCGCACCGTGGCCCGGCAGGAACTGGCGCGCGCTCAGACGCGCATGGGCGCCAGCGCCGCCTACTTCACCACGCCCGAACAGCTGCAGGCGCCCCCACGCATTCGCTGAGACAGCGCGTCAGCCGCAACCACAGCCCGATGAACCGCAGCCCTGTGCCGCCGGCTTGGCCTCGAACTGTGGGAACAGCACGTTGTTTTCCAGATGGATGTGGTTGATCAGATCGTCGTTGAGCTGGGCAATCCCCGCATAGAGTGCGCGCCAGGTATTGCAGGCCCCCTCCGGCGGCTGGGCGTCGTTGGTGAGGGCTGCCAGTTTTTCCAGTGACTCACCATGGTCGAGATGCTCCGCTCGCATCACGTTGATGGGCTGGCCGACGAAAGGATGGCCACCCGTCTTCAGAAGGGGGAAGAGGATGTTTTCTTCTTTCTGCATGTGCGACAGCAACTCTTCCTGCATGTCTTCCAGCAGGTCACCCAGACCGGCTGGCACCTGGGGATGCTCGCGGTGCACGGCTTCCACGCGTCGCGCCATGCGGACCAGCTCGGGCAATTGCGCCCGGTGCACGTCATGGTAGCGCGCCAGGATATGGTCGATGAGCTCGCCCGGCTCGGTCAGAGCCGGCACATCGCTGGAGCGCTGCAGGGCCGCCAGCTCGGCCAGGATGGCGCTCACGTCCAGCCCCTTGTCGGCCGCCGCCTGCTTCAGGCTGACCTGACCGCCGCAGCAGAAGTCGAGCTTCAGGCGCCGGAAAACAGCGGTGGCGCCCGGCAATTCGACGGCAATCTGACCGATGGCCTGCTCGGCATTCAAGGCCATGACGCCGGGTTCGGTGGTTTCAAGGCGTGCATTCATGGAGACGCTCCTTTAAAGAATTACATCAGATGAGTGTTCATTTTATCCAATAAGACTTATTTTGAATAATTCTTTTATTGATCTGCGACAAATCCGCCGCACATGAGCGCCGAGTCCAGGCCGCATCGCCCACCAGAGCATGTCGGTCCCGCCAGCCGCGTTGCTGCAAAATAGACGCCTCGTCACTGCACACAGCCATGTACCGCCAACCACCTGTTTTGTTGCGCCGCAGCCTGCTGTTAGCCGGTCTTGGACATGTCGCCGGCGTACAGGCCCTGCCATGGCGCCAACTCGCCTTTCCGCGCGACTTCGGCGCGCATCCGGATCTGCGCACCGAGTGGTGGTACATCACAGGCCATGCCAGCGCAGGCGATCGTTTGTTCGGTTATCAGCTCACCTTCTTTCGCTCCCGCGTGGACGCGACACAAGGCATGGTCTCGCGGCTGGCAGCCCGGCAATTGATCTTTGCCCACGCGGCCGTCACCGACGTGCAGAACAAGAAACTGTGGCATGACCAGCGCATTGCACGGACCTCGGGTGATACCCGACTTGACCAGGCCCATGCCAGTGAGCGCGACACCGACATCGCCCTGCGCGACTGGACACTCAAGCGGCACGACACCCCTGCCGGAGACGTTTACGAAGCGCGGATCATGGCCAACGATTTCCAGCTTGCGCTGCAGTTCACGGCCCGCCAGCCCCTGCTCTTGCAAGGAGAACAAGGCCTGTCGCGCAAAGGGCCGACACCGGCACAAGCAAGCTACTACTACAGCCAGCCCCAACTCGCGGCGCGCGGCAGCATCACACTGCGGGGCCTGCGCCACGCGATCGATGCGAATGCATCGGCCTGGCTCGACCACGAATGGAGCGAAGCACTGCTGCACCCTGAAGCGGCAGGCTGGGACTGGATTGGCATCAACCTCTTCGACGGCAGCGCGCTGACTGCCTTTCGCCTGCGTGACCGAAGTGGCCATGCCCTGTGGAGCGGTGGCTCGTTTCGCCCCGGAACACAGGCGGGCCAGGGAAGCCCGCGCATCTTCCAAAACAGCGAAGTGCACTTCACACCGCAGCGTCACTGGGTCAGCCCGGCCAGCCAGGCCCGCTATCCCGTCGCGTGGACGGTACAGACGCCGGCGGGTCTCTTCACCGTCAAAGCAGTCGTGGACAACCAGGAACTCGACAGCCGCGCCTCCACTGGTGCCATCTACTGGGAGGGCTTGAGCGAGCTCTTTGACAGCCAGGGCCGGCACGTCGGGCGCGGCTATCTGGAAATGACGGGCTACGCCGGGGCGTTGCGCATGTAAAGGGCTTGCGCCGGGTCTCAGCCGGGCAGCGCAATCACCACGGCTGACTCTTCCACGCTCGCCACAGCGGAACTCCCAGCCTTCAAGCCACTGTTCGGCCCCGCAAAACCGACCAGGTTCAGACCGCCCGGCAAAGTGAGTGCAACCTCGCCGCCGGCCGCCGCGCGCGACACGCGTGTGGCACGGCCTTGCAGCAGATTGCGCCCGTCTGCCACTTTGCCCGCCAAGGCCACCGTCACGGCGGTTGCCTTGCACAAGGCCAGCACGGGTTGCCCCGCAAGCAGGCTCAGCAGTTGGGCACTTTCGCGCGTGATGCGCGAGAACAGCGGACGTCCGTCGGCCAAGACCAGTTCCACCCGGATGGCCTGCCCTTGTGGTTTGAGCGCCTTGACGCTGCAGGGCAATTGGTTGCGCATGCTGGTGCGTAGGCCAAGCGCTGCCAGTCCCGGGGCGCCCACCGGATCGGCCGTGCCACGGGCCACTTGCTCCATCTGGGCCAGCACCTGAACCCGCGCCGCCTGCATCAGATCCGCCGCCTGCAACAGTTGCCGGCCGGCCGACGTGAGATGAGCGCCGCCGCCGCCAGATCCTCCCACCGCACGCTCAACCAGGGGCGCACCGGCCAGGTTGCTCAGGGTGTCGATGGCTTGCCAGGCCGCCTTGTAACTGACACCCGCGGCGCGTGCGGCTTCGGAGATCGAACCCACGTCGCCGATGCGGCGCAGGATGTCGATGCGCTTGTCGACCAGTTCATGGCCCAAGGCCCCGGCCAACTTGAGTTTGGAAGATGTCATGCGCGCATTGTGCCGCCGGCCTGGCTGGGCCCTGGTTATACTTCGCTATTCATTTTTAGAATAGCGAAGGATGCTAGCCATGCGTATCGACTCCCGGCTCTTCGTGAAACTGGCCACCGCAGCTGCAACCGGTCTGTTCGGCCTGTGCCAGGCCGCTGAAGTGAGCGTGGCCGTGGCCGCCAACTTCACCGCACCCATGCAGAAGATTACCGCCGCCTTTGCGCAGGATACCGGCCACAAAGCCGTTCTGGCCTTCGGCGCCACCGGCAAGTTCTACACACAAATCAGGAACGGTGCACCGTTTCAGATGCTGCTGGCCGCCGATGATGAAACACCGGCCAAGCTGGACAAGGAAGGCCTGACTGTATCCGGCTCACGTTTCACCTATGCCATCGGCAAACTGGTGCTGTGGAGCGCACAAGCCGGCCTGGTGGACAACCAGGGTGACGTCTTGCGCACAGGCACTTTCGAACGCATCGCCGTGGCCGACCCCAGGCTGGCCCCTTACGGTGCGGCCGCTGTTGAAACATTGACCCGCCTCGGCCTGCTGCAAACCCTGCAGTCGCGTTTTGTGCAAGGCGAGAACATCGGGCAGACCTACCAGTTCGTTGCCACCGGCAATGCGGCGCTCGGTTTCGTGGCGCTGTCGCAGGTGATGGTGGACGGCCGCATCGCCCGTGGTTCGGCCTGGTTGGTGCCGGCTGAAATGCACACGCCGATCCGGCAGGATGCCGTGATCCTGAACAGCGCCAAAGACAATGCAGCCGCAGCGGCGCTGGCATCCTACCTGCGCAGCGACAAGGCCCGTGCGATCATTCGCGCCTATGGTTATGCCTTGTAATCCCAACCATGCCCTTCAGTCCCGATGATCTGAGCGCCATCTGGCTCACGCTGAAACTGGCTACCCTGACAACCGCGCTGCTGCTGTTGCTGGCCACGCCGCTGGCCTGGTGGCTGGCGCGCACGACGTCGCGCTGGCGTGCCCCGCTGGGGGCGGTGGTAACGCTGCCGCTGGTGCTGCCGCCCACGGTGCTGGGCTTTTACCTGCTGGTGGCGCTCGGGCCCCACGGCTGGATCGGCCAGCTGACGCAGTCCCTGGGGTTGGGCACGCTGCCTTTCACCTTCGGCGGCCTGCTGCTGGCGTCACTGATCTATTCGCTGCCGTTTGCGGTGCAGCCGCTGCAAAACGCCTTCGAGACCATTGGCCCGCGGCCGCTGGAAGTGGCCGCCACCTTGCGCGCCAGACCGCTGGATGCCTTCTTCACCGTGGTGCTGCCGCTGTCGAAGCGCGGTTTTGTCACCGCCGGCATCCTGACCTTCGCCCATACCGTGGGCGAATTCGGCGTGGTGCTGATGATCGGCGGCAACATCCCCGACAAGACACGCGTGGTCTCGACGCAGATCTACGGCCACGTCGAGGCGCTGGAATACACGCAGGCGCACTGGCTGGCCGGCAGCATGGTGCTGTTCTCGTTCGTGGTGCTGCTGGGCCTGTCGCTGCTCAACCGCCGCCATACCCGGGTATTGCCATGAACAGCGACAACCGGGTCCAACTGTCGCTGGCGCGGCCCGACTTCCAGCTGGAAGTCGATCTGGCATTGCCAACGCACGGTATCACCGTGCTGTACGGCGCATCCGGCTCCGGCAAGACCAGTGTGCTGCGTTGCGTCGCCGGCCTGGAACACGCGCACAACGCCCTGGTGCGCATTGATGGCGTGGTCTGGCAGGACGACGCCCGCGGCATCTTTCTGCCACCGTGGCAACGGCCGCTGGGTTATGTGTTCCAGGAAGCGAGTCTGTTCGAACACCTGGATGTGCGCGGCAACCTGACCTACGGACAAAAACGCAGCCCGGCTGACCCGCAAACCATTGCACTCGATACCGTGATCGAGTTGCTGGGCATCGCCCATTTGATGCAGCGCCGGGTGCAGCAACTCTCCGGCGGCGAACGCCAACGCGTGGCCATCGCGCGCGCGCTGGCCACGCAGCCACGGCTGCTGCTGCTGGACGAGCCGCTGGCCGCACTCGACCAGGCACGTCGTCAGGAAATCCTGCCCTGGCTGGAGCGCCTGCGCGACGAGTTGCAGATCCCCATGCTCTACGTGACCCATGCGACCGACGAAGTGGCCCGGCTGGCAGACTCACTGGTCGTGCTCGATCAGGGCCATGCCAAGGCGGCCGGCCCGACGGCCGAGGTCCTGGCGCGCATCGACACGCCCGTGGTGCTGGGCGACGATGCCGGGGCCCTGTTGCACGGCACGGTGGTGGAACACGACGCACGCTGGCACCTGATGCGCGTTGAATTCGATGGTGGCAGCCTGTGGTTGCGCGACAGCGGGCTGGCCATCGGGCAGCGCGTGCGCCTGCGCGTGCTGGCGCGCGATGTCAGCCTAGCGACCGAATCGCCGCGCCACACCAGCATCCAGAACCTGCTGCCCGCCACGGTCGACGCCATCGCAACCGACGCCCATCCGTCCCAGGCCCTGGTGCGCGTGGCCTGCGGCGGCGCACTGCTCCTCTCGCGCATCACGGCGCGCGCTGTCGACACCCTGGGCCTCAAGCCGGGCCAAGCGGTCTGGGCCCAGGTGAAGTCGGTCGCGCTGGTCGAATAGGTCTTTTTGCTCAGGCAGCCAGCTTGAGCTGCTGGCGCTGCACCCCGCGCAGGATGTCGACCAGTTGCTCTGGCTTGACCGGCACCTGGTCACCGCGCCAGACCACATGCTGATCAGAACGGCACAGCACCAGCTTGTGTCGGTAAGCCGAAGGCACGGCGGACTGCCCTTGCAAATCGAGCACCTGCAGCGGTAACCGGACCGCCTTGGCCGCGGCGATGAGAGGCTCGGCATCCACACCGCCATCGAAACGCAGCAGGGTGTAGCCCGCCCCCAGGGCGTCGTAGACAGAGCGGCCGTCATCGAGCCAGAAATGCGGCGCCCGGCAACCCGGGACTGTCGACGGCGTGAAGCCGCCCATGGTGTAACCCGGAGGCTGCTCTTCATCAGTCACCATGATCGGCGAACCACTGTAGAAATAGCCGAAGTTGAGGCCGGCACAGCAGAACTGCTGCACGTTGAGTTCATAGGCCTCCTGGCCGATGAGCGCGCGCGCCGCCGCGCCACCGGCATCCTCGGCCTCGATGTTGGGCGGCACCGCACGGCGCGCCTTGATCATCTTCTGAGCGTGGTCCATGACGAAATAGGACACCTGCTCGGTAATCGGCTGCCGCTCGGCTTCGTAGGCATCGAGCATGTCTTCACTGGCCCAGCCCTGCAACCGCGCTGCCAGCAGCCAGGCCAGATTGGTGGCATCGGCAATGCCGGCATTCATGCCGTAGCCGGCATAGGGCACCCACAGGTGCGCGGCATCGCCGGCGATGAAGACATTGCCGTTGCGGAAACGGTTGGCTACCAGGCGCCGGCCGACCCAGTCCTCCTTGCTGATGACCTCGTACTCGAAATCGGGTCCCACGCCCAGGATGTCGCGGATCGACTGGTCGCGGTCCACCGAGTCGAACTCGGGCTCTTCGGCGTTGAGGTGGTTGTGCACCAGCCAGGTGTCATGGCCATCGATGGCGAACACGGTACCGCAGCGGCGCGGATTGACCGAGTAGTAGCACCAGGCTGGCCGGCCAGGCAACATGGCACGCAGCTTCGGCGCCCGGATGAAGGTAGATTGGACGCGCTGGATCACCGCGGTGCCTTCGAGCTTCGCCCCCATCTGCTTGCGCACGCCGGAACTGCCGCCATCACACCCTACCAGATAGCGGGCAGTGAACTTGCGCTGGGTGTTGGTGTTGATATCCACCAAGGTGGCCTCAACGCGGTCCGGCGTCTGGCTGATGTCCAGTACCTGGGTGCGGTTGAGCAGGGTGACGCCGGACTGTGCTGCCGCATGCTCCAGCAGGATCGGCTCCAGATAGATCTGGTTGATGCGATGCGGCGGCTCGGGTGTCGGCCACCCTGTGTCAGGCCCTACGGTTTCGGTGTAGCGGTCACGCCGGCAGGGGATCGGAATACGCGTGAGTTCGACACCGGTCATGCTGGTGCGAAACACCACATCGTTCGGATAGTCTTCCGGCAGCCCGGCTTGGCGCAGCTTGCCCGCCACACCGAGGCGACGGAACTGCTCCATGGTCCGGGCTGAGACGTGGTTGCATTTCACGTTCGGCGGTTCGGCGTAGCGGCGGATTTCGGCCACCGTCACCTTGACGCCGCGTTGAGCAAGGTCCATCGCCAACGTCAGGCCAACCGGCCCGGCGCCGACAATCAGGACATCGGTATCCAGTGTGTTCGTCATGTTGGAATCTCAATCGAGCTTGATCTGGGCTGCCTTGATGACTTTGGCCCATTTATGGGTTTCAGACTTGATGTAGGCCTCGAAAGCCTCCACCGTGCTTGGCGCCGGCTCCACGCCCAGGGCACGCATACTGACCTTGATCGCCTCGTCGTTGAGTGCGGCCGTGATCTCGGCATTCAGCCGAGCAACGACCGGCGCCGGTGTTCCGGCTGGCGCCACCACACCAAACCAGCCTGTGGAGTCGTATCCCGGAACGCCGGCTTCCGCCACCGTGGGTACATCGGGCAGCATGGGCAGACGTTGCGGACTGGTGACGGCAAAAGCCGTCAGCTTGCCCGCCTTGATGTGTTGCAGGGCCGCCGGCAGATCGGCCACCGCCAGCGGGATTTGCCCCGACAACACATCCAGCGTCGCCGGCCCCGTGCCGCGGTAGGGAACCTCAACCAGTTTCACGTCGGCCATCTGCCCGAACAGGGCTGCCGTCAGGTGCATGGCCGTGCCATTGCCACCATGGGCAATGGCCAACTTGCCCGGCTGCGACTTGGCCAGCGCAATCAGCTGCTGCAAATTCTTCGCCGGCAGAGAAGGATGACCGATGATCACGAAGGGAATGGCGGCCAGCATGGTGACGGGCTTGAAATCACGTGCCACGTCGAACGGCATCTGCGCATAAAGGCTGGCATTGGCCGACAATGCGCCCGCCGCGCCCACCCCCAGCGTGTAACCATCCGCAGGTGCCTTGGCCACGGCCGTGAGTCCGATGTTGCCGCCCGCACCTGGCCGGTTGTCCACCACCACCTGCTGCCCCAGCTTGTCCGTCAGGCGCGGTGACAACAGGCGCACCATGGCGTCAGCGCTGCCCCCAGGCGGGAAGGTCACGATCATGCGAACCGGCTTGTTCGGGTAGTCCGGCTTCTGGGCCTGCGCTGGTGCGCACAGGGCCAGGCCCAGGACGGCAAGTCCCACCAGTGGGCGGAAAAAATGAACCATGTTGTCTCCTTGGTATGTTGGCGTCCATCAACGATGGCGCAGCGTTTGTCTCCCCTTGATTTGAATCAAGTTTTATTCATTCGTAAATAGAAAAAATACGAATGAATTATGATTTTCATTCATGAATAAAGAACGTAAATTCAGCCCATCGTTACGTCAGCTGCGCGCCTTTGTGACGGTCTATCAGCTGCGCAAACTGAGCGCCGCGGCTGAGCGGCTGTTCATCACGCAATCAGCCGTGAGCGTGCTGATACGGCAGCTGGAGGACGGCCTCGGCACCCGCCTGTTCGACCGCACCACACGTTCGCTGCAGCCCACGCAAGCCGCGCAGGAAGCACTTGCTGTGGCGGAGCGCATTCTGCGTGACGTGGACTCCCTGGGCGCCGGGCTGCAGGACCTGACTGGCTTGCGGCGAGGTCGAGTGTGCGTGGCCATCACGCCGACTCTGGCTGAAATACTTTTGCCCTCGGTGATTCGCACGTTTACCGAACGCCATCCCGAAATTCGTGTTGTCATCGACGACTGCGCCCCCGATCAGTTCGTCCCGCGCATCATCGGCGAACAGGTCGATTTCGGCATCGGCACGCCAGAACGATCCGGTGTCGACGTCGATGCCGAGACACTGGTGCGTGATCACCTGAGTCTGGTCTGCACGCGCGATCATCCACTTGCGAGTCGAAAGACGGTGCGCTGGCGCGACCTGGAAGGACTGCCTCTGAGCACCGTGCGCACTGGCTATGGCATTCGCCCGCTGATCGACCTGTCGGCGGCCAAGGCCGGCGTCTCGTTGAACGTGATCAACGAAGTTGCGTTTCTTTCCACGGCCTTGTGGATGACAGGCTGCGGCTTGGGCGTCGCCGTCATGCCGGCAGCCTATGTCACCTATTCGCGCGATCCGGGCCTGATGGCCAAGACATTGACAGCGCCCAAGGTATCGCGCGACATCTCGGTGGTCACCAAGCGAGGACGCTCGTTGTCACCGGCTGCCCAATGCTTCATCGATGTGCTGCGCACCGAACTGGCATTGGTGAAATAGCCCGACGGGGCCTGTTTGTCACGTAGGCGCCAATCTGGTCAGGCCTTGACGCCACGCAGAAATGCAATGATGTCGGCGTCCACCCCCAGACTTTCCAGCAGCACAGCCGCCTGCATGACATCACGCGCCCACCCAAGGCTGGCCTGCAGGGTCGTGGCTTGGCGGTACCAAGATTGAGCGTGCCGTTCAGCCAGCAGTGGTTGCAGCGATTCGATCCCATAGCGCAGCCGCTTGGCAAGAATGCGAACCCGATGCTGGCTTTCAGGGGTGCCTGCATGCTCAGACTTTGCCGACAAGCGGTGGTGCAAGCGAGCCATGCGATGCCGGGCCCAACGGCGCAAGGAGGTCTTCACATCACGCACGCCCTTGCCCGGCACAGGCTGGTGTGACAAGTTCTCCAACCACGCCACCAGGGAAAGCAAGGCAACACCGACCGCTGGCTGCGCCAGTGTGCGCAGCACCGCCCGGCGACGCCGCATGGCAGCATGCGTCAGCGTCTGCTGCATCGCCTGCCACCTGTCTTGCCGCCCGAGATCCCCTGCCGCATACGCAGCAGCCAGCCGCGGCAGCGTATCAACAACGGCCACATCGAGGTCTCTCAGCTCGCCCAGATGCTTGAGCAAGGGGTGCAGCGCTTGCCAGGAAGGGGGCTCAACACCGACCCAGGCCGGCCTGAAGAGCCGCAGGGCGCTTCGAAAGCGACGCCAGCCAACCCTGGCCTGGTGCACCAGTTCCGGCGCATTCGAGTTGCGCAGCAACACCAAGTTGGCCGTGAACTGCGACAGCATTTCGCGAAGCAAATACGCCGCCGCAAAAGTCAGCGACATCTCGGACGTCAGGCTTGGCGGATGACTGCGCACAGGCTGGAACAGTGAACCGTCAGCCAGGCTGTAACCACGCTCAGCCTTGCTCATGCTCAGTGGAATCGTCGGCATAACGCAAGCAATATGGTGTGCCATTTCAAACAGGGCGGCCGGCTGACCTTCCAGCAGTTCCAATTCCAGCTCACAGATGGCAGCGTGCTGGTGATTGACTGTGATCCGCCCGATATCCAGGGAGACTTCGATGCAACTGTTATTCGCCCCGTGCACCTGCCAACTGGTCCGTTCAAACACTGTCGCAAAGCAAGGCGCGAGGGCATTAAAGATCACACGATCAGGATCGAAATCAAGCCACGGCGAGTCTTGAAGCGCATCCAGCGACGGGCTGGCACCGGGCACCGGCACTTCCCATTCCCAGCGTCGACTGAAGGCAGAGACATTGCTGTCACTCATCTTCATTGTCTGCACCCATTGCGGTTTCTTGTCGGAACCGAAGCGTCGGATGCGCAACACCATTTGATGCTGGCGCAGAACCTGGTCAGGCGTGTCCCAGTAGACATTGTGCAAATGCACCTGTGTCTTCTTGCACCCCTGCAGCACTGGCAGCTGGGCGAGCTGACTTTCCAGACGCGCCGCCCGCGACACGGGCAATGCCAACTTGAGCTCGACTTCCTCTCGCCTGCGCGACACGAGGGTTTTCATTGCATGCACATCCCATCAGTCTGAAAAAAACGCCCGCAGGCATCCAGTGCAGTCAAGAATACGGCAGCCTGCCAGCATGAGCAAGGCCTGCCTGAGCAGGCCATCACCTTGTCACACGACTGCCACATGCGTAGCACACACTGGGCATGACTTCACTCCGCGAGAGCACGTCATGCTGAAGGAAAAAGCTGTTTCCTCCTTGGGGCAATCCACCCTGCTGCTGCCCGCCTGGATCAAATCCGCACTGTCAGCAAATGACCGGCTCAAGCTGTATCTCACGCTGCTGCAGTCTGCTGCCCAGCATGCCGACGCACCCGATGCCTCCATGATCGACTGGGGTCAGGAACTGGCTCAGGCGGGCCTGCACGACGCCGCATGGCTGCGCGAACTGGTCAAGACGTCATACCTGGATGGCAACGTCCTCGTCATTCCGCAACTGGATCCACTGCTGGACGCTTTGGCTTCCGACCTCACCATCATGGCCAGGCCCGTGTGCGACAGCGGTCATCGCGCTCCTGAGGACCTGGTCGTCCGACGTGATCAATGGCTGCAGCGGCTGCACGGCATGGAAGGTGATGAGGGCCTGAACCGCGAAGTCATCGTGCAGTTGACCCATGGCGACCGGCAGCAGGGCGATAGCTTTCATCTGCTGGTGATGGACTTGCACAAGCAGTTGAACGCCTTGGCTGCCGAAATTGCCACCGAGAATCTGGATGGTGCTCATGTCTGGCAGATATCGGACGCAGACCGACCATTCATTCAGTCCTTCATGCGCGGATTGAATCGCACCGCATCACTCAAGTTTTCTCATCCCGGACTTGATACAGCCGTCACCCGGGACGGCGAAAAACTGCTGATCCAGAACGATATCGGAACCAACGATGCGCATGTCCTGGTTCTGGAGGTGGAGGGGACAACCCTGACCGTCACCTACTCCGATCTGCACGCCGCACGTTTTGCCTTTTTTTGCCATGCACTGGAGCGAATTGGCTTCCAATGGAAGCTCTTTGATCCAGTCACTTCCACGGGCCTCAATGGCGGCAAACCCTATCACGTTGGCAAGGGGACTCTGGTTGCAGAGGACGAGGAGATGCTGCACGCCGGCCTGCAGGGGATTGCATCGCGCATCGTCTTCGTCATTGACTGGAACCGCGCCCGCAAATGCCTGAAGAACTTTGTAAGCAAGTCCCAGGCCGTTGAGATCCTGGTGCGTGCGGCTGAAAAAGAATGGGGGCACATGGCGTGGCTGCTGGCAGGGGGAGACCAGCTGGTCTTCAATGCCATGCAAACCGTCGACAGCGAAGTGTTCCGTATCGGCGACCGGCTGGATGGCGTGATCGGAGAAGCTGCCGCCACCGAATTTCTCCTGGATTTGCTGCGCATCTCCAGTCACATGCTGTTGCTGCAGCAACCGGCCGCCGTCATCGCCGACGAAGCTCGCTTGCTGCTCACACAAGTCTTGCGCCGCCGCACTTTCGAATTCGATTTGCTGGCCGAGCATGCAGCTTACTGTCACGCGCTGGCTCAGACCCTGAGCGATGCCATTGAAACCAGCGCCCGCCCCCCTGTCGACGGGACAGACCCATTGGTGTCGCGCGCCAAGACCTGGGAACGGCGCGCCGACCACGTCCTGATGGATGCACGCCAGCGTGCCGTGCGCCAGCGTCATTGGTCGGCAGTCGTGGCCTTGCTGGAGAAGGCCGACGATGTCGCCGACGCCCTGGAAGAAGCCGCCTTCATGCATTCGATGACCGTCATACCGCCGATGCGCGGATTGCCTGCGCCGGTGCGTCATGTGCTGCAACAACTGGCCGAGACCACACAGGCGGCCATCCAAGATCTGGTCAAGGCCATCGAGATCGCACGCCACGTGAACGAGCACGGTGATGCAGCCGACAGCGAGGCCTTCCTGCAAACCCTCTGGCGTATGCTGCAGGCAGAACGGATGTGCGATGACCTGCTGCGGCAGGCGCGTGTCACCATTTTGCAAACCCTGCACGCCCAGCCCACGGATCTGCTGTTGGCCAACGATCTGGCCAAGACACTGGAACAGGCTTCTGACAGCTTGCTGGAGACCGGTTATGCCTTGCGCCAGATGGTGCTGACCAACACAGGGGTGTCGACATGAAGAGCAAGCCGCACTGGCCTCAGCAGCTTTTTTTGCTGGCCAATGGCCAGACCTTGGCGCCGAAAAACGCCAGCCGTGAACACATGGGGTCCAAAGCTTTCAACCTGCTGCGCATGGCCCAGCTTGGCCTGCCTGTACCGCCGGCCTTGGTCATCGGGACCCACTACACACGCCATCCTGAAGAATGCATGCTGCCGGTGTTGAGCGTCGGTCTGCCGGAACTTGAAAAGGCCACAGGGCAAACCCTTGGTGACCCACGCAACCCGTTGATTGTTTCCGTGCGCTCGGGTGCGCCGGTTTCCATGCCGGGGATGATGGAAACCCTGCTCAACATCGGCTTGTGCGACAAGACCTTGCCCGGCCTGCTACGCCAGACCGGCAATCCACGCATGGTATGGGACGCCTACCGCCGCCTGGTGGCCAGTTATGGCGAGATCGTGGCGGGTCTGTCGGCCTCGGTTTTCGAAGACGCGTTGGACCATGCCACCCAAGGTCGGGACGAACGTGAGCTCGACTTCAGTGAATTGCGCAACCTGACACGCCAGTACCTTGTGCTCTACGCGGAAAACGCCCGTCATGCGTTTCCGCAAGATGCGCAAGAACAGCTCACCCAGGCTATCCGCGCCGTGTTTGCATCCTGGCATGCCCCCAAGGCACAGGCGTATCGCGAGCTCAACGGAATCAGTGCCGACATGGGTACCGCCGTGACCCTGCAGCGCATGGTGTTCGGCAACACCGGCAGCCATTCGGGTGCCGGCGTTGGGTTCACGCGCGATCCCAGTACGGGGGAGCCGCAGCTGTGGGTTGATTTTCTGGTCAACGCCCAGGGCGAGGACGTGGTCTCCGGCCGCCGCAACGCCCATGGCCATGAAGCCCTGGCCAACGTGGCAGCACAAGCCTGGCACGAACTGGAAGCCGCCACCAAACTACTGGAGCTTGAATTCACCGACATGCAGGACTTCGAGTTCACCGTCCAGGATGGCGCGCTCTTCCTGCTGCAGACGCGCACCGGCAAACGCACACCGCTGGCAACTGCCCGCATCGCACTGGATTTGCTGGATGAGGGCGTGATCGATGCCGCCACAGCCATCGAGCGCACGCGCGGGCTGGACGAGCAGTCATTGGGAACAGTTCAGTTGGCGGCTCAAGCCGATCCGCAATCGCCGCTGTCGCCGCTGGCTCAGGCGATGTCGGCATGTTCCGGCGTTGCCAGCGGCGAAATTGCCCTGGACGGCGAACGGGCGGCAGAACGCACGGCCAGCGGTGTCCAGGTGATTTTGCTGCGAAAGGAAGCGGAGACCAATGACATTGCCGCACTGGAGTCGGCCAGTGGCCTGCTCACGCAGATGGGTGCCCGGACTTCACACGCTGCCGTGGTGGCTCGCCAACTGGGCAAGGTTTGCCTTGTGGCGTGTGCCGGCCTTCATATCGATCTGAGCAGCCGCACCGTGTCCATTGGTGATCAGACACTGAAAGAAGGCGACGTGATCACGCTGGACGGCAATCACGGCCACGTGTACCTCGGGAAGATCGCCACGGTCAGGCAGTTGGATGAGGCGCTGATTGCAAGATGGCGGGCTTTGCTTGCGGGCGCCGGCCATGAAAAACAGAAAGGCAAGTCCCCTGCATGAACACCATCCCTTCCTATCTCACCCTGAATGGCCGCAAGGGTCTGGTGGTCGGCTTGGCCGACGAACACAGCATCGCCTACGGCTTTGCCCGGGAAGCCCGCGCGCAAGGTGCCGACCTGGTCGCCACTTGCCTCAATGACAAGGCTTACCAGGCCGTGGCCCCCTTGACCCGCACGCTGGATATTCCGCTTCTGACCTGCAATGTCGAAATACCCGGCGAACTCGAAACGGCCGTCGCGCTGGCCGTCGAACGGCTGGGGCATCTGGACTTTGTGGTGCATTCGATTGCCTGGGCGCCTTTGTCGGACCTGCATGGTTCCGTCATCGACAGCACCAGCCCTGGCTTCGCGCGCGCCATGGAGGTGTCATGCCACTCCTTTGCCCGGCTGGCCAAGCTCTGCACCCCCCATATGAACGAGGGTGGCAGCTTCATCACCATGAGTTATCTCGGTGCCGACGAAGCGGTACCTCACTACGGTTTGATGGGGCCGGTCAAAGCAGCACTGGAGTCGTTGGTGCGCTACATGGCGCTGGAGCTGGGCCGCAACAACATCCGGGTCCACGCGGTTTCACCGGGCCCGATTCCGACCCGAGCAGCGTCGGGCATCCAGGCCTTTGACGAGTTACTGGCCAGCGCACAGAAAAAAGCGCCCCTGGGTCGCTTGGTCACCCTGGAAGAAATCGCCCGCCTGAGTACTTTTTTGTGCAGCGAAGCCGCATCGGGCATGACGGGACAAACCATCTATGTCGATGCCGGCCGCCATGCCGTCGCCTGAGCAGGTCATACCCATGAACTCATTCACCATGCAAGATGTCGTTGAGAACGTGATCTTCGACGAGATCCAGATCGGTCATACCGCCCGCATCGTCCGGACGCTGATGCTGGAAGACATCCAGGCTTTTGCAGCGGTCTCGGGTGACACCAATCCTGCGCACCTGGACCCCGATTACGCGGATGCCACACTCTTCCACGGCATCATCGGACACGGCATGTGGGGCGGCGCGCTGATTTCGGCCTTGCTCGGAACGGTCTTTCCGGGGCCTGGCACCATCTACCTGGAACAGAATCTGCACTTCAGCCATCCGGTCCGGGTCGGCGATACGCTCACTGTGAGTGTCACCGTGACGACACGTGACGAAGCAAGAAAACGCATCGAGCTGGATTGTCAGGTGATCAACCAGAACGGCGAACGCGTGCTGTATGGCCTAGCCCGGGTGCTGGCACCGACCCAGAAGGTACGCCGGGCACGTACCCACAACCCAACGATTCAGCTCTTTGACCCACAGGCCCGCCTGAACGCGCTGCTGAGCATGGGTGAAGGGTTGCCCGCCGTGCGCTGCGGCGTTGTCCACCCCTGCGACATCGAGTCACTACGAGGTGCCATTGATGCGGCCCGCCACGGCCTGATCGATCCGGTTCTGATCGGCCCCGAGGCCCGGTTGCGTGCCGTGGCAGAGGAGGCTGACATTGATCTGCAGGGCATCGACATCGTGGCGGTGGAACACAGCCACGCGGCTGCCAGCATGGCGGCGGCCATGGCGGCCGACAGGAAGGTAGAAGCCCTCATGAAGGGAAGCCTGCACACCGATGAGCTGATCCACGCCGTGCTCGCCACGCCCGATCTGCGCTCGGGTCGTCGCATGTCGCATGTGTTCCGCTTCGATGTACCCACCTACGCCAAACCGTTGCTGCTGACCGATGCCGCGCTCAATATCACGCCGTCTCTGCAGGACAAGATGGACATTGTGCAGAACGCCATCGAGTTCGCGCGCCTGCTCGGCGTGAGCTCACCCAAGGTCGCCATTCTCTCTGCCCTGGAGACCGTCAACCCGAACATGCCCTCCACCATCGATGCTGCTGCGCTGTGCAAGATGGCGCAGCGTGGCCAGATCGTGGGGGGCGTGCTGGATGGCCCGCTCGCCTTCGACAACGCCATCTCGGCAGCAGCGGCGCGCATCAAACAGATCGAGTCCGAAGTGGCCGGCGATGCCGACATTCTGGTGGTCCCTGACCTGGAGTCAGGCAACATGCTGGGCAAGCAACTGGAGTATCTGGCCGGTGCCACGGCGTCCGGCATCGTCCTGGGGGCACGGGTTCCGATCGCCTTGACCAGCCGTGCCGATGGCGCATCAGCACGCATCGCCTCCGCGCTGCTGGCCAAGCTGGTAGCTCACCACAACCGGCTGATCAAGCCCTGACGCCGCTCCTTGAGACCCTCCCCATGGCAATCCTGGCTGTCAACGCAGGCTCCTCGACACTCAAGTTCGCGCTCTACCCGCTCCAGCCCGATGGCCTGGTCACTGCCGCCTTGCTGGCCGGCAGCATCGAGGGGCTGGAGGCAGGCGGCAAACCGCGCCTGGCTTGGCGCAACGGCGACGAAGCATCGTGCGAACCCCTGCCAACGGATACCGGCGACACCTTCTCGTCCGCGCTGCAGGCCTTGCAACGCCTGCTGCACACGACGCTGGAGGGCAAGACCGTGCAAGCCATCGCCCATCGGGTCGTCCACGGCGGCGAGTGGTTTCGCTCCGCTATACGGGTCAATGACGCAACGCTGGCAAAGCTCGGCACCTTGTGTGCCCTCGCTCCCCTGCACCAACCGCACAACCTGGAAGGCATCCGCAGCTTTGCGCGTGCTTTCCCTGACGTACCTCAGGTGGCCTGCTTCGACACTGCCTTCCATGCCGACCTGCCAGAGGAGGAACGGCTGTTCGCCTTGCCCGAAGCGCTGACCCGCGAAGGCATCCGGCGTTATGGCTTCCATGGCTTGTCGTACCAGTTCCTGCAGGAAAGCCTGCAGCGCCTGTCGCCCCGCTGGCAGGACCGCGTGCTGATGGCACACCTGGGCAATGGTGCCAGTCTCTGCGCCACCTTAGGGGGGCAGAGTTGCGCGACCACCATGGGCTTCTCGGCCCTGGACGGCCTGATGATGGGAACCCGCAGCGGCGCCATTGATGCCGGTGTGCTGCTCCATCTGCTGGCGCAGGGATGGTCCCGCCTGGATCTGGAAAAGCTGTTGTACCGGCAAAGCGGCCTGCTTGGTGTGTCCGGCATCGCCGCGGACATGCGACAACTGCGCGCAAGTCAACAGGCGTCTGCCCGGCGGGCCATCCATCTTTTCACCCACCGTGTGGTCCGCGAAGCAGGCGCCATGGCAGCGTGCCTGGGTGGCCTTGATCTGCTGGCTTTCACGGGTGGCATTGGTGAACACGATGGCACGCTTCGCGCCGAAGTATGCGAACGCCTGCAGTTCCTGGGTGTACAGCTCGATCCCGACAGAAACAACGCAGCCAACGACTCACAGGCCCGGCCCCTGCATGCTGAGTCGAGCCGGGTCGAAATCTGGATGATTCCCACCGATGAAGGCCGGATGGCAGCTCAGGCGGCGGCCGATCTCTGCGCCGCTCAGTCGCCGTAGCGCACCAGCACGTACTGGCCGGGCGCGGCACCCAGCGAAGTCTCCTCCGGCAGCTTGCGCGCCGCGACCAGCCGACCGCTGCCCTGCGCCACCAGCCAGTCGCTCCAGGCGGTCCACCAGCTGCCCTCGTGGCGTGGTGCCCGTGACTGCCATTCGGAAGACCTCAGTCTGGGTTGTTCCGGTGCCGTGGTGAGTTGCTGGAAATAGCGCCCCTTGTGGCCGGGCTCAGAGATGATGCCAGCGTTGTGCCCCCCATTGGTCAAGACAAAGGTCACTGGACCCGACACCAGCCGCTGCACCTTGAAGACAGAGCGCCAGGGCGCCACATGGTCTTTTTGCGTCCCGACGCCGAACACCGGGATACGGATGTCACGCAAGGAAACCGGCCGGTCATCGAAGGCGAAATGACCATTCGCCAGTTCGTTGTGCAAAAAGCAGCGACGCAGGTACTGGCTGTGCATCACCGCCGGCAGGCGCGTGACATCGGCATTCCAGGCCATCAGGTCGCTGGCAACCTCTTCCTCACCCATCAGCCAACGACGCGTACGACTCGACCACACCAGTTCACGCGAATGCAGAAACTGAAACGAGCCGGCCATCTGCCGGCCTGTCAGAAAGCCTTTTTCGGCCATCATTTCCTCCAGCATGCGCACCTGAGCCTCGTCGATCAGAACGCCCATTTCGCCGGGTTCGGTGAAATCGGTCTCTGCCGCCAGCAGGGTCAGGCTGGCCAGGGGTTGCGCACTGACCTTGCGGACCTCAGCCGCCTGCGCGTCGTCGGCGCAGAGTGCTGCTGCGGCAACCGATGCCAAGGTCCCGCCCAGACAATAGCCCATCAGATGCACCGGTTGGCCGGTCGCATGATGCACATGATCCCAGGCGGACAGCACACCATCGCGCACGTAGTCGTCCATGCTCAGCAGTGCGTCGTCTTCATTGGGGTTACGCCATGAGACGATGTAAACCGTATGGCCCTGCGCGACCAACCAGCGCACCATCGAGTTGTGAGGCGACAGGTCCAGGATGTAGTACTTCATGATGCACGAGGGCACGATAAGCACGGGCGTCTGATGGACCTGCGGCGTGGTCGGCTCATATTGGATCAGCTCGATCAGGCCGTTGCGCATCACCACCTGCCCGGGCGTCATGGCCAGGCCTTGACCGGGGGACGGCGCATCTGTGTCACGGCGTACCGGCGGCAAACCATGGCGCAGCCGTATTTCTTCAATCGCATGGCCCATGCCTTTGGCCAGGCTTTGGCCGCCCGAGTCGAAAGCGGCCTGCAGTGCCTGGGGATTGGTGAGCAACCAGTTACTGGGCGACAAGACATTCAGCCATTGCTGCCCATAAAAACGCATCTGTTCGCGGCTGTGATCCCTCATGCCCGGCAGACTGCTGGCGTTATGCCACCAGGTCTCCAAGGTTTTGTTGGCGCTCACCAGGCTCTGCCAGGGCCATTTCCGCCACGAAGGGCTGTCAAAACGCGAATCAGGATCCGGCGTAGCGGCCGGCGATGGCGGAGGCTCCTGCTGAACATCAGCAGACGACGGCGTACGCATTGCCGCCAGCGTCGAATCCCTCATCCACGCTGCGTAGCGCGCCGCCGCCTCCTGTGCCAGCCGCGTCTGCGACCCCGGCGAAGTCAGCAGGTGCAGACTCCAATCCGTGTAGGCCAAGGCCAGAGAAATCGGCGAAATGCCCGACCAGGCCTTGGCCATGGCCGCATTGACGTGTGTGTCAAGTGCTCGGGCAACGTCCTGTACTGTGCTACCCACAAGCACGCTGGACGGCTCTTGCTCAGTAGAGCGGGCCACGGATATCTGGGGTATGAGGTGGGTTGTCATGAGACCAAGCCTAGACCTCTGTTTTGACAGATCTGTGAAATTTGCATTCACGGTTCTGTCACGTTGGACTCCTAGGATCGCGCTGCTTGTTCAACCAACCCAAGAGCACCATGCGCAAATCACCTCTGCTATCGCTCCTCGCCCTGCTGGCCATTGCCCCCGTGCAAGCCCAGCAGGCTTTCCCTGCCACGCTGGTCGGCCATGCCGCACTGCCGGCACGTACCTTCATCGCTGCGCCAAAGGATGCACCGGCCAGCCTGCAGACCTCGGGCAAATACACCACGGCCGACGGCCACCGCGAAGACAAGCTGGAGTCGATTGCCGGCAGCTCCTACCTGTCAGCCAAGGGGGCGCCCAAGCCCACCGGCATCAACCTGCCTTTCAAGGGCCAGCCGGTGCAAGGTTTTTCCGGCATCAAGGCCATGAAGGACGGCAGCTACTGGGTGCTGACCGACAACGGCTTCGGCAGCAAGGCCAACTCGGCCGACGCCATGCTGATGTTCCACCACGTCAAGCCGGACTGGAAGAGCGGTGATGTGAAACGCCTGCAAACCGTGTTCCTGCATGATCCGGACAAGAAAGTACCTTTCCTGATCGTCAACGAAGGCACCAAGCAACGCTACCTGACTGGCGCTGACTTGGACATTGAGTCGATCCAGTTCATTGGCGACCATGTCTGGTTTGGCGACGAACTCGGCCCCTACCTGGTGAAAACCGACCGCCAGGGCAAGGTACTCGCCGTCTTCAGCACCGAAGTGGATGGCAAGCTGGCCCGCTCGCCCGACCATTTCTCGGTGAGCACACCCGCCACGGCCGGTGCTTTCTCGACGCCGGTGCGCCGCTCGCGCGGTTACGAAGGCATGGCGGCCTCGAAAGACGGCCAGTTCCTGTACCCGCTGCTGGAAGGCCCGCTGTGGAACGAGGCCGACAAGAAGTGGGAGAACAAGGACGGCCGCGAGTACCTGCGCGTGCTGGAGTTCAACGTGGCCAAGGGTGAGTGGACCGGCCGTTCCTGGAAATACGCGCTGGAGCTCAACGGCAACAACATCGGCGACTTCAACATGATCGATGCCGACACCGGCCTGATCATCGAGCGCGACAACGGCGAAGGTCTGGACAACACGGCCTGCAACGGCCCGGCCCGCCCGGACTGCCAGAACGTACCGGCCAAGTTCAAGCGCGTCTACAAGATCAGCCTGAAAGACGCTGACGCCGACGGCTTTGTACGCAAGATCGGTTACATCGACCTGCTCGACATCCAGGACCCGAAGGGTGTGGCCAAGGTCGGCGGCAAGGACGGCAAGTTCACCTTCCCCTTCGTCACCATTGAGGACGTGGACGTGGTCGATGCCGAACACATCGTGGTGGCCAACGACAACAACCTGCCCTATTCCTCGGGTCGCCAGCTCGGCAAGAACGATGACAACGAGTTCATCCTGCTGCACGTGCCCGGCCTGCTGTCGGCACGCTGAAAGAACATGAACAACATGACGATGCAACGCCGCGCCTTACTCGCCTCTGCCTTGCTGGCCGCCGGCTGCGCCTTTGCGCAGCCGGCGGCAGCCGAGACTCCGGTACTTGACATCTACCTGGTGCGCCATGGCCAGACCCAGTGGAACCTGGAGAAGCGCCTGCAGGGCGCCACCGACAATGTGCTCAACGACACCGGCCGCCGTCAGGCGGCGGAGCTGGTCCCGCGGCTGGCGGGGGTGCCGTTCAGCCACATCTACAGCAGCGGCCTGCGCCGCGCGCAGGAAACGGCTGCCGCCTTCGCCGGCCAAACACCGGTGACCGCGCTGCCGGCCCTCAATGAACGCTCCTTCGGCAAGTTCGAGGGCATCTTCGAAGACCAGCGCGACGCAGCCCTCTTTGCCGAGTTCGGCAAACGCGGCAGCGTGCTGGACGACAGTCTGGACGGCGGCGAGTCGCTGCAAAGCCAGGCCGACCGGGTGAAGGCTGCCGTACGCCAGATCACGACCCGCCACACCTCCGGCAGCATTGCCATCGTGGCCCATGGCGGCGTCAACCCGCTGGTGCTGGCCGCCCTGCTCGACATCCCGGTGGCCGAGGCCGTGGCACGCATCAAGCAGGCCAACGACGAGGTCTATCTGGTGCGCCTGCGCAGCGGCCAGCCGCCTTCGGTCTGGAAACAGGTGAGCCGCAGCACGCTGGAACAGCTCTGAGATGCTTTATTCAGGCCGGGCCTCGTGCCCGGCCTGCCCGGCTTCCCAGGCCAGCATGGCCGTCTTGCGTTCGCTACCCCAGCGGTACCGGCCGAAGTCACCGGACTCCCGAATGACGCGGTGACAGGGAATCAGGTAGCCGATGGTGTTGGCTGCCAGGGCACTACCGACTGCACGTTGCGCTCTGGGCGTTCCAGCCAACTGGGCGAGCTGGCTATAAGACACCACGCGTGAGGGTTCGACCTTGAGCAACGCCTCCCACACCTTGAGCTGAAAATTGGTGCCGCGCAGCACTAGGTGCAAGCTGCCGCGCCGCGGCGTAGCCGCGAACACCTGGTCCAGCCATTGCTGCGCCTGTGCGTCGTCGCGCTCGCGCTGTGCCGCCGGCCATTGGCTTGCCAACTCCGCCACGCGCGAGGCGTTGTCACCATCGACAAAAGCCAGGTAACACAAACCGCGTGCCGTCCAGCCCACCAGCGCCTCGCCAAATGGCGTTGCCCCACAGCCGAAGCCCAGTACCACGCCAGAACCGCCACGCTTGATCTCGCCTGGTGTCATGGCTTCGCATGTCACCATCAAGTCGTGCAAGCGGCTGGCACTGGACAGGCCGCTGGCTTCAGTCACGCTGAGCAGATCGGCCGACGTGCGCAGTGCCTGCCGGGCATACTCCTTAGTCAGGTACTGCAAAAAGCGCTTGGGCGAGATACCGGCCCAGGCGGCAAAGACGCGCTGCAAATGGAATTCGCTCATGTGCACTGCAGTTGCCACATCTGCCAGTGTGGGCTGGCGCAGCGCATTGGCGCGCAGGTAGTCAATGGCGCGCGCCACCACCGCGTACTGGCGTGCCGGGCTTTGCAGCTCATCCATGGGACACCTCCCTGGGCGCCCACACGGCGCGCAGCGAGAACCCTGTTACCAGCGCGGTGCCCAACAGCACCACCACCGCCCCGGCCAGGGTATGCCAGCCGATCGCTTCGCTCAGGAACAGGTGCCCCCACAGAATGCCGAAAACGGGAATGAGAAACGTCACCGTCAGTGCCGGCGCGGCGCCCAGGTCGGCCACCAAGCGGAAGTACAGCAGGTAGGCGATGCCGGTGCAGAACACCCCCAGCGCCACCACCGCGCCCAGCACGCTGAGCGCGGGCGCTGCCGCGGCCGGAAAAAACGGCAAGGCGGGTGCCAGCAGCAGCGCAGCCGCCCACATGCTGCCGTGGGCATTGGCATAGGGATCTTGCGATGACGCTGCAAGAGCCGATTTGGCGTAGTTGCTGGCGATGCCGTAGCAGAACGCGGCTGCCAAGGCCGCCACGATGGCCCAGCCGGCACCGGGCTGCAGGGTCACCCGGTCAAAGCCCACCAGCAGAACGACACCCGCCACGCCCAGTGCCAGCCCGAATGCCGTCTTGCCGCGCAGTGGTGCGCGGCTCCAGACCGTCCCGATGACCGTGCCCCAGATCGGCGCCGTGGCATTGAGGATGGACAGCAAGGAGGCCGACAGCGTCTTGGCGGCAAAGGCAAACAGCAAAAATGGCAGCGCCGAATTGAACAGGCCCAGCACCAGGTAATGCCGCCAGTGCAGGCCCAGCTTCAAACGCTGCTTGAGGATGAGCCCCACCGAAAAAAGCAGGCCCGCAGCGAGCAGCAGGCGAGCCTCGATCAGCACTACCGGCCCGAGCACCGGAACCGCCATGCGCATGAAGATGAAAGAAGCACCCCAAATCGCGGACAGGGCGACAAGTCGGATCAGGCTGGCACTGTTCATGAGGGCAGGCAGGTTGATGATGTGCGTCTATTCTGACCTCATCACAGACGATCGCACCACCCGATTCTTGCGGACATTTGGACCTCCGCGCCAGACTGGCTCGTCAAGCGGCGCTGAGCGCCAGGGCCTTCATCTCTCTGCGCAACTCAACCGCATCGCGCTGCACAAAGCTGTCGTTGGCGCTGAGACGGAACACGCCCACCGTGTCGGACAAAACCCGGGCCTGGCCATGCAGTGAGCTGGCCGCAGCGGCCATCTGCTCCACCATGGCCGCATTTTGCTGGGTACCACCGTCCATCTGGGCTACCGCTTCATGGACCTGCGAAATGCTCTCCAGCTGCTCCCCAAAGGTGGCCGTGAAATCACCCAACAAGGCTGCCACCTTGTGAACGACCTCCACTGTCTGCTCAATGCTGCTGTGCGCTTGCTGCGCCGTCTTGTTGCCGGCGTTGATCTTGGCCGTCGAGTCCTCGATCAAGCTTCGGACTTCCTTGGCTGCCTCTGAGGTGCGCTGCGCGAGCGCCCGCACCTCGCCTGCCACCACGGCAAAACCGCGCCCTTGCTCACCCGCACGCGCCGCCTCGACGGCAGCGTTGAGCGCCAAGATATTGGTCTGGAACGAGATGCCTTCAATCACCCGGATGATTTCCGCGATCTTGGCGGACGAGGTGCTGATGGCCTGCATCACCGTCGTCATCTCCTGTACGCGCACGCCACTGGCCTGCGACACGCTGGCGGCTTCGTCAGCCAGGGAACTGGCGCTGCGCGCCGACTCGGTATTGGTCCGCACAACGCTGGTGAGCTGCTCCATGGTGGAGGCCGTCTGCTCGAGTGCGGCCGCTTGTGCCTCGGTACGGGCGGACAGGTCATGGTTGCCGGCAGCAATTTCATTCGAGGCCGCAGTGATGGCCACGGCCTCCGTGCGCGTGTCACCCACGATGGAACGCAGATTGACATTGAGCTGATTCAGCGCGCGGTAGAGCTGGCCCACCACATCGTCACGTGCCGCACCGGTTCTGGCACTCAGGTCACCGGCGGCCATGCGATTGGCAAACAGCAGCAGATCATTGAGCGGCCCGGTCGCCATGGCGCGCAACCAGATACCGACCGGCAATCCGATCGCCAGCGCGGCGAACAACGCCACCAGGGTGGTCAGGTTGAGGCCGATCGTGCCTGTCAAAGCGCCACTCACCAGCAGGACAGCCACTGGCGCCAGAACAGAGGCCAGCACCATCTGCCCACCCAGTCCGAAACGGAACATTTGTTTCACGCGCCCCAACCACGTCGTCGGGCGCAACTGGCCACCGGCCAGGCGGTGCACCAAGGTGCCAGCCTCCTTCTCGGCTCGCATGGTGGTGTACAGCGCCTCGGCTGCAACCACCTGCTCGCGGCTCGGTGCCGTTCGCACCGACAGATAACCTTGAACAACCTCTCCTTCAAGGAGCGGCGTGACGTTGGCCATCACCCAATAACAATCGCCGTTCTTGCGGCGATTTTTCACCAGACCTGTCCAGGGTTTGCCTCGGGTCACCGTGTCCCACATGTCGCGGAAGGCTTCCTCCGGCATGTCAGGGTGGCGCACCAGGTTATGCGGCTGACCGAGAAGCTCCTCGCGCAGGTAACCACTGGCGGCGATGAAGGCCGGATTGCAGTAAGTGATTCGCCCCTTGATGTCCGTGGTTGAAACGAGCATCTGCTCTGAGGGCATGAGGTATTCGTGGTGTGTGACAGGCAGATTGATGCGCATGATGAGGACTCAAAGGTCAACGTGGGTAAAGCGATGGCTTCATGGTGTGCCGGCCATGCCTTGTGGGCTGGACGGCGCGGCGGGCGATCAGGAACTCAAGCTTTACGCTCTTGCCGGCTGACCTGCTGTGTCTGCGCGTTGTGCAGAACTCGTTTCAGTAACTGCTGGAGCGTCATCCACTCCTCCACACTGAAACCAGACAGTGCAGCGTTATGGACACGGCAAAGCACTTCAGGAATCAGCTTGGCGGCCTGCTTGCCCTCTTTGGTGATCTCAAGATGGACCACCCGTCGGTCATCCAAAGAGCGTTCGCGACGGCACAAGCCCTTGGCTTCAAGCCGATCAAGTAGACGTGTCATCGCACCGGCATCGAGTTCGCACTCTCGTGCCAGCTCAGCACCCGTTTTGACACGGTCACGCGCGAGGATGAACAGCGGCAGCCACTGTGCATTTGTCAGACCGCCGTGTTCAAGTTCGCGCTCGATATCCTGCGCCACCGTTGACAAGATGCGGCGCATGAAATAGCCGATGCTTTCCTCCGGAGCGTAAGTCTCGACGTCGTAGAACGAGACCCCTTGGGCATCGATCTTGGTCGTTATGGATTTGGCACGCAAGCTCGAATATTAATTGCCTAGGCAATTATTGTCAAGACATTCATATGCCTCGCCGTCAGCTGTCGCCTCATGCGCAACCTGCGCCATGCCCCCATCAAGGTGAGGGAACGCCATCGGTGTAAGCTGCGCCATCCTTCCTCCGCTTCACTGCATGAATTCGAACCGCTCCACAACCAGCAACCCCAAATCCCTCAGTGGGCTGCTGCCCTTTTTGCGTCCTTATCGTGAGCGTATCGTGCTGGCGTTGCTGTTCCTGGTGCTGGCGGCAAGCGCCACGCTGGTGTTTCCGATCGCGCTGCGCAGTTTGATCGACGGCGGCCTGGTGCCGCAAGACCGCGGTGCCCAGGTGTTGGCCTTGCGCGATCACTTTGCGTTGCTCTTTGCAGTGGCCATGGCGCTGGGTGTGTTCTCAGCGCTGCGCTTTTATCTGATGAGCTGGTTGGGCGAGCGCGTCACGGCCGACGTGCGCAACGCGGTTTACGGCCACGTGCTGCAACAGAGCCCCGAGTTTTTTGAAACCACACAGACCGGCGAAGTACTCTCGCGCCTGACGGCCGACACCACACTGGTGCAGACGGTGGTGGGCTCATCCTTCTCCATGGGGTTGCGCAGCACGGTCACCGGCTTGGGAGCCCTGCTGATGCTGGTGTGGACCAACCCTTATGTGATGGTTCAGGTGCTGGGGATGCTGGCGCTGGTGGTCGTGCCAGCCGTGTGGTTCGGCCGCCGGGTGCGACGACTGTCGCGTGCCAGCCAGGACCGGGTTGCAGACTCCAGCGCGATTGCCGCCGAAGTGCTCAACGCCATTCCGGTGGTGCAGAGCTACACCGCCGAGGCGCGCGAGGCGGCACGCTTTGATGCCGCCAGTGAAAGTGCCTTTCGCACCGCGCGGCGTCGCGTCGGCGCACGCTCGGTGTTGATGGCCTTCATCATCATCGCCACCTCGGCGGCACTGCTGTGGGGCCTGTACCAGGGCACGCAGGCCGTGCTGCGCGGTGATATCACGGCTGGCCACCTGGGACAGACAGTGGTGTACGTGATCATTCTGGCAAGCGCCTTTGCCGTATTGGGCGAGGTCTATGGCGAACTGCTGCGTGCGGCCGGCGCCACCGAACGGCTGATGGAACTGCTGGGCAGCCAGTCGCCCATTGTTTCACCATCAAATCCGGCCTCAGCCCTTTTATCTACTGCGGGAAGCGCTATCAAAATTGAAGCTTTGACGTTTCACTACCCGTCACGACCAACGCAAGCTGCGCTGGCCGATTTCACGCTCGATGTGCGCGCTGGCGAGACGGTGGCGCTGGTCGGACCCAGCGGAGCCGGCAAGAGCACGGTGTTCCAGTTGCTGCTGCGTTTATACGACCCGACAAGCGGACGCATCTTGATCGACGGCGTTCCCATTCACGACATGGCCCTGCACGATCTGCGCCAGCGCATTGGCATCGTGCCGCAAGACGCGGTGATTTTTTCCAGCAGCGCATTAGAGAACATCCGCTATGGCAAACCGGATGCCAGCGACGCGGAAGTGCATACCGCCGCCCGTGCCGCCTTTGCCGACGATTTCATCCGCGCCCTGCCCGAGGGTTACGCCACTTTTCTCGGTGAGCGCGGCGTGCGCCTGTCCGGTGGTCAACGTCAACGCATTGCGATTGCGCGCGCCATGCTGAAGAACCCGCCTCTGTTGCTGCTCGACGAGGCCACCAGTGCGCTGGACGCCGAGAGCGAACGCATGGTGCAGGCAGCGCTGGAGTCCGCCATGCGCGACCGCACCACACTGGTGATTGCCCACCGGCTGGCCACGGTGCAGCAGGCCGATCACATCGTGGTCATCGACCATGGGCGCCTGGTAGAGCAAGGTACCCACGATGCGCTGATCGCCGCCAATGGCGTTTATGCCCGTCTGGCTGCGCTGCAGTTCATGGCTTGAGTCCCTACGCGTGATTTGCTTGAGTCACCTGAATTTTCCATTTAGTTGCATTGCTAACCAATTGTCTGTATGATTCGCTTCATGTTTGACCATTGCCTTTATTTCAACACCACCGCGCTGGCCCGGGTGGTCGAAAAGGAATGGACGAGCGCGTTCAAGCCCTTCGGCTTGACCCCGCCGCAGGGTTTCATGTTGCGGCTCATTCTGGCCCGACCCGGCCTGTCCCAGCACGAACTCGCGACCGAGTTGACCATCTCGCGTCCGACCGCCACGCGCTTGCTCGACGGTCTACAGGCACTCGGCTTGGTGGAGCGGCGTGATTCGGATTTCGATGCACGTCACTGGTCGATCTTCCCCACGACCGCGGCTGAGAAGATCCATGCGGCACTCAACGCGGCCAGCGGCCAGGTCACGCAAAAAATCCAGCGCACGGTCGGCAAGGACAACTTCCTTGAGACCGTGGGCAAGGTAAGGGAAGTCTGCTCCGCCCTCAAATGAGCAGGTTGTTTGGGATCTTTTTTTAAAATCCAAATAGTTGCATAGCTAACTTATTTTCATCCGTCTGAAAGGAATGCATCATGCCCATACTCAACGTCAAAGTCAGTCAGCCCGCCAGCGCCAAGCTCGTCCATGACATCTCGGAAACACTGCTGGAGCTCACGACCCGCATCCTGCGCAAACGGCGCGATCTGACCTCCATTGCCATCGACTTCGTGCCGCAGGACAACTGGGTGGTTGGCGGCTCGACACTGGCCGCACAGGGGCGCAACAGCGTCTACTTCGACATCAAGGTGGTGGACGGCACCAACACCAAGGATGAGAAGGCACAGTACATCCATGAAAGCTTTGCTGCCTTTGACAAGTTGCTGGGCAACCTGCACCCTGAGAGCTACATCTACGTGCACGACGTGCGGGCCGAAGCCTATGGGTTTGGCGGGCAAACGCAGGAATACCGCTATATCAAGGCCAAGCCTTGAACGCCAAACACGACTGGCCTTGAGACAGCAGCTGCGGCCGAAGAAGCGCCAGCACCGCTGGCCTGCCTCATCGCTTCATGCTTTTGTCGTGTGCTCTATTGCAAAGGGCCTTTGAGCGCGTCCGGCAGCGGCAAGGGCATGACGGCAATACCCTCGTCGAGCAGGGCTTCTGTTTCCTCGCGCGAGGCCTGGCCGCGAATGCTGCGTTCCTCGACTTCGCCGTAATGCATTTTGCGCGCCTCTTCGGCAAAGCGGCCACCTACGTCTTCCGTCTGCGCCACGATACGGCGCGCCACCTGCAACCAGGCCGCCTGCAAGGCTTGCTCCGTGCCACCGGCCACCACGTCCTGCTTCTGAATCTGGGGCTCTGTCGGCGAGCTGGGCTGGGCAGCGTCGTCTGAGCGTGTCGTACCAAGGTTCAAGCGCGGCGCACTGGGCAGCTTTGTCACCGATTTGCTGCCGCACAGCGGGCACGCCAGCAAACCGCGCGCCACTTGGCTGGCATAGTCTTCTTCGGACGCAAACCAGCCTTCAAACCCGTGCCGGGCATCGCACTGGAGATTGAGAACTTTCATCAGGTGATTATCGGCTTACGTCAACGGGCGCTGGCGTCTGCCAATCCAATTCCCAGGCACCGGCAAGGACGTTTTGCAGCCAGAGCACACCGGTCAGGGTCTTGGCATCCGTCACGCCGCCTTCAAAACACCATTTCTGCAACTCGGCGGGCGTGGCCGTGAACACATCGAGGAACTCGCCATCGTCCAACCGACGCTCCCCCAGGCTCAGGCCACGCGCAAACCAGACGTCAATGAATTCGGTGGAATACGAAATGACCGGGTGCAGTACGCCGGCACGCGCCCACTCGGTTGCGCGGTAACCGGTTTCTTCCAGCAACTCACGCTGCGCGCAGGCCAGAATGTCTTCACCGGCATCGATCTTGCCAGCGGGAAACTCCACCATGACCTGCTTCACCGGGTAGCGGTACTGGCGCTCCAACACAACCCGCACCTCCCCGCGTACATCCTCCAGCAATGGAATGATCATGACCGCACCGGGATGCACCACATACTCGCGTGTCGCGCTGGCCCCATCGGGCAGGCGCACGGTATCGCGGAAGGCATGGAGGAAATGGCCCTTGAACATCTCCTGGCTGTCCAGCCGGGTTTCAATCAGGTGCGAGTCATCCATGGCCGCGGCAGCGCGTCAACCGTGGCGCTTGAACAGATAACGGTAGACGAAGCCTGGGAAGGCCAGGGTCAGAAACAGAGTCGCCGTGATGGCGTAGAACTCCCACCCCTGCGGTGCGATCTGGCCTGCACGTTGCTCCAGCAACAGCGCCATGCCACCCACCAGCAGGTAACAGAACACCAATTCCAGGAGACGCACCGGCAGGCCTTTGGGCGTTTTCAACGGCACGACAGCCAGCAGGCGCTGATTGATGAATGGCAGGTTGGCACCGACCACAGCGGTCAGCACCACGAACCAGACGGCGGCAGTCTGCGACATAAGCCTCAGGTGCCCAACATCTGCTGGATCGCCTGGGCGCACAGCGCCATCAGACTGCCGGGCACCAGGCCGAGAATGAGCACCAACAGGCCGTTGACCGACAGCACGGCGCGCACATCGAACGGTGCGGCCACGGTCGTGGCGGTGATGGGTTCGTCGAAGTACATGACCTTGACCACGCGCAGGTAGTAGAAGGCACCGATCAGCGACATGATCACGGCAAACACGGCCAGGCCGATGTGCAAGGCCTGGCCCGAAGCCACCAGCGCCTGCAGCACGGAAAGCTTGGCGTAGAAGCCGACCATGGGCGGAATACCAGCCAGCGAGAACAGGCAGATGGCCATGATGGCGGCGTACAGCGGACTGCGCTGATTGAGGCCGGCGAAGTCGGTGATCTCTTCACTCTCGAAACCTTCGCGCGCCAGCAGCAGAATGACACCGAAGCTTGCCAGCGTGGTCAGCACATAGGTCACGACGTAAAACATCGCCGAACTGTAGGCGTTGGCCGCGGAATAGATGTTGCCGTTGATGACGCCCGACATCAGGCCCAGCAGGACAAAGCCCATTTGCGAAATGGTGGAGAACGCCAGCATGCGCTTGAGGTTGGTCTGCATGATCGCAGCCAGGTTACCCACCAGCAGCGAGGCGATGGCCAGCAGCATCAGCATTTGCTGCCAGTCGACAGCCAACGGCAGCATGCCTTCGACCAGCAGGCGGATGACGATGGCAAAAGCAGCCAGCTTGGGCGCACCGCCGATCATCAGCGTCACGGAGGTGGGCGCGCCTTGGTAGACATCGGGGATCCACATGTGGAACGGCACCACGCCCAGTTTGAAGGCCAGGCCCGCCACCACGAACACCGTGCCGAACACCAGCACCTGCGGGTTGACGCGCCCGGAGTTGATGGCACGGAAGACGGCGTTCACATCCAGCGAGCCCGTGGCACCGTAGATCATGGACAGCCCATAGAGCAGGAAGCCGGAAGCCAGAGCACCAAGCACGAAGTACTTCATGGCGGCTTCGGTGGCGGTGGCATTGTCGCGGCGCAGGGCCACCAGTGCGTAGCTGGAGAGCGTCAGCAATTCCAGGCCGAGGTAGATCAGCAGGAAGTTGTTGCCGGAGATCATGATGAACATGCCCAGCAAGGACAGCATGCTCAAGGAGAACAGCTCACCACCGCGCAGCATGTCGCGGTCCGCCGAGTACGGACGCGCATAAACCAGCGAAACCATCACGGCAATGGTGGCGAAGAACTTGAGCCAATTGCCCATGGGGTCGCTCACCACCATGTTGTGCAAGCTGTAGAGGGTGGCACCGCCGCTGGCGTACAGGTACTGCAGCAAAGCCACAGCGCCCAGGGCCATCAGTGTCCAGATGTAGGTACGGGTGCGCTGGCGGCTTTTCACGCCGAGGTCCATCAGCGTGATCAGGCAGGCCATGGCCAGCAGAATGATTTCCGGATAAACCGCAATCCAGCTGAGTTTGTCAGTCATCTTCAGTCTTTCAATTCGGTTCGATCAGTTCAACTTGGACAGTGCCACGTGCTTGAGCAGTTCCATCACCGACGTGTCCATGACATCGGTGAAGGGCTTGGGATAGACACCCATGACCAGCACGGCGATCGCCAGCAGAGCCAGCATGAGGAATTCACGGCTGTTGATGTCAACCAGCGCCTTGACGTCATCGTTGGCCACCGGCCCCAGGTAGACGCGTTTGAACATCCACAGCGTGTAGGCGGCACCGAAGATCAGCGCCGTGGCTGCTGCCAGGCCGATCCAGAAGTCGTACTTCACGGCACCGAGAATCACCATCCACTCGCCGACGAAACCAGCGGTACCCGGCAGACCGCAGTTGGCCATGGCAAAAAACAGGGCAAAGGCGGCGAACTTGGGCATGGTGTTGACCACGCCGCCATAGGACGCGATCTCACGCGAATGCACCCGGTCGTACAGCACGCCGATGGAGAGGAACATGGCAGCCGAGACAAAACCGTGCGCAATCATCTGCACCAGACCGCCGGAGACGCCGAGGTCGTTGAAGATGAAGAAGCCCAAGGTGACGAAGCCCATGTGCGCCACCGACGAATAGGCCACCAGCTTCTTCATGTCCTGCTGCACCATGGCCACCAGACCGACGTAGATGACGGCGATCAGCGACAGGGCGATCATGAGCCACGCCCACTCGCGCGCGGCATCCGGCGCGATCGGCAGCGAGAAACGCAGGAAGCCGTAGGCACCCAGCTTGAGCATGATGGCGGCCAGCACGGCGGAACCACCGGTGGGTGCCTCGACGTGCACATCGGGCAGCCAGGTGTGGACCGGCCACATCGGCACCTTGACGGCAAAAGCGGCAAAGAAGGCAAAGAACAGCAGTGTCTGCGTCGTGCCGTCCAGCGGCAGCTTGTGCCAGGTGGCGATGTCGAAGCTGCCGCCCGACTTGGTGTACAGGAAGATCAGCGCGATCAGCGTCAGCAGCGAACCCAGCAGCGTGTAGAGAAAGAACTTGAAGGCGGCGTAGATCTTGTTCGGACCGCCCCAGATGCCGATGATCAGGTACATCGGGATCAGCGTGGCTTCGAAGAAGACGTAGAACAGGATGCCGTCAAGCGCCGAGAACACGCCGATCATGAGGCCACTGAGAATCAGGAAGGCGCCCATGTACTGATTGACGCGGCGGGTGATGACTTCCCAGCCGGCAATCACCACGATAACGTTGATGAAAGCCGTCAACAAGACGAACCAGAGCGAGATGCCGTCGAGACCCACGTGGTAGTGCACATTGAAGCGCTCCATCCACGGCATCTTCTCGACAAACTGCATGGCCGCCGTGTCGAGCTTGAACCCGGTGTAAAGCGGCAAGGTGACAAGAAAACTTGCCAAGGCGCCGATGAGCGCGACCCAGCGCACCATGCGCGCCTGCTCGTCGCGGCCCAGGGCCAGCAGTAACACGCCGAACGCAATCGGCATCCAGATAGCCAGGCTCAACAAACCCATTTCTTCTTCTCCTTATCGGCTGAGCCACTCAACAACCATGGGCCAGGTCACAAACCAGGACATGAGCACCAGCACACCGACAATCATGGCCAGTGCATAGTGGTACAGGAAGCCGGACTGCACCCGGCGCACCACGCCGGCCACCCAGCCGACCAGTTTCCAGGA
Source organism: Hylemonella sp. (assembly GCA_030680575.1). Classification (GTDB taxonomy): domain Bacteria; phylum Pseudomonadota; class Gammaproteobacteria; order Burkholderiales; family Burkholderiaceae_C; genus Hylemonella. Next base: position 44,618 of record JAUXVI010000035.1, read on the forward strand.
ACCGTTCACCAGCGTGCCGTCGATGACGGCCTGGTCGCCGCCCTTCCACAGACCGACGCCAAGCATGCGGGCGCCTCGCGCCAGGATGTTTTCGTTGATCCAGTCCATGTAGTACTTGTTTTCCAGCAAGGTGTAGAGCGGCTGCACGGCGCGCTTGATCGCCGCCGGCAGAGCCGGATTGATCATGTACATGTAGTAGGCGCAGACCACACCGGCCAGAGCCAGCCAGAACGGCGCCGTGCTGAAGGCATGCAGCGCCATCGCCACCGGGCCGTGGAAGGCCGCGGCCAGCTCGTGCATGGCCGGATGGCGTGCGGCATCGACAAAGATCGCATCCTTGAAGAAATCACCGAACAGCATGGGCTGGATCGTCATGTAGCCAATCACCACCGAAGGAATGGCCAACAGCACCAGCGGCACCGTCACCACCCAAGGCGACTCGTGCGGCGCGTGGTGGTCGTCATGCCCGTGACCATGGTCGTCGTGGTGGGCATCCGGGTTCTGATCGAAACGCTCCTTGCCGTGGAACACCAGGAAATACATGCGGAAGGAGTAGAAGGCGGTCACGAAGACACCGGCCAGCACCGCGAAGTTGGCAAAGCCGGCACCCCACAGGTGGCTCTCATGCACGGCCTCGATGATGCTGTCCTTGGAGTAGAAGCCCGAGAACAGCGGCGTGCCAATCAGGGCCAGCGAGCCCAGCAGCGAGGTGATCCAGGTGATGGGCATGTACTTGCGCACACCACCCATCCAGCGGATGTCCTGGTTGTGGTGCATGCCCATGATGACCGAGCCGGCGCCAAGGAACAGCAGCGCCTTGAAGAAGGCGTGCGTCATCAGGTGGAACACGGCCACCGAGTAGGCCGAGGCACCGAGCGCCACCGTCATGTAGCCCAGCTGCGACAGCGTGGAATAGGCCACCACGCGCTTGATGTCGTTCTGGATGATGCCCAGGAAGCCCATGAACAGCGCCGTGATGGAGCCGATCACCATGATGAAGCTCAGGGCGGTGTCGCTCAGCTCGAACAGCGGCGACATGCGCGCCACCATGAAGATGCCGGCCGTCACCATGGTGGCGGCGTGGATCAGGGCGGAGATCGGGGTCGGGCCTTCCATCGAATCCGGCAGCCAGACGTGCAGCGGGAACTGGGCCGACTTGCCCATGGCGCCAATGAACAGGCAGATGCAGATCACCGTGATCAACATCGCGTCCTGGCCCAGGATGTACCAGGGGAACTCGATGGCACCCAACTGGGATGCCTTGGCAAACACTTCGGTGTAGTTCAGCGTGCCGGCGTAGGCGGCGATCAGGCCGATGCCCAGGATGAAACCGAAGTCGCCGACACGATTGACCAGGAAGGCCTTCATGTTGGCAAAGATGGCGGTGGGCTTGTTGAACCAGAAGCCGATCAGCAGGTAGGACACCAGGCCAACGGCTTCCCAGCCGAAGAACAACTGCAGCAGGTTGTTGCTCATGACCAGCATGAGCATGGAGAAGGTGAACAGGGAGATGTAGGCGAAGAAGCGGTTGTAGCCCTCGTCTTCTTCCATGTAGCCAATGGTGTAGATGTGCACCATCAGCGAGACGAAGGTCACGACGCACATCATCATGGCGGTCAGGCCGTCGACCATGAAGCCGACCTCCATCTTGAGGCCGCCCACCACCATCCAGGTGTAGAGCGTCTCATTGAAGCGCGCGCCGTCCATGGCCACGCTCTTGAGCGTCATGGCGGACAGAATAAAGGCCAGCAGCACGCCAAGGATGGTGAGCGAATGCGAAAGGCGACGGCCGATCCAGTTGCCGCCGAACTTGGTGCCAAGAACGCCAGCCAGGACGGAACCGACCAGGGGCGCCAGCGGCACGGCCAGCAGGGTGGATGCAGAAAGGGTTTGACTCATCTTCTAGTACCTTGATGAACCGACGGGTTCAGCCCTTGAGCGTGTTGAGTTCGTCCACGTTGATGCTGGACTTGTTACGGAACAGCAGCACCAGGATGGCCAGACCGATGGCCGACTCGGCGGCTGCCACGGTGAGAATGAAGAACACGAACACCTGGCCGTGCATGTCGCCCAGATAGTGGGAGAAGGCCACGAAGTTCAGGTTGACCGCCAGTAGCATCAGCTCGATGGCCATCAGCAGCACGATCAGGTTCTTGCGGTTCAGGAAGATACCCACCACGGCCAGCGCAAACAACATGGCGCCGAGTGTGAGGTAATGTCCGAGTATCAGGGTCAGGGTCATGCCTTGTTCTCCTCAGGCGCAGCCTCGACAGCCGGCGCCGGGCGTGTGGGATCGAGCTTGACGATCTGCAGACGATTGCTGGCGCGTACGCGCACCTGCTCGGACGGGTCAATGGCTTTGCTGTCCTTGCGCTCGCGCAAGGTCAGGGCGATGGCCGCAATCATGGCCACCAACAGGATGACAGCCGCCACCTGCACCGGGTAGACATACTGGCTGTAAAGCAGTTTGCCCAACTCTTTGGTATTGGAGACCTCCAGCAACGGCTGGCCGATGACCTGGGCCACACGTGGTTCCTCGGATACGCGAAAACCTGCCATCAACACAGCCGCCATCTCCAGCACCACGACGGCGCCCAGCATGGCCGCCAGTGGGAAGTGGCGCCAGAAACCTTGGCGCAACGCGTCGATCTTGATGTCGAGCATCATGACCACGAACAGGAAGAGCACCATCACCGCGCCAAGGTAGACCAGCACCAGCGTGATGGCCAGGAACTCGGCCTTCAGCAGCAACCAGATGGCCGACGCCTGCGAGAAGGACAGCATGAGAAAGAGCACGGCATGCACAGGATTGCGCGCCGTGATGACCCGGAAGGCTGCAAACAGCAGCACCAACGAGAACAGATAAAAGAAACCGGTCTTGACGTCCATGGGTCGATCTTTGTGAGGTTCTGTGCGACGGTCTTCAGCGGAAGTTAACGGTATTTGGCGTCGGCCGCCTTGGCCGCAGCGATCTCGTTCTCATAGCGGTCGCCCACGGCCAGCAACATGTCCTTGGTGAAGTACAGGTCACCGCGCTTTTCGCCGTGGTATTCAAAGATGCTGGTCTCGACAATCGAATCGACCGGGCAGCTCTCTTCGCAGAAGCCGCAGAAAATGCATTTGGTCAAGTCGATGTCGTAGCGCGTGGTGCGGCGGCTGCCATCGGCGCGCACATCGGACTCGATGGTGATCGCCATGGCGGGGCAGACTGCTTCGCACAGCTTGCAGGCAATGCAGCGCTCTTCACCGTTGTCATACCGGCGCAGCGCATGCAGGCCGCGGAAGCGCGGCGACAACGGTGTTTTTTCTTCCGGGAACTGCACCGTCACCTTGCGGCGGAAGGCGTAGCGGCCGGTCAGGGCCATGCCCTTGAGGAGCTCCACCAGCATGAAGCTCTTGATGAAGTCCTTGAAGGAAAAGGTCGCAGCAGTGTTGGATGTAGCAGTGGCAGCCATGTCTTGACCCGCTTAGTTCCAGATGTTCCACGGCGTCTGCATCCAGATGCCGACGATGAGCAGCCACACCAGGGTGACCGGGATAAAGATCTTCCAGCCCAGACGCATGATCTGGTCGTAGCGGAAACGCGGGAAGGTGGCTCGAATCCAGATGAACATCGAGACCACGACGAAAGTCTTGGCCCCGAGCCAGATCCAGCCCGGAATCCAGTTCAACAGGGCGCTGTCGACTGGCGACATCCAACCACCGAGGAACATGATCACGGCCAGAATCGACACCAGCCACATGCTGGCGTATTCCGCCAGGAAAAAGATGGCAAAACCCATGCCCGAGTACTCGACCATGTGGCCGGCCACGATCTCGGCCTCGCCTTCCACCACGTCAAAGGGGTGGCGGTTGGTCTCGGCCACGCCGGAAATCAGGTAGACCATGAAGATCGGCAGCAGCGGCAGCCAGTTCCACGACAGGAAGCTCAGGCCCATGTCGGCAAAGTAGCCCTTGCCCTGCCCCAGCACGATCTCGGTCAGGTTCATGCTGCCCGAGACCATCAGCACCACCAGGAAGCAGAAGCCCATGGCGATTTCGTAGCTCACCATCTGGGCCGAAGCGCGTAACGCGCCGAGGAAGGCGTACTTGGAGTTGGAGGCCCAGCCGGCGATGATGACACCATAGACCTCGATCGAGGTGATGGCCATGATCAGCAACAGGCCGGCATTGATGTTGGTCAACGCCACATCCGGGCCGAAAGGAATCGCCACCCAAGCTGCCAGCGCCGGCATGATGGCCATGATAGGACCGAGCCGGAACAGGCCTCCGCTCACCGCGCTGGGGGTGATGATTTCCTTGGTCAGCAGCTTGAGCGCGTCGGCGATGGGCTGCAGCAGGCCAAAGGGACCCACGCGATTGGGACCATGGCGCACTTGCATGAAACCGAGCAGTTTGCGCTCCCACAGCGTCAGGTAGGCCACTGCCCCCATCAGCGGTGCCAGCACCACCACGATCTTGAGCAGGATCCAGATGACCGGCCAGGCCATGGCAGTCCACCAGCTTGCGGCCAGCAGGTTCAGGCCACCGTTGTACAGCGCATCGATCATGCTGCCACCCCTTCTTCACGCACAGCACGCGCATCGGCCGTCAGTTGCAGTGACGGTGCACGACGGACCAGACCGTCCAATTGATAGATGGATGCCACCACCGGTTCGGCAGTCGAAGCAGCCAATGTGATGGCGGCTTGCGTGGCGTTGTTCAGTACCGGCGGCGTGGCAGTCGCGGCGGCCAGCACCTCCTGCGAGCTTTCGAACTCGAACCCCGGCAAACCGAGCAGGTTGCCCAGCACGCGCAGCACCTTCCAGGCCGGACGGGTATCGCCCAGCGGCTTGACCACGGCATGGAAACTTTGCAGGCGGCCTTCGGCGTTGGCAAAGCTGCCCGAGGTCTCAGTGAACGGCGCGATGGGCAACAGCACATCGCTGAAAGCCAGGTTGGTCTTGAACGGGCTCAAGGTCACCACCGTGTCCACCTTGCTCAGACCCTCGGCCGCCTTCTTGCCGGCAGCGGAGTCGAACTCGGGTTCGGTGTTGAGCAGAATGGCGGCCTTGAGGCCACCCGCCAACATCTGAGCCGCATTGAGACCACCGGCTTGCGGCTGGGCTTTCACCCACTGCGCGCCGACGGTATTGGCCGCTTCAGTGAGGTAGCCCACCGTGGCGCCGGTCTGCGCGGCAATCCAGTTGGCCAGTGCCAGCAGGCTGGATGCGTTGGCATGGTGCACGGCAGCGTTACCCAGCAACACCGCCTTGCGTTCGCCACCGAGCAGCGACTTGGCGATGGCCTGCGCTTGTGCAGTGGCCTGGCCGGCGGCCGGTGCGGTCACACCCTTTTCGGCAGCAATTGCAGCGGCCACGTCGGCCAGTGACTGCGCCCAGGCAGACGCCTCGGTCACGACAGCGTTGGCCACGCGCATGGCCCAGGCATCAGCATGCTTGAGCAAGGCCTTGGAGGTGATGGCATTGACGGCGGCGCCATGGCGCACGGCTTGGCGAATGCGCTGGGCGAACAGCGGATGGTCCTTGCGCAGGTTGGTGCCGACCACCAGCACACGCTGAAGCTGCGTCAGGGATTCAATCGAGGTCCCGAGCCAGCGCACGCCTTCGCTCTTGGCGAACTCGGCGTTGCGCAGACGGTAGTCAATGTTGTCGCTCTCCAGACCACGCACCAGCGCGCCGGCCAGGTACAGCTCTTCCACTGTGCTGTGCGGGCTGACCAGGGCGCCAATGCTGTTGGCGCCATGCTCGGCCTTGATCTGCTTGAAGCTCTTGGCCACGTATTCCAGCGCAGTCTGCCAGTCGACGGTTTTCCACTCGCCGCCGTGCTTGATCATGGGCTGGGTCAGGCGCTCCTGGCTGTCCAGCGCTTCGTAAGAGAAGCGGTCACGGTCAGCGATCCAGCACTCGTTGACGGCCTCGTTTTCCAGCGGCACGACACGCATGACCTTGTTGTTCTTGACCTGCACGATCAGGTTGGCACCGGTGGAGTCGTGCGGACTGACCGACTTGCGGCGGCTCAGCTCCCAGGTACGGGCCTGGTAGCGGAACGGCTTGCTGGTCAGCGCGCCGACCGGGCAGATGTCGATCATGTTGCCGGACAGTTCGGAATCAACCGAGTGGCCGACGAAGGTTTCGATCTCGGAATGCTCGCCGCGGTGCGACATGCCCAGCTCCATGACGCCGGCCACTTCCTGGCCGAAGCGCACGCAACGGGTGCAGTGGATGCAACGGCTCATCTCTTCCATCGAGATCAGCGGGCCGACGTCCTTGTGGAACACGACGCGTTTTTCCTCATCGTAACGCGAAGAGGAAGCACCGTAGCCAACGGCTAGATCCTGCAACTGGCATTCGCCGCCCTGGTCGCAGATCGGGCAGTCCAGCGGATGGTTGATGAGCAGGAACTCCATCACCGACTTCTGCGCCTTGACCGCCTTGTCGCTCTTGGTGCGCACGATCATGCCCTGCGTCACCGGCGTGGCACAGGCCGGCATCGGCTTGGGCGCTTTTTCCACGTCAACCAGACACATGCGGCAGTTGGCCGCGATGCTGAGCTTCTTGTGGTAGCAGAAATGCGGAATGTAGGTACCGGCTTTTTCGGCCGCATGCATGACCATGCTGCCTTCCACAACCTCTACCTTCTTGCCGTCGAGTTCGATTTCAACCATGTTCGTGTACTCGGGTATGGGGCTCAGACGTAGGCCGGGACCATGCAGGTCTTGTGGGCCACGTGATGTTCGAATTCATGCCGGAAATGCTTGATCATGGCGCGCACCGGCATCGCCGCGGCATCGCCCAGCGCGCAGATGGTGCGACCCTGGATGTTTTCTGCCACGTTGTCCAGCAGGTCCAAATCCTCGGGGCGGCCCTGGCCGTTCTCGATGCGGTCGACCACACGCGACAACCAGCCGGTACCTTCGCGGCAGGGCGTGCACTGACCGCAGGACTCATGCATGTAGAAGTAGCTCAACCGCTGCAGCGACTTGACCATGCAACGGGTCTCGTCCATCACGATCACCGCACCCGAGCCCAGCATGGAGCCGGCCTTGGCAATGGAGTCGTAGTCCATGGTGCATTCCATGATGACGTTGGCCGGCAGCACCGGCGCCGAAGAGCCACCGGGGATCACGGCCTTCAACTGGCGGCCACCGCGCACGCCACCGGCCAGCTCCAACAGCTTGGCAAAGGGCGTGCCCATGGGGATCTCGTAGTTGCCCGGGCGCTCGACGTCACCGCTGACCGAGTAGATCTTGGTACCGCCGTTGTTGGGCTTGCCACACTCGAGGTAGGCTTGGCCGCCGTTGCGGATGATCCAGGGCACGGCCGCGAAGGTCTCGGTGTTGTTGATGGTGGTGGGCTTGCCGTACAGACCGAAGCTGGCCGGGAACGGTGGCTTGAAGCGCGGCTGGCCTTTCTTGCCTTCGAGCGACTCCAGCAGCGCCGTCTCTTCACCGCAGATGTAGGCGCCGAAGCCGTGGTGGGCATGCAGCTGGAAGCTGAAATTGCTGCCCAGGATGTTGTTGCCCAGCAGGCCGGCGGCGCGCGCTTCTTCCAGCGCGGCTTCGAAACGTTCGTAGACCTGGAAGATCTCGCCGTGGATGTAGTTGTAGCCGACCGTGATGCCCATGGCGTAGGCCGCAATGGCCATGCCTTCGATCACGATGTGCGGGTTGTACATCAGAATATCGCGGTCCTTGCAGGTCCCCGGTTCACCCTCGTCGGAGTTGCACACCAGGTACTTCTGGCCCGGGAACTGGCGCGGCATGAAGCTCCACTTCAGGCCGGTGGGGAAACCTGCGCCGCCACGGCCACGCAAGGCGGATTCCTTGACGGTGGCAATCACCTGGTCTTGCGTCAGACCCGCGACGCCGGTTTCGGGATTCGGTGCTGAGCCGTCCTTGCCAAGGATCTTGCGCAGGGCTTGGTAGCCGCCACGCGCTTCGTAATCTTTCAGGCTCCAATTGGAACCGTTCAGGCCAGCATAGATCTGCGGGTTGATGTGACGGTCATGGAAGCAGGTCTGCACGCCGGTGGCAGCAAACTGGGACAGGATTTTTTCAGCCGACATCATTTGGTCTCCGCAGACTTCAGACCATCGATCAGCTGATCGAGCTTGTCATTCGACATGAAGCTGCACATGGTGCGGTCGTTCACCAGCATCACCGGCGAATCGGCGCAAGCGCCCAGGCATTCGCTTTGCTGCAGGGTGAACAGGCCGTCGGCCGTGGTCTCACCCATGGTGATGCCCAGCTTGTGCTCCAGATGCTTGAGTGCCCGGGAGCCATCACGCAGCTGGCACGGCAGGTTGGTGCAGACGTTGAGCTTGTACTTGCCCACCGGCTGCTGGTTGTACATGTTGTAGAAGGTCGTCACCTCGTGCACGGCCATCGGCGCCATGTCGAGGTAAGCGGCAATCTCGGCCTCGCTCTCGGCACTCACGTGCCCGAGCTCCTGCTGCACGATGGACAGGCAGGCCATGACGGCAGACTGCTTCTGCTCAGCTGGGTATTTGGCAACTTCTTTGGCGAAGCGCACTTTGATGGAATCAGAGATCATCGATCAATCTCTCCAAACACAATGTCCAGGGTGCCGATGATGGCCACCGCATCGGCCAACATGTGGCCGCGAGCCAGTTCGTCCAGCGCTGCCAGATGGGCAAAGCCCGGGGCGCGGATCTTGAGGCGATAGGGCTTGTTGGCGCCGTCGCTCACGAGGTAGATGCCGAACTCGCCCTTCGGGTGCTCGACGGCGGCATACGCCTCGCCTTCGGGCACGCGAAAACCTTCGGTGAAGAGCTTGAAGTGGTGGATCAGCTCTTCCATGTTCGACTTCATCGCCTCGCGTGCCGGCGGTGCCACCTTGTGGTTGTCGGTGATGACCGGGCCGGGGTTGGCGCGCAACCAGTCCACGCACTGCTTGATGATGCGATTGGACTCGCGCATCTCCTGCACGCGCACCAGATAACGGTCGTAGCTGTCACCGGTCTTGCCGACCGGGATGTCGAAATCGACGCGGTCATAGGCATCGTAGGGCTGCTGTTTGCGCAGGTCCCAGGCGATGCCGGAGCCACGCAGCATCGGTCCGGTCATGCCCAGGTTCAAGGCGCGCTCGGCCGTCACCACGCCGATGCCCACGGTACGCTGCTTCCAGATCCGGTTGTCGGTCAGCAGGGTTTCGTACTCGTCCACGCACTTGGGGAAACGCTGCGTGAAATCTTCGATGAAGTCGAGCAGCGAACCCTGACGGTTGGCATTGAGCTCGGCAATCGCCTTGGCGTTGCGGATCTTGCTGGCCTGGTACTGCGGCATGGTGTCCGGCAGGTCGCGGTAGACGCCACCCGGACGGAAATACGCTGCGTGCATGCGCGCGCCAGAGACGGCCTCGTACATGTCGAACAGGTCTTCGCGCTCGCGGAAGGTATAGATCAGGATGGTCGAACTGCCGCAGTCGTTGCCATGCGAGCCCAGCCACATCAGGTGGTTGAGCAGGCGCGTGATCTCGCCGAACATGGTGCGGATGTACTTGGCACGCAGCGGCACCTCGATGCCCAGCAGCTTCTCGATGGCCAGGCAGTAAGCCTGCTCGTTGCACATCATCGACACGTAGTCGAGACGGTCCATGTAGGGCAGCGACTGGATGTAGGTCTTGCTCTCGGCCAGCTTCTCGGTGGCGCGGTGCAGCAAGCCGATGTGCGGGTCGGCGCGCTGCACCACCTCACCGTCAAGCTCAAGCACCAGGCGCAGCACGCCGTGCGCGGCCGGGTGCTGCGGACCGAAGTTGAGGGTGTAGTTCTTGATCTCGGCCATGTCAGGACTCCCGCCGGGCCGTCCCAAGGGAGGCCTGCGCCCCCTCGGGGGGCAGCGAATACACGAAGTGATGAGCGTGGGGGCACATATTTAGTTCAGGCCTCCGTAGTTGTCTTCACGGATGATGCGCGGCGTGATCTCGCGCGGCTCGATGCTCACCGGCTGATAGACCACACGTTGCTGCTCGGCGTCGTAACGCATTTCGACATGGCCACTGAGCGGGAAGTCCTTGCGGAAGGGGTGGCCGATGAAACCGTAGTCGGTCAGGATACGACGCAGGTCGTCATGCCCTTCGAACACGATGCCATACAGATCGAAGGCCTCGCGCTCGTACCAGTTGGCGGCACGCCAGATGCCGGTGACGGAGTCCACCACCGGAAAATCATCGTCAGCAGCGAATACCTTGAGACGCACGCGCTGGTTCAGGCTGACCGACAGCAGGTGCGACACCACGCAGAAACGCAGCCCCTCCCAGCGACCGTCGCCATGGGCGGAATAGTCAACACCGCAAAGATCGATCAGTTGCTCAAAGCGGCAACCGGGTGCGTCACGCAGGATTTGCGCCGCTGCCAGGTAGTCGGCAGCCGCCACTTCCACCGTGACCTCGTCCAGCCAGACATCGACACGACGCGCCTTGCCACCCAAAGCGGCGGCAACTGTGTCCTTGAGAGCCTCGGGATTTACAGCAATAGCAGTCATCTGTGATTCCTCAGACGCGCGCAATGGTTTGCGTGCGGCGAATTTTTTGCTGCAGCTGGATGATGCCGTAGATCAACGCCTCGGCCGTGGGCGGGCAGCCCGGCACATAGACATCCACCGGCACGATGCGATCGCAACCACGCACGACCGAGTAGCTGTAGTGGTAATAACCGCCACCGTTGGCACACGACCCCATGGAAATCACCCAACGCGGCTCGCTCATCTGGTCGTAGACCTTGCGCAGGGCCGGCGCCATCTTGTTGCACAGCGTACCGGCCACGATCATCAGGTCGGACTGGCGCGGACTGGCACGGAACACCTCGGCGCCAAAGCGGCCAATGTCGTAGCGCGCCGCGGCCGCATGCATCATCTCGACCGCGCAGCAGGCCAGACCAAAGGTCATGGGCCAGAGCGAACCGGTCTTGGCCCAGTTCACCACCGTGTCGTAACTGGTGGTGATAAAGCCCTCTTTCATCACGCCTTCAATCATGGCATCAGCCCTCGTGAAAACCGCTTGTTTCTATTCCCAGTCCAGGGCGCCTTTTTTCCACTCGTAGATGAAACCCACGACCAGAATGCCCAGGAACACCACCGCCGCCCAGAAGCCGACCGCCCCCACCTCTTTGAGCGCGACCGCCCACGGGAAGAGGAAAGCGATTTCCAGATCGAACAGAATGAAAAGAATGGCCACGAGGTAGTAGCGCACGTCAAACTTCATGCGCGCGTCTTCAAACGCCTCGAAACCACACTCGTAAGGGGAATTTTTTGCCGCATCGGGCCGGTTTGGCCCAAGGACATAGCCAAGCACCTGGGGCAGGATGCCCACCGCAATGCCGACCAAGATGAACAGGAGAACGGGAAGGTACTGATCGAGGTTCATCTTGAGATTCTGATCACCGTTTAACCCGTCGGACTGGATCCAACAGGTCTGTTTATGGTGCCGTCGGCGAGACTCGAACTCGCACAGCTTTCGCCACTACCCCCTCAAGATAGCGTGTCTACCAATTTCACCACGACGGCTTGTCTCAGGTGTCAGAATTGCATGAGGATTGCGCTTTCCCGACAGCCTCAGAGTTTACCCTGAATTTGACCCGCTTCCCGGTTGATGCGGGTCAACATCAGAGAAATTACTTCGACGGAATCTGCCCTGCGCCCGAGGGGGCCGGTGCAGACGGCACCGGCGCTGCGGGCGCCTGGCTGCCTGGAATTTGAGCCGTACCGGCGGCACCTTCCGCTGCCGGTGCAGTGACGGCGGCGCGCTCCAGCACGCTGCCCGTGCTGGCCGGACGCAGGTTACCGAAGTAGGCCAGCGCCAAGGTGCAGACGAAGAACACCGTGGCCAGAACGGCAGTGGTGCGCGACAGGAAGTTGGCACTGCCGCTGGCGCCGAACAGGCTGCCCGAACTGCCGCTACCGAAAGCCGCACCCATGTCGGCACCCTTGCCGTGCTGGATCAGGATCAGGCCGATCATGGTCAGCGCCGACAGCAACTGGACCGCCAAGAGGATGGTCAATACAAGGCTCATGTTTACTCCTAAATTCGTAGCTAACTGCAGCCGCTATCAGCGGGCTGCAGCAATGATGGTCAAAAAGTCCGGGGCCTTGAGCGAAGCACCGCCGATCAGGCCGCCGTCAATGTCGGGCTGGGCCAGCAGTTGCTCTGCATTGGCGGCATTCATGCTGCCGCCGTAGAGAATGGCGATGCGATCGGCCTGCGGCGTGGCCGCCTTCAGCTGCGCGCGCAGCACGGCATGCACGGCTTGCGCCTGCTCCGGCGTGGCGGTCTTGCCAGTGCCAATCGCCCACACCGGCTCGTAGGCCACCACAATCTCGCTGATGCAATGGCCATTCAGGTGAATCACTGCGGCCAGTTGCCGCTTGACCACCTCTTCTGTCTTGCCGGCCTCACGCTCGGCCAGCGTCTCGCCGACGCAGACGATAGGCGTCACGCCATTGGCCAGGGCGCGCTGCGCCTTGGCAGCCACCACGGCATCGGTCTCACCATGGTACTGGCGGCGCTCGGAGTGGCCGACGATGGCGTAGCGCACGCCGAACTCCTTCAGCATGGCCACCGACACCTCACCGGTGTAGGCGCCGGCCTCATGCTGCGACACGTCCTGCGCGCCCAACTCCACAGAACTGGCCGACAGCAGTTGCTGACACTGAGCCAGATAAACCGCGGGAACGCAGACGGCGATGTCGCAGGCCGGGTCTTTCAGGCCGGAGAGGATGCCCTTGAGCAGGGCCTGGTTGGATGCCAGGCTGCCGTTCATCTTCCAATTGCCGGCGATCAGCTTCTTCTTGCTCATTTTGTCTCCCAGGTCAGCACGATCTTGCCGATGTGCTGGTTCGATTCCATCAGCGCGTGGGCCTTGGCCGCACCGCTGCCGGTCGGATCGGACGGATCCACGGCCTTCCAGGTGCTGTGGATCACGGGTTTGATCTTGCCGGCCTCGATCAACGGCCAAGCCTGCTGAAGGCAAGCCTGGGCGATGGCAGCCTTGAAGGCCACTGGACGCGGCCGCAGCGTGGAGCCAGTGATGGTCAAGCGCTTGCGCAACACCAAACCGGCATTGAACTCGCTCTTGGTGCCACCCTGCACCGCGATGATGACGATACGGCCATCCTCGGCCAGGCACTCGACCTCGCGTGCGACGTAGCTGCCACCCACCATGTCGAGAATGACATCCACACCCTTGCCATCCGTCAGGCGCTTGACCTCGTCCTTGAAGTCCTGCGTCTTGTAGTTGATGGCATGGTCGGCTCCGAGCTTGAGGCAGGCGGCGCACTTGTCGTCGCTGCCGGCGGTCACGATCACCTTGGCACCCATGGCCTTGGCCAGCTGGATGGCAGTGACGCCAATGCCGCTGGAGCCACCCTGGATCAGCAGGGTTTCGTCCTTTTGCAGGCGACCGCGGTCAAACACATTGCTCCAGACCGTGAAGAAGGTCTCAGGCAGCGAAGCCGCCTCGACATCGCTCAGGCCCTTGGGGTACGGCAGGCACTGCGCGATCGGCGCGGTGCACAGCTCGGCATAACCGCCGCCGGCGACCAGCGCGCACACCTTGTCGCCCAGCTTGAAGCCGGCTTGCGCCAGTTCTGCGACATCGCCGCCCACGACCTCACCCGCCACTTCGAGGCCGGGAATGTCGGAGGCACCCGGCGGAACGGGGTAGTTGCCGGTGCGCTGGAACACGTCGGGCCGGTTGATGCCGCTGGCCGCCACGCGGATCAGCAACTCGCCGGCCGCCGGCACCGGGTCCGGGCGCTCGCCCAGACGCAGCACCTCGGGCGCACCATAGGAAGTGATTTCGACTGCTTTCATGGTCTTTTTGGCCGATAGCCCTTGCGCTTGCTGCGCAAGGCGCTATCGATTCAATAGCAAAGTGAAAGACGGATCAGGCTTGATCGCCGCCGTTCTGGGTCGGACGGTCCAGCAGCGCCTTCATGGACAGCTTGACGCGGCCCTTCTCATCAGTCTCTAGCACCTTGACCTTGACGATCTGGCCTTCCGACAGGTAGTCGGTGACCTTCTCGACGCGCTCGTGGGCGATCTGGCTGATGTGCAGCAGGCCGTCCTTGCCGGGCAGCAGGTTGACCAGGGCACCGAAGTCCAGGATCTTGGTGATCGGGCCTTCGTAGACCTTGCCAATTTCAACTTCAGCAGTGATTTCCTCGATGCGGCGCTTGGCTTCATCGGCCTTGGCAGCTTCGGTGGCGGCGATGGTGATGGTGCCGTCTTCCTCGATGTTGATCTGGCAACCGGTCTCTTCGGTCAGCGCACGAATGACGGCGCCGCCCTTGCCGATCACGTCACGGATCTTCTCGGGGTTGATCTTCATGGTGAAGAGCTTGGGCGCGAAGTTGGAAACTTCGGTCTTGGCCTCGCCCATGGCTTCCTGCATCTTGCCCAGAATGTGCATGCGGGCTTCCTTGGCCTGGGCCAGTGCCACCTGCATGATTTCCTTGGTAATGCCCTGGATCTTGATGTCCATCTGCAGGGCGGTGATGCCGTTGGTGGTACCGGCCACCTTGAAGTCCATGTCGCCCAGGTGATCTTCGTCACCCAGGATGTCGGTCAGCACGGCAAAACGGTTCTCTTCCTTGATCAGGCCCATGGCGATACCGGCCACGTGGGCTTTCATCGGCACGCCGGCGTCCATCAGCGACAGGCAGCCGCCGCAGACGGAAGCCATCGACGAAGAACCGTTGGATTCGGTGACTTCGGAGACCACACGCATGGTGTAGGGGAACTCTTCTTTGGTCGGCAGGCAGGCCACCAGGGCACGCTTGGCCAGACGGCCGTGGCCGATCTCGCGGCGCTTCGGGGTGCCGAAACGGCCGGCTTCGCCGGTGGCGAAGGGAGGCATGTTGTAGTGCAGCATGAAGCGGTCTTCGAACTCGCCGGCCAGGGCGTCGATGCGCTGGGCATCGCGCTCAGTGCCGAGCGTGGCGACCACCAGGGCCTGCGTCTCGCCGCGGGTGAACAGGGCCGAGCCGTGGGTACGGGGCAGCACGCTGTTGCGGATTTCGATCGGGCGCACGGTGCGCGTGTCGCGACCGTCGATGCGCGGCTCGCCGGCCAGGATCTGGCCACGCACGATGCGCGCTTCGATGTCGAACAGCATGCCTTCGACCTTGACGCTGTCGAACTCGACGCCGGACTCTTTCAGGTCGGCCATCACGACGGCATAGGCTTCGCGGCAAGCGTGGGTACGGGCCTGCTTGTTGCGGATCTGGTAGGCAGCGCGCAGCTTCTCTTCGGCCAGCGCATTGACCTTGGCGATCAGGGCCTCGTCCTTGGCCGGCGCTTGCCAGTCCCAGGCCGGCTTGCCGGCGTCACGCACCAGGTCGTGGATGGCGTTGATGGCGATGTTGCCCTGCTCATGGCCGAACACCACGGCACCCAGCATGACTTCCTCGGTCAGCTGGCTGGCTTCGGACTCCACCATCAGCACGGCGGCTTCGGTACCGGCCACCACCAGGTCCATCTGGCTGTCCTTGAGCAGGGTCTGGCCCGGGTTCAGGACGTATTCGCCATTGATGTAGCCCACGCGTGCGGCGCCGATGGGGCCGTTGAACGGGATGCCGCTGATGCTCAGCGCAGCGCTGGTGGCAATCATGGCGGCAATGTCGGCCTGCACTTCAGGGTTCAGGCTCACGACGTGCACGATCACCTGGACTTCGTTGTAGAAGCCTTCGGGGAACAGCGGACGGATCGGGCGGTCGATCAGGCGGCAGGTCAGGGTCTCCAGCTCGCTGGGACGGCCTTCACGCTTGAAGAAGCTGCCCGGAATCTTGCCGGCGGCGTAGGACTTTTCGGTGTAGTCCACCGTCAGGGGGAAAAAGTCCTGACCCGGCTTGGCGTTCTTGGATGCCACCACGGTAGCCAGCACCACGGTGTCGTCGATATTGACCAGTACCGCGCCAGAAGCCTGGCGGGCGATTTCGCCGGTTTCCATGGTGACCGTGTGCTGGCCCCATTGGAAGGTCTTGGTAATTTTATTGAACATGCTCATGTGTCTCTCCTATCAATTCGGGAGGTAAAGGCCACCTCACCTCAGGCCCGGAGTCAGCAACACAGAACACGATGCCATTCCAGAGAAAGTCGGCAATTGGACTCAAATTTCTCTGGAATGACACAGCTTCGCTCTGTTTTTACCTTCTCCGAAGTACAAAGCGCCTGAGCTAGTGAACTAACTCAGGCGCTTTGTCATGTTTCTGTCGATTACTTACGCAGACCCAACTTGGTGATCAGCGCGGTGTAACGGTCGGCATCCTTGCCCTTGAGGTAGTCAAGCAGCTTGCGGCGACGGCTCACCATGCGCAACAGACCGCGACGGCCGTGGTGATCCTTGGCGTGGGTCTTGAAGTGGGGGGTGAGTTCGTTGATGCGAGCGGTCAGCAGGGCGACCTGGACTTCCGGACTACCGGTGTCGGTGGCGCTGCGGGCATTGGCTTTAACAACTTCAGCTTTGATGCTGGATGCGATCATTTCATTCTTCCTGTCATGCGGGGCGGCACCGGCCGGATTCGGCTGTGACGTCCCAGGTTTACAACTTGCGTCAGTGGCTGGAACTGCTGCTGACGTGCGCTCCGCACCGGTTGACCCGATGCAGATCCGTGAGATTATAGCCCACCCCAGGCTGCGCGCACTTCGTGTCGCTCCGCCACCCCCTGCAAGGGGCGATGCCAGCCGCCCGGCAAAGCCGGCTCGGCGGCATCCCACGATGTGGGAAGCCTACTGTGCGGCGAGCCAAGTCTTTAGCCGCCCCACCCCCTGCACCAGCCGCTGCGGATCGCGGGAGGCAAAACACCAGCGCAGCCAGCCTTGTGCCTCGGGGGCAAAGGCCTCGCCCGGTGCCAGGCCCAGACCGGCCTCCAGCACCAGGCGCTTGGCCGTGGCCAGCGAGTCCGGGTAACCGGCCAGCCGGAAAAAGGCATACATGCCGCCCGCCGGCGTGGCCACCTGCACGCCGGGCACGGCCTGCAGCAGCGGCAGCAAGGTGTCGCGGCCAGCCTTGAGCTGCGCCACCACCCGCGGCGTCACCTCGCCGGCACGCTGCAGCGCCACCACGGCGGCGCGTTGGGTGAAGACGCTGGCACACGAGGTGTTGAACTCGATCAGCTTGCCCATGTCGCGCGTCAGGGAAGCCGGCAACACCAGCCAGCCCAGGCGCCAGCCGGTCATGAGAAAACTCTTGGAGAAGCTGTGCACCACGATCAGGCGATCGTCCGCTGCCGCCACATCCAGAAAACTCGGCGCACAGCCATTTGAGCTGGGTTCGTAGTACAGCTGCGAGTACACCTCGTCGGCCACGATCCAGGTGCCGGTGCGGCGGCAATGGTCCAGGATGCGCTGCTGCTCGGCGCGCGTCAGCGTCCAGCCGGTCGGGTTGTTGGGCGCGTTGAGGATCAGCACCTTGGTGGCCGGCGTCACGGCCGCCAGCAGGCGATCCAGATCCAGCGTCCAGGCCCCGTCAACCGGCTGGAGCGGCACGCAGCTGAGGCGGGCCCCCATGATGAGCGGCTGCGCCGTCAGGTTGGGCCACACCGGCGTCACGGCCACCACTTCGTCGCCGGCAGTCACCAGCGCCTGCATGGCCAGCATCAGCGCACTCACGCCGCCGGAGGTGACAGCAATGCGCTCCACCCCGATCGGCCCATGGTGGGCACTCATGTGCGCCGCGATGGCCTCACGCAACTCGGGCAGGCCCAGGTTGTGGGCATAGAAGGTCTCGCCCTTCTGCAGCGACTCGATGGCCGCCTGGCGAATGAAGTCGGGCGTGACCTCGTCGCCCTCGCCGAACCAGAAGGCCAGCACGTCGGGGCGCCCCAGGCCAGCATTGGCCACCTCGCGGATTTTCGATTCCTGCAACTGGTGAATGACGTCACGCATGGGGCAATTTGAAAAAAATCAGGGACGCTGCATCTTGCAGCTGCTGGGCAACTCGGCGCGCGCGGCAGGCAGGACCTTGATGACGCGAAAGCCGTAACCCGAACCTTCAACGTCGAACTTCACGCCCGCAGCGCCCTGGCGCTCCATCAGGCCCACCATCAGCTGCTGCTGGAACTGGTGATCCAGCGCGCGCATGGCACCACGCTGGCCATTCAGTGACACGGCAGCCTTTTCCAGCTGGCCGGCCACGTCCACGGCCTGCAGCGAACCGGCCTTTTCAATCGCCTGCGCCAGCGACTCCACCATCAGCTGCATGCGCATGTGGACGTAGTCGTCGGCCGGCTTCGGGAAGCGCTGGCGGAAGGACTGGTAGAAGGCCTCGCTGTCCTTGCCCGGCGCGTTGGGCAACCAGTCGGCCACGGCAATCACGCGGCCGATGCCTGCCTCACCCAGCGCGGCCGGCGCGCCCAGCGCATTGCCGTAGAAGGTGTAGAACTTGCCCTCGTAACCGGCCTCGCGCGCCGCCTTCACCAGCAGCGTCAGGTCGTTGCCCCAGTTGCCGGTGATCACCGCCTGCGCGCCGCTGGCTTTGATCTTGGCCGCATAGGGCATGAAGTCCTTGACGCGCCCCATCGGGTGCAGCTCGTCGCCGACGATCTGCACATCAGGTCGCTGCTGCCCCAACTGGCGCCGCGCCTCGCGCGCCACCGCCTGGCCGAAGCTGTAGTCCTGCCCGATCAGGTAGGCGCTCTTGACGGCCTTGTCATCCTTCAGCACCTCCATCAGCGCCGCCATGCGCATGTCGGCATGGGCGTCGAAACGGAAATGCCAGAAGCTGCATTTCTCGGTGGTCAGGATCGGATCGACCGCTGCGTAGTTGAGAAAGATCACACGCTTGCCTGGCTCGCGCTCGTTGTGCTTGTTGATGGCATCGATCAGCACCGCTGCGGTAGCCGAAGAGTTGCCTTGCGCCACGAAGCGCGCACCGTCATCGATGGCAGCGCGCAGGACGGCCAGCGCTTCCTCGTTCTGGCCCTTGCTGTCGTAGCGCTCGATCTGCAGCGGACGGCCACCCCCGGCAGCGGCCGGAAGCTTGACGCCACCGCGCGCATTAACGCGTTCCGTTGCCCACACCAGGTTGCGATAAACCGCCTCGCCGGTATTGGCAAACGGGCCGCTCAGGCCTTCGATCATCGCGATCTTGATGGGGGCCGGCTGGGCCTGGGCCAACAAGGCGGCGGGCAGAGATAAAGCCAGCAACAGCGATTTCAATAGCGGACGACGAAAAATATTCATGGCAAAACAACTCTTGAAAACAGAAAAATTGCGCTCAATTTCGATCCAAGCGGCAGACCAGAGATGGCGGCCGCGCAGTGTACGGGATACGGTCATGACCGCACTTCGTACACACCCCCATTTTTGTGTTAACCAGGAGTTCGATCATGTTGTTCGCCCCCGTCACCCGCCGTTCTGCTTTTGCACCGTCCATGCGCTCGCTGGACCGCTTCTTCGACGCCGCCCTGCAAGCACCGGTCATCCAGACCAACAGTTGCCGCATCGAACAGGATGACAAGGCCTACACCCTGAGCTTCGATGTGCCGGGCGTGACGCGCGACCAGCTGTCGATCGGCATCGAAGGCAACGTGGTGCGCCTGGAAAGCCTGCCGGAAGCCGCACGCCAGTACAAGGCGGCGTACGAACTGCCGCAGGACATTGATGCGGCTTCCAGCGTTGCCAAGCTGGAAAACGGTGTGCTGACCCTCAAGCTGGCCAAGGTGCAGCCGGAGAGCAAAGTCACCAAGCTGACGATTAACTGAGTCTGCACCGAGACGACAAAAAGGCCGCGAAATTCGCGGCCTTTTTCATCACCTTCGACGCGCAGATGACCGACGCCCTGCTACGTCGAGCCGCCAAGCGGCGAGACGCGACAAGGCGTCGGTGTTGAACACCATGGCATGCCGAGTGCTAATTGACCTCATTGAGTACCTCGCGAATGGAACTCCACTCAGGGTCGTTGCGCGTAATTACCTTCACAGAGATTGGTAGCACTGAGTCAAAGTACTGGCGCAATGCCTCCGCGTGGGACTCAGGGCTTGCAACGTAGTAATAGATCGTGCGACCCCCATCACCGGTTCGGCTCATTGCATAGATGCCGCTCATTCCAATGATCCGATCCAAGTTGGCATACAGGTCTCGCCCACGTACGATCTCTTCCTCCGTGGGCATCCCATTCGCAAGCGAAGCGTAGCCCCATAAAATTTGCAGAAGCACCGGGAACTTGGCCCGTACATCAGGCACGGGGAGATTTTCTAGTACCGCGACTATTTCGGGCAGCTTTGTCCCTTGTCGTTCAAGAACTAACCATTTCTGCTTCCCTTCGGGAAACTCAGTGGCCGCAGCGGCTGAAGCTAGCGCAGCCATCGTAAGGAAGAAGCTGAGAATTCGGGCTGCAACATTCATACGGCATAACTTGATATAGACAGCAGCGCTGTCACATGAACAAGATTCGCGCTCATTAAGTTCGCCCCCGTTTTGTGATGTAAGTGGCTGATTTATAGCAGCCATTCCCAGTAGTGCGAGACCATGCAAACTTGTCTTACCCTTCGCGGAACGCAGCCGCGCGACCGGCAAGCTCAGACAGACTGACTGATCGCGTCCAGCGGCCAGCGCGGCTTGACCTCGAAGGTATAGGCACGGCTGGCCTCTTGCATGCCGGCCTGCAGGCGCATGGCTGCGGCCATGGCAATCATGGCGCCGTTGTCGGTGCACAGGTGCAGTTCCGGGTAGTGCACGCGCACCTTGCGCTTGGCGCACTGGGCATTCAGTTGCTCACGCAGGTGCCGGTTGGCCCCCACACCGCCGGCCACCACCAGCCGCTTCATGCCGGTCTGATCCAGCGCAGCCAGCGACTTCTTCACCAGCACCTCCACGATGGCGGCCTGCGTCGAAGCCGCCAGATCGGCCTTGCGCGCTTCCAGCTCAGGCCCCAGGCGCTGCGCTTGCGTCAGCACCGCGGTTTTCAGACCGGCAAAGGAAAAGTCCAGGTTGCCGCTGTGCAGCAGTGGGCGCGGCAGCTTGAAGGCCGTGCCGTCGCCCTGCTCTGCCAAGCGGGACAAGGCAGGCCCGCCGGGATAACCCAGGCCCATGAGCTTGGCCGACTTGTCGAAGGCCTCACCGGCGGCATCGTCAATCGTCTCGCCCAAAATCTCATAGCGCCCAACGCCGTCAACCCGCATCAGCTGGGTGTGGCCACCCGACACCAGCAGAGCGACAAAAGGAAACTCGGGCGGATCAGCGCTCAGGAACGGCGACAGCAAGTGCCCTTCCAGGTGGTGCACGCCCAACACCGGCTTGCCCAGGGCGGCGCCCAGTGCGCAGGCCACGCCAGCGCCGACCAGCAGCGCGCCGGCCAGGCCGGGGCCGCGCGTGTAGGCCACCACGTCGATGTCGTTCAGTGACTTGCCCGCCTCTTGCATGACCTGAGTGGTCAGCGGCAGCACGCGGCGAATGTGGTCGCGGCTGGCCAGTTCGGGCACCACGCCACCGTAAGCCTGGTGCATCTCGATCTGGCTGTACAGGGCGTGCGACAACAACTGCGGCACCGGGCTGCCATTGGCTTGCACCAGGGCCACGCCGGTTTCGTCGCAGGAGGATTCGATGCCCAGAATCAGGGGCGCGGTGTCTGACATAGCTTGCGAGTTTAGGCGATGAGCTTCTTCACCACGCCTTATTGCATCACCAGCCCGCCGTCCACATACAGCACCTGCCCGGTCATGAAACGGCTCCAGTCGGAAGCGAGGAACAGCACCGGCCCGGCCACGTCGGCCGGGCTGGCAATGCGGCGCAGCGGGGTCTGCGCCACGATGACCTCTTTCACATCCTCCTTGGTCGCACGGCTGGCGTCGGTCGGATAGACCAGGCCGGGCGCCACGCAGTTGACGCGGATACCCAAGGGCCCGAGCTCGGCCGCCAGGTTGCGGGAAAAGCCCACCAGCGCCGACTTGGCGGTGCTGTAATCGTGGTACGGCACCACCGGCCGCGCCACCAGGTCGCTGGCCAGGTTGACGATGCAACCTTGCGCACGCTGGCGCAGGTGCGGCAGCACGGCCTGACACAGGTTGTAGGTGGCGTGCACGGCGCCGTCGAACTGCGTCTGGTAGTTGGCCCAAGGCGTTTCCCAGAAACGCTGGCGCTGCTCGGGGTCGAAGCGGTAGGGCGCAAAGGCGTTGTTCACCAGCACGTCGATGCGGCCCACCTCGGCCAGCACCTGCGCCACCATGGCTTGCACTTGCGCCGGGTCGTTGACGTCGGCACGGATGGCCCAGGCGTCACCACCACTGTGCGCGCCAGCGGCCTTGCACTTGGCCACCACCTCGTCCGCCGCGGCCTCGTTGCGCAGGTAATTGACGACCACAAAACCGCCCTCGGCCGCAAAAGCCTGCGCCACAGCGGCGCCGATGCCGCGGCTGGCGCCGGTGACCAGGATGACCTTGCCTGTGAAGTTCATGCGCGCCTCTTTTCTTCCACTCACTTGCCCGGCAGCAGATCCGGGCTCACCACGTCGCTCATCTTCAGATCGCGCTGGATCAGGCCGATCTTCTTCCAGGCCTCGGCGCCCTTCTGCAGCATCTGCCCGTCGATGGCACCCAAGCCTTGTTTTTGCGTCAGCGGCGAGACGCTGGAGGCGTTGCGCAGCTTGATCACTTCCAGGTTCGCCGCTTCGTTCTGCCCGTTGATGGCACGCTTGACCGCCAGCGTGGCGGCTTCCTGCGGCTGGGCGATCATCCACAACATGCTGTCGCGGTAGGCGGCCAAGAAGCGTTTGAGCACGTCCTTCTTCTGCTGGTACGTGTCTTCCCGCACGACAAAGATGTCGCTGGAAACGTTGAGCGAGTTGCGCACTTCCATCACGTTCACGTCACCCACGCCCTTGGCGCGCGCCACCAGCAAGCCGGTGTCGGTGGCCGCCGTTGCGTCCACCTGGCCCTGCATCAGCGGCGCGAAGTTCAGCAGGCCGGTGACGACGATGGTCACGTCCTTCTCAGACAGGCCCGCCTGGTTCAGCAGCAGTTGCAGATTGGTCAGCGTGCCGCTGGAGAGGCTGTAGACGCCGATCTTCTTGCCTTTCAGGTCGGCCGGTTTCGTGATGCCGCTGCGCTTGAGCGCCACCACGTTGAAGATATTCTGCGGATAGATGTCGTAGATGACGCGCAGCTTCTCGCCCTTGTCCAGCGCGGCGTAGAGCGAACCGGGGTCGGTAAAAGCCACGTCGCCCTGTCCGCTGAGCAGGTTGCGGATGGCGTCGCCGCCGCCGTTGCCGGGCATGTACGTGACATCGATCCCCTTGGCGCGGAAAAACCCCTTGTCGGGCTCGACCAGGATGTTGGTGATCTCGGAGATCGGGCCACCCCAACCGGCAATCGTCACCTTGTCCAGTTTCGCTTGCGCCCATGTGCCGCCGGCACACAGGCCCGTCAGGGTGAGAGCCGCCAGGGTGCGCAGGGTGGTTCGTTTCATCATCGTCGTCCTCATCAGTCGGAAAGTTGGGAATAGGGTCGCAACAGCGCACGCTCCAGCCACAGCGTGAGTTCGTACAGCAGCAGGCCGAGCGCGGTGATGACCAGCAGCACGGCAAACATCAGGGGCGTGTCCATCGAACCCTGGGCGGCAATGATCAGCGCGCCCAGCCCCTTGCTGGCGCCAACGAACTCGCCCACCACGGCCCCGACCAGCGCCAGCACCACGGCCACGCGCAGGCCGGCCAGGATGGCCGGCAAGCCGGCCGGCACCTTCAGCCGCCACAAGGTCTGCCAACGCGTAGCGCCCAGCATGCGGAACAGCTCCAGGCGTGCGGCGTCCACCTGCGCGATGCCGGTCAGCGTGTTCTCCAGCAGCGGGAAAAAACAGATCAACGCCGTAATCACCACCGTGGGGGTGGTGCCGAAACCGAACCAGACGATGAACAGAGGCACCAACGCGAGCTTGGGCACCACCTGGCTGGTCACCACATAGGGCATCAGCACACGGCGCAGCACGGCCGATTCGCCCAGCAGCAGACCGCCGACAAACCCCAGCACCACACCCAGCGCCAGGCCCAGCCCCAGCTCCAGCGTGGTTTGCGCGAGGTGCGGCCAGAGGTAGCCCGTGCTGACGGCGCGCCACAGCGCGGCACCGATCACACTCGGTGCCGGCAGCACCAGTGGCGAGAACTTGAAGACACCCACCGCCCACTCCCAGCCCAGCAACAGGACAAGAAGCAAGACCAGGGCGAAGAGGCGTGGATATTTCATCGTCCGTCCTTCTGGTCCATGGCCTGGCGCAGTTCGGCACAAATGGCGTTGAAGGCGGCGCTGTAGCGCACCTCCTGCGTGCGCGAACGCGGTAGTTCGACGCGGATGTCGTGCCGGATGTGGCCGGCGTCCATCACCGCCACGCGGTCGGCCAGGTACACCGCTTCGGTGATGTCGTGCGTGACGAAAAACACCGAGGTGCCGCGCGCGCGGCACATGGCCTGCAACTCGTCCTGCAGTTCCTCGCGTGTGATGGCATCGAGCGCGGCAAAGGGCTCGTCCATCAGCAAAATGGCTGGCTCCAGCACCAGCGCGCGCGCAATCGCCACGCGGCTTTGCTGGCCGCCCGACAGCTGGCGCGGGTAATGACCGGCATGCGAGGCCAAGCCCATCTGCGTCAGCAACTGTTCGGCGCGCGCCACGTCCTGTGCCGTGGGGCTGCGCTGCAGCGTCACCGGCAGCAGCACGTTGTCCAGTACGGTCAGCCAATCCAGCAGCGTGGACGCCTGGAACACGAAGCCGGTGCCCGGGCCGGGCGCGCACACCGGCTGGCCCTGCAGGCTGACCTGCCCCTCGTCGGGTCGCAGCAGGCCGGCGGCGAGTTTGAGCAGCGTGGTCTTGCCGCAGCCGCTGCGCCCCACCAGGCAGTGGAACTCGCCCTGCGTTATGTCCCAGTCCACGCGCTGCACCACCGGCGGCCAGCCGGGGTAGGTGTAGCTCACCTGGTTCATGTCGAGGAAGGCCATCGTCCCTAATCCTTGTACGGCGCGAAATCTTCCGCAGCCGTTTCCGCCGACTGTTCCAGCTCGACCATGCGCACCAGGTCCAGCAGGCTGAAACGCCCATCGTGGTGCCAGCCGGCTTCGGGCGCCGTCATGGCCCCCAGGGCGCAGATGCGGGTGGCGCCGGCCTGCCCCAGTGCCTCGGCCAAGGCGTACAACTCGTGCGGCGCTGCAGCCAGTCCCACCGTCTGCAGAATCTGGCGTTGCGCAGCGATTAGCGGCATGACGTCGTCAAGACTGTCCACCGCCTGCACCTGCACCGTGCGGTTGAGGGCGCAGGGCTGCAGGGCGGCGGCCTCCTCCGCATAGGCGACGCACCAGGGCGCCGTGGCATCGCCAATGAGTTCCACGCCAGCTTGCGCAAAACCCTTGAGTTCCTGCCGCTCGCGCCAGCCGGCCACACTGGCCGCCTCTTCCAATGACAGCGTGCGACGTGCGAACTTGTGTTGCAGCGCGGCCAGCTCACCCGCCAGCGCCTGCGCAAACTCGCGCGGCGTGACGCGGCCGCCGCGCGCCACATAAAACACATGCGGCGAATAACAGCCCTGCTGCTCGTAGCGCACCACGTCGAGTGCCGCCTGGCGCGCTGCCGCTTGGGCGTGTTGGGCATCGAGCACCGCGCTGGACACCAGGCCCAGGCTGAGCTTGTGGCCATGTGGCAGGAAGCGCGTGCCGATCGGCACCTGCTGGCGCAGCTGGCTCAACGTATCGTTGGCGCCGTAGGCCAGCACCACGTCGGCTTCGCCAAACAAGGTTTTCTCGCTCACCGTATCGCCGCCCTTGAACCAGAGCACGGCCAGGCAATCGGCCAGCTGCGGCTCGACCTCGGCCAGCAGGCGAGCGAAGAGCGCGGCGAACAGCGGCTCGGCGCTGGCCACCTTGCCGATACTCGGTGCCTTGACCAGCAGGCCGCAGACCAGGCTCCACAGCGGCAGGCCCGGCACGTTGCCCGCCCAGACGTGCACCAGCAGCTCGGGGCCGAGCGCGCGCGCCATGCCGCCTTTGGGACGCGGCTGGAATTCGTCGAGCAGCTTGGGGTTGGCGAAGTCTTCGACCACGAAGCGCTGCAGCTGCGGCGCGCGGAAGGTCTTCAGGTAGGCATTCAGGCCCAGGCGCACCATCTCGGCATCAAAGCCGCTCACCAAAGGCAGCAAGCGCTCGGCCTCGATACGGTAGGGATCGCTGGCATCCAGCAGGCGCGCGATGGCACGATCGATGGCGGCAATGATCTGCGACACCGGCATGCGCTTGAGCTGCTGGCGGCCGGCCTCGCGCACATGCGCGGCCAGTGCCGTCAGCTGCGCTGGCGTCAGTTGCGGCACAGAAACTTCGACCTGATCCGCGCCCGCACCGAAACGCAGCGTCTGCCACTGCACCTGCCCGGCCGGCAAGCCCGGCAGATATGCCGCAACGGTTTTCATCGTCATGCCGCGGCCCCGGTCTGTGCCGCCCGCAGGAAGTCGTCCACCGCAATCGAGCAGCCCTTGGCCTGCGCGCCCTGGGCGCGACCCAGCAGCAGGAAGCCACCGTCCACGGCCACGCCAACATCCTCGGTCAGGATGGTGGTGCCCGAATTGAAATTGCCCAGATCGCAATGGACCAGGATGCCGCGCTCGCCAAAGGGGACTTCCTGCCCGCTCAGGGGATCGAGCAGGCGCGAGCGGATCCAGTGCGGGCCGGACTTGACTGCGGGCAGCACGGCATTACCGTCATCGTAGAACTGGGTGCTGAGCTCGGTCATGCCATACATGTTGATGCACTGGCTGCGCGGCAGACCGAAGGTGGCCGAGAGCTGGGCGTAGAACGCCTCCATGTCCATCTCGCGCGACTGGCCCTTGAAGCCGCCGGTGTCGAGCAGCCGGCTGCCGGCCGGCAACTGAAATGACAGGCCAGCCGCCTGCAGCGCATCCATCAGGTGCACGAAGCTGTAGCTGGCGCCGAGCAAGGCAAACGGCTCGCCGGTGCGCTGCAGCTGCGCCAGCGTTTCGCATAAGTCATCCAACTGCAGGCCGTCCTGCTCCATGAAGTAGCGGCTCTCGGGCGTGCCGAACTCGCGCAGGGCGAGCGCCAGGTAATGCGCCAGCGAGGAGTTGGGCATGAGCTGCTCATCCGGAAAGAGGATGCCCATGCGCAGCCTGTCCCGCCCGGCCATGAAACGCTGGCGGAAATTGAGCGTCATGGAATGGTCGTACACCGAAAGAGTCGGGTGATAGTGCCGGCCCTTGACGTCGCCACGCGTGGTGCCGCTGGTCATGAAGACGCGCTCGCAGGTCTGCGGCGGCACACAGCTCAGCGTGAGGTCCTTGAAGGCGTTGATCGGCACGGCCGGAATGTCGTGCCAGCGCTTCACGGTGCGCGGCGTGCGGCCGCGCTGCTGGCAAAAGCGCTGGAAGGGCGCGTTGTGCTGGAATTGGTGGGCAAACAGCCGCAGGGCCAGCGCGTTGAAGGCGTCGTCGGTCGCATCGGGCTGCGCGATGAAGGCCAGCAGGTTGGCCACCAGCGCGTTTTCCAGACCGCTGGCCTTGGCTTGTCTCGCTGCGGAGGTGTCGTTCACGTTCGCCCTTCTTCCGGTGATGTGCTTCGCACGGGTGCTCCGAAAGGGGTGACAGGGCTGAACGCAGGTCCTGACAGCTCTTCTTACGTCGGCATGATCCGAGTCAAGTTCACGGGTTCGGTGTCACCATCTCAGCCACGCTGCCGTTGCCGGCAGGGTTGCACCCCGGAGCAGTTGGAATTCTACGCGGAGTGAGGCGGGATACGTCCGTTGCCCTTGGGCCATCGGCTCCATTTCTTCTAATTTTCTTCCGATGGTGACAGAATGCCCAAGTGATTTAATTTGATAAAAAACCTATCGGCTCTGCACCTCGAATACCTCCGATTGAAGAAAAACAGAATGAAATCCGACACCCCAAAGACACCTTCGACCAGGCCCACGACTGGTGCAGTAACGCGCAGTACGGGGTTGGACCGACGCCAATTCGTCAAGTACTCTTTCGCTGTCGTGGCCGGGCTCTCCGGGACCACTTTCTCAACGGCCTATGGCGGCAGCAACCATCGGCTGCGCAGTTATCCGATCGATGGCACGAAGGTCAAGAAAACGACCGAGCAGATGCTGGCCTTCGACTTTGCCGCGCCGACCATCGCCAAGCCCAAATCGAACAAGGGGCTGCACCCCACGGAGATGAGCCGGGTACAGGACTACGACAGGTACGGCTACGGAAAGTACCGACTTGCAAACGGTCTTCCTGTTGTGCCACGCTATGACTTGCTGGCCAACACGGGAAGCTACGCTGCGCCTGCCAAGCGCAAGCGGCTGGCGAATTTTTTTGCCATGACCGACATCCACATCACGGACAAGGAGGCGCCCAACCAGCTGATCTATATCCAGCAAGCTGATTCGGCCCACGGAGGCGAGATGACCTCGATCTACTCGCCCGTCATGATGTACACCACCCAGCTGCTGGACGCCGCCATCCAGACCGCCAATGCGCTGCATGAGCGCAGCGCGTTCGACTTCGGTATCTCGTTGGGTGATGTATGCGACAGCAGCCGCTATAACGAATTGCGTTGGTACATCGACGTGATCGACGGCAAGCCCATCAGGCCGAGTTCGGGCGCACATCTGGGCGCCGACACAGTTGACTTCCAGAAGCCTTTTCAGGCGGCCGGACTCAACAAATCCATCCCGTGGTACCAGGCGCTGGGCAATCATGATCACTTCTACATCGGCTCTGTGCCGGTAGATGCAAACCCTGCACTCAAGATCCGCGAGAGCTACGTCAGCGATCAGGTCTGGGCGGTTGGCGATGTGCTCATACCCAACGCGTCCACGTCCACGCCCATGGCATTGCCGCCGGTGGTGTATGACTTGAACACCAGCTTGGCGGGGACCTCGAAAGCGACCCTGAATGACCCGGTCACCGGTATCGTGGGCAATACCTTCTACATGGGTGTGATCGACGGTGCCAGTCCCTATGGTGCCATCCGCTACACGGGCAAGGCGGAAGACTTCAAATCGCCCCCCAAGGTGGCGGCCGACCCCGACCGGCGCGCCTTGCTGCGCAGCGAATGGATAGCGGAATTCTTCAACACCACGACCCTTCCCAAGGGCCATGGCTTTGACCTGGTGCCGGATGCCTTGCGCCGCAGTCAGAACGGGTTCGCCTGCTACAGCTTTGTTCCCAAGTCGGACATTCCGCTCAAGATCATCGTGCTGGACAACACCCAGCTGGAAACTGATGGCTCCCACGACATTCACGGGCACGGTTTCCTGGACGAGGTGCGCTGGAAGTGGTTGCAGGATGAGCTCGACGCCGGGCAGGCCGCCAATCAGCTGATGGTGATTGCAGCGCACATACCGATTGCCGTGGCAGCCAGTGGCAGCCTGATGGAGTGGTGGAACCCCAAAGGACAGGCATCGCCATCCCAGAATGATCCTCATGCGGTCATGGACAACGCTGTCAAGTTGCCCGACCTGATCCGCAAACTGCAGGACACGCCCAACCTTCTGATGTGGATGTCTGGCCACCGGCACTTGAACACGGTCAAGGCGCTGCCCGCATACAGCGATGAAGCCCGTACCCAGCTCGTGCCTGAGAAGAGCTTCTGGCAGGTTGAGACCTCCTCCCTGCAGCATTTTCCACAGCAGTTTCGTACCTTCGAGATCTATCTGAACAGCGACTACACGGTGTCCATCGTGGCGGTCAATGTGGACCCGGCAGTGGCTGAAGGCACGCCAGCCGCGACATCGCGGAAGTACGCGATTGCGGAGCATCAGATTGCCCAGAACAACCTGCGGCAGAACGAGCCCAACCGTGTGCATTTCCCCGGAAGCCGCCTCAAGGTCGACAGCATGGACCCAACACGCCCGCAGGACGACGCCATCGACCCGAGCATCCACTACGGCGAAGTGGATGGCGTGCCGTACTGCGCCTCCTACAACGCGGAACTGTTCAAGCAGCTGACCCCGACGATGATCGAGGTCATGAAAAAAATCGCCTGACCGACTTGGTCCCGGTTGGCCAACTGCCGCCGCCCGATGGTTGAGCGCTTGACGCAGCAGTCGTCCCTGGCAACGCCTCTTCCGGTTGCCCAGGGACGTGTCACAACGTTCACCGCCGTCCTGCAATATTGACCTGAATCAAATTTCATCCCGAGGAATTTGCCCTGCGCAAAATAAGCTGGGAAGATGAAAGCAGTTTCGGGACGTTGGTCCTGTTCTCGAAGGATATCAATGCATTTGAGACTCAAGAATGCTGCTCGGGTGTGGCTCACCTCGCTGGGTGCCTGCGTCGTCATGGCCGGTGCGGCCGCGGCGACGGAAATCAAGATCGGTGGCACCGGCAATGCGCTGGGCACCATGCAGTTGCTGGGTGACGCCTACAGCCGGAAATACCCGGACGTGAAAGTCACTGTCTTGCGCAGCCTCGGCAGCAGCGGCGCGCTGCTGGCCGTGCCCCAGCGGGTCATCGACATCGGTCTGAGTTCCCGCACGCTCACCGAGGAAGAGCGCAGCAAAGGCCTCGTCGCCACCGAGTACGCGCGCACACCCACCGTGCTGGCGGTGGCGCCCAAGACCAAGGTCACCGGTCTCACCCGTGCGCAACTGGCCGACCTCTACACCGGCAAACTGACCCAATGGCCGGACGGCGTCACGATTCGCCCGGTCCTGCGACAACCGGGTGACGACAACACGCGCCAGCTCAGAGCCCTGTCACCGGCCATTGAGCAGGCACTTGTCGTGGCCGAAAAACGTCCGGGCCTGCCCTACGCCATGACGGACCAGGAGGCGGCCGACAAGATCGAAAGCGTGCCCGGCGCCATTGGCGTCTCCACCCTGGCGCTGATCCTGTCGGAACGCCGTCAAATGCGCAGCCTGGCCCTGGATGGCGTGGAGCCGACGGCACAAAACGGCGCCAGCGGCCGCTACCCCATGATCAAGCATTTCTTTTTCGTCACGCAGTCGGCGCCGTCGCCGGCGGTCCAGCAGTTCATCTCCTTTGTCCGATCGCCCGCCGGCCGCGACATCCTGACGCAAACAGGCCACTGGCTGCCCTGAGCAGCGCCGGCATGCAGGCCCGTTCCGATCGCATCGCGCGCGTCATCACCCGTCTGGCGGTGGGTGTCGCGGTGCTGGCGGTCATCAGCGCGCCTCTGGGCTACAGCCTTACCGTGCTCAGGGACGTCAACCGCGAGCTCGAATTCAAGGCCCGGGTCAAGGCCACCGCCTTGAGCGGCCTGATTGCCGAAAACCCCGATGCCTGGATGTTCGCGAAGAACCGGCTGGAAGGTCTGATGGCACGGGAGCCGGTGCCGCTGGCTGGCGAGCAGGTTCAAGTTTTCGACCACCGCGGCCAATTGATCCATCACAGCGGCGCAGCACCGGCCGCGCCCACCCTGACCCGAAGTTACCCGCTGTATGACGCCGGGCGCGTGGTGGGCCGGCTTGATGTGCGCGCCTCGCTGCGCGGCCTGGTCCACGGCGCCGTCTACGCCACGGTGTACGGCATGCTGCTCGGCGCACTGGTGTTCCTCATCGTGCGCACCCTGCCCCTGCGGGCCTTGCGGCATATCCTGAAGGAACTGTACGACGAGAAGGAGCGGACCGACACCACGCTGCAGGCCATCAGTGACGCCGTGATCCGGACCGATGCGCAAGGCCGCATCCGCTACCTGAACCTGGCCGCCCAGGCCATGCTCGGCATCACGCTGGTGCAGGTTGATGGTCAGGCGATCGCAGCGGTGGTGCGCCTGCGGGACGACAAGACCCATGCCCCGCTGGACGACCCGTTGGCACAGGCGATGGCGAAGGAGACCGTCATGGCCGGTCTGGGCCACAGTGAGCTGTGCCGGCCGGACCAGTCCGTCGTCGCGGTTGAGGAGTATGCGGCGCCGATTTTTGATGAGACCGGTGTGATCACCGGTGGCGTGCTGGTGCTACGCGACGTCAGCCTGACCCGCGCCTTCGCCGAACAGCGCGCCTGGGAGGCCACCCACGACGCCTTGACCGGGCTCTTCAACCGGCGTGAGTTTGAAAGCCGCGTCAAGGCCGCCTTGCTAGGCGTGCAGGCGTCCGGTGAGGAGCACGTCATCTGCTTCCTGGATCTGGACGCCTTCAAGGTGATCAACGACACCGGCGGCCACACGGCGGGCGACCAGTTCCTGATCCAGCTCGCCCACCTGCTACGCTCATGCGTGCGCGACTCGGACACACTGGCCCGGCTGGGCGGCGACGAATTTGGCGTGTTGCTGCATGGCTGCGAGATCGAGCACGCCAAGCGGATTGCCGCCGACTTGCTGGCAGCCATCAAGGATTTCCGCATGACCTGGGAATCCAAGGTATTTTCGGTCGGCGTCAGCATCGGCCTGACCGTGATCAGCCCCGAGCACCTGAGTGCCGAGGAAGTGATCGGCGAGGCGGACAGCGCCTGCTACTGGGCCAAGGACCAGGGGCGCAACCGGATTCGTGTTTTTCTGCACACCGACAAGCAACTGGCCCAACGACGGGTTCAGTCGGATTGGGTGGCCCGCATCCGCGAGGCCTTCGACCTGAACCGTTTCGTGCTGTACCAGCAGACCTACCTGAACCTGAGCCCGGCGGCCGGTGAGAACGCGCATCTGGAGGTGCTGCTCCGAATGGAAGACGGCAGCGGCGGCTTCATCGAACCCGAGGGTTTCCTGAATGCGGCCGAACGCTACAACCTGATGCCCGAGATCGACCGCTGGGTCATCCGCCAGGTGTTCAGCCACTACCACGCGCTGGTCGCCGAGCGAGGGGGTGGGCCCCTGACCTGCTGCATCAACCTGTCGGGGGCCTCGATCAACACCGAGGGGTTTTTCGATTTCATCCGGCAACAGATTGAACGCTACCAGCCGGGTGCCGGCGCCATCTGCTTCGAGCTGACGGAAAGCGTCGCCATCAACAACCTGCAGGCCACGGAACAGTTCATCCGGCAATGCAAGTCGATCGGCATTGAATTTGCACTCGACGATTTCGGCATCGGCAACAGTTCGCTGGGTTATCTGAAAAATCTGTCGGTCGATTACCTGAAGATCGACGGCGGCTTCATCCGCAACATCGAGCGCGACAAGATTGATCTGGCCCTGGCCGAAACCGTCAACCGCATCGGTCATATCCTGGGCAAGAAGACCGTCGCCGAGCATGTGGAAAACGACGCCATCATCCATATCCTGCGGGCCATGGGCATTGACTATGCCCAGGGCAATGGCGTCTGCCGGCCCACGCCACTGCTCAGCCAGGACCGCCAAGTCGCCGGAATCAATCCACAACACCCGGTGTGACGTTTGCGCTGCGTCGCACAAGGTCAGGCATCGCTGCGCGGAATGAGCGCCAGCAGGTCGGTGACGCCGACATCCACGCCAGACTGGAACAACAGCGTGGAGACCTGGCCGCGATGATGCGTCTGATGGTTGAAGAAGTGCTGGAGCAAAGCGCCAAAGCTTCTACTCGACTTGACGCCAGCCATGTTGCTGTACGCGATGCTGCTGGAGAGATGCGCGGGCGTCAGCTCTGCCACCCAGCGCTCAATGAGTTCATCCAGTTGACGCCGGTAGTGACGAAGACCCGCCAGGTCGGGCGCGAGGGGCTGGCTCAAGGAGGCCGGTTGCCGAAAATCGGACAACGCGCTCAGCGCGGTGAACGAGGCCTCGTGCTGAGCGAAGCGATGCAGCCAGATCGTGTCGGCGACGGCAATGTGATTCAACGTTCCCAGAATGGAGCCGAAGAAGGCCCCTTGGTCAGCCGCGAGCGCTGCGGCGTCGAGGCTGGCGGCAGCCTCATACATGCGGTCGTTCATCCAGCGGTTGTATTCCGCCATGAGTGATGCGGTCTGCGGGTTCATGGCCGGTGCCTTACTTGATTCTGTGATGTCAGTCGCCGATTTATAGCAGCCACGCGCCGGCAACGCATCGAATCGCGCACACAATTGGCGCATTTCTTGCTGCACCTGCCCCATGAACGAAGTCCTGCGTATCGTCGTCGTCGCTCCCGATCTGGCCCTGAATGATCCGGACGACGAGCACGCCTGCCGGCAGGCCGAACGTTCGCGCAGCCTGCGCATCGGCCTGCTGGAAAGCGGCTTCAACCTGGTGGCCTCGCTGCCGGCCGACGTGTTCCTGGCCGATCGGCTGGCGCAGCTGCAGCCCGACATGGTGATCGTCGATGCCGAGAGCGATGCCCGCGATGCGCTGGAGCACGTGGTGATGGCCACACGCGAGGCGCCGCGCCCGATCGTCATGTTCACCAACGACAGCGACACCTCGCACGTGCGCGAGGCGGTGGCCGCCGGCGTCACCGCCTATGTGGTGGCGGGCCTGGCGCCCGAACGCATCCGCCCGATCCTGGATGTGGCCATGGTGCGCTTCCAGCACGAGCAGGCGCTGCACCAGGCGCTGGCCGAGACACGCAGCGAGCTGGACGAGATCAGTGCCGAGCTGAAGGACCGCAAACTGATCGACCGCGCCAAGGGCCTGCTGATGCAGCGCCAGGGACTGAACGAAGCGGACGCTTACACCAAGCTGCGCAAGACGGCCATGGACAAGGGCCTGAAACTGGCCGAGGTGGCGCAGCGCATGCTGGATGTGGCCGACCTGCTGTGACTGTTTTGGTGCACCGCACAAAATCGGTGCAGCTTCAGAATATCAGGTCAAAACACCATTTACACCTTATGGTTATTGCGCCTGAAGCTATCAAATTTATAGCAATTGAGCGCACTTGAATTCTGGCACGACCCTTGCTTAAGAAGAAACAAGACCCATAACGGTCTGTCGGCCACCCCATCCAACGGCGGATGAGGTGGCCGACAAAGGACAAAGGCGTCCCCACCGGTAGGCACCGTCAGCACGACGGGCCCGCCGCGTGAGGACGCCTTTTTTGTTTTCTTCGTCGACTCTAGGAGCTAGTGATGCCTGATCTTCTGAACGCCAAACTCAGCCGCCGCGCCGTATTGCAAACCGCCGCCGTCGGTGCCGTCGGGATTGACCCCGCCTTGCGCGCGGCCGTCTATGCTGCCGGCTCCGATGCCCCGGAGAAGAAGGAAGTGAAGATCGGCTTCATTCCGCTGACCGACTGCGCCAGCGTGGTGATGGCCTCGGTGCTGGGCTTCGACCAGAAGTACGGCGTCAAGATCATCCCGAGCAAGGAAGCCAGCTGGGCCGGCGTGCGCGACAAGCTGGTCAACGGCGAGCTCGACTTTGCCCACGTGCTGTACGGCCTGATCTACGGCGTGCACCTCGGCATGAGCGGCCCGAAGAAAGACATGGCCGTGCTCATGACGCTCAACAACAACGGCCAAGCCATCACCCTGTCCAAAAAGCTGGCCGACAAGGGCGCAGTCAATGGCGCCGGCCTGGCCAAGCTGATGGCCAGCGAGAAACGCGAATACACCTTCGCCCAGACCTTCCCCACCGGCACGCACGCCATGTGGCTGTACTACTGGCTGGCAGCCAACGGCATCAACCCGATGAAGGATGCCAAGGTCATCACCGTGCCGCCGCCGCAGATGGTGGCCAACATGCGCGTGGGCAATATGGACGGCTTCTGCGTCGGCGAACCGTGGAACCACCGCGCCATCATCGACGGCATCGGTGTCACCGCCACCACCACGCAGGACATCTGGAAGGACCACCCGGAGAAGGTGCTGGGCACCACGGGCGACTTCGTCAAGAAGTACCCCAACACCGCACGTGCGGTGACGGCCGCCATCATCGAAGCCGGCCGCTGGATCGACGCCAGCCTGTCGAACAAGAACAAGATGGCCGAGACGATTGCCGACAAGAGCTACGTCAACACCGGCGTCGATGCCATCAACCAGCGCATCCTGGGCCGCTACCAGGACGGCATGGGCAAGACCTGGGACGACCCCAACCACATGAAGTTCTACAACGAGGGTGCGGTCACCTTCCCCTACCTGAGCGACGGCATGTGGTTCATGACCCAGCACAAGCGCTGGGGCCTGCTCAAAGAGCACCCGGACTACCTGGGTGTGGCCAAGCAGATCAACCAGATCGAGCTCTACAAGCAAGCCGCCACCGCCGCCAAGGCACCGGTACCGAAGGACGCCATGCGCAGCTCCAAGTTCATGGATGGCGTGGTGTGGGACGGCAAGGACCCGAAGAAATACGCCGACAGCTTCAAAGTCAAGGTCTGAAGAACCGAGCAGAGCAGAACAGAGAAGGAACGCACCATGGTCAGCGCCGTGTTTCACCCCCCCGTGGAGCGGGTCACCCCCGCCCCCGTGGCCAACGCTATCGAAAAGATAGCGCCTGCCGCATATTCCGCAAGGACGAAGGCCGAAAAGCCTCATGAACCCGTGGCCCCGCAAATGCCCGGCTACGACTGGCGCGGCCTGGCCTTGCGCGTGCTGCCGCCGGTGTTCGGCCTGGCGCTGCTGATCGGCATCTGGGCGCTGGTGGCGCTCTCCAGCGGCAGCGGCATCCCCAGCCCGCTGGAAACATGGAAACAGGCGCTCGATGTCTTCAGCGACCCTTTCTACCGCAAGGGCCCGAACGACCAGGGCGTGGGCTGGAACGTTCTGATGTCGCTCGAGCGCGTGGCCCTGGGCTTCGGCCTGGCGGCCGTGGTCGGCATCCCGGCCGGTTTCATGATCGGGCGCTTCGAGTTCCTGAGCCGCATGTTCAACCCGCTCATCAGCCTGCTGCGTCCGGTCTCGCCGCTGGCCTGGCTGCCGATCGGCCTGATGGTGTTCAAGGGCGCCAACCCGGCCGCCATCTGGACCATCTTCATCTGCTCGATCTGGCCCATGATCATCAACACCGCGGTGGGTGTGCAGCGCGTGCCGAGCGACTACATGAACGTGGCGCGCGTGCTGAACCTGTCGGAATGGAAGATCGCCACCAAGATCCTGTTCCCCGCCGTGCTGCCCTACATGCTGACCGGCGTGCGCCTGGCGGTAGGCACGGCCTGGCTGGTGATCGTGGC
The DNA here is from genome assembly GCA_030680575.1 of Hylemonella sp. Taxonomy (GTDB): domain Bacteria; phylum Pseudomonadota; class Gammaproteobacteria; order Burkholderiales; family Burkholderiaceae_C; genus Hylemonella. The sequence continues at coordinate 81,552 of JAUXVI010000035.1, forward strand.
CGCCGAGATGCTGACCGGCGGCGTGGGCATCGGCTTCTGGATCTGGGACGAGTGGAACAACCTCAACGTGGCCAGCATCATCATCGCCATCTTCGTGATCGGCATCGTCGGCCTGGTGCTCGAGTTCGCCCTGATCAAACTCGCCAGCGCCTTCACGTTCGAAGAGGTGAAGACTTAACCCACCCCTGAGCCGCGCCCAAGGGCGCGTCACCCCCTCAAGGGGGCGCCACCAGTGGCTAAGGCTTTGCCGGTTCCACGATAGCCCCCGGAAAGAAAAGGAGAACATCATGAATGCATCCCACACCACCAAGTTCATCGAGGTCCAGGGGGTCGAGCAGACTTTCCGCACCAAAAAGGGCCTGTTCCCGGCGCTGCGCGACATCAACCTGACGATCGCCAAGGGCGAGTTCGTGGCGCTGATCGGCCACTCCGGCTGCGGCAAGTCCACCCTGCTGAACCTGATTGCGGGCCTGACTACCCCCACCGCCGGCACCCTGCTGTGCGCCAACCGCGAAATCGCCGGCCCCGGCCCCGAGCGCGCGGTGGTGTTCCAGAACCATTCGCTCCTGCCCTGGCTGACCTGCTTCGAAAACGTCTACCTGGCGGTGGAACGCGTCTTCGGTGCCGCCAGCAGAAGTACCGGCGCCCCGGCGGAAAACAAGGCTCAGCTCAAGGCCCGCACCGACGCGGCACTCGAACTGGTGGGCCTGACGGCTGCGGCGCAGAAGCGCCCGGGCGAAATCTCCGGCGGCATGAAACAACGCGTCGGTATTGCCCGGGCGCTGTCCATGGAGCCGCAGGTGCTGCTGATGGACGAGCCCTTCGGCGCCCTGGATGCGCTGACGCGCGCCAAGCTGCAGGACGAGCTGCTGGAGATCGTGGCGCGCACGAAAAGCACGGTGGTGATGGTGACGCACGACGTGGACGAAGCCGTGCTGCTGTCCGACAAGATCGTGATGATGACCAACGGCCCGGCCGCCACCATTGGCGAGGTGCTGGCGGTGGACCTGCCGCGTCCACGCAACCGCGTCGCCCTGGCGGAAGACCCGCGTTACATCAACTGCCGCAAGGCGGTGATCGACTTCCTCTACACCCGGCAAGCCCACGTTGAGAAAGCAGCTTGAGGAGATAGACATGGATATGAGCGTCAACCCCAAAAACAAGATGAAGCTGGTGATGATCGGCAACGGCATGGCCGGCGTACGCTCGCTCGAAGAGCTGCTGAAGATCGCACCCGACCTGTACGACATCACCGTCTTCGGTACTGAGCCGCACCCGAACTACAACCGCATCCTGCTGTCGCCGGTGCTGGCCGGTGAGCAGAAGCTGGAGGACATCATCCTCAACGACTGGGCCTGGTACCAGGACAACGGCATCACCCTGCATGCCGGCTGGACCGTGACCGAGGTCGACCGCGTCAAGCGCATCGTGCATGCGAAAAACGCCGCCGGTGAAACCCTGAGCGCCCCGTACGACCGCCTGATCATGGCCACCGGCTCCAACCCCTTCATCCTGCCCATTCCGGGCAAGGACCTGCAAGGTGTGCTGGCTTACCGCGACATTGCCGACACGCAGGCCATGATCGACGCCGCCGCCCAGTACCCGCACGCCGTGGTCATCGGCGGCGGCCTGCTCGGGCTGGAGGCCGCCAACGGCCTGATGAAACGCGGCATGCAGGTGACGGTGGTGCACGTCTCGCCCTGGCTGATGGAGCGCCAGCTCGACGACGTGGCTGGCCGGCTGCTGCAGCAATCGCTGGAAGCGCGCGGCATGAAGTTCCTGATCGGTGCGCAGACTGAAGCGCTGGTCGGTGGCGAAGACGGCCGCGTCAAGGCTGTGAAGTTCAAGGACGGCGCGCAAGTGCCGGCCGATCTGGTGGTGATGGCGGTCGGCATCCGCCCCAACACCGCCCTGGCCGAGAGCATGAAGCTGCACGTCAACCGCGGCATCGTGGTCAGCGACACGCTGCAGACCACCACCGACGCCCGCATCTACGCGGTGGGTGAGTGCGCCGCGCACCGCGGCATTGCCTACGGCCTGGTGGCGCCGCTGTTTGAGCAGGGCAAGGTGCTGGCCAACCACCTGGCGCAGTTCGGCATCGGCCGCTACACCGGTTCGCTGACCTCGACCAAGCTCAAGGTCACCGGCATCGACCTATTTTCTGCCGGCCAGTTCATGGGCGGCGACGACACCGAAGAGATCGTGATGAGCGACCCGGCTGGCGGTGTCTACAAGAAGCTGGTGCTGAAGGACGACAAGCTCATCGGCGCCTGCCTCTACGGCGACACGGTGGACGGCAGCTGGTACTTCAAGCTGCTGCGCGACGGCCGGCCGGTGGCCGACATCCGCGACAAGCTGATGTTCGGCGAATCCAACATCGGCGACGCCGGCCACGAAGGCCACAGCAAGGCCGCCGCGATGGCCGACACGGACGAAGTGTGCGGCTGCAACGGCGTCACCAAGGGCACCATCTGCAAGGCCATCAAGGAAAAAGGTCTGTTCACGCTGGACGAGGTGCGCAAGCACACCAAGGCCAGCGCCTCGTGCGGCTCCTGCACCGGCCTGGTAGAACAGATTTTGATGTTCACCGCCGGCGGCGACTACTCGGCCACACCGAAAACCAAAGCCATGTGCGGCTGCACCGAGCACGGCCACCAGGCGGTGCGCGAAGCCATCGTGGCCAACAAGCTGTTGACGATCGCCGACGTCTTCAAGTTCATGGAATGGCGCACCCCCAACGGCTGCGCCTCCTGCCGCCCGGCCGTCAACTACTACCTCATCAGCAGTTGGCCCAAGCTGGCAAAGGACGATCCGCAAAGCCGCTACATCAACGAACGCAGCCACGCCAACATCCAGAAGGACGGCACCTACAGCGTGATCCCGCGCATGTGGGGCGGCGAGACCACGGCGGACGAGCTGCGCCGCATTGCCGACGCGGTGGACAAGTACAAGATCCCGACCGTCAAGGTCACCGGTGGCCAGCGCATCGACCTGCTGGGCGTGAAGAAGGAAGACCTGCAGGCGGTGTGGCGCGACATCGGCATGCCGAGCGGCCACGCCTACGCCAAGGCGCTGCGCACGGTGAAGACCTGTGTGGGCAGCGAGTGGTGCCGCATGGGCACGCAGGACAGCACGCAGATGGGCAAGGACCTGGAACGCGCCATGTGGCGCATGTACGCGCCGCACAAGGTGAAGTTCGCCGTCAGCGGCTGTCCGCGCAACTGCGCCGAGGCCGGCATCAAGGACGTGGGCATCATCGGCGTCGACTCCGGCTGGGAGATGCACATCGCCGGCAACGGCGGCATCAAGACCGAGGTGGCGCATTTCTTCACCAAGCTGAAGACCGCCGAGGAAGTGCTGGAGTACACCGGCGCCTTCATGCAGCTCTACCGCGAGGAAGGCTGGTACCTGGAGCGCACCGTGCACTACGTCAACCGGGTCGGCCTGGACTACGTGAAGAAAAAGATCCTGGACGACCATGAGGGCCGCAAGGCCTTGTGGGAACGGCTGCAGTTCGCGCTCGACGGCGAGCCCGACCCGTGGTTTGAGTTTGACAAAGCCACGGTAGACACACGCCAGTTCGAAAAACTCTCGGCATGAAATCGGCCTCCAGCCCTTTTAGAAAAAGCGCCAACCGCTATCAATAAGTGAGCACATCATGAGTGAATGGAAAACCATCTGCCACGTGGAAGACATCCCGGTGCTGGGTTCGCGCCGCGTGGCGCGTCCGCAGGGCATGGACGTGGCGGTGTTCCGCAACGATCAGGACCAGGTCTTTGCCCTGCTCGACCGCTGCCCGCACAAGGGCGGCCCGCTGAGCCAGGGCATTGTGTTCGGCACCCATGTCGCCTGCCCGCTGCACAACTGGACCATTGGCCTGGACAGCGGCTGCGCCCGCGCGCCCGACGAAGGCAGCACGCCGCGCTTTGCCGTGCAGGTGACGGACGGCATGGTGCAGCTCGACGCGCAGGAACTCGCCACGCTGGCGATCGACGTCCAGCCCCCGGTGGCCGGGCCGTGCCAGAGGAAGACGGCCTGCGCATGAACGAGATAGTGGTCAGGGAGACGAAGTCGACCTGCCCCTACTGTGGGGTGGGCTGTGGTGTCATCATCGAGTCGCAGGGCGCGCAGATCACTGGCGTGCGCGGCGACCCGGACCATCCGGCCAACTTCGGCCGGCTTTGCTCGAAAGGTTCGACGCTGCACCTGACGGCGACGCCGGACATCACGCAGCAGGTGCGCCTGCTCCAACCGATGCAGCGCCTGCAGCGTGGCGCGGCGCCGCAAGCACTGGGCTGGGACGCCGCGCTGGATCTGGCCAGCACACGCTTTGCGAACATCATCCGCACCCACGGCCCAGACGCGGTGGGCTTTTACGTCTCGGGCCAGTTGCTGACCGAGGACTACTACGTCTTCAACAAGCTGGCCAAGGGCCTGATCGGCACCAACAACATCGACACCAACTCGCGCCTGTGCATGAGCAGCGCGGTGGCGGGCTACAAGCAGACGCTGGGCGCCGATGCGCCGCCAGCCTGCTATGAAGACATTGACCACGCCGACTGCCTGTTCATCGTTGGCTCCAACGCCGCCTGGGCGCATCCCGTGCTGTTTCGTCGCATCGAAGAAGCGAAAAAAGCCAACCCGGCGCTGAAGATCATCGTCGCCGACCCGCGCCGCACCGACACCGCCGGCAGCGCCGACCTTTATCTGCCCATCCAACCTGGCACCGACGTGGCGCTGTTCAACGGCCTGCTCTACATCATGCTGTGGGAAGGCTGGCTCGACAGCGCCTATATCGCCGCCCATACCAGCGGCTTTGAGGCCCTCAAGGCCACGCTACAGGACTACACGCCCTACCTGGTGGCGCAGACCTGCGGCATCGACAAGCAGGCGCTGTACGAGGCGGCACGCCTGTTTGCCACCGGCGGCAGTGGCGACCCGCAGCGGCGCGGCGCTACGCTCAGCCTGTATTGCCAGGGCCTCAACCAGAGCAGCAGCGGCACCGCCAAGAACGCCGCGCTGATCAACCTGCACCTGGCCACGGGCCAGATCGGCAAACCCGGCGCCGGCCCCTTCTCGCTCACCGGCCAGCCCAATGCCATGGGCGGGCGCGAGGTCGGCGGCATGGCCAACCTGCTGTCGGCCCACCGCGATTTGGCCAACCCGCAGCACCGTGCCGAAGTGGCCGCGCTGTGGGGCGTGCCCGATGTGCCGGCCAGACCCGGCAAAACGGCGGTGGAAATGTTCCAGGCTGCCGCTGACGGCGAAATCAAAGCACTGTGGATTGCCTGCACCAACCCCGCCCACTCCATGCCCGACCAGGCCACCGTGCGCCGTGCCCTGGAACGCGCCGAGTTCGTGGTGGTGCAGGAAGCCTTCGCCACACCCTCCACCTGTGACTTCGCCGACCTGCTGCTGCCCGCCAGCACCTGGGGCGAGAAGGACGGCACCGTCACCAACAGCGAGCGCCGCATCTCGCGCGTGCGCGCGGCCGTACCGGCGCCGGGCCAGGCGCGCCACGACTGGCAGATTGCGGTGGATTTCGCACACCGGCTGGAGAAAGAAGTTGGGGTCGGATCCGAATTCAGGACGACAACGCCGATGGAGGCCAACCACACTGAACGAAATTCGGCTCTGACCCCAAGTTCGCTGTTCGCGTACCCAACACCCGAATCAATCTGGAACGAACACCGCGAATCCACCCGCGGCCGCGATCTCGACATCACCGGCCTGTCGTACCAGCAACTTGAAGCAGCGCCCCAGCAATGGCCCCTGCCAGAAGGTGCTCTTGAAGGCAAAGCCCGCCTGTACGAAGACGGCATCTTCCCCACGCCCGACGGCCGCGCCCGCTTCGCCAACACCGTCTACCGGGAAGTGGCCGAACCGCGCGAGTCACGCTTTCCGTTCTCTCTCACCACCGGCCGCCTGCGCGACCATTGGCACGGCATGAGCCGCACCGGCACGCTGGGCCGGCTGTTCGGCCATGTGGCAGAACCGGCGCTGCAGATGAATGCGCAGGATATGGCGCACCGCGGCCTGGCCGAGGGTGATCTGGTACACGTCACCAGCAAGCGTGGCTCCATCGTGGTGCCGCTGCAGGCCAGCGCGGAAGTGGCCGCCGGCCAGGCCTTCATGGCCATGCACTGGGGGCCGGAGTACCTGAGCGGTCAAAGCAGCACCGGCCAACCGCTGGCCGGCGTCAACGCGCTCACCACCTCGGCCTTCTGCCCGGACTCCAAACAACCGGAGCTCAAGCACGCGGCGGTGAAGATTCTCAAGGCCGAGCTGCCGTGGACGCTGTTGGCCATGGCCTGGCTGCCGGCCGACAGCGCGCTGCGCACGCGCGAAGCGCTGCGCCGCCTGATGCTGCGTTTTCCCTTTGCCAGTTGCGTGCCGTTCGGGCGCGATCGCACGGGTGTGCTGCTGCGTGCCGCCGCGCATGAAGCACCACCGGCCGATCTGCTGGCCGAGGTGGAAGCCTTGTTCAATCTGCGCGACGCCAGCGTGCTGCACTACGCCGACCCCAAACGCGGCCAACGCCGTGCCGTGCGGGTGCACCGCACGCATGAGCAGACCACGGTGGAAGGTTTTCTGCTGGCCGGCGACACGCGTGCCGAGGTCTGGCTCAAGACCCTGCTCCAGGACGAACTGCCGGCGCAGGCCTACGGCCGTGCGCTGCTGCAAGGCAGTGCCACTGCCCCGGTGGCATTGGCAGCGCGCAGCCGCCAGGTCTGTACCTGTTTCAACGTCAGCGAAAGCGCGATCCACACGCAGCTCACGCACTGCCGCGGCAGCGAAGGTGAACGCCTGGCCCAACTGCAGCAAGCCCTGCAGTGCGGCACCAACTGCGGCTCCTGCGTGCCCGAGCTGCAACGCCTGGTGCGCGCCTCTGCGCCCTTGCAGCAGGCGGCTTGAACTGGGCTCGGCACGTGAATCAGCTTATTACCAAAATTTATAACAACGGGTTCAAAATCTCTATCCATGGGCATTGGCAACTACATCCGAGAAATTGGCCGCGGCAAGGAAGGCGCGCGGTCGTTGTCGCGCGTGCAAGCGGCTGATCTGTTCGGCCAAGTACTCGATGGCACGGTGACCGACCTGGAGGTTGGCGCCTTCTGCCTGGCCATGCGCATCAAGGGCGAAACGCCGGAAGAGATGGCTGGCTTTCTCAATGCCACCCACGCCCGACTGCAGCACGTGCCGGCACAGCAGCCGGTGGTGGTGCTGCCGAGCTACAACGGCGCGCGCAAGCTGCCCGGCCTGCTGCCGCTGCTGGCCCTGCTGCTGGCGCGCGAGGGCTTGCCCGTGCTGGTGCATGGCACACCCACCGAGTCGGCCCGGGTTTACACGTCAGAAGTGCTGCTAGACCTTGATATTCCAGCGCAAAAAGCTATCAAAAGCATAGCGAATGGCGAGGTGCAATTCGTGCCCACGGCGCTGCTGAATCCCGGCCTGCAGCGCCTGCTGGAAGTGCGCCGCGTGGTTGGCCTGCGCAACCCGGCGCACAGCCTGGTCAAGCTCATGAACCCGGTGGCTGGCAAGGCGCTGATCGTCAGCAGCTACACCCACCCCGAGTACGCGCAGTCGATGGCGGCCACCTTCGAACTGATCCAGGCCAACGCCTTGCTGCTGCGCGGCACCGAAGGCGAAGCCGTGGCCGATGCGCGCCGCATGCCGCAGATGGACGGCTTCATCGCCGGCCAGCGCAGCAGCTTGCAGGAAGCGCAAAGTGGCTCGCTGCTGGCCCTGCCCGGCCTGCCGCAAAGCCCCGATGCCGCCGCCACCGCGACCTACATCCACGAGGTGCTGGCCGGCCGCAGCGAAGTGCCGGCACCGATTGCGGTGCAGGTGGAACACATCTTGCGTCTGATCCGTCAGATCTAACTCGCCCCTGGAGCCCGCCATGACCCAGCCCTCTTTTTCCTCACTTGGTTCAGCCCTCGGCAGCTGCACCCTGGTCGGCGCCGGCCCGGGCGACCCGGAACTGCTCACGCTCAAGGCCTTGAAGGCCATTCAAAGCGCCAGCGTGCTGTTCGTCGACGATCTGGTGAACGAGGCCATCGTCGCCCACGCCGCGCCCACGGCGCGCATCGTCTACGTCGGCAAGCGCGGCGGCTGCAAGTCGACACCGCAGTCCTTCATCGAAAAACTCATGATCACCGCCGTGCGTGAAGGCGAGCGCGTGGTGCGCTTGAAGGGCGGCGACCCGTTCATCTTCGGCCGCGGCGGCGAGGAAGTGGAACATTTGCAGCAAGCCGGCATCCGTGTCGAGGTGATCAACGGCATCACCTCCGGCCTGGCCGCCGTCACGTCCCTGGGCGTGCCGCTCACCCACCGCGACCACGCGCACGGCGTGCTGTTCCTTACCGGCCACGCCAAACCCGGCGACAACGGGCCGGACTGGCGCGCGATTGCCGCCACCGCGCGCACGGCCAAGCTCACACTGGTGATCTACATGGGCGTCAGCGGCGCACAGCAAATCGAGCACGGCCTGCTGTCCGGCCTGCCGGGCGACACACCGGTGGCGCTGATCCAGAACGCCTCGCTGCCCAGCCAGCGCCACGCCGTCAGCACACTGGCCGAATTGCACGCCACGCTGGTGCGCGAAGAACTCGGCAGCCCCTGCGTCATCGTGGTGGGTGACGTGCTGCAGGGTCTGCTTCAGCTGCAACAACAAGAAACTGGCCCGGCCTTTGCTTGGGGTACCTGAGCGGGGTCGTTGGGCCCCGCCTTGAAGCGGGAGCCCATAATGAACCACACGTTTTCCGTCGCTGTCACACCCACTCCCCCCACGGCAGTTGCAGCCGCCACCACGGTGGCCGGCCTGTCGCTTGTCAACCTGGCGGCACGCCAGCGCATGCTGTCGCAGCGCATGATCCTGCAGACCGTGCTGGCGTCGCAGGGGGATGCCGTCAAACTGGAAGAGGCCCGCAAATCGCTGCACGTCTTCACCGAAAGCCAGCAGCACCTGCAGGGCACACCACGCCAGCTGGAAGCCAGCAGCGCGCGCAAGATCGAAGCGACCTACCACGGAGCCCAAGGCGTGGCGCACGTGATTGAGGCCTTCATCAGCCTGGTGCGCACCACGCTGGACCACATTGCACACCGCAGTGCACGCCAGGCCGACACCTTGGCCGAGCTGGTGAGCCACACCGACAAGGTGCTGGCGGCACTCAACACCGCCACCACCGCCTTCGACGAGATCACCAAGGCCAAGTCCGACGCCATGATGCGTGAACTCAGCGGCATCGTGGGCGACATCCAGAGCGTGGCCAAGGAAGCCAAGGTGGTGAGCTTCAACGCCCAGGTCATGGCAGCACGCGCCGGCCAGCACGGGCGCGAGTTCGCCGTCGTGGCCACGGTACTGTCCAACATCACCGGCGAGATCGACGGCCTGACGCGCAAGGCCATGCTGCTGGCCGACCGCAACAAGCTGGCGGCGTAGCAGTTGAACACCCCCAGGCTACGCGCACTTCGTGTCGCTACGCCACCCCCCTCAAGGGGGCAACGCCAGTGGCCCGGCGAAGCCGGTTCCACGGCGTTTCCCGCTTGGACCTTTATGTGCGCTGCGCCTCACGCGCCGGATCAGCCTCTACATCGCCGCCGGGCCGCCCCAAGGCGATGCCGGTCTCCCGGGGGGCAGCGACCACACGCCCTTTGGGAGCGTGGGGGCTAATAAACTCGGGCCATGCAGAAATTCGATGTCGTTGTGGTCGGCGCTGGCGCGGCCGGTCTGTTTTGTGCGGGCGTGGCCGGTCAGCGGGGCCTCAAGGTGCTGGTGCTGGACCACAGCCCGAAAGTGGCGGAGAAGATCCGCATCTCGGGCGGCGGGCGTTGCAACTTCACCAACCGCGACCTTGACGTGCGCGCGCCGCAGAAACACTTCATCAGCGACAACCCCAACTTCTGCCGCTCCGCGCTGTCACGCTACACGCCGCAGGACTTCCTCGCGCTGCTGCAGCGCGACGGCATTGCCTTCCACGAAAAGCACAAGGGCCAGCTGTTCTGCGACCGCTCGGCCGACGACATCGTCCAACTGCTGCTGCGCGAGTGCGAGGCCGGCGGCGTCACACGCTGGCAGCCCTGCGGTGTGAAAAATGTGAGGTTTTCGGCCTCCAGCTCAGACGGAACGGGCGCAGGCAGCTATGAAATCGATAGTGACCAGGGCACGGTGCAATGTCGCGCGGTGGTGGTAGCCACCGGCGGCCTGTCGATACCGAAGATCGGCGCCACCGACTTCGGTTACCGCATCGCCAAGCAGTTCGGCCTCAAACTCATCGAGCCGCGCCCCGCGCTGGTGCCCCTGACCTTCGACGGCGCCGCCTGGGCGCCCTACGCCGGTCTGGCCGGCTTGGCGCTGCCAGTGCAGATCGAGACTGGCACGAAGAAGGAGCGCATGGCCTTTCTGGAAGACCTGCTGTTCACCCACCGCGGCCTGTCGGGCCCGGCGGTGCTGCAGATCTCCAGCTACTGGCGCGCCAACACACCGATCCGCCTGAACCTGGCGCCCGAGCAGGACTTGCTGCAGTTCCTGCAGCAGGCCAAGGCGCGCTCGCGCAAGCTGATCGCCAACGAACTCGCCACCCAGTTGCCCAGCCGGCTGGCCGAGGCCTGGGTGCAGCAGGACGCCGCCTGGCAGCGCCCGGTGAACGAAGCGAGCGACAAGGCGCTGGCCGCACTGGCCACCCGCCTGTCGGCCTGGGAACTCACGCCCACCGGCACCGAGGGCTACGCCAAGGCCGAGGTCACCGCCGGCGGCGTGGACACCCGCGAGCTCTCCAGCCAGACCATGGAAGCGCAGAAGCAGCCCGGCCTGTACTTCATCGGCGAGGTGGTGGACGTGACGGGTTGGCTGGGCGGTTACAACTTCCAGTGGGCTTGGGCTAGCGCTCACGCCTGCGGCGTGGCGCTAGCCCAAGCCCTGCGGGCTGAATGAGGTTTCCCCCCACGCCCGCACTGCGTGTCGGGCGTTGCCCCTCCAGGGGCAGGCCGCCTACGGCGGCCCTGGTTTTCCCGGCTCTGGCGGGGCGGACGGTTGCCGGCGCTGGCCAAACGGCTATAATGTTTGACTTTGCTGGCATAGCCCCGCCGGCCAATACTAGTTACAGGCGGGGCACTTCGCGGTACATGGCGTACAGGCCCGATCTTCCTGTCCTCCCTCTGACCGCACATTTCGGAAATCAAGACGTAATGACGACCATTCGTGTTAAAGAAAACGAGCCGTTTGACGTGGCACTGCGCCGCTTCAAGCGCACCATTGAAAAACTGGGCCTGCTGACCGACCTCCGTGCACGCGAGTTCTACGAGAAGCCGACCGCCGAGCGCAAACGCAAGAAGGCTGCCGCTGTGAAGCGCAACTACAAACGTATCCGCTCGATGCAGCTGCCCAAGAAGCTGTACTGATCGCGCCGGGGTCCGAGACCTCAGAGCATCCATAACCCGCGCTCGGGACGCCAGGCGCGGGTTTTGTTTTTTCCGGAGATACAACCATGTCACTCAAAGACCAAATCACCGAAGACATGAAGGCCGCCATGCGCGCCAAGGACAGCGAACGCCTGGGCACCATCCGCCTGCTGCAGGCCGCGCTGAAGCAAAAAGAAGTTGACGAGCGCATCACGCTCGACGACGTGGCCGTGGTCGCCGTGATCGACAAGCTGATCAAGCAGCGCAAGGACTCGGTCGCCGCCTTCGTGCAGGCGGCCCGCCAGGATCTGGCCGACAAGGAAAGCGCCGAGATCAAGGTGCTGGAAGCCTACCTGCCGCAGCGCATGAGCGCCGACGAAGTGGCCGCCGAAGTCAAGTCCATCGTGGCCGAACTCGGTGCCAAGGGTCCCGGCGACATGGGCAAGGTCATGGGCGTGGTCAAGACCCGCCTGGCCGGCAAGGCCGAGATGGGCCAAGTGTCGGCTGCCGTGAAGGCCGCGCTGGCCGGTTGATGCTGCACCTCCAGGTGGGGTTCGCCCTCACCCGGGAGCGCCCGCCACGGCGGGTGCCGGATAGCGATAGCGCAACAACCGGTCGTAGGTCCGGTAACCCAGCCGCTGGTAGATCGGCTCACCATACGGACTGGCCTGCAAGGTGACCACGCGCGCCCCGCTGGCAAACCCGGCATGGGTGGCCAGCCGGGTGCACAACTCTCCCAGGCCCGAGCGCTGCGCAGCAGCCGTGGTGCCGACCCAATAGATCCCAGCCCCCTCGCCACTGAGAATCGTCAGCGCAGTCGACACCGGCACGTCGTCACGGTAGGCAACAAAGCCGATGACCTGCGGCGACAACAAGGCCTCTGGTTTCCCGAAAAACACCCGGGTTTCCTCCGCCGGCAGCTTGAGCGCCTCATAGGCTTCGGCGCTGATCTCCATCGCATCCTGCACACGCGCCACGTCGTCAAAGCGTTCGATGCGAATACCTGCTGGAATGACTGGTTCGGCCACTGGCATCTCGATCAGCATGCACGGGTTGTCGCCCAGTGGCGTCAGCCCTTCCGCCTGCAACGCCTCGACCAGGCCCTGATCCCGGCTGCCCCGCACCAGTACGGCAAAGCCCCGGCCTCGCTGCGAGAAAAATGCCTGCGACCGCGCCAGCACCTCGGCTGCTGGAATGCTGCCGTCGGTCCGTGCCACGCAGTTGCGAAACACCCCCGGGAAGGCATTCGCGCCCGCCATCATCAACACGCCGTCTTGCTCAACGAGTTCACACGGAGACTGCCAGCGGGCATGTTCGCGTATCGCCTGAAGCAGATTGGCGTCGCTCAATTCATGGGCTGGCAGATTCATCACAACGTGTTCCACCTCTTTGAGATCCCTCACGCAGAAAATAGACAACAAGCCCGACGATAGTTGAAGGGGTTAGACGAGATGATCTCGGAGCGTAATTCGACTGAGACCAATGACGCCCCATTTTTCCGCTCACCCAGACTTTGAACTCTGGTGAGTTAATTGGGGGGTGTAAAAACTTTTGTGTAAACGGTCAATTGGCAGGAAACTGCTGCACTCCCATGGAATTGCAACTAAATGACCGTCACGAACGAACTGATCGACAGCCTGCTGGCTGACTACAAGAAACCTGAAGACCTCATCGG